>NZ_PPBR01000102.1:0-836 GCF_002913545.1 Campylobacter concisus | reverse complement strand
GGCAAGACCCAAGTAAAGAAGGCGTGCAAAGAGACTTGCTGCCGATAGTTGAGGGCTCAAATGTTAATACTAAATTTGGAAATTTAAAGACAGATCACATTTTATTTATCGCAGCTGGCGCCTTTCATATAAGCAAACCAAGCGATCTCATCCCAGAGCTTCAAGGCCGTTTTCCACTAAGAGTCGAGCTTGATAGCCTTGATGAGGACGCGCTTTATCAAATTTTAACCCAGCCTAAAAATTCGCTTTTAAAACAATATATCGCACTTCTTTCAACTGAAAATGTCGAGCTAGAATTTGACGATGAAGCGATAAAAGAGATAGCTAGGATCGCTCATGCTGCAAATGAAAAGATGGAGGATATCGGTGCTAGACGCCTTCATACGGTGATCGAGCGCGTGATAGAAGATATCAGCTTTGAAGCTAGTGAAAAGAGCGGCGAGAAGATAAATGTGACAAAAGAGCTTGTAAAAGAGCGCCTAAAAGACGTTGTTGAGGATCAAGATCTAGCGAGGTATATACTTTGAAATCAGGCTTTGTTAGCATCATAGGACGCACAAATGCTGGCAAAAGCTCGTTTTTAAATGCCTTATTAAACGAAAAGATCGCCATTGTCTCGCACAAGCAAAACGCAACTCGTAGAAAGATAAATGGCATAGTTATGAACGGCGAAGATCAGATCATCTTCACCGACACGCCAGGGCTTCACGAGAGCAACAAGGCGATAAATCAACTACTAATAAGCCAAGCTATAAAATCGATGGGAGACTGTGATCTCATCGTATTTTTAGCACCTATCCATGATGATACAAGCGACTACGAGAAATTTCTAGCTC
>NZ_PPBR01000101.1:0-6296 GCF_002913545.1 Campylobacter concisus | reverse complement strand
TGTCCTTGTTAAATAGTTCAACCGTATCCATTGCAAGCGCAACGTTTTGTTTAACGGTAGTTACTACTCCATCCTTGATCTCACGTTCTAAGACATGTGATGTATAGAAAACAAAGCAAGCCATACAGACCGCCAAGACTACAGCAATCGTTGCTGAAACTTTTACCAAAATACTTCGTAAATTCATTTGATTCCCTCCTATGGATTTATGGCTTGATTATACTACTATTTTAAATGAAAGCTATACAAATAGCCATAATTAATAATAATTTTTAAATATGTATTATTATTTTATTTATAAAATATAACTCTTTTAGAATATTTTTTAAAATTTATAAAAAAACTTGATAGTAGTGCTATCAAGGTTAAGTATATTTTTATCACTTTGTGCTATAATCTGCCAAAAATTTAAAACAAGGAAAAGGAAATGGCAGATAAATTTGAATTTCAAACTGAGGTCAATGACCTTTTAAATTTGATGATCCACTCTCTTTACTCAAACAAAGAGATATTTTTAAGAGAGCTCATATCAAACTCAAATGACGCACTTGACAAGCTAAACTACCTATGCTTGACTGATGAAAAGTATAAAAGTTTAAGCTACACTCCAAGGATCGACATCAAAGTAGATGAAAAAGCTAAGACTTTAACCATCAGCGACAACGGTATCGGCATGGATAAAGACGAGCTCATCGCAAATTTAGGCACGATAGCAAGAAGTGGCACAAAAGGTTTTATGCAAAGCTTAAGCGGTGATGCCAAAAAAGATAGCTCGCTGATCGGCCAGTTTGGCGTGGGCTTTTATTCAGCATTTATGGTGGCAAACAAGATCGAAGTCATAAGCAAACGAGCACTAAGTGACAAAGCCTACAAATGGACATCTGACGCAAAGAGCTACGAGATCGAAGATGCCCAAAAAGATAGCTTTGGTACGGATATTATCTTGCATTTAAACGACGATGAGTTTGCAAATTCTTGGCGTATCGAAGAGATAGTTAAAAAATATTCAAACCACATCCCTTATCCTATATTTATGGATAAAGAGAGCTATGTCGCTCCAAAAGAAGGCGAAAAAGAGGGCACTTATGAGACTAAAAACGAGCAGATAAACAAGGCAAATGCGCTTTGGAGGCTAAATAAAGCCAGCTTAAAAGAGCAAGACTACAACGACTTTTATAAGCAAATTTCACACGATAGCAGCGATCCGCTCCTTTATATCCACACAAAGGCTGAGGGCAAGATCGAGTATTCGACACTATTTTATGTGCCAAGCACTGAGCCGTTTGATCTCTTTAGGGTTGATTATCAAAGTGGCGTGAAGCTCTATGTGAAGAGGGTTTTTATAACTGACGATGCAAAAGAGCTTTTGCCACCTTATCTAAGATTTATCAAAGGTGTGATCGATGTTGAGGATCTGCCGCTAAACGTTAGCCGCGAAATTTTACAAGAAAATGCGATCATGCGAACCGTTAAAGAGCAGAGTGTGAAGAAAATTTTAAGCGAACTTGCAAAAGTAAAAGATAATGACCGCGAAAAATACATAAAATTTTACAAACTATTTGGCAAGGTTTTAAAAGAGGGACTTTACGGTTTTAACGCTGAAAAAGAGCAAATTTTGGATCTTTGCCTATTTAAAAGCTCAAAAAGAGACGGACTTATCAGCCTAAAAGAGTACAAAGAGGCAATGAAAGAGGATCAAAAGTCTATCTACTATATCAGCGGCAACAACGAAAATATGCTAAGAAATTCGCCGCTTCTTGAGAGCTTTAAGAAAAATGACATCGAAGTGTTAATAATGGATGAAGAGATCGACACGATCGTCATGCCAATGGTCAATGAATTTGATAAAACACCTCTAAAATCAGTCTCACACGCTGATATAAACGACGAGATCAAAAACGATGAGAAGGTCGATGAGAGCAAGGTTGCAAACACACTTGTTAAGATGAAAGAGATCTTAAAAGACGAAGTTAAAGACGTTAGACTAAGCTCAAGGCTCTCAAGCTCGGCTGCGGTGCTAATATATGATAAAAACGACCCTGATTACGCTATGCAAGAGATGTTAAAACAGATGGGACAAGGCGCAAATGCCCCAAAAGTTAAGCCGATCTTGGAGATCAATGCTGATCATGAAATTTTTGCAAAACTTGAGAAAAACGAGGCAATGGTTTATGACATAGCGCCTTTGCTTCTTGATATGGCAAGGCTAAATGAGGGTATGAGCCTAGAAAATCCAGCTAAATTTTCAGAACTTCTAACAAAAGTGATGATAAAAGCTATATAAAATTTGTAAGCCCAAAGAAATTTGGGCTTTACTCTACTTATATAAATTTAAATTTATGTATTTTGGAAATTTGATTGTGTGAGCCAAAGCTCACACAAATTTAAATTTACGCTATCTTACTAGCGTCGATAATGTTTAGATCAAGACCTAGATCTTCGACAGATAGACCAAGTGCAAGACCTACAAGCTGAGAGAGGTGGATGATAGGTTTTCTAACATCTGAGTGGTTCTCATCTTGATATCTCTCTTGATAGATGTCAAGTTGCATTTGGCAAAGTGGGCACGGAGTTACAACTACGTCTGCGCCATTTTGATCAGCGTTATTTACGATCTGGCTTGACATTTTTCTTACTGATTTTCCAGCTGGATAGCTAGCGTGGAAGCCGCAGCAGTCAAGTCTTTTCTCAAATGGCACGATAGTAGCACCAAGTGCGCTTACAACGGTTTCAAAGCTCTTTGGATTGACTGAGCTTTCTTTGTTGTGTAGATCTTTTTCAGGTCTTAGGCTGTGGCAGCCGTAAAATAGCGCTACTTTTAGTCCGCTAAGTGGTTTAACAACCTTTGCTCTTAGCGTATCAACATTTTGGTAAAGCTCCCAAAGAAGGCTTGTTACCTCAGATGTACCATTATATTTCATATTGCCTTCAACTAAAAATGTATTGATACGATCTTTTGCGCCCTTATCAAGCGTGCTTTTAGCTCTTGTTAAAGTTAGCATACAAGTTGAGCATGTCGTAAGCATCGGCATATTCATCTGCTCTGCAAACGCTATATTTCTAGCATTTGCTACAAGTGCAGCGATAGGATCGACGTCTTGTGCTTGTTGAGCACCACAGCAGCTCCAGCCCTTTATCTCGTGAAGCTTCCAGCCAAGTACTGGAGCGATGGCCTCAAGCGACATCTTAGCCTCTTTAGCTGCTTGAGTGAGTACGCATCCTGGGAAAAAAGCGAATTCGTTTTGCATAATTACTCCTTACTAGCAGCTTTGCGAGCCGCATTTATCATTTTTACTAGATCATCATGTCCTTCTATGTCCTCTTCGCCGAAAATATGAAGTGGATTCATCTTACCTGCAAGCATTAAATTTGCAGCGATATCCATTTTGCCCATATTTCTAAACACTCCCTCAGAGCGAAGTGCAAGCTTGATCTCATTTAGTCTGCCTGAGCCATCAACTAGATCGGTTAAGAATGCCTCAGCGTGATCTGGCCCCATGCCATCATCAAAGCCTTTTTGTATAGCCATAATGCGAAGATCAGTTATGTCTTTGCATGCGCTTATGCCTTTTGGACAGCGATCAGCGCACTCTTGGCACTTTACACACATCCAAAGGCCATTATCGATAGCTGGTTTTAGGTGTGGCATAGGATCTTTGCTACGTGAGTCAAAGGCAGCTCTATAAGCATGAACAAATACAAATGGCTGCATATAGTCACTCGCGTCTGCTTCAAGTTTATTACACTCGCTAGCGCACGCACCGCAAAGTATGCAGTCCCATTCAAGTGCGACTTTGTCATACTCTTTTTGACTTTGCTTACAGCCTTTTGCGGCGCTAAATTCTGGCTTAGCAGTGATGCTTGGTTTGATCTTGCGTAAATTTTCGATACTTGGCTCCCAATCCACCATAAGGTCTGAGATAACCTTGAAATTTCCAAGTGGTGAAATTCTAATAGTATCTGGGTTGCCATACTCAGCCAAAAGCTCGTTCATCTTTGTATCGCAAGCTAGATATGAGTGGCCATTTACTCTAACAGCGCACGCACCGCATATCGCTGAGCGGCAAGATGCTGTGAAATTTAACGTCGCATCCTTTTTTTGTTTGATGTCAAAAAGCACTGTTAAAAGAGTTTTGCCTTTGATCTCTTCATTTGTTAGCTTATAAGTTGATTCATATTTTTTAGTTACGTCAAAACGGTCGATAATAATTTTCATCCTAGCTCCTTACTCTGGCTTCTTGCCGTCAAGTGAAAATATGCCTGTTACAACGTCTTTGTAGCTAAGTTCAAGCTTGCCGTCTTTTAGTGTGACTATGCTGTGTTTTAAGAAATTTACATCATCTCTTTTTGGATAGTCCTCTCTTGTGTGAGCGCCACGGCTCTCAAGACGATTTTGCGCTGCAAGACATGCTGCACGAGAAAGAAGTATAAGGTTGCCAAGCTCGACATAGTCAGTAAATGCTGTGTTCATTACTGGGTTTTGATTTGGCACTTTGAGGGTATCATATTTTGCTTGGATAGCTTCTAGGTTTTTAGAGAGCTGATCAAGTTTTGCACCAGTTCTAAAGATACCCATTAGATCCCAGTTGTTTTTACCAAGCTCTTCGCGAAGTGCATACATATCATTTACGCCACCCTCGCCTGTTGCGATAGATTTAAATTTATCTTGCCACATTTTTGCTAGCTCAGAAGTTTTCTTACCGCTTGCAAATTTTGCATTTTGAGCGTAAGCGCCAGCACCTTTGCCAGCTAGATCACCAGTTACAACTGCGTCAGTTAGGCTGTTACCACCAAGGCGGTTTGCACCGTGGATAGATACACATGAAGCCTCACCACCTACGTAAATTCCAGGGATTTTTGTGCTCATATCATCAAATTTAGCTACCTCTATACCACCCATCGAGTAGTGAGCTGTTGGGCGGATAGGCACTGGTTGCTCGATAAGGTCGATGTCTTGGAAAAGCATAGCAGTGTGTCGAATTTTTGGAAGCTTTTTCATGATAGTATCTTTGCCAAGGTGACGAACATCGCAAAGCACATAAGCGCTCATACCCTCGCCAAAACCTCTACCCTCGCGAATTTCTGTCTCGATCGCACGAGCGACGACGTCACGAGGAGCTAGCTCCATCTTTTCGTGATAGTTTTTCATAAAGCGCTCGCCCTTGTTGTTTAGCAAGTAACCACCCTCGCCACGAGCAGCTTCTGTGATAAGTGTGCCGCCATTTTGAACGCCAGTTGGGTGAAACTGAAGCATCTCAGGGTCTTCAAAACCAAGACCTACTTTAAGCGCAGCAGCTATGCCATCTCCCGTTGCTATAAATGGAACTGATGTGCGGTTATAGAAAATTCTAGTGTATCCGCCAGTTGCGATGACTAGAGATTTGCAAAGAACTGGGTAAATTTGACCATCTTGGATGTTGCGAAGAACGACGCCTTCGACCTTGCCATCTTCAAGACTGATTTCAAGTAGCTCGTGATCCATTAGAAATTTAACGCCAGCTGTAATAGCGTCGTCAAGACAGGCGTGCATCAAAACGTGGCCAGTTTTATCAGCTGCGTAGTTACAGCGTTTTTTGCTAGCGCCACCCATGAAACGAAATGCCACGTCGCCATTATCTTTACGAGAAAAGAGCATGCCGTTGTAGTCTAGCTCGTGGATGACTGCGCCTGCTGCCTCGCAAAATTTCACAACTGCATCTTGATCAGCAAGATAAGCTGCACCTTTTTACGGTGTCATACGCGTGAAGCTTGAAGCTGTCGCCGTTGCTAAAGTCAGTAACGCCGTTTATACCGCCCTCTGCCATACAGGTCGCATTACGTGATGGCATCATCTTTGTAGCGACAACGACAGTTGAGTTTGGATATTGCTTGCGAACGGCTGTTGCTGCACGAAGTCCAGCACCGCCAGAGCCGATTATTAGCACATCAACAGATGGCAAGCCATTTTCATTGCCTTTTGGCAACTCGCCAGCAAAAACATTGGTCGCACCAGCTGTTGTAGCTAGCGCACCTACGCTGATACAGGCGCTTTGTAGAAATTCTCTTCTGGTAAATTTTTCACTCATTAATAACTTCCTGTTTTAATAAGTTTATTAGCGTCAAAAAAACGCACCGCCAGTTCATTTCTTAATATTTTTTAAAACAACTACATTAATAAAAAAATTAATAATGAAACTTTACATAAAATTTACTTAAAAGAAACATAAAGATTTATTTTAGGTTATACAGTGAGATTTGATAGCTAAAATCATTTAGAAAAAGACCATTTTATCGTGTTTGTAGCTACTACTTATAAA
>NZ_PPBR01000100.1:0-1093 GCF_002913545.1 Campylobacter concisus | reverse complement strand
CTATCGTTTGAAATATAAATTTAAGGCGCTTATCCTCGGTGGAGTTTGCGACCTCTTTAATGCTATCGTGGATAGAAATTCCAGCATTTGTCATAACGCTAAGCTG
The DNA here is from genome assembly GCF_002913545.1 of Campylobacter concisus. Taxonomy (GTDB): domain Bacteria; phylum Campylobacterota; class Campylobacteria; order Campylobacterales; family Campylobacteraceae; genus Campylobacter_A; species Campylobacter_A concisus_AV. Next base: position 987 of record NZ_PPBR01000100.1, on the reverse strand, counting down.
CCTTATGGTGGCTACTAAATTTGGGATTTTCACCTTTGGATTAGTAAAAGCCTTTGCGATCACATTTTGTAAATTTTCAAAGTTATTTATGCTAGAAGTTTGCGTCTCCTTGATCTTGACGATCATGCCAGTAACATTTGCTTTGTATTTGATCTCGCTTTTATTGTTCGCTCTTAGGCTCATCTTGTGGCGTTTGCCGTTTTGGATGTACTCAACCTCAAAGTATTTCATATCTTAGCAACCCTATAAACTTCTTCAAGTGTGGTTATGCCATTTGCTGCTCTTATGACGCCATCATGAAACATATCTATAAAGCCCTCTTCATAAGCTACGCTTTTAAGCTCATCTTTAGAAGCACCATTTGCAACCATACTTGCTATATGGTCACTAATAGGTAAAATTTCACTTATCATCTCACGTCCTAGATACCCAGTTTGTGAGCATTGCGGACATCCGACGCTTTTGTAAAACTGGTAGTTTTCAGGGACAAATTTCTTAACCTCGTCAAATGCCTTTTGAGATAGAGTGATCTTTTGTTTGCAGTGTGGGCAGAGCTTTCTAACAAGCCTTTGAGCCTCTATGCAAACGAGCGCGCCACTTACTAGATAAGGCTCGATGCCCATATCTATCATACGAGGAAGTGCGCTTATGGCATCATTTGTGTGAAGCGTAGAAAAGACGAGGTGACCAGTAAGTGCCGCTTGTATCGCTATGCGAAGCGTCTCTTGATCTCTGATCTCGCCTATCATTATGACGTCTGGATCTTGCCTTAAGATAGAGCGAAGGGCTGAGACAAAGGTAAGTCCAGCCTTTTCATTTACATGCACTTGTTGGATCATATTTAGCTGGTATTCGACCGGATCTTCAACTGTGATGATCTTAGTTTTTACGCTTTTTATATCATTTAGCGCGCCGTAAAGTGTCGTAGTCTTACCTGAGCCTGTTGGGCCAGTAACTAGGATGATGCCATAAGGCGCTTTCATACTC
>NZ_PPBR01000099.1:0-26222 GCF_002913545.1 Campylobacter concisus | reverse complement strand
ACAAAAGACTTAGATAAGGAATGAATACTGGTAAATTCTAAAAAATGGAGTAAATTTATAAAATCTATGTATTTTATATTACTTACACCACCACAAACATAACAATTTTCACCAAGTTTATAAGACCATATCCTTGGTAATACCTACTCTTTACTTTTATGGTTATAATAAAAAAACAAATTTTATTTAATATAATTATTCTTAGCTCAAATTTTGTTGAGATAATTTTATAAATAAAAAATTTTCTTAAAAAGTTATTAGCCCTGTGAAAAACTCGTGAAAAACTTCTGTTTTTTTAGACAGAAGTTTTAAACACTTAGAAGTTAATCAAACTAACTCTAAAATTTAAACCAATATTAATCCAATGCGCTTCTTATGAGCTCTTCAAAGTCTTTAGCGCTCATCGGCTTACCCCAGAAATAACCTTGTATCTCATCGCAGCCTAGCTCTCTTAAAATTTCAAGCTGAGTTTCATCTTCAACACCCTCAGCGATCGTTTTTAGCTCGATATTTTTAGCTAGAGTTATAACGCTTTTTACAACGTCTCTATCGATCTCATTTATAGCGATGTTATCAACTAGCTCTTTTGCGATCTTTAGCCTATCTAGTGGATACTTTTTGATGTAGTTCATCGATGAAAAGCCGGTGCCAAAGTCATCGATCGAGATGCTCATGCCTTTATCTGAAAATTTCTTTAAGACTGTTTGCATGATCTCTTCGGCATTGACGAGGCTTGCCTCTGTAAGCTCGATATCAACGCACTTTGGATCCATGCCAAATTCTTCGACATAGCCAAAGATATCTGATGCAAAATTTACATTATCAACCTGTTTTGGCGAGATATTGATGCCAACTTTTAGGCTGATGCCATACTTTTTGTTCCAGTAGCTCATCTGCCTTATGGCCTCTTTTGCCACCCATATTCCTATTGTATTTATGATAGAGCTTTGCTCTGCTACTGGGATAAATTTAGCTGGACTTACAAAGCCTTTTACTGGAGAGTTCCACCTTATAAGAGCCTCAGCGCCTATTATCTTTTTACCATTTAGCAGATACTGCGGCTGGAAATTTAGGCTAAATTCCTCATCAAAATTCATAGAATTTAGCAAAATTTCTATGTAGTTTTTCTCTTGAATGATCTCTTTTATATCATCATAAAAGACATATTTTGTATTGACATCTCTTTTGGCTGCATCAAGTGCCGCTCCAGCTTGCATGATAAGATCATCAGCTAAGATTTCGCTTGTTTGAGTTGAGCTAACGCCAACCTTTGCCCCAAGAGCTATCTTATAGTCGCCAACTGAGATTTGCTCGGCTATGATGTTTAGCAGATAGTATAAAAATTCTCTATAATGCCCCTCATTTTTTTGCTTTAAAACTATCATAAAGTCATCTCCGCCAAATCTTGAGATGATAGCACCTTCTGGCAAGATAGCTTTGATATTTTTAGAAAGCTTTAAAAGTACCTCATCGCCCACGTAGTGACCGTATGAGTCGTTTATAGCTTTAAAATGGTTGATGTCGATGCTATAAATATCTATCTTCTCGCCAAGCGCTTTGGTTTTTATCATCTCTGAAAGCTTGCTTAAAAATGACTGTCTATTTAAAAGCCCAGTGAGCGAGTCAAATTCGCTAAGCTGCCTTAAGCGCTCATTTTTTTTTCTAAGTTCTTCTAAACTACGCATAATGTCTTCATCGATTGCTGCAATAATATATCTCTCTTTTTTTGCCAAATCTTTCATGATAATTGCGCTTTGTATAGCATATGTTAATGCTACATAAACCATTAAAATCATTAAAATAAAAATCATCCATACAGAATAAAGCCTACAAGTATTATAAATACTTAAAAAGAATATCGACACAACAAAAAAAGCTATAAATTTATATACAATAACTTTCTTATAATCTTTTCTTTGACTTCGTATCTTTTTATTTGCTTCACCTTCTTTAAGGTGCAAACATGCAACAAATATAATGAAAAAAGCAATATTAAATAAACTCTCATAATGCAATCTAGTGCCACCAAAGTGTATAAAAGCCCATGACGAATAATATATATCACAAATACATATAAATAAAAAAGCTATTAAACACAAAATAATACTTATACGTTTTAAGATAAATGTATTTTTTCTTGAACTATTAAAATTTAATGTATAAGATATATTAAGTATAAAACATAGAATCAAAATATCTATAAGAACATAAACAAAGTTTATAGTCATGCTTTGATTAGGAATATTTTCAACTTTTCTATCAAATATTAAAAACCAAAAAAGACTAATACTTAAGAGCAATAGAGTAATTATATCAACAGCTACCTGATGCCAGACAACATTTTTTAATTTCTTAACAAAAAAGACCACAAAAGATATTAAAAATAATAAAAATGGCACAAGATATAAAACTTGTATAAGTTTTGCTTGTGAAATATTTGCTTGTAAAAAAGCTAATTTATCATAAAAAAGCAAAAGGATGTTTGATACAGTCAAACAAGCAAATCCCAAAAAAATATATAGCCAATATGATAATAAATTTCTACTGTTTTTTAGTAAAAAGAATAAAAAAAAAGATATTACAAATTCAATGCTTATAGATAATATATCTATAGAAAACTGATCTCCCAGATAAATAGCAAAAAAATAAGCAATAATCAGGGCAAATATAAATAAAAATGAGCCGTTGTGAAAATTTGTCACTCTATCAAGCACGGCTACTCTCCGCTTCCTGGGCTAGCTTTTGCCACCTTTGCCACTCGCCACTATCATCGACGTCGTTGCCAATAGCCTCGTACCTAGCGTAAAAATGCTCAACAAATTTCTTGCACTCTTCATCTTTTGGCAGATAGCTCTGCTCATCTTTTTGGCAAAATTTCTCCAAAAACGTGTTCGCATCAGCTTTTTTAGCGTATGTTTGCGCTAGCTCGTAATAGTTTTGTAAGCAAATTTCTTTAAATTTAGCGTAGGCTTGCTCGCTCATATCCACGCTTAGTTTGCCATCAAATTTAAGCACTCCAGCTCTAAAAAGCAAACTAATATGTATGAGCCCCTCGCAGTAATAAGCCCTAACTTCATCGACCTTTCGCCACGCGATAAGCCCAACCGCACGGGCTATTAGCTCATGAAAGACGGCCATTTTATACTCCGCCTCTTCGTGCAAGAAGAAATTTACCAGCCCGCCAGTCGTCGCCTTGTACTCTTCGATAAATTTAAAGACGCCACTTTTATTCATGCTCATCTCAGTATCAAGCCCGATAAAGAGGATGTGGCCAAACTCATGGCCGATCGTTGAAATTTCATATACTTTTTTCCAAATTTTTGGCTTTAAAAATAAAATCTCTCTACCAAAATCCAAAAATTCCTTGCTAAAAATTTCAGCCCCAAGCTTCATAAAAGGCTTTGCTTTTGCGCCCTCATAGACGTGATTTACAAAGGCAAAAATTTTCTTGCCGCATTTTGCGCTCACGCTCTCATCATTTGGCACGACTTGAGCGCTAAAAAGTCCGTTTAGCTCGGCTCCATAATAAATCATCGGCACGCTTATATAAAGCTGCGTTCTAGCGATATTTTCGCTAACTGCTCTGTTTGTCGCGGCGTTATCAAATTTGATCTTTTCGCAAACGCTTTTATAAGTTTTTGCCACTTTTTCTTTAAATTTAAGCTCGTCAATGCCCTCGCTATCAACTAGCCTGATGTCCCACTCAAGCGCAACCGCGTGCGTGTAGGCGTCCTCGTAATACTCTAGCGGATGGCCTGGCTGAAGCGCGCCTTTTACATCCATCCACGCTATCTCGGCCTCTTGCCAAGCATTTATCACTTTAGCATTGTCCTCTTCACAAAAGGCGTTTTGCAACTTTTCAAGGTATTTTACATAAGATTTTTGCTCGTCATTTTGGGCTAAATTTCTTAAAATTTCAAGATTTTTTACAAATACTTTTTTAAGCTCTTTTACCTCATCTTTAAAGGCAAGCGCGTAAGGCAAAAAGCTAAATTTCTCGCCCTCTTTGCAAACTGCACCATACGTTCTATCAGCTCTTACGCCGTTAGCGTCACACTGAAATAAGCCGTTTTTAGTGATAAACTCATTTGCCTCACTTAAATCTTTAAATTTAGCTTCAAACTCTTTATTTGTGGTGTCTATTATCTTTTCTTGCCATGAAATTTGCCACGCATTTAGACTAAGCCCCAGCTCGTGCATAGCCTCTACAAAGGCTTGATAAAACGGGTCTAAAATTTGCTCATCACGTGCCTTTTTTATAAGCTGGGCGTGCAGATTTTCATATAAATTTCTAACGTAGCCATAAATCAAATTTAGCACGCGTTTTTGCTCGTCCTCGCCTAAATTTAGCTTTTTTAGCTCATTTTGAAGTGGATCAACTTTAAGATCAACTATCCTTCTTGCAAGGGCTAGCTTTTGGCTCGGTGTGCCAGTAAGGCCGCAAATTTTCACAGCCTCATTTATAAGCTCGTTGTCTAAATTTTTATAAATCGCGTTTAGCTTGGATTTTTGCTCTTTTGTAAGTTCGTTTAGTCTTTTAAAATCATTCATATTTTCATCCCTTAAAGTTGCAGGATTTTAGCATAAAGCCATTAAAATTTGCTACAATTTACCAAAAATTTAAAATCTAAAGGGCAAAAAATGGACATTTTAAAGGACTTTGGCGAGCCACGCATCAAGCAAGTGATGCTACCAAAAGATACAAACTCAGCTGGAAATATTTTTGGTGGCTGGATAATGAGCCAGATCGACCTTGCAGGTGCTCAGGCAGCTAGAGAAATTTCACCTGAGCGAGTTGTGACAATTTCGATGAAAGAGATCATCTTTAAACAACCAGTCTTTGTTGGCGACGTGCTAAGCTGCTACGCAAAGATCATCGCAGTTGGCAAAACATCGATAACAACGCAGATAGAAGTAACTGCACTTAGGCTAAATGACGGTGGTTTTAGAGAGACTATACACGTCACAAGTGCTATCGCGACCTATGTTAGTGTGACAAAAGATGGACACAAAAAACCAATAGATGAGAAGCTAAAAAAGCTCCACGGCTTTTAAATTTGGTTGCAGTTTATGCAGCCAAGACCCTCGAATTTATCACTATTTTTAAAAGAATTTGAAAAAAAGTAACACCAAAAAAGAGAAATTTCAACTTATTTAAATGCTTTATAAAGTAAAATCAGCCCTTACACTTTTTTGGGAGAAAGATGAAAAAATCACGCTTAGGGCTTTTACAAACGCATATTTTAGATATCTTAACACAAGATGAGCTGGAGAAATTTGAGTTTAAAGAGCTGCCAAAGACAAGCACGATCTACGCCGAAGATATCGAGATCATCGTTCTAAAAAGCGGCTCTGCGAAGCTCTCATTTTTTGAAGATGGCGAGGAATTTATCCTTTATCATTTAGAAAAAAACAACATCGCCATACTTGATGACAACTGCGCATTTGAAGTGCTTGAAGATGCCCAAATTTACGTTATCAGACTAGATGAGATAGGTAAAATTTTACATAATCCAAAAGCCGCCAGCGAGATACTAACAACCACACTAAACACCATCATCGTGCAGCGCCAGATCACAAAGTCGATACTTTTTGAGGACGCAAAGGGCAGGATAGCAAATTTCTTAATCGAACTTGCGCGCGAGCAAGACCTAAACCAAAACGGCTACCGATACGTATTTTTGCCATTTTCTCTAAAGGTGCTATCAAGCTTTGTTGGGCTAAAGCGCCAAAGCGCCTCAACAGCCTTTAATGAGCTTATCAAAGACGACATCATCAGAAAGATCACACCGCACGAATTTCTCATCATCGACCACGAAAAACTTGAAAGTTATACCAATTAATATCATTCAGGATCCTCAGAGAATTCATTATCTCTAAAAATTGCATAAAAATTTATGAGCCAAAAGATAAAAGCAAGTGCTATCAAAGTGGCTGGCAGATGAATATAAAATCCACTCCAAAAATATGCCAAAATTCCTCTACTAACGCCAGCTAAAAGGACTAAAATAAATGCAATTTTGCTAAGGCGTAAAAACTCAAGCTCTTGTCCGCTGTGACGAAGTCCAGCGATATTAAAAATAAGCATAACACTAAAAATAACAGCATTTATGGCTATTAAGTGCATAAAATTTACTTCAAGACCTAAATTTAAAAGCCCACTTGCTCCTATGCCTAAAAATCCAACTGCTAAAAATATCTGCATAAAGTAATAGTAAATCACAAAATTATGCCTCAAAAGCTCTTTATAGTGCCACTCTTTAAGCTTTGCAAGCACCGCACATCCGCAAGCAATAGCTACATAGTAGGTGCCGATACTCTTTTCAAAAAATATATTAAAAAGCAAAAACGCACAAGTCATGCAAATAGCAATATTTTTATAGATAAAATTTGGCACAAAAATAGCCTCATCCATATCGTTTTCTCGCTTTAGCGCTTCTCTGCCAAGCACAACGCTAACGCGATATGATATAAGCAAGATAGCGATGATATGAAGATAAATTTGCAAATTTAAAAATTTTTCGTTGCCACTTATTAGATAGTAAATTTCAAAGCCTAAAATACCAAACAAAAAGCCAAGTACGCCAAATTGATCAAGATTTTTATCTCGCCAGATCATATAAAGACAAAGCGTCACTAGATATGCCCAAAAAAGTGTGATAAAAAAATGTGCTAAAAATAAGCTAAAAAGTGCTGCTATAAAGCTAGTTGCAAATAGTGAAAACAAAATGTAAGCATGGACTTTTAGTGAAGAGCTGAAATTTGTCCAGTCGGTTAGTCCAGTGAGTAAAAAACCAGCATAAGCAAGTGCCAAAAAAAGGTGTAAAAATATAAATTTATGCAAACTCACAAAATCAGTTGGTGTAAAAAATATAGCAGCCCCCAGCACAGCACAGGCGGCACTCGTGAGAAAAAATATTCTCATAGGATATGTAAAAAAGTTGTTAATCATAATAAATTTGCCCTTTAAAATTTTCATCTATTGTTTTGCTGATAAATGCAAAATCACGGTCTTTAAAAGCCTCGTCTAAAACAAGCTCTTTTTGTATGATCACACCTTTATTTGCGAGAAAATAAATTCTATTTGACATCTTTATGGCCTCCATTCTGTCGTGTGTGACGAGTATTATGCTCATGCCCTCGCTCACTCTTTGGCTAACGATATCGATCAAAATTTCTTTCATATCATAGTCAAGCCCAGAAAATGGCTCATCCATTAAAAGAAGGTCAGGTTTTGTCACGATCGCCCGCACGAAAGCGACCCTTTGGCGCATACCGCCGCTTAGTTCATTTGGATATTTTAGTGCGTCTTTTTGACTAAGGCCAACCTTAGCAAAGAGCTTTAAAACGCTGTTTTGATCAGCTTTATCCATAACCAAAAGCACATTTTCAAGAGCATTTTTCCATGTAAGCAGACGATTTTCTTGAAAAAAATATGTCATTTTTTTAAATTTATTAAAAATTTCCCCTTTTCTAGGCTCATTTAGTCCGCTAATAAGGCGCAAAATGGTAGTTTTCCCACAACCTGATGGTCCAAAAAGCGTCACCACTTCGCCTTTTTCTACCTTTAAATTAAAATTTCTTACGACCTTATCTCTTAAAATTTCATACTCTACATTTTTAAGCTCAAGCATCATCTTCTCCAAGGCATCAGGGCTATTTTTAAAGGCTCAATAATGAGATACTCAAAAAGCATTATAAGAGCGATACTTAAAAGAACATACGCCATTACCTCGGTTGTTTCAAGCATTGCCCTTGCATTTGCTATCTTTGCTCCCATGCCGTTATTTGCACCTAGTAGTTCAGCCATTATGACTATTTTTACACCCATTGCAACAGCTACGCTAACAGAGCTTATGATATAGCTTGTAAGATGTGGGATGTAGAGATGTTTTATCTTTTTTAAAAAGCCTAAATGATAGGCATCAAACATCTCTTTTAGCTCTTCATCTACGCTACTCATAGCAACTGCCGAGCTTGCAAAAGTAAGCGGTAAAACGGTTATAAAGATAGTAAAAACGGTGCTAAAATTTCCAAATCCAAACCAAAAAATAGCAAGCACTATCCAAATAATTGGTGGCATCGATAAAAGTAAGGTAATGACAGGCTTTAAAAAGGCTGCAAAGCTTTTAAAACTACCTGCTATTAGCCCTAAAAATATACCAAAAAATGTTGCCGTGCTAACCCCAACTAGTGATCTGCAAAGCGTTATATTTATCTCGCTATTTTTGTAATCTTTCAAAATTTCACAGACTTTAAAAAATACATCTTTTGGTGGCGGAAGTAGGAGTGGGGAGCTAAACTCGCTTCCCACTTGCCAAATAGCTAAGATCAAAAAAACTACGGCAAGTCCGCTAAATCCGCCCCAAAAATAGTCAATCATTTTTAAAAAGGCTGAGCGATCTTTTTTAACGCCGTCGATTAGTATCATAAAAATAGACCTTTATCTGGCATCTTGCCGCCTAGAAATTTTGGATTGAACTGATAAATTTCTTCAAAAAATGCCATGATTTCACTTTGTAGTTCATTTGCTTTTGTAACTGTTAGATTTGCCTTATCAAAGGCATTTGCAAGTGCCACTTCTGGAGCTGGCAAATAACTTGAGCCAATCTTCGCCGCACTTTGCTTGTTCTCAAGAATCCAAGAAAGAGCATTTTTAAGATCGCTATGAAGCGTATCAAATAGATTTAAGCTCTTCTCATAAAAGCTTTTTTCTACGATAATGCCTGCCATTGGGATTATCGGTTTTGTACCAAAACTCTCGCCCCAAATTTTTGGAAAATCAACTGAGTAATGCACACTAACGCCTGCTTTTTTACCACGCAAAATAGTCGCTTCACCAAGAGGTTGCGGGACTAATAAAACGTCAAAATCTTTTTGTAAAAATAAAAGTAGAGCTTCAGGCGGTGTTGCTGTATAGGTGATATCTATCTTGCTAACGTCTATGCCTCGCTTCTTGCAAAGTGCTCTTAAAACAAGATCAGGCATGTCACCTCGAAATGGCATAACTAGCTTTTTGCCTACAAAATCTTCTAAATTTTTGATCTTTTCATCCTTGACCATAGCGTTCATCACGCCAAGGGTTAGTAAATTTAACATCGCAAAGTCAAGCCCTTGATTTCTTAAATTTGCAGCGACATTTGATGGCGACATCGTGACCTTGATATCCCCACTAGCTACGCCTGCACGAAGCTGATCTGGTGTTTTCCAGATATTTAGGCTCACATCATAAGTTTTATTTAACTCGCCTTGCAGTGCAGCAACTGCCATTATGACACTTGGGATCGCTGGTGCGCCCCACATATTAAAGCTCTCTTTTGCAAATAAATTTGGTGCAAATGCGCTAACGCCTAAAGCTGTGCTAAGTCCTAAAAATTTTCTTCTATCTAACATCTTTTTCTCCTTTAAAAACTGCTGTGAAAGCTAATGAAAAATGTCCTGCCAGGGGCATGAACGACTACTGGATCAAGTGCTGCTACGTGATCACCGCTGATAAATTCTGCATAATCTTTATCAAATAAATTTGCTACGCCAAATCTTATGCCAACTTTGTTTTTAAACTCTACGCCGCCATAAAGATCAAGCAAGCCAAACCCCTTTGCTGCCTCTTTCTTGTCGATACCTAGACCATTTTGCTTGCTAAAATCGCCCCTAGTTTGCTTTGAAACAAGTCTTAGTGCAGTGCCTAGGTTGTAGCTACCAAAGCTTGCATAGTCTTTGTAGTCAAACGCAAAATTTGCCTCAAAAGGCCTTATTTGATAAAGCGGTCTGCCATCTGTTTTGTTTTGTCCGTAGTTGTAGTAAAGTGAGCTTTTTAAGCCAAAGTGCCTTGCAAAGCTATATTCTGAGTTTAAATTTACACTATAAAGCGTTGCATCAACGTTTCTTGAGATGACAGCATTTTTATTTAATGGCATGGCGGCTTTTGAATGGCGTCTATCAAAAATGATTAAATTTTTTACGCTATCAGCGATGAAATGCCCACTAAACCCAAATGCGTCTTTGTTTTGCAAGGAGTTTAGGTATTCTTTATAAAACTGGCTACCAAATTTAAAGCCAACAACTGCTCTATTGTGCCTTTCTGGCTCTAAATTTGGATTTGCTATCCAGCCATTATCGCCCGCACCATAAAGTGTATTAAAACGCTCCATATTGCTTGGCAAGCGAGATAGGCTCTCAAGTTTTGCAAAATAGCTATCCTTGTCGTTTGGTGTAAATTTATATTTTAAACTTGCGCTAAAAGCATCTTTTTTGATCTTATCACTTACGTCTTCGCCATAAATTTGACGAACTAGCCCGCGAGTGGTGCTAATGGCTGGATTTAGTGCGAAATATTTAGTATCAAGCCCGTTAAGCTTGCTTCTTTGCTCTTCATATTTTAAGGCAAGAGAAGCTTCGTTTGCTTCATTAAATTTATAAGCAAGTGTGTCAAAAAGCATAAATTTATCATTTCTAACATCAGCAAATCTGTATCCGTTAAATACCCAGTTGCTGCCTTGCTTTATGTATCTTTTGCCATCATGTTTATCTTTTTCAAAGCCAGCGCCTATTTGATTATGAAAGCTTGCAAAATCAACATCATATTTTAAATTTGTCTCAAGCACATCTCTTTTTATCTCAACTTTTACATTTGGGCTAGCATCCCTTAGATGAAAATTATCAGCTTTTCGCTCAATCTTTTTTAGGATAAATTCAAAATTTAGCGTATTTGAAAGGTCTTCTTTGCCCAGCCTGATATTTAGTTTGCCAACTTTTCTTGTCGTTTTAAAGGCATCCATCGCGTGTTCTGGCTGCTTGTCTTTATCGATATTATCCCTTAAAAACGTAAGTCTAAGCTCGCTAAGCTCATTTGGCACGAAACCTAAGATAGCGCTTTGGCCTTGCCTATTGTAACCATAGTCCCATTTTTTGCCACTTCCGTCTTTATAGCTATTTGCCTTGGTGAAATTTGCGTTTAAAATGGTATAAAAATTTGTGCCACGATATTTAAAAAGCGATGAGTTGTAAAAGCTTTTGCCATACATTCCAGCTGAGATATGAAACATATCCGCTGAGCTATCAAGTAAATTTGTCACAAATGGATACTCGCTTCTTTGGGTGCGGTCAAATTGATTTTCCACAAAGGCACTTTGCGCAACATTTGGCGTTATAATTGGCGGTGGCGCAAATTCTTTAACAGGCTTTATAATGTCCAAATTTGCTTCATTTGCTAAAAGCAGTGACGAAAAAACTATTAAGCTTAAAACTTGCCTCATAAAAACTCCTTTTAAAATACAATTATGATTTTTCTTATCGAAATTATAAATGAAAAACTCTTATAAGATATTGATATAAATCATCATATATTTTTATAAAAATTTATTGGATAATAGAATTAAGCAACTGCTAGAAATAGTATAATAATGTAAAAAATAATGTAAAATTTTGCTATATATTTTGATAATTATTATATAAAAATTTAAATTATAAATAATTAGGCAAAGGGTAAAAAAATAATTATTTTTTTACCTAACTAAGCCCTATCTTTAAATTTAGCCAGCCTGTCTCGAAGCTCTTTTGAAAGTGTAAATTGAGAAAGCTCATATCTGTCAAAAATGACGATCATGTCATCGCCAAGCGCTTGCACTAAGCCAAAACACGCATCTCTATCCAGGCGATTTTTTCTAAATTTAACACTTAGCGCATCGACCTTTTTCTTATCGCCAAAGCTCTTAATGGCGATCTCATCGATATCTTTAAAGAAAAATTTGATATGTTTTGAGCCTTTTTTTATGACAAATCCATCATCATCTATCTCAAAAAAGTTGTTTTGCAAGATCTTTCTCACGCAAAAAAAGGTTGAAACTGCGCCAACGATGATGCCAAAAAGAGAGGGCGTACCAAGATCAAGATAAAAGTAGCTAGCGACGCTAAAGACAAAGAGCCCAAGCCCAAAGGCTAGCGCCCAAAAAACATCTTTTTTACTCTCTTTGGTTAGCATTTTTGCCCTCTTATGCCAAAAGTCCGGCGCCATTTATCGCTTGGCTGCGCTCTTTGGCGTAAATTCTCTCGCCATTTATCACGTCGTATTTCCAGATCGGCGCATTTGCCTTAAAGTCCTCGACAAACTCGTTTATTAGCCTTAGTGCGACCTTTCTTTGAGGGCTAACAACACCTGCTACGTAAGAGCTCGTATGCACTGGCACATCGCCTTTTGAGTGAGCAAAGAGCACGTAGGCATTTTCTTTTTTGGCTCGCTCCTGCCAAGCATCTAGCCATTTTTTAAGGATCGGCTCATAGATATCAAAGCTAAGCGCCGAAATCCCGCCCTCTTCTCTTACTATGCCCACAAAAGTGATGAGCGCGCCGCAGTTTTTATCTTTAAATTCATCATACCACTCATTTGTGATGCTTTGAACGTCCAAGCTACCATTATAAATTTGCATCTTAGCCTCCACAAACTGGCGGTAAGATAGAAATTTTATCGCCTGATTTAAGAGCGAAATTTATATCGCTTACGATCTCGTCATTTACAGCCACAGCGCAGATATTTAGCCACTTTTTAAGCTCTTCTTTCTCGCTTAAAGCCGCTTTTACCTCGCCTAAATTTTTTGCTTCTACTTTTATACTCTCAAGCCCAATAGGCCCAAGAAATTCGATCTCTACCACATTTTATCCTTTGAAATTTTTGCTGATTTTACTTAAAAATAAATTTAGATATACTTATTTGAAAATTTGCAAAAGAGATAGAAGATGAACGAAATTTTAAAAAGCATAAAAACCCCAGCCTACGTCTGCGAAGAGGCAAAAGTACGTAAAAATTTGGAGCTTTTAAAGTATGTAAAAGAGCAAAGTGGAGCTAAAATTTTAGTGGCTCTTAAGGGTTTTGCATTTAGCGGAGTGATGGACTTGGTGGGCTCATATCTTGACGGAGCGACTTGCAGTGGGCTTCATGAGGCTAAATTTGCAAGCGAATACGTAAAAGGCGAGATCCACACGTATAGCCCAGCCTTTAAAGATGAGGACTTTGATGAAATTTTAAAAATTTCAAAGCACATCACATTTAACTCTTTTGCGCAGTGGCAAAAATTTAAAGGCATTGCCCTGCAAAATGGCATCATCTGTGGCCTGCGCGTAAATCCAGAGGTCTCACTTGCGCCAACTGACAGCTACAATCCATGCGGTAAATTTAGCAGGCTTGGCATCACAAGGGAAAATTTTAAGCCAGAGCTTCTTGATGGCATCACTGGGCTTCATTTTCACGCGCTTTGCGAGGAGAGTGCGAGCAGCTTGCAGACCGTGCTGGAGGCGTTTGAGGAAAAATTTGGCGAGTTTATACCAAAGATGAAGTGGATAAATATGGGCGGCGGCCACCACATCACAAGGGCTGATTACGACGTGGAGCTACTTATAAAGATAGTTGGGCGCTTTCGCGAAAAGTACGGCGTAGAGGTCTATCTGGAGCCTGGCGAGGCTGTGGGCTGGCAGACTGGCTTTTTGATAAGCAGCGTGCTTGACATCGTGCACAACGAGAAAGATATCGCTATCCTTGACACATCAGCCGAGGCGCACATGCCAGATACCGTGCTCATGCCTTACCGCCCAGCCGTTAGAGGCGAGAGTGAAAATGGCAAATTTGCTTATAGATTTGGTGGCAATACCTGCCTAGCTGGCGATATAGTGGGGCTTGAAGCGGGTGACGCGGAGTATAAATTTGATAGCGAGCTAAAAATCGGCGACCGCGTCATCTTTGAAGATCAAATCCACTACACCATCGTGAAAAATACGACATTTAACGGCATAAAACTGCCTGATCTTCTGCTTTTAAAAGAAAATGGCGAGGTTAAAATGATCCATGAATTTGGATACGAAGAGTATAGACGCAGAAACTAGGCCAAAATCTATTTTTAAAGGTAAATTTGGCTTTTTAAATTTAGGTCAAATTTATCTGGCTTGCAAATTTCGCCAAAAGGGCTTTGAACTGCCTAAATTTAAAAATTTATCTTGAAGCTATTTTCGTTTTCAAAATTTAAATTCTCTAAATTTGACAAATTTAAAGCTGGACTGCAAACTCCAAATTGATTTAAATTTATTCTCTACAAAATTTATCTTGATCTATTTTATTGAGGGTATTTTGATGCTGACTTCTTGTATATAAAGATAAATTTTAAGATAAATCAAATATGCCAGCCAAATTTCGTAAATTTCTGACTTTTTTAAAAGACCGCGATCTGTTTAAATTTGCTATCCATAAATTTATCTTAGCGCTCTTTTAACAAAATATTTTTTGTTTTTCAAAATTTAGGAAAAGTCAAATTTACTTGATAAATTTGGCAAATTTCTAGTTAGTTCTGTGAGCTACTTTAAATTTAGTATCCGTAAATTTACTTTTATTAAAGATATTTTGTTTTGGTTTTTACTTTTTTAAAATTTAAAGCCACATCACAAAATTTGGTAAATTTATACTTTTTTAATAAAAACTGCGAGCCACCTTAAATTTAATACCCATAAATTTTGGCAAATTTATCTATCTTTGAGCTTTTTTGCCAGTTGTATTCGGTCTCGTTTGCGATCTTTTGGGCTAGTTCCTTGCCAAAATGATCGCTGATAAAGCCAAGCGCCATATCCATGCCAGCAGCCACGCCTGAAGCTGTGTAAAATTTACCTGCCCTCACCCATCTAGCGCGCTCTTGCCATTTTACCGCCTCGCCGCAACTTTTTACCCACTCAAGCGACCTTTTATTTGAAGTAGCCCTTAAGCCGTCAAGCTCTCCGGTGCGAGCGATGAGCGCTGAGCCAGTGCATACGCTTAGGCAAATTTGAGATGCCAAAACGCACTCTTTAAGTCTTGAGATAAACTCACTATCATTTACCAGCGTCCTTGTACCCTGACCTCCAGGGAGTAGCAAAACGCTCTCTTTTGGCATCTTACTAAGCTTTTTAGTCTTTATAAAAAAGCCTTGCTTGCTTCTTTTCATACCACCATCAAACGAAACGTAGCTTATCTTCACTTCAGGCACCCTTGCTAAAAACTCCACTGGCCCCATGAGATCAAGCGTCTCGTACTCATCAAATATAAGGCAAAAAAGATGCATAGTGCGGTCCTTTTTCGGCTAAAATTTGGCTTTATTTTAGCTAAATTTTCAGATCAAAAATGCTAAAAATTAACAAAACTTAAATGTTTTTTATAAAATTTTTAGTAATCTTTTTTGCTAAGGTTTGCTTGTGATTAGCTCTGATATAATAGCCGCAAAACGGCATAGCTGTGTGATTTTAGCATATTTAACCAAAGCTTAAATCATTTAAGCTTTAGCAAATAAAGGAATAAAATGACGAGAATTCTTACTCTACTTTTTACATTGTCTGTTGCGGCAATGGCCATTGAGGGACCAACTGGCGTCAATCAATATGACAGCACCATTTGGGCAGCACAGAGGATAGAAAATATCAAGCCTTATGAGCATGGATGGGGCCCGATATTTACTTTTATACAAGGCAACGACTACTTCGCGATAGCTGCACTTTCTATCATTTTAGCTGTTATCGGCGCGTTCGTGCTACACTTTTTGATCATCGGACCAAAACACTTTAGTCACGAGGGCAAAAAAGTGCTTGCTTTTTCAGTATTTATACGTATAGCTCACGGTTTAGCTGCGATCTCTTGGATCATCTTGGTGCCAACTGGTATCATCATCATGTGGGGTGCAGAGCTAGGTGGTGGCACATTTGTGCGTTTCTGTAGATACTTGCACGATATAGCGACCATTATATTTGCTATTTCTGTGCTACCGATGCTCTTTAGCTGGACAAAAAGAATGCTCCCAGCAGTGTATGACATCAGATGGATGTTTATAGTTGGTGGTTATCTATCAAAGAAGAAAAGACCGGTTCCTGCTGGTAAATTTAACGCTGGTCAAAAAGCATGGTACTGGATCGCTATCCCTGGTGGTATCGTGATGATAATCACAGGTGCGATTATGTATTTTCAAGACTTCAAAGAGCCAGCAGTCGCTACTTGGCTTGGCATATCACAAATCGATCTTTTAAGATATAGCGTAGTTATCCACAACTGCCTTGGCATTGTCTGTGCGGTATTTTTCTTAGTTCATATCTATATGGCTGCGATCGCTATACATGGCGCTATCTGGTCGATGATCACTGGATACAAAGAAGAAGAAGAGGTCTATGTGCTTCACCACTACTGGTATCAAGAGCTTGTTAAAGAAAACAAGATCCCAGTATCTGACTACGAGAAATCTTACACAAATTTAAAATAATTAATCTTGACCTTGCGACTTACGCAGGGTCAAACTCACTTTTATAGCAAATTTCACAGCACAAATCCTTTTAAAAAATTAATATTTTTTAGCTATAATCCAAAATCAGTTTCAAGGTTTGAAATACTAATCACAAAGGAAAAACAATGACAAGAACAATTGATTGTAGAAATTTAGAGTGTCCAAAACCAGTCATCATGACTAAAAACGCACTTGAGGGTTTAAATGAAGGAGAGAGCTTAGAGATTATCGTAAATGCCCTAGCTCCAAAAGAAAATATCTCAAGATTTTTAAAAAATCAAAATATAGAATTTAGCCTAGAAAGCAATGGCAATGAGACTAAAATTTTAGCCATCAAGGGCAAAAGCGCACTTGAGCTTACAAATTTTGACGAATTTGTCTGCGACATAACACCAAAAAATGAAAAAGTGCTCTATCTAAACGAAGAGCGCGCAGGTAGCGGCGAAGTTGGCATAAATTTGCTATCAAAATTCCTAGGCGCACTTCTTCAAGTAGAGAAAAAACCAAAGATAATCATCTGCGTAAATAACGCCGTTAAGATGACGACAAACCGCTCACATCCAAGCTTTAAGCCGCTTAAAGATCTTGAAGCTGCTGGCGTTCAAATTTTAAGCTGCGGAAGCTGCTTGGAGGCTTATAAACTAGTAAGCGATCTTGCAGTTGGCGAAATTTCAAACGCTTATGAGATCATCGACATACTCTCAACTCACGAGCAAATCAAACTATGATCTATCACGACAAAAAGCTTACGCAGTTTGTTAGAGCCGCTGGTTGAGCTGCTAAGCTTGACCCGTCGGGTCTTCACAAAACGATTAGTAGTTTAAATTTATCTCATCCAAACCTGCTCTCAAGCATCGGCTCAAACGAAGATGCGAGCGTTTTCAAGCTCTCAGACGATCTAGCACTCGTTCAGACGCTTGACTTTATCACGCCAGTAGTCAATGACCCATTTATCTATGGTCAGATCGCTGCTGCAAATAGTCTAAGCGACGTCTTTGCAATGGGTGGCGAGGTGATAAACGCCCTAAATATCGTGGGCTTTGATAGCTGCAACCTTGCACCTGAAATTTTAGGCGAAATTTTGCAAGGTGGAGCCGATAAAGTAAGAGAGTGTGGCGGTGTCATCGTTGGCGGACACACGATAGAGACGCAGCAGATGTATTATGGGCTAAGCGCGACTGGCAAGGTAAATCCTAAAAATTTCTGGGCAAACAACACTGCAGAAGTTGGTAACGTTTTGATCCTTACAAAGCCTCTTGGTAGCGGTATCTTAAGCACAGCGATCAAAGCTGATCTACTAAGCATGGAGCAAATAAATGAGGTCGCAGGCATCATGGCTCAGCTAAATTTCTACGCTCTAAAAGCGCTAAGTGGCATCAAGGTTTATGCCGCTACCGATGTGACTGGATTTGGATTTTTAGGGCATTTAAGTGAGATGTTAAACGACAAGATTAGCTTTAATGTCTTTGAAAAAGATGTGCCAGTGATCGCAAGCGCGAAAGAATTTGCCGATATGGGCATCATCCCAGAGGGAAGCTACAAAAACCGCGAATTTGCAAAGCATTTTGTGAGCAAAGAGGCCGATATCGTGCTTTTTGACGCGCAAACTTCTGGCGGACTTTTGCTAGCTGTTAGCGAAAATGAGGCAAATTTAGCTCTAAAGCGCCTAAAAGAGGTTGGTTATGAGCGCTCAGCCATCATCGCAGAGGCGATACAAAAAGGCGAGTTTGATATATTTTTAAACTAACTCCAGGCTAAATTTAGCCTATTTTAAGGCCAGCTAAAGTCTGGCTAAATTTCTTTTAATTTACCTAGTCGCTTTATAATGTCAAGAAATTTAACAAAGGAGATATGATGAACTATCTTGAAATTTTAAAATTTCGTCACGCTTGCAAAATTTTTGACGAGAGCAAAAAGATAGGCGCTGGCGAATTTGACTTTATCCTAGAGGCTGGCAGGCTAAGCCCAAGCTCGACTGGCCTTGAGCAGTGGGACTTTTTGGTCGTGCAAAACAAAGAGCTTAGAGAGAAGATAAAAGCCGTTTCGTGGAACCAAGTGCAAATCACCTCTTGCTCGCATTTAGTTGTCATCTTAGCAAAGATCAAAGAGGTAAAAGTTGGTAGTAGCTATATCGATAAAATGATCGCTAGAAGGGCTGATAAAGACCCTGAAGCTATCGCTGCAAGGCAGAAATTTTATCACGACTTTTTGCTATCAAATTTCAAAAACGACGATGAGCTAACCTTTCAGTGGTCGCACGAGCAGTGCATGATAGCTGCGACAAATATGATGAACGCAGCCGCTAGCCTTGGCATAGATAGTTGCCCGATAGAAGGCTTTGACAGACACGCTTTAAATGAAATTTTAGGCCTTGATGAGAGCGAAAAAAGAGTGGCTATCGTAGTGCCATTTGGCTACCGCCTAAACCCACAACCAGAAAAACTACGCAGACAAAGAGCCGAAGTAGTTACTTGGATCTACTAACTCACGGGGCAAAAAGCCCTGTGATCTCTTTAAATTTAAACAAAAAGGCATTTTATAAGCTAAAAAAAGTAAATTTGCGTTAAAATCATGGCTAGTTTTAAAAAGCGAGGCTTAAATTTAATGCAAAAAAATAGCGCTAAACCAGTTTTGCAGATTTTTAAGAGGTTCTATGTAAAGATAGCACTACTTCTTTTTGCCTTCATCTTTCTTGCACTTTTTGTCATATTTGCTGGCATAAACGATATAAAGTATGAAATTTCAACGCTAAATTTTATCACTAGAAACAATATCGTGAGTACATTTGCAGATGTAAAAGACAACATCTCTACAAAGGCAAGACTTATTAAAAATGGCATAGAGCCATTTAACGACGATAGCAATACAAGTAAATTTTACGCCGCTTTTTACGTGATAGCAAAAGACAACTCCTTGCTTTATCAGCGTAAATTTGAGGGCGCTTTTGAGTTACACAACTACGATATCTCATGGTTTTCAGACATCAAAGAGGGCGAGTTTAGGCTCTCTGATAGATTTTACAAAAACAAAAGATTTAAAGATATCTACATAGCTTACGGGCTAAAAAATGGCAATAAAATTCTCATTCAGCTAAATCCAAATCTTTTAAAAAAGAAGGTCGATACAGGCTATAACAAAAATTTTGCCGCATACGTCTTTTTGGTCGATAAAGATGGCAACCTCTCAAGAGATGAGTTTTATAGAAAATTTATAAAAGAGGACTTTAACAAATACATCTCGCAAGGTGGCGAGTTTAAAACTGACAAGATCATTTTTATACTAAAGGATATGAATTTTTACAAGATCAGCTACCTAGAGGAGCAAAAGCTATTTGTCATAACAGGCTCTAGCAGGCAAGTACAGATCTTTATCCAGCTAGTTCTAGTCGTGCTTTCGTTCTTGTGTTTTGTCGCATTTAGTATACTTTGGCTACGTGATAACTCATATATAAAAGATAAAATTCTCTCTCCATTTATTAGAATCGCTCTTTTTGCGGTAGATAAAAGTAAGCCAACTGATGAAAAATTTGACATAAAAGAATTTATCTCGCTAAACAACAGCATCAAAAAACTCTACGAAGATAGAGATAAAGCTTACGAGACGGCACAAAGCTACGAGAGTAGATTTGGCTATGTCTTTGAAAAGAGCTTTTTAAAGATCGTGGTCTTTGACGCTTATACTGGCGTTATCACGGACATTAGCAACGCTCTTTTAGAAAATCTAGGCTACAAAAAAGATGACGTAGCAGATCTAAATATCAAAGAACTGATTGAAGATGAGTCTAAAAATTTAGCAGAAGATAGAGAAAACGCTATCAATAATAATCTATATTATGAGGCTAAGCTAAGGCGTAAAAATGGCGAGATAATCGACGTTTTAGCAACCCAAAGTAGCTTTGAGCTAGAAAATACAAGGCTAAATTTCATACTCATAAAAGATATCACTCAAGAAAAGATAACACAAAGAAATGACGATATCATCAAAAGCTACGTCTTTTTATCGCCAAATGTCATCGCCATCGCTTCGGCACAAGAGCCATTTTTGATCATACAAAGCACAAACAATATCGAGAAAATTTTTAACGTCCAAAGCCAAGGTCTCATAAATTTAGAAGACATCATCGCAAGCGAGGACTTTGATAGCTTTAAAGCTGCCATGCTGGCAAATAAAAAAGCCTTTTTACAAACTAGCAAAAATGAAGAGCTAAATTTCATAGCAAATATGACAAACGCTTACGGAAAGAAAATTCCATTTAGGATAAGGGCTAAATTTATCGATGCAGAATGGCAAAAGGTCATCTACTCATTTACCGATCTTAGCGATATGCTAAAGCTTCAAGAGAGATTTGAAAAGCAAAGCAAAGAGAGCAAGGCGCTGCTTTGGGCGAGTGAGGCAAATGTCTTTACTTGGGATAAAAGAAGCGACATGCTTAACATCTCAGACGAGCTAAGTAAAATTCTTGGCACGCAAAGCACTCTAAATTTCGAGCAAGCAAAGTCGGTCTTTGTCGATGAGTTTGATAGTTTTTATAGCTTTTTTGAGAGCTTAAGAGATGCTCAAACATACATCAAAGATATCAAGCTTTACAGTATAGATAAAGAAATTTTACACTTTAGACTAAGGGCAAAAGCGCTTGAATACGACGAATTTGGCGAAGTAAGCTTGATAAAAGGTACATTAAGAGACCTTAGCCTAGAAGATAGCTTCTTTATCTGCCAAGACCTGCTTGCAAAAATTTTCTCATTTAGCAAAGAAGAGGTCGTCTTGCTTGATGAGGAGATGAGGGTCATTGACGCAAATGACGCATTTTTTGAAAGTGCGGGTGCAAAAGATAGCGTATATCTAAAATATATCACCTTTATAAAGCAAGGCTTAAGCGATATAAAACACCAGATCATAGAGACTATAAACCAAGGTGGCTCGTGGAGTGGCAAGGTTTGGAGCGAAAATAATAAAAACAAAAGCAAGCTTGAAGTCATAGAAATTTTACCGCTTATCGATGCGAACGAGAAAAGAACTGGCTATATCATGCTAGCAATGCTTGCAAATAACGAAGCACAAAATGAAAAATATTTAGAA
This sequence comes from Campylobacter concisus, assembly GCF_002913545.1. GTDB lineage: Bacteria > Campylobacterota > Campylobacteria > Campylobacterales > Campylobacteraceae > Campylobacter_A > Campylobacter_A concisus_AV. Next base: position 4,866 of record NZ_PPBR01000099.1, on the reverse strand, counting down.
TTTATCGCATATCACGATCCGCTTACAAAGCTACCAAATAGATTTTTACTCTACAACAAGTTAAATTCTCTCATACAAAAAAATGAACAAAAAATAGCCGTCATCTACCTTGATATGGATGATTTCAAGAGTATAAATGACAACTTCGGCCATCAAATAGGCGATAAATTTTTAGTAGCTATCTCTGAAAAGATAGGCGCTATGTTTAATGGCAAAAATATCTTTGCAAGGATAGGCGGAGATGAGTTTGTAGGCGTCATAAACTACGAAAATTTAGGCGAAGTCTATGAGATAGCGCAAAATATGCTAAGGCTAGCTTCAGATGAAGTAAAGATAGACGAGCTAAAACTAAAAGCAAGCACTAGCATAGGCATAGCCTTAGCTGATAGTGAGCTTGGAGCTGATGATGTGCTACAAAGAGCCGACTGGGCGATGTATCAAGCCAAGATAAGTGGCAAAAACAGAAGCTATACATTTGATGCGAAAAAAGATGTCTATTTTAAGAGCCAATACGAAGATGGCTCAAAAATTTTAAAAGCGCTTGACGCTGGTGAGATGTTTTTAGAATTTCAACCAGAGATCAGCTTTAGCACGGGCGAGACTTTAAGTTTTGAAGCGCTGATTAGATGGAGAAAAAATGGCGAGATCATCTATCCAAGCGACTTTTTACCACTTATAAAGACAAGTAGTGCATCGAGTAATATCGCTTTATTTACGATAAAAGAGGCGCTTTTAGCAAGAAAAATGTGGCTAGAAAATGGCATAAGCGCAAAGGTTCGTGTAAATTTAAGCGTTAAAAAGCTCTTTACAGAAGAATTTTGGCATAAATTTAAAGCGATATTTGAAGAGGATAAAAGCCTTGATCCAACTGGGCTTATCATCGATGTTATCGACGCTGCAACAGCTACAAATTTAGAAGTTTTAGAAATTTATGTTAGAAAGTATAAAGAGCTTGGCATACACTTCTCGCTTGACGACTTTGCCTCATACTCAAGCTCGATAGAAGCTCTTGGTATGCTAAAGACAAACCGCTTTAATATAGATAATAAATTTTGCAAGCATATCTTTAGCTCAAAAGAGGCGCTTGAGAGCATAAATATGATAAGGTTTGTGGCTGATAAATTTGGACTAAATGCGACTATAAAAAATATCGATGACAAAAGAACGCTTGAGTTTTTACTTGGTCTTGGTTTTGATAAATTTCAAGGTAACATTTTCTCATTAGCGCTTTTGGCAAAAGATGCTGCTTCATTTAAATTTGAAAGACCATATCTGCACATAAAAGACTATAAAAATAACGAAAATTTCGAGATTTTTAAAGGCTTAGTCGTGCTAAAAGAGCTTGCAAACGAAGTGATAGCAAATTTAAATCAAGACGACAAACTAACACAAAGCCTAAAACAAAAAATAGAAGACGAGATAAAAAATATAGGTAAATTTAATCAAGAAATTTCCATAAATTTAAGCAAACTAGCAAGCAGTAGCGACAGCGGTGAACTCTATAATCTAGCCATGTCCATCATCAAAGAGTGCGATATAAATTTAGGTTTTAGTAAGGAGATAAGAGTTGAGTGATGTAAATGTTTATGAGCACGAGATCCCAAACGGAAGCAAACTTTACTTTGCAAAAAGTGCGAAGTTAAAGAGAAAAATCGAGCAAAAAGCGAGTGAAATTTTAGAAGATGAGGGTTTTAGCGAGATCGTAACGCCGTTTTTTTCGTATCATCAACATCTAAGCGTAGATGCGACAAATCTTCTGCGCTTTAGCGATAGTCTAAACCACGAGATAAGTCTAAGGGCTGATAGCACGGTTGATACCGTTAGGATCGTGCTTAGAAGACTTAAAGCAAACGAGCCAAAGAGGTGGTTTTACATCCAGCCAGTCTTTCGCTACCCAAGCCAAGAAATTTATCAAATAGGCGCTGAGCTTATCGGCGAAAACGACATTTTAAAGAGCATAAACATCGTAGCAAAGCTCTTTAGTGAGCTTGAGATCGGCGCTTGTTTGCAGCTTAGCAACATGCAAATCCCAAGGATAATTTGCGAAATTTTAAACTTAGAGATAGAAATTTTTGAAAATTCATGGCTAGAAAAAATTTTATCCCAAAACGTGCCGTGGCTTAGCAAACTAGCCCTTTTAAAGGACGCTAGCGAGCTTGATGAGATAATAAATTTAGTCCCTGATAAGCTAAAAGAGGCGCTAAAAAATTTACAAAACGTAGCCAAATCACTAGAATATAAAAATTTAAGAATAGTTCCGCTATATTACTCAAAAATGAGATATTATGATAGTTTATTTTTTAGATTTTTAAAAGACAACGCCATCTTAGCAAGTGGCGGAAACTATGAAATAGACGATATTTCAAGCAGCGGTTTCGCTGTTTATACTGATGCATTGATAGAAGAAAAAATTAATTTAAGGAAGTAAGAATGAGAAAGGCTGATTTAGTAGTTGGTGTTCAATGGGGTGATGAGGGTAAAGGCAAGATAGTTGATATGCTAGGACTAAACTATGACATGATTTGTCGCTCTCAAGGTGGCCACAACGCTGGTCATACGATCTGGGTCGATGGCGTAAGATACGCGCTTCACCTTGTCCCAAGCGGAATTTTGCACAAAAATATCATAAATATCATCGGCAACGGCGTCGTTGTCTCTCCAGAGGTGCTCATCACTGAGATGGCACAATTTGACAACTTAGAGGGCAGACTTTATATAAGCGACAAAGCACACTTAAATTTAAGCTACCACAGTCAAGTCGATCAAGCAAAAGAGCGCTTAAAAGGCGAAAAAGCGATCGGAACGACTGGCAAAGGCATCGGACCAACATACGCAGACAAGATAAGTAGAAGCGGTCACAGAGTTGGCGAGCTACTTGAGCCAGAGCGCTTGTGCGATGCTTTGATGCATGATTTTGAAACAAATAAACCTGTATTTGACGCTCTTGGCGTAAAGATACCTGAAGAAAATGAGCTGCTTGAAGAGCTAAAAAGATATAAAGAGGTGCTTGCTCCATTTATCGCAAACACTACAAATTTAGTTTGGAAAGCGCTTGATGAAGATAAAAAAGTCCTACTTGAAGGCGCTCAGGGCACACTTTTAGACATCGATCACGGCACATATCCTTATGTAACTAGCTCAAATACCATAAGCGCTGGCGCTTGCACAGGCCTTGGACTAAATCCAAAAGAGATAGGTAAGGTAATAGGCGTCATCAAAGCATATACAACCCGCGTAGGACACGGACCTTTCCCAACAGAAGACAAAGGCACAAATGGCGATAAGATGTGCGAGATCGGTAAAGAATTTGGCACAACAACAGGCCGCCGCAGACGTTGTGGCTGGTTTGATGCAGTAAGCGTAAAATATGCTTCAAGGCTTGATGGCGTCGATACTTATGCGCTTATGAAGCTTGACGTACTTGATGGCTTTGAGGTGGTAAAAATTTGCAAAGCGTATCAATATAACGGCGAGACCATAGACTACGTGCCAACAGATCTTGAAAATGCAACTCCTATCTATGAAGAGCTTGCGGGTTGGGACAGCGTAAAAGGCATCAGCAGGTATGAAGACCTGCCAGCAAACGCAAGAGCATATATCGAGCGTATCGAGGAGCTAACTGGCGTGAAGGTTGGCTACATCTCAACAAGCCCTGAAAGAAGCGATACGATCATTAGATGAAAAGTAAATTTACCTCCGTCGTCCGCGTCAAAAAGCAGGAGATGGATAAGGTAGAGGCTAAGCTCGTCGTTGCTAGGCTAAATGTAAGAAATGCTGAAGAAAAAATAGCACTCTTAAGGGCCAAGCTCAACGAATTTAGCCTGCCAAAAAGTGGCAACATAGGCGAGCTAAGAGAAAATTTAGAGCTCATAAATATAGCAAGAGCCGAGCTAAGCGCCTGCAAAGAGAGCTTAGAGATAGCAAAAAAAGAGGTCTTGCACTACGAGCACAAATATAAAAATGCAAATTTAGAGTATGAAAAGATGAAATATCTAGAAAAAGAAGAATTTAAAAAAGAGATAAAACGCATACAAAAGGCTGAAGCGCTTGCTCTTGATGAGTTTGCGGTTATGAAATTTGCAGCCAAAAGCGAGGCGTGATGAGAGCTGTTTTACTCTTTTTTATGGTCATAAATTTTGCATTTTGCTTTGAAGTGCCAGTTGATTGTACTCAGATCTTTGAAGCTAGAAAAGAGGAAATTTCAAAGGAGCTTGAAGTCATCGACGAGCAGCGCCAAGCCCTAGAGGTCTTTCGAGCAAGCTCGGCTGCGGCTTATGAAGAGAACAACAAAAAGCTCGCCAAAAAAGAGGCTGATCTAAATGCGACGATGAAAGTGATCGAGCAAAAGCGCAAAGAGATCGACGAAGTTGTCGCTAAAAATGAGAAAATTTTAAAAGAGCTTCGCACGATGACGACCGATAAAGTCAATGAATCCTACGCCAAAATGAAAGATGGCGCAGCAGCCGAAGTGCTCTCGCAAATGCCAAGATCAAACGCAGCCACCATACTTTACGCCCTTGATGCAAAAAAGATCTCAACCATCATGGCTAAGATGGATCCAAAAGTTGCCTCTGAAGTGACTGCACTACTTCAAAAAGGGCCTCCATTTGTAGATGAAAAGGGCGATATGCCCGCTCCAGCTGGAAGCATAAATATGCAGTAAATTTAATTTACTACCAATCTAAAAAACTAAATTTAACTGATAAATTTAACCTATTTGTTCACCCGTCTCTTATTTTTGCCCCTGCTCTTGTTGGCTTTAGCGTGCAAAAAGATGAGTTTTGGTTTAAAGAGCTTAGCGGCATTAGTCTAAGTGCTGATGTAGTGATAAATACCAAAAACGAGAGCCATAAATTTAGTGGTGAT
>NZ_PPBR01000098.1:0-670 GCF_002913545.1 Campylobacter concisus | reverse complement strand
TTATTACGCAGGCAAGGCCAGGGCTTAATGAGAAAATTTTTAAAATTTATAAATTTAAGACGATGAGCGATGAGCGTGACGCAAATGGCGAGCTCTTGCCAGATGATCAGCGTCTTGGTAAATTTGGCAAACTTATCCGCTCTCTTAGCCTCGATGAGCTGCCACAGCTCTTTAACGTGCTAAAAGGCGACATGAGCTTCATTGGACCAAGGCCGCTTTTGGTCGAGTATCTACCCATCTATAACGAAACGCAAAAGCACCGCCATGACGTGCGCCCTGGTATCACGGGTCTAGCGCAGATAAATGGCAGAAACGCTATAAGCTGGGAGAAAAAATTTGAATACGACGTCTATTACGCTAAAAATTTAAGCTTTATGCTTGATGTAAAGATCGCTTTGCAGACCATCGAAAAGGTGCTAAAACGAAGTGGTGTCAGCAAAGAGGGGCAGGCGACGACGGAGAAATTTAATGGCAAAAACTAAGAAAATTTACATTTACGGAGCGAGTGGGCATGGGCTTGTGATCGCTGACATCGCTAGAAATAACGGCTATGATGAGATAGCTTTTTTAGACGATGCTAGTGAGTGTAAATTTAGCGCAGAGCATGAAAAAGCTGACATCATAATAGCCATAGGAGACAATAAAACAAGGCAAAAGATCAGCCAAAAGG
>NZ_PPBR01000097.1:0-442 GCF_002913545.1 Campylobacter concisus | reverse complement strand
AAAACGGGCCGTATGATCGTTATTGAGATGAACCCACGCGTTAGCCGAAGCTCGGCGCTTGCCAGTAAAGCTACTGGCTATCCGATCGCAAAGGTCGCGACACTTCTAGCAGTTGGTTTTAGCCTAGATGAGATCAAAAACGACATCACTGGCACTCCTGCTAGCTTTGAGCCGGTGATCGACTACATTGTGACAAAGATCCCGCGTTTTACATTTGAGAAATTCCCAGGATCAAACCCATATCTAGGCACTGCGATGAAGTCAGTTGGCGAGGTCATGGCGATTGGTAGGACCTTTAAAGAGAGCATCCAAAAGGCGCTTTGTAGCCTAGAGCGCGATCTTTGCGGATTTAATAGCCTTAGCCTAGAGAAAAACGCTTTGATTTATGGCATCAGAAATGCAAATGAGAGAAGAATTTTATATCTAGCGCAAGCCTTTAGAG
>NZ_PPBR01000096.1:0-16473 GCF_002913545.1 Campylobacter concisus | reverse complement strand
AATAAATGAAGTGCCAAAAAAACGTTACTTTATAAAAATTAAAAAGTAAATAAAAAATTAAGAAAAACTTATATCATATTTCAGAACTCCCTTAAAAACATACATCTTAAAAATATCTATACAAAAAGTCCGTTTTTTAAAAATAATATAGTAACGGAAACAAAATAAATTACAAAGGAGTAGGGAATGAAAAAAATCCTATCAAAAGCTAAAAAGCTTTTCTATATGGCAATGTGCTCACCATTGTTTCTTTTTGGATCAGGTGGCGGACAAAATGTGCTAAAAACACTTGAGCAAAACGTAAATACTCAAGTAACAGAAGCAGGAAGTAGTCTTGCAAGTGTTCTCAATACGATTATACTCGTTATTGGAATTCTCTGGATAATTGTCCTCATGCTTACAGCACTTTTTAACGTGGAACAAATTAAACAGCACATAAGGTTTGTAATTATCGCATCAATAATCCTAGGAGTTTGCTACGGGCTAACCGCCGCAGCAATGTAGATTAAAGCGAGTATAAAATGGTTGTAACTGACTGCTATATGGATTTAACACGAAAAACAAAAATAATGGGGCTAACTACAACAAGCTTACTAATTATTTTTGTAATTGGATTTATCTCATGGTTTATCTTGATTTTGTATTCGTTGGCAGTCGTTGCAGTTTTATATTGCCTTTTTTTCATTTTGGAATTTTTCGATGAAGATATCTATGAGATCATCGGCTCAAATTTTAAAATTTCACAAAGAAAATTTTTTGCATAGGACTAAATAATGGCTCGTGGACTTATAGATGTTTTTAGGGATTGGAAACAAAACAAACAAGACAAGCAAGAGCTTGGAACTGAAACAAAAAAAGAAAAAAATAGCGATATCCGCTCAAAAATAAGTCAAATAAATAAAAAAGCTGACAGAATAATAATGCTGGGCGAACCTGAAATATACACAATGGCAAAAGAGAACAATATCGCATGCAAATACGGCGAGAATGCTATTGTTACCAAAGATGGCAACATAACAATTGCAGTGGAACTAAAGGGGACAAGCTACGCTGGAATTAGTCTTGACGCTGAAATGGATTATCTATTAAATCGAATTATGTTTTTTACTACACTAAGAGATAATGTAGAGACCAATTTAATCATTAAAAAAACTAAAATCAAGGCTAAAGACTATATCGAAAAAAATATAAATCAATATGCGAATGAAATAATTGAAAAATGGGAAAAAAATCAAGATATTTATTCAATCAAATATTTTATGCTTATATCGACTACGACGAAAAATATAACTGGATTTCTTGAAAGCTTTAAAACCAAAGTAACTAGCGAACAAGACGAAAAAAATAAAGAAAGCTCAAACTATAAACAAAAAATGGAGTTGTTAAATAACACACTCTTAAATATAAAAAACCATTTGGCAACGTATCAGCCACGCCAGATGAGTAGTGATGAGATAATTAATTTTTATGCGACGTACTCAAACGCACAGGAAACAAATTTAAGATACACAAACGAATTAATTACAGATAGCTATATTAGCTCTTATGTCGAATTTAAAAAAGATTATATCGAATTTTACAGGAATGATGGCACAACAAAATATGCAAGATTTGTCAGTGTAAAGGCATACGAAACAGAGCAAATAAAGTCAATCATTACGTCAAATTTGATTAAGAGTGATCATGAGTTTATGACGATGATTTACTTTAAGGCGTACGAAAAACGCAAAGCGATCAAAAAAATAAAAGATACTAGAGTTTTCTCAGTTGAACTAGTCCAACAAGAACTGGATCATTTGATGGAGTTAATCCAAGCAGATAGGGAAAACCTAGTTGAAACAAGCTTTTCTATATATTGCCTAGCCGACAACCTAACAGAACTGGATAATCGCACAAACGAACTAAAAAATATCCTTGAAAATCAAGGTTTAAATGTTGTTAGAGAGACTATTAACCAAAAGGCACTATATTTTAGCCTCTTCCCAAGTCGTGGAAATTTAAATGCAAGAAAGAAAACATTAAATATAAGCAACCTAGCTACGATCGCAAATTTTGAGAACGAAGTAACTGGATTTAATCAGAATGATTGGGGTGACGAAGCAGTTACGACTTTTAAGCACTTAAACGGCACACCATTTTTGTTTAACTTTCACTGCCAACCTGATGGAGATAGACCAGCAGGTCATACAATGATCATAGGCGGAACAGGAACAGGAAAAACAACAACAATTCAATTTTTAATGACAAACCTCTTTAAGTATCCTGTAAGCATTTTTGCAATGGACAAGCTAAGAGGTATGTATTGCTTTACGAATTACATGGACGGCGAATATCATGATAGTGAAAGCGATGGGTTTAAGCTAAATCCATTCAGCCTAGCCGACACAGCAGAGAATAGAGAATTCTTGGCATCATGGCTAAGCTCAATGGCAGAGCTAAAGCCTGAAGAGCATGATGCAACAAAAGATATTAGAGAGACAATAAATAGGCTTTTTGATAATAAGCAAGCGGATCAAATATTGTCGTTAAGCGATTTCATAGACTCACTGCCAGCTGATAATGAAGCAAGATTAAAAACTAGATTTGGAAATTATAAGGGCTCAATTTTTGATAACAAGGAAGATGCCCTTAATTTCACAAAACAGCTATCAGTACTAAATATGGATGGAATATTGCCAAACAAAAAGGTATCAGCCCTCACCGCAATGTATGTATTTCACAGACTGAAAAATCAGGCAAAAAATAGCGAAAATATACGTGGCTTTTTTTGTTTCATAGACGAGTTGAAGGACTATTTAAGAGATGAAGTAATGTCAGAGAAAATCCTTGAAGGTATTTTGGAGTGGAGAAAGATAGGCGGTGTAGGATGCTTTGGCTTTCAAAACATAAGCCTGTTTAACGGAAATGAGCGTGGCTCATCATTTCTTGACAATATCGCAAATTTTCTTATCTTCCCAACAAACAATGAAGATACGCTAAATCAGCTAAGCGAGATAATAGGACTAACGCCTACGGAAGCTAAATTCTTAAAAGACACTCAATCAAATGCTAGGCAGGTGCTTTTAAACATGAAGCTACGAAACGAGAGCGCAAAACTAAATGTCAATTTGTCAAGCCTAGGAAATTATTTAAGAGTATTTTCGTCAAGCTCAGATAGCGTAAATTTGATAAAAAAATTAAAGACTGAAAGCCCAATACATTGGCGTAAATACTATATAGAACACAAAGAACAAAGGAGCTAAAAATGAAACTAGCAGTAATTGTAACAACGGCTTTAATGATATTTTTAAGCGGATGTGCTGATAAGCCAAGCAAAATAGAAAAAGTAAGCCCTTGCGCTTGCTACGACATCATACAAGTAGGTTAATATGGCATACGAAGACAAAAAAGTAGACCCAAATTTTATTTTTAAGGCGGAGCGAAACATAAAAGCGTATATGTTTTATGTGATCATTGCTTTAACAATAGTCAGCATAAGTTTATCCGTTGCGATAGCACTACTAACACCTCTTAAAGAGACAAAGCCTGTATTGTTAAAATTTTCAGATGGTGACTCAAGGTTTGTGACAATAGACGATACCAGTCTAAACGTTAGAAACAATGAAGAGCTTTTAAAAAGCATACTTGCAGGATATGTGAAAAATAGAGAGCTAATTAATCGCATAGATGATGCCGAGCGTTACAACGAAATACGTACGCAAAGTAGTAGACAGGTATGGGAAGCGTTCGAAAATTTGGTTAGTGATCCTAATTCAATTTACACTACCAAAAACTACTATAGAGATATAAAAATTCTAAATGTAGCGATTTTAAGCCAAAATGTAGCTACGATAGATTTTCAAGCAGAAATTACAAATCCAACTCGCACTGAAGTTAGCTATAAAAAATATAGAAGTGCAATAGAGTATGACTTCCGTAACCAAACTAGTAATTATGCGGACACAATGAAAAACCCAACAGGCTTTATAGTGAACAAATATCAAGTAACGCAGATAATAGATGAAAAGGATAAGAAATGAAAAATTTAACTAGATTATCTTTAATAGCATTATTTGTTTTAAATTTAAATGCAGAACAAGACCAAAGTGGATTAAGCGAAGAACAAATGAATGAAGTCCGTGCAATTATGCGACAGACACAAGAACTAGTTAATGAACAGCAAAAAAACGGCTCAATGGGCGAAGATATTTTTAATGACAAAAACAAGGATATTAATAACCAAGTCCAATCAAATTTTAAGGTAAAACCATTTGGTATGGGGCAGAACAATCATCCGCAACTAGCAAAATTTAATAGTTCTCAACCACAAATGGCACAAATACCAGAGCAAGACGGAATGGGTGCAGAGCAATCACAAGATATTAGTAAAGAAGAGCTTGAGCTCATGCAAAACGCTATAAGAAATCAAGATTTAAAAGCACTACAAAACAAATTCCACACTAAAAATTATAGCGGATATGAAAATACACAAACAATAAAATACGTACCAAATAAGACGCATAAAATACGTACTCGCCAAGCAATGGCAACAACGCTTATATTTGATAATGATATAGATAATTTTGTATTGGGTGACCAAACAGGATTTAAAGTAGAGCAAATACCAAGCAAAGCAAATGCGATAGCGATAATCCCACAGCTTATAGGAATTGATACAAGTCTAACTATTTTTACAAGCGATGGAAAAATCCACACATTTTATTTATATTCGACAGATTACAAGAATACGAATGATCCAAGCTTTGTAATTCGCATACAAGACGATGAAGTACAAAAAGCAAAGCAAGCCAAAGCAAAAGATGAAAGCGATAAATATAAAATCATAAAAGATGGCATAGCAGAGCTAAAAGTGCTAAAGAGCGATATTTATACTGGCTATACGCAAAAAGCAAAAAAAGAAAATGAATGGCTTTTGTCAGCAGAAATTTTTAGCGACAAGAAATTTACATATTTTAAATATGCCAAAGATGAAATGCCACAAATTCCTACAATTTTTGCAGTTATCGACAAGCAGGACAGCCCAGTGGAAACAAGAGTAATAGGAGATTACATTATAGCCGAAACCATAAATCCAAAATTTACTATTAAAAGTGGCGATAGCTATGTGTGCGTAGAGAGAAAAGAAACGCAAGAAGAAAGAGATAGAAAAGAAATAAGAAAAAACCTAAATACAGATAAAGAAGCAATAAGACAGCACCAAAAAGAAAACAAAAAAACAATAAATGAAACTAAAGGAATTTAAAATGAAAAAGGGGAATAGACTATTTTTAAGCATAGTTACAATTAGCGTTATATCTGCCCCCCTTTTTGCCACCAATACAGCTACGGCTGAAATATTTGATGACGAAAATATAAGCAAAAAAGCAAAAGATGAGAAGATTAGGAATTTGCAAAATCAAACAAATTTAAATCATCTATTCGAAAATTCAAAATTCCCAGTAGATGATTATATTTATAAAGCTGGCAAGAGAGAACCAAATGAAGATCAGAATTTAACTGAGATTTTAAACAGACTCGAGAAGCTAGGCAACAAACAACAAAATGCTTTAAATGCACAAAGAAATCAAAATTTGCAAGATCAGACGCCTGAGCAAGATATACAAGAGCAGGAGCAAATGGCACAGCGTGCAAGAGAACAACAAGCCAAGCTTCAAGCCAAACAAGAACAATTGCGACAAGAAATGGCAATAGACAACCAAAGAGCATATAAAAAACGAATGCAGGAGCTAATGCGAGCGCAAATTTTAGCAAATCGTAATAATGAAGTAAAAAGCGTAAATCAAAACAGCTCAAAATATGGCGTTGATAGCTTTTCAAATCAAAAGCCAGTTGATATAAGCACAAATGAGCATAGGCTGTATCGCACAATTAGAGCTGGCAGACTAATCCCAGCCATATTAACTAGTGCAATAAGCTCGGATTTAAGCGGAATAGTTACGGCTCAAATAGAGCAAGATATATATGCCGCAATGGGGCGAGCCGTATTGATACCACGTGGAAGTAAAGCAATAGGATTTTATACCAACGACACCAAAATCGGAAACGAACGATTAGAAATTAGATGGCGAGAGATTATCACGCCACAAGGCATAAACATAATGCTAACAGATGCAATAGTGGCTGATAATATGGGTATGACAGGAGCAGTTGGAGCAGTCAATAACAAATATTGGGAAAGATACGGCATAGCATATTCAATCTCAACAATTACAAATGCTTTGCTTTTAGGCATAGCATCGAAAATTAATAGCGGAAACAATGCAAACAACACCTATGTAAATGAAATTTACTCTAATTCAAGAAGCGATGTAAGTAGTGTAGTTCAAGACATAATCCAACAACAAAGTCAAATTAAACCAACAATTGAAATTAAAAGCGGAAGCCGTATATTTTTAGTACCAACAAATCACATGTGGTTTGCAAAACCTAAAAATGGCGAAGTTTTAATGCAATATTTCAACGATTAAGGAGCAAGTGTGCAACTAGAAGATATTAAAGCGGAAATCAAAAACCAAAACGCTTATAACAAAATTTTGGAGCGTATAGCAAAACAGGTAAAGAAAACCGAGAAAGCTCAAGTGAATGCAGATAAAGAGAAACAAAAGCTTGAGATGTTGCTAGAAGAAAAAAGAAATTTAATGAGCCAAGCACCAGACCAAAAGCAAAACGAGCAAGATGAGTGAAAGTATAATTTTAAAAAACATTCTTAATGTTTTAAAACCATATCTAAATCTAAACGCAAATGAGCTAATTTTTAACCAGCCTTGCGAAATTAATATAGATTATGGCGACCACTGGGAAGTGGTAAAAGATGAAAAACTAGATGCTAAATTTTTAAATAGTTTTTTAGTCGAGTTGGCAACTAGAAGAAATCAACGTTTTGATGAAAGCCATTGTCACTTGTCTTGTGAATTGCCAAGTCCATTTTTGCGATATCGTGTCCAAGCACAGCACAAATCAAGCCTATTTAATAGCGAAATAGCAATCTGCATAAGGATACCAAGCAAAGAAATTTATCCGCTCGAAAGCTTTATCCTAAGTGAAAAATGCATAAATAACGGCTGGAGCTATGAAAAAATAAAAGACTTGATACACGAAAAAAAGAATGTGCTTTTAAGCGGTGGAACTGGAAGCGGAAAGACAAGTTTTTTAAACTCACTAATGGGAGAAATAGACCCAAGCGAGCGAGTAGTAACCATAGAAGATAGCCAAGAACTAAGAGTTGAAAACATAAATAAAACTCAACTTGCCGTCCCGAAAATAGCAACAGAAATTTATAGCTACCAAGTAGCGATCGACAATGCAATGCGTTTGCGACCTGATAGGCTTTTCTTGGGCGAGATAGATATCAGAAATACGTTTTCATTTTTAAGAGTAAATAATACAGGACACGCAGGCAACCTAAGCACACTACATGCGAACAACCCAAAAGATGCCATAAAAGCAATAAAAACAAACATTATATTAGGCGGTGGATTATCAAATGTAGACGAAAGTATGCTTGATAGCCTAATAATGACAGCAATTGACTATATCATTCAAATAGCAAGGGTAAAAAATAAAAGAGTAATTACAGATATCCTCAATTTGAAAGAGATAGATATTGCAAGGATGATCGCATGAAAAAAGTATCTAGTCATTTTATTTATTTTACCGAAGCCGATGCAAGAATTTTAACAAAAATGATGCAGGCAAGAAATGAAAGCAAATCTGCGATCGTTAGAAAATTAATTCATGTTGAAAAATATGCACAAACCCTAAAACAAATTGAGATTAATAATGAAATTTTAGCTGATTTTTTGAAAGAATTTAAGCATCTCGGAAAAAATTTAAACCAAATAGCATATCACCTAAATGCTCACATTATAAAAAAAGAAGAAGCTAAAAGCGACCTAGAAAAGACTATGTATGAGTTTTTTGACGCAATAGAAAGACTAAGTAACAAGATCGGTAAGCTAAAAATAAAAATAGACGTAGAACGAACAAAGCAACCTAATAACAAAGAGATAAAAGGATTGCAAGGTGAATAGCAAAGAATTTACAGCTAAAAAGTGGATATTAATATACATAACATCCATAATAATGGGAATAATTGCATATTTGGTAGTTGTAAAACTTATTTTTAACCCTGACATAGTAAATGTGCCAATTGTGGCATTTAAAATTTTACAAAATATTGGCACGCCAACGTTAAAAATGAAAGCCTATGTCGCGGTATTTGCACTAATAGCACCACTCTTGGTCGCTATAATTTGGTGGCTAATGCCATATCTAAGAGATAATGAAGATTATGGATCGGCAAGGTTTGCAACGCCAGCAGATTTTGAAAAGATGAAGATAAACTACAAAACAGGACTTGTGCTAGGATGTTTTGACATTGACAGCACAAGCCCAAAATTTATACGTGCAACGCAACCACTCTCGACATTAGTAGTAGCACCTCCTGGAAGCGGAAAAACGGCTGGTATGATTATCCCAAATTTATTAAGTGTGCCAAATTCTTGCGTAGTATTAGACATCAAAGGAGAGCTTTACCTAAAAACAGCAGGCTATCGTCAAAAATATTTTAATAATGAAATCCAACTATTCTCCCCTTTTAGCTGGGATAATACATTATTTTTTAATCCGTTCGATCATAGCCTAGTTAAAGATTTACAATATCTTCACATAAAGAAATTAGCAGAGCAGATCGCTTCCACAATATTTGTAGGCGAAAAAGGTAGAGAAAACGATCACTGGATAATATCGGCAAAAACAATGTTTGTATTTTTTGCAGAGTATTTTATGCAAAAAGACAAGCACGCAACGCTAGCGCAATTGGCACAAGCACCAAAGGCTGATTATTTCGACTATCTTGATGAGAAATTTGGTGAAGAAGCTATGAAAGAGCCTGATGAAGACGATCCAACGAAACCAAGAGAACGAGATTATGATGTAGATACTTTCAAAATTTGGCTCAAGCAGACTAGTTTTGACGAAACTATAGATGAGAATACAAGAAATCAAGCTAGAGCCTACTCAAAATCTGCCGACAATGAGTTTGCGTCGATAAAATCAACATACGATACTTTTATGAAAGTTTTTACAAACCCACAAGTTGCTAGTGCCACCAGCAAAATGAGCTTCACATTTGAAGACCTAAGAGAAAAAAGAATATCGATGTACGTAGTCGTTCAAACCGAAGATATGGACATCCTAGCACCACTTATAAGAATTTTTGTAGAAACGCTATTTAAAAAGCTTATGAGCGGAAAAGAATGTAGTGATTTAAATAAATTTATTTATGCATTTTTAGACGAATTCGTTAGATTTGGGAAAATGCCATTCTTGCTAGAAGCACCAGCACTATGTAGGAGCTATGGCTTATTGCCTGTATTTGTGACCCAAAGCTATGAGCAAATCAAAAAATATTATGGCGAAGATGATATGAATATCGTTAAAAATAACAGCGGTTATCAAGTAATTTTTGGCATGAACAGCGACAAAGACGCTGAAGACACAAGTAAGCTAATAGGCGATTACACCAACATAAAAATAAGTAAATCGCAAGGCAATATGGATCTTTTTAAAAGCAATATCTCAAAAAGCAAAGAAGCAAAGAAGCTGGTCACAGCACAAGACCTAAAAAATCAGGATAGTAGCGATATTTTGATACTTGTAAAAGGATTTTTTAAAATACCTATCAAGGCGAAAGTGCCGTATTGGTTCAAAATAGAGCAATTTAAAGGGGCAGATAAAGTAGAAGTAGTATCGACCCAAGAAATTATAGAAACAGCAGAAACAACTAAGACAATTACAAATCAAGAACAAACACAAGTAAAAGATGAAAGAAAAGAGCAAAGAGATGAATTATTAAAATCATTAAGAATAAAAATAGATAAAGAGTAGAAATTTTTTAAAAAAATTTATAAATATTACTAATAATTTTAAAGGAATAGTGTTTATAAATTTTAAATATTTTTACTTTTTAATATTTTATTATTATATATTTTATTATTTATAAAGTTTTTAATCTAAAATTTAAGTAAGAACCTAAATTTTAGATTAGAGCCTAAAAACTCTAAAAATCTGTCCTAAGGAGTAGAAAATGACCTATGCAGAAAAGCTAAAGCAAGAAGAAGCATATAAAGAGTATGAGATGTATCTTGCAAAGCAATTCGAAGAGAGCCAAGACGGCGAGTTTGAAATCAACGATGATGAAAGCAAGAAGTGGGATTATCTAAAAAAAGACCACCAAAGCCTCGAAATCATAGAAGAAGAAAATGAGCCTAACTCAAACCTATAGCCCAAAAGTTATAGGTTATTAACAGATGTAAAGGATAAAAAATGGCTGATTTTACAAAGTATATCAAGTCAGAACAACAAGAAAATGCTACTCAACAAGAGAGAAAAAGCTGGAACCAGATGGATAACGCTGAAAAGAAAGAGAGCTTTGATAAATACATGAAATATAAGCTCTTTGAAGCCCACAAGACAGCAAAAGCAGACTGGCAAAAAGATATGAGTAAAGAAGAAGTCGATAGGACAATTCCATACAACGCAAAGACTGGAGCCACATACTCGAGAGAGACTAGTATGCTATTAAGAGCCGAAATGGCTATAAAAGGTTATGACAAGCCTCAATTTGTGACAATGGAGCAAGGTAACGCAATGGGCGGAATACTAAAGCTAAAACACGATGAGAAAACAGGCGAAATCCTAACCACAAAAAATGGCTTACAAGCTAGAGTCGATGGTGTTAAAATGCTCTATATTGCAGACCATGAGATAAGACCAAAACTAGACAGAGATGGTAAAGAAATCATGGCTGTTGTAAAAGACAAAGACGGCAATATAAAGTATGACAAAGAGACAGGGGAAGCAATGACATATGTTGTAAAGGAAAAAATCCCAATTAATCCACGCCTAGAAACAAAAACTCTATATCATGTAAGTCAGTTTGATGGACTAGACGAGAGCAAGATCAAAGAAAGAGATCTAACAGCAATCCAGCACTATAGAGAGCAAGCAAAAAATCAAGATTTTGAAGTAAAAATAGATTACAACAAGACCTTGGGAATAAGCGGAAATTTAGAGAAACAACTAAACAACCTAACGCTAGCTCAAATTAAAGGTGTAGATTATTTTAACCCAGCTAAAAAGATCGACATGACCAAAGAAAAAGCTCAAACCAAAGAGCAAAACAAGGGCATGGAGAGATAAATAGGTCATAAACGAAACTTAGGACAAATAGGGAGCAAAGCTCCCTATTGTTTGTAAAAAGGGAAAAAGATGTTAAGCGATTTTATAAATTTTTTAGGGCTGAGCGACAAAAAGAACAATAGCAAAATTCAAACAAATGTGGGCAACCCTACCACAAAAGAAAATACGGAAAATTTTATCATAGAAATGCAAAGTCCATACTTTGAAGAAGAAATCGCAACAGAAACAATTATAAAAAATAATAAAAAAATAGAAATAAAAAAAATAAAGACTAAAAATCCATTAGGTAATGGGAGAGCACTAATATCAATAAAAACATATATGAAAGAAATAACAAAGGCGTAAAATGGCACAAACAGAAGTAGCAAAAGATATATTAACCGATAGTAATTGGATTAATAAAGTACAAGCCGTTATGCAAGAAAACGTAATGAGCTTATTTGAAAAATTTTATAATGGATCGCATGATTTAGTATATTCAACTGCATCGGAAACTATAATAATTCTTATAGTGGTGTTTTGGCTATTAGGTAGAGTGAAAAATGGCTACCCAACAAGAGATGAGATCTTCGGAGCTATAAAATATTTAATATTGCTATGCTTCATATTTGCAACTCTTAGCTCCTTTAACGCCTATATGGGCGTTTTATACATTCTGACAATCCCAGAGAACGCGATAACCGCAATAGTTAGCTCAATTTTTGAAAATAAAGACTTTGGATCGATTGTGACAGAGTCGGCAAACAGGATCGATAATCTAAGAGAAATGATGTGGAGCTACGGAACAAAAGAGTATTTACAATCGCAAGAGTGGTCATTTCTAGGCATTAGCTTTAATGGTGTGATGGATTATTTATCGGCAGGCGTAATAACAGCAATTCGCATGATACCTTTTTGGATTTTTTATTTAGCATTTTTTATACTTTTAATAGGAATTACAATAGTGATTTTCTTTAGTAAATTTATGGCATTTTTAATACTTAGCACCTTGCCTTTAGTCATACCATTTTTAATAATGCCAAAATTTTTACCATATTTATGGAGCTGGTATAAGCTCTATTTATCATACGCAATTATTGCACCATTAGCGTTTATAGCCCTAAATTTAGCAATGAACCCAATTTTAGAACTAGAGAAGTACCAAGATTATATAGGCGAACTATTTACTAAACAATTCGAATACCTAATTACAGGATCGATAACCTGCATAACAGCATTGTTTTTATTAAGGAAAATTCCAAGTTGGATCAACGCAGTGCTTGGTACACAGATGGAAAATGGAAGTGGCGGTGTAACTGGTGGAATAGTGGCTGGTGCAGTAGCAGGCAAGACCATATTAAGCGGATTAGCTAGAAAAGCTGGTGGCGGAAGTTTTATAGGCGGAGCAGTAAGTGGATTTGGATCAGCTACAGGAGCTGGAGTAGCAGGACAAATAGCTAGTGCAAGTATAGGAGCAGGTGCAAATTTGATAAAAGATATCGGCGCAGGCTCAAAAGCAATAGGGCAAGGTGTAGGAAAAGCATATGAAAAGTATAAAACATTTCGTGGCGGATATGTAGCCCCATAAAAAGGAGTAAAACATGCAAAATACAATAATCATAATTGAAAGTCCAAACAAGGTCAATAAGATAGAGCAAATAACTGGAGCAAAAGTTTATGCTACAAAAGGGCATTTTAAAGAGCTTACAAATCAAATAGTAGTTGATTTTAAGAACTATGAGCCAATATTTGATTTCAAAGAAGATGCCAAAAACAGAATAAATGCAATATTTAATGATTGCAAAGGAAAAGATGTCGTAATTGCGACAGACCCTGATAGAGAGGGATACGGAATAGGCTATATGGTTTATCAAACTATTAAAAATATAGCAAAAAGCGTTAAACGTGCAGAATTTCACGAGATCACAGAGAGTGGAATAAAAAAGGGGCTAGATAGTGCTGTGCCATTTGCAAACTCAAATTTAAAAGAATTTGATAGCTTCAAGGCAAGAGCGGTTGGCGATAAGCTAGTGGGCTTTATCATGTCGCCAACATATATCAACAAGCTAAATGATAAAAACAATAGCGTAGGTAGGGTGCAAACCCCAGCTCTTGCTCTAATTGTCAAGCGAGAATTGGAAATAAAAGAATTTCTGGAAAATAAGGCAAACGCAAAGATCGATTATAAAATAAAAGTAAAACTTAAAACAAAAGACGGCATAGAATTCAATGCGGTAAATGACAATATATTTACTGACAAAGATGAAGCAAATGCCAAAATATCTGAATTAGCTGGTAGCCTAGCAAAGGTATATAAAATTGATGTTAAGCAGGCACAACAAAAGCCTAAAGTACCTTTTAGAACCTCACAACTACAAGAGTACGCAAATAAAAGATTGGGCTTTAGCCCTGACAAGACGATGAGCCTTGCTCAAAAATTATTTGAAAAAGGCTTAATTACTTATCATAGAACCGATAGTAACAGCTTATCAAACGAATTTATAGATGAAGTAGGCGTTAAATTCGGCAATGAAGAATGGTATGAGAAAAAAGAATATAAAGCAGGAAGTCAAAGCCAAGCAGAAGCACATGAAGCAATACGTATCTCACACATACATGATTTTAACCAAATAGAAGAAATAGCAAAGAAAGAAAGCCTAACGGATGACGAAAAAAGCCTCTATGAGCTTATCTTTTTAAATTCGGTTCAAAGTCAAGCCAAAAATGCGATTAACGAAAATACTATATATGATATAGATATAAAGACGCTAAGCTTCAAGGCAAAAACGAGCAAATGTATCTATAAAGGATTTAAAAATGCTATCGTAGCCACAGCTGAAGATGAAGACGACAAAGATAAAGAAGTTCAAGAGATAACATTAAATCTAGCTCAAGGCGACGAGCTCCAAATATTAGAATTTAATCTACAGGAAGTAAAAAAACAAGCGCCACAGCACTATAAAGAAAGTAATTTTATATCTCTTTTGGAAAAAGAAGGTATCGGACGTCCAAGCACGTATGCAACATTTCTACCAACACTTATTAAAAGAGAGTACGTAAGCATCGAAACAAAAGGCAAGAATAGCAATATCATAGCAACGCCAAAGGGTATAAATTTTATTGAAACTATAAAAACAAACAACGATGAGTGGATCACGCAAAGCGAATTTACGAAACAAATGGAAAGTGTGCTAGATGAAATTAGCAATGGAAAGGTTGACTATTTAGACTTTATAAGACCACTCCATGAGAAAATGGGCTTCAAAGAGCTAAACGATAGCACACAAAAGCCACCAAGCGAGAAACAACTCGAGTGGGCTAAAAATATAGCGCATAGTTTAAATATGCAATTGCCAGACGGCATCGAAAAAGACTGGAAGATTTGCTCTAATTTTATTGAAAAAAATAAAGACAAAGTTATAGTGCCACCAAGCGAGAAACAAATAGAATTGGCTAAAAAGCTATCTAAAGACAAAGGAATGGCACTGCCAAAAGATTACGAAAAAAATCTAAAAATTTGTAAAGATTTTATAGACAAAGCAATAAAGAAAAAATAATAAAACAATAAAAAGGAGAAAACATGCATACATATGTGTCAGTAATAGGAAATTTAACAAGGGATGTTGAGCTCAGATATACACCATCAGGGCTAGCCATAGGCAACACAGCTATCGCATCAACATACAAGTACACTATTAACAATGAGAAAAAAGAAGAAATCTGCTTTATAGATATAACTTTTATGGGTAAGACCGCAGAGATCGCAAATCAATATCTCAAAAAAGGGTCAAAAGTTTTCGTAGATGGCAGATTGAAATTCGACCAATGGACAGACAACAATGGACAAAATAGGAGCAAACATAGCATTGTCGTTGATAAAATGGTAATGCTTGATAGCAAAAAGCAGGAAATTAACGAAAAGGAAACGCCAAACGAGCGAGAAGAACAAGCTGAAAAAACCGAGTATGTGCAAGGGGAATGAGCAGTAAAATGCAAAATTTAACCCAAAGCGAAAGAGCTCAAAGCTGGTTATCAGATAAAGATAAAAGAGCCAATATCTACTTCATGAGTGCAAAATATGACGTAGATGATGAGTTTTATACGAGTTTCGATGAGATAAGAGCCGAAATACAAGATTATAGAACACATTTTAAAGGCAAAGTAGTAGTATGCCCTTGCAACGACGGCAAGAAAAGCAACTTTTATAGATACTTTGCCTTAAATTTTAAATCCCTAGAGCTAAAAAAGCTAATTACAACGACGTACAATATTAAAGACCCAAAATCAAAGGGGATGAAAATAGAGATCAGCGAGAGCGGAATAAATGAGACGATGTTGCAAGGGGACGGTGATTTTAGAAGCGAAGAAGTAAGAAATATTATGGCAAGTGGCGATATAATAGTTACAAATCCACCTTTCTCCCTTTTTCGCGACCTAATAGAAATTGTAGAAGAACAGAACAAGAAATTTTTAATAGTTGGCGGAACCTACTCAATTACGTATAAAAAGATATTTGAGCTATACAAAAAGGGTAAAATTTGGCTAGGCAATCACCAAGTAAATATCTTCACACGACCAGACGGCAGTAAGAAGCGTTTTAGCAACATATCATGGTTTACAAATTTAAAAAGTATAAAACACCAAAATGGTATAAGATTAACCCAAAAGTATAAGGGCAATGAAAATAAATACCCAGAGTACGATAATTACAAGATCATAGAAGTCAAAAATTGCAAGGACATACCAATTGACTATGACGGAGTAATTGGTATACCGCTAACATTTTTTTTAAGGCACAACCCAGCACAATTTAAAATTTTAGGCTGTGACTTTGAAATTAAAGACAAATACCCTGAGCTAGTTAAGCATACCTACAAAGAAAACAACACAAAATCAGCGGTTCTAAAAGGGCAAGAACTTTTTACAAGGATCATCATACAAAGAAAAGGCGGATTAAAGCCTAGAGCAAGAATATTTAATCAATTTTAGGTAGCAAAAGGACAAAAGTGCATGAAGAAGAAAAACAAGCTACAGCTTTTCAATACCCCAGCAAAGCGGTTTATGTGGGTTTTTGCATTTATAAATTTATTTGGGATCGGCATAAATACTATTTTATATCTTTTAAAAAAACCAAATAAAATAGAGACCCTACTCAATGCAGATGCCTTTTTTATAGCTCTCGCTATTATGTGCTATATAATTTTTAACGTAATGCTATATTTTATTATCAAGATAAATTTTATTATTTCAGAAAGAAAAGAATAATTTTTATAAAATACTATTGTTTTATTT
>NZ_PPBR01000095.1:0-435 GCF_002913545.1 Campylobacter concisus | reverse complement strand
CGCTGATAAAACCCTTACAGAGATCACTTGCCACGCGCTTGGGGCGCACTACTTTTGCAAAAGCGACTGCACAGTTATAGACGTGGGCGGACAAGATACGAAGGCTATCAAGCTTGAAAATGGCTCAGTGACGGATTTTACGATGAATGATAAATGCTCAGCTGGCACTGGTAAATTTCTTGAAGTGATGTCAAACCGCCTTGGAGTTAGGTTTGATGAGCTTACGCGCCTTGCTAAAAATAGCGACAAAGATATATCCATAAGCTCGATGTGTACGGTCTTTGCGGAATCTGAGATCATAAGTCTCATCGCTCAAAATATCTCACGAGAAAATATCGCAAAAGCGGTGATAGTCTCAGCTATAAATAAAATTTCAAATTTGGTCAAAAAACAGGCAAATACGAGCTACTTCTTAAGCGGTGGCTTTAGTAAGAG
>NZ_PPBR01000094.1:0-91678 GCF_002913545.1 Campylobacter concisus | reverse complement strand
AAATATCAGTGAATCTTATCGTAAATTTATCATCTCCAATTCAAAAACCAAAATTTCTTTTTTATAGTATTTTCTGGGATGTTATTTCTAAACTGTTCGCTTAAAACATGCCAAGTAAAATTTAGAAATATTCTTGAATGTGCTACCATTGCACCATACTTCTTCATTTTTTCTTTTTTCTTTTCATAAATTATTTTATTTTGTGAATCATCTCTGTTTAATGAGTGATATGAGCTTTTATGGTTAACATCGTTATCGTCTCTTTCCCTGTAAAAATATTTTTTCTTTGTAATGTATTTTCTCTTAAAACCAAGTGCATCAAAATATTCAGCACAAAAGTTATC
Source organism: Campylobacter concisus (assembly GCF_002913545.1). Classification (GTDB taxonomy): domain Bacteria; phylum Campylobacterota; class Campylobacteria; order Campylobacterales; family Campylobacteraceae; genus Campylobacter_A; species Campylobacter_A concisus_AV. The sequence continues at coordinate 91,334 of NZ_PPBR01000094.1, read as the reverse complement.
TTCATAGCCGTAGTTTCCAGCAAATTCTTCATCATAGCCAAAATATTTTAAAAAATCACCTCGGCTCATTGCATATATATTTCCTGCACCAGGATAGTTGCCTGCTACAAAACCATTTCTATGAATATGGGTACGTCTAGATTTGTAGATTTCTTTTTCTTTAAAATTATAGGTTGCCATAAATTTTAATGTGTCTTCATAAAAGATATGATCTAAGTCTGTGATTATCAATTTATCACTTTTTGCGCTTAGAACTCCTAAATTTCTTGCTCCACTTTGGTTCCATTTTATGTCTTCATTGATTTTTATCCAGCGTAAATTTAGATTGAAATCTGGTATTTCATATTTTAATGGCGAGCCGTCATCTATTATGACAAATTCCATAATATCCAGCAATTCCGGATCATATTTAGCATAAGCATTTAATAAATTTAGAACAGAGTTTATATCGTTTTGATCGCAATAAAAATGCGTAACATAGCTAAGTTTTATGTGAGAGTAGTCTCTAGTGATAAAATGGGGGGGGGTAATTAGTGATTTCATATTTCTCCTTTTAAAATTTGTTTTATCTTTTCTTTTATCTCTGGCATCTCATCGCTAAAGTCCATTAAAGTATTCTCAACACCGTGCTCTTTTATGCCCTCTTTATCGCAAGGCACAAAGCCCCAGTCCTTTTGATAGACGATGTGCTTGCCCATGCTTTGGATGCCATTTTGCGCTGTGTAGCCATTTTGCATCAAGTCATTATCCCAAGGTCCCCATTCAAAAGCTCCGCTAGGGCCAAAAAAGGCGATCACTGGCACGTCATTTGCAGCAGCTATGTGCATGATGGCAGTATCGACGCCGATAAAGAGGCTTGAGCGCTTTGAAAGGGCGATCGTTTGTTTTAGGCTTAGCTTGCCGCCTAAATTTATAGGCTCGCTTTTGCAAATTTTTAGCACGCTTGCAAGCTTATTTAGCTCATTTTCTTTGTTGTCGCTTGTTATCACGACTTTTACGCCAAGCTCGTTTTCGCAGTAGTCTATGAGCTCTGCCATGCTCTCGTCGTTTGCGCATTTAAACATCCAGCGGCTTGTTAGATGCACGTGCACAAAGCGTTTTGGTAAATTTAGATGCTCCACGCTCTCGTCTGAAAAGACGCTCACTTTTTTGCTCACTGGCTCAAAACCTAAAGCTCTTAGCGCGTTTAAATTTAGATCGACCGTGTGAGAGAAATTTTCGTAGTATTTTGCCTTTACGCTTAAAAGCTTATTTATCGCCTTGTGCTTGCCTAAAAAGCCAACTATCTTTTTGATCTTGGCGTATTTTGAGATGATGACGCCGCGGTCTCCAGTGGTTGTTTGCACCGCCATATCGTACTTCTCTTTTTTGATCGCTCTTATAAATTTTAGCTCGGTCATTAGCTTTTTAAAAAAGCCAGAATTTGCACTTTGCCTATCGTAAATGTGAATTTTATTTATGTAAGGATTGCCTTCTATCATCGCTTCTGTCCCTTTGTTTAGGGCAAAGTCGATGGTCGCGTCTGGGTAGTAGTGGTGCAAATTTTCAATGAGCGGCGTTGTCAAAAGCACGTCGCCGATGTTTCTAAATTTAATTACAAGTATTTTCATTTTATATATTTCCAAAATGTGTACTGGGCGTAAAGTCTAGCGATAATGTAGCCCACAAAGCCATCTTTAAAGCCACCTTTTAGCACATAAAGCTTAAAAAATGTCCAAGCCGGGCTTGTAAGCGCCTTTAGCAAATTTTTTTTTGCGCCCATGCTTGAGTAGCGATTTTGCTTGGCGATAAACTGCTCGACGCTCTCATACGCGTAGTGCAAGAAGTGATTTTTAAGCGCTCCAAGCCTTTGCGAGCCGTCATTTAAAACGACCTTTTCATGCACGGCTCTGCCATCAAATTTGGCAAAATTTTTGTTAAAAAGCCTCACCGTGTAGTCTGGATATAGTCCCATATTTTTTATTGCTTTGCCAAAGAAAAAATTTAGCCTAGCAACGTTGTAAGCCATAAATTTAGGCTCTTTTAGCGTGCCAATGATCTCATTTTTAAGCTCGTCTGTAATCACCTCGTCGCTATCAAGCACAAAGACCCACTCATTTTTGGCTAGATCCACGCCCTTTTGCTTTTGCGCGCCAAATCCAAGCCAAGCTTGCTCGTGAAATTTCACATTGCTAAAGCCATCACAAATTTGCCTTGTGCTATCTTTTGAGCCGCTATCAACCACGATGATCTCATCAGTAAATTTAGCGCTATCTAGCACCTCTTTTAGGTACTTTTCGCTGTTAAAAGTCAAAATGACAACACTTAGCATTTATACTCATTTTCGTAAAATCTCTTAAACCTTTGGTGAAACCAAAAGTACTCTTCTGGCCTTGCTCTAACCATCTCTTCGCACGCACTGCACTGCATCTGCGTCGCTTTTTGCACAGCATCTTCTTTATCAAATGTGCTTATATCTATTGGCTGCTCAAAGCAAATTTCATTTAAATTTTCACCTTTTTGGTAGATAAATGCGTTTATGATAAGGGCATTTGTCTTTTGAGCTAGCACGCTTGCAGCCGGCGTGTGAAGCACATCTTTGCCAAAAAACTGCACCTTTATGCCATCTTTTGGCGCGGTATTTTGATCGACTAAAATTCCTACTATTCGCCTAGCTTTCAGCGCTTTTAAGATATCTTTTGCGCCGCCATCTTTGTCGATTAGCTCCACATCAAACTGCGCTCTGTTTGCCCTTAAAATTTTATCCATGACACTGCTATCAAGCTTTCTGCCAAGCACTGAAGATGGCCCAAAATGAGCTGCGACAGCCAGACCAAATATCTCCCACTGTCCAAAGTGCGCAGTCGTGACGATGATAGGCCGGCCAGACTTCATCGCATCAAGCAAAAAGTGCTCATTTTTAAAAACAACTTGCTTAAGTATCTTTTGTTTTGTCGTGTTTTGATTGAGGATGAAATTTATACCAAGATATTTTGCAAAGTTATAGTAGCATTTTTTGGTGATTTCTAGCTTCTCTTCTTTGGTTTTTGTCTCACCAAAAGCGAGGTTTAAATTTGTCATCACGATGTGAAAACGCTTTTTTTTAAGCTTCATAAACGCAAATGCTAAAAATTTAGCAAGCATGTTTTGAAGGGAGCTTGGCAATATAAATATAAGAAATTTCAAGGTATAAAAGCCAGCTAGATAGAGCCTATCCATTTAGCAACCTTTTTGCGAAATTTGCAACCGTTTCAGGGTAAATTTCTCTTATGCAAAAGTCGTTTTTATCGATACTTCTAGCATCTATCTCCTTGCCCATATCAACAACTAAGTTTTTGTCCGTGACATAGGCATTGCGGTGGCTTGGTCGGTTGCCAAAAAGCGTGATAGAAGGCCTATTTACAGCCCATGCAAGGTGCGTTAGACCACTATCGTTGCCAATTACTAGATCGCAGCTTGCGATAAAATCTATCATATCTTTTATACTTAGTTTTTCAAGCAGTTTTGCAAAGGTGCCTGAAATGATCGCCTCAGCCCTTGCTTTTTCGCTCTCACTCCCGTAGCAAAGGTAAATTTCGCAACCTTCAAGCAGTCTGATCACATCTTTAAATTTATCATAAATTTTGCTCTCTTCGCTTGCAAAGGCAGCGATTAAAACGCGTTTTTTGCCACTTTCGTTTTTAAATTTTTTGCAAATTTCAAAGCAGGGCGATTTTTCTAAAATTTCACTTTTTTCAAAGCTAAAATTTAAGGCGTATCCAACGAGGCTTAGGTTTCTAACTATGATATTTTCGTTGTAGTCGATCTTAAATTTATGCCTATAAAGCCTGGCTGTGATCTTTTCTTTGACGCTTTCTCTGCTAAAGCCATAAATTTCTTTGCCAAGTAGTTTTGCGACGACGGCTGATTTGAAAAGTCCTTGCAGGTCGATGATCTTGTCAAATTTGCCAAGCGTTTTTATGATCTTGTAGCTCTTTTTAAAGCTCTCCTTAAGTGGCAAAATGACTAGCTCGTCGATAAGCGGATGATCTTTTAAAAGGCTTGCAAAACGGGCATCAACTAGCCACGTGATATGGGCATTTGGGCAGTGCTTTTTGATAAACTGAAGCACGATGGCTGCATGGACGATGTCCCCAAGTGCCGAAAGCTTTACGATGGCTATTTTTAGTTGATTTTTATCTTGCATTGGCTACTTTAAATATAAATTTTTGGTATGATTTTAAAAAAAAATGCTTAAAAAAGGGCTAAAATGGCGAAAAGTTACATCTGCGTCTTTGACTGCGAGACGATACCTGATGCAAATTTGATAAGAAAAATTTACGGCATCGATGGAAGCGACGAAGATGTGAGCGTGCAGGCGATGGCCTTGCAAAAAGAGGCCAGTGGGAGTGAGTTTTTGCCTGTGATGTTTCATAGAGTTGTGGCGATCTCTGCGGTGATGGCCGATGAGTACGGCAAATTTTTAAAAGTCAGCACGATGGAGGGCAAGGACGAGCGCGAGATCATCGCTAAATTTTTAAAATTTATAAATGATTATAACCCAAGGCTTGTTAGCTTTAATGGCCGTGGATTTGACCTGCCGATGCTAATGGTGCGTGCGATGCGCTACAACCTAAACGCAGCGGCATATTATGAGAGCGAAAACAAAGAGCTAAACAAAAACAAATGGGAAAATTATAGAGCAAGGTATTCGCCTAAATTTCACCTTGATTTGCTTGATTTTATAAGCGATTTTGGAAGCGTGAGAGGGCTAAAGCTCGATACGCTTTGCGCTAGCTTAAATTTACCTGGCAAATACGACGTGCACGGCGATCAGGTGCTTGAGCTATACTACGCAGGCGAGCTTGATAAGATAAACGAATACTGCGAAAGTGACGTGCTTAACACCTACTGGCTCTTTTTAAAATTTGAGCTTTTGCAGGCAAATATCTTGCAAGATGACTATGTAAATTACCTAAATGTGATGAGCGAATTTCTAGCCAAAAACTGCGCTCATAGAGGATATAGAGAGGTCTTTTGTGCCGCGATAAGTGACGAGCTAGCAAGGCTTAGCGGACAGCTAGACTACGAGATAAAGGTAGATAAAGAGGCTTTGGAATTTAGCGAATTTGATGATGTAAGGCCGATTAGCAAAGAGGAGCTAAACCGCGATATGCTGGGCGGTCTGCTTAAAAAAGCAAGCGATCTAAAGCCAAAAGAGCCAAAGAGTAAGACACTTTTTGAAGAGAAAGTGCCTGAGATAAATTTAGACGACGAATAAGTCAAAATGAAAGGAAAAATATGAAAATTTTAGTAACTGGAACAGCTGGATTTATAGGATTTCACCTTGCAAATGCCCTTGTGGCGCGCGGAGATGAGGTCGTTGGATATGACGTGATAAATGACTATTACGACGTAAATTTAAAGCTTGCACGCCTAAAAACGGCTGGCTTTGACGTGAGCGAGATAGATTACGGCAAGCTTATCACATCAAAAACGCATCCAAATTTAAAATTTATAAAAGCTGACCTCGCTGATGAAAAGACAATGAAAGAGCTTTTTGCAAAAGAGAAATTTGACGTAGTGGTAAATTTAGCCGCACAAGCTGGTGTTCGCTACTCGCTTATAAATCCAAAAGCCTACATCGACAGCAATATAACAGGCTTTATGAATATCCTCGAGTGCTGCCGCCACAATGAGATCAAAAATTTAGTCTATGCAAGCTCTAGCTCGGTTTATGGCCTAAATGAAAACATGCCATTTTCTACGCACGAGGGGGTCAATCACCCTATAAGCCTCTACGCAGCGACCAAAAAGAGCAATGAGATGATGGCGCACACTTACAGCCATCTATTTAACGTGCCAACGACTGGACTTCGCTTTTTTACGGTTTATGGACCATGGGGACGCCCTGATATGGCGCTATTTTTGTTTGTTGATGCCGCACTTAAAGATAAGAGCATCGACGTCTTTAACTACGGCAAGATGAAGCGCGACTTTACATACGTGGACGACATCGTAAAGGGCATCATCAAGTGCATCGACGACCCAGCTAAGCCAAATACAAATTGGGACGCAAAGCACCCAGACCCTGCCACTTCAAAAGCGCCGTTTAAGGTCTATAATATCGGTAACAACAGCCCAGTTGAGCTCATGGACTACATTAAGGCAGTTGAGATAAAGATCGGCCGCGAGATCAAGAAAAATTTTCTCCCACTTCAAGCAGGCGACGTGCCAGCGACATTTGCAGACGTGAGCGACTTGGTGGCTGACTTTGACTACAAGCCAAATACAAAGGTAAATGACGGCGTGGCTAAATTTGTCGAGTGGTATAGCGAGTTTTATGGCATAAAAATTTGAAATTTATAGCCCTTTTCTTAGCATTTTGCCTTAGCTTTGCCTTTGGAGAAGGGCAGGGCAAGTTTGAGCTGCTGCGCCTTAGCGAATTTAAAGATCAAAACGTCAGTGGCTGGCTAGCTAGCGAGAAGCTTGATGGCGTGCGTGCCTACTGGGACGGAGAAAATTTGCTTTCAAGGCAGGGCAAAAAGCTAAATGCACCGCTAAGTTTTACTAAAAATTTCCCAATTTTTGCACTTGATGGCGAGCTTTATGCAAAGGAGCTTAAATTTGAAGAAATCCAAGCGACCGTGATGGATAAGCTGCCAGATGAAAGGGCGTGGAGCAGGCTTAAATTTCACGTTTTTGACGTGCCAGAGGCAAGTGGCGGCTTGCTTGATAGGCTTGAAGTTTTGGCTAAATTTCTAAAAAATGAGCCAAATGACAATTTAATCATCATAAAACAGACAAAAATGCGTGATAACGCTCAGTTTTTAAAATTTACTGAAAGTATCATCGCAAAAGGTGGCGAGGGAGCAGTCGTGCGTGAGCCAAATGCGCCCTACGAGCGAAAGCGAAGCAAAAATGCACTTAAATTTAAGAAATTTAAAGACGCTGAGTGCGAGGTGATCTCTATAAACAAAGGCGGCGGCAAATACGCTAATCTTGCTGGCTCGCTTACTTGCAAAGCGCTTGGTGGCAAAGATGATAGAGAAAAAGCTGGCGAGCCAAAAGAGGGCACTATCTTTAAAATAGGCTCAGGACTAAGCGACGAGCAGCGCACAAATCCCCCAAAGATAGGCTCTATCATCACATATAAATTTCAAAATTTAACCTCTAATGGCAAGCCAAGATTTCCTATATTTTTAAGGGTTAGAGAGGATTAAATTTCGTCCGCGATCTCTTTTAACGCCCTAAAAGAGCTAAGCTGCGCCTCCTCATCAAAAATGAAACTTTGAGCCATGATCTCATCGACTTCAAGTCTATTTTGAAACTCTAAAATTTGCTCTTTAACGCTTTGTTTTGAGCCTATGAAAGAGCACGCCATCATCTCTTCGGTGACGATTCTTTCTCTATTTTTTAGCTCTATTTGCCTAAAGTCGATCGGTCCAAAATGTGGAGCCTTGGCGCCTCTTTTGCAAGAGGCAGCAAAGACCTCGTCGTTATCTTTTTTTGGTGGTTGCAAATACTCTTTTTCGCCAGTTACTACGTTTAAGAAAAACTGCGTTTGAGTAGTTGCCAAACTCTTTGCTAGCTCGTCACTTTGAGCTATTATCATGTTTGCTCCTGCGATGACATAAGGAGCAGCAAGAAAGTGGGATGGCTTGAAATTCTGACGATAAATTTCTACTGCTTTTTCTAGCGCACGTGGTGCAAAGTGCGACGCAAAGGCGTAAGGCAGCCCAAACTCAGCTGCCACGTATGCGCTATATATGCTTGAGCCAAGTATGTAGATGGGCGGAAATTTTTCAATTTTTGGATAGGCTTTTACGGCTCTTTTGGCGTTAAAATAGTCCATTAGCTCGTTTATCTGCAGGTCAAATTCTATCTCTCTAGCTCCTCGTCTAAGCACTGCGGCTGTATCTTGGTCAGTCCCTGGAGCTCTGCCTAACCCAAGATCTACGCGGTTTGCAAATATCGTCTCAAGAGTGGCATACTGCTCGGCGATAGAGTAGGGGCTGTGGTTTGGCAGCATCACACCGCCAGAGCCCACGCGCAGGCTTTTTGTGTGCTCCAAGATGTGCGCGATGATGAGCTGCGTGGCTGAGCTTGCTAAATTTCTCATATTGTGATGCTCGGCGACCCAGTAGCGCTTCATGCCGATATCCTCGGCAAAAATAGCTAGTCTAACGGCTGCGTCTATGGCAGCTTTTGCGTCACCGCCTTGCTTAATAGGTAGTAAATTTAATATCGAGACTTCCATTTTTTATCCTTTTTTGTAGATGAAGGATTATAAAGATTAAATTTAAAATAGATTGTAAGTCTATTTTAAATTTATAAAGAGAAATATCTATTTTGCAGCTTTTAGGCAAATTTTAAAAACTAACCTTGCTTTACTTTTGCTTTACTCTATTTTTGATAAAATTACACACTTTTAATGAAAGGCTTAAACTTGAAAATTTTAGTAACAGGTGGAGCTGGATACATCGGCAGCCACGTAGTAAAAGCACTTTTAAAGCAAGGCAAAGATGAGATAACCATCATCGACAATCTCTGCAAGGGCTCACAAAAAGCACTTGAGGCACTCCAAAAAATAGGAAATTTCAAATTTATAAATGCAAATTTAGAGGATGATCTAAGCGAAATTTTCGCAAATGGCAAATTTGATGCGATTATCCATTTTGCAGCGTTTATTGAGGTCTTTGAGAGCATGAGCGAGCCGCTAAAATACTATCTAAACAACACCGCAAACGTCGCAAGAGTGCTAAGATACGCAAAAACTTACAATGTAAATAAATTTATATTTAGCTCAACTGCCGCAGTTTATGGCGAGCCAGACGTGGCAGAGGTGAGCGAGACAACACCTACAAATCCGATAAATCCATACGGCAGAAGCAAGCTCATGAGCGAGCAGATCATCAAAGACTACGCCGCTTCAAATGAAAATTTCAAATTTGCGATTTTGCGCTACTTTAACGTCGCAGGCGCAGACGAGGAGGGGCTTATCGGTCAAAACTATCCAAACGCCACGCACCTTATCAAAGTAGCCGTTCAAACTGCCCTTGGTAAGCGCGAGAGCATGGGTATCTTTGGCGATGACTACGCAACAAAAGATGGCACATGCGTTAGAGACTACATCCACGTTAGCGACCTAGCAGACGCCCACATAAGCGCACTTGAGTATATCAGCCAAAATGGCAGCGAAACTTTTAACGTGGGATATGGCAGGGGATTTAGCGTAAAAGAGGTCATCGAGACCGCAAAAAAAGTAAGCGGAGTAAATTTTAAAGTGCTAAACGTGCCAAGAAGGGACGGCGACCCAGCTATCCTAATCTCAAACGCAAGCAAACTACGCTCGCTAACAAGCTGGAAGCCAAAAAGAGACGATCTGGCGCTCATCATAAAAACCGCCCTTGAGTGGGAAAAGAGAATTTAAGGATAAGCATGAAAATAGCAGTAATCGGAACTGGATACGTTGGACTAGTAAGTGGCGCATGCTTTGCTAAGATGGGCAACAGCGTGATCTGCGTCGATGTCGATAACAAAAAGATCGAGGCGCTAAAAAATGGCGTCGTGCCTATATATGAGCCAGGGCTTGCTGATATCGTGAGTGAGTGCTATAAAAATGGCTCGCTTAAATTTAGCACGCAGATAACCGAGGCGCTAGAGCATGCAGATGTGCTATTTATCGCAGTTGGCACACCTATGGGCGCTGATGGACAGGCGGATTTAAAATACGTCCTCTCAGTTGCAAAATCTATCGGAGAAAATTTAAGCAAACCGCTAATAGTTGTCGATAAATCAACCGTTCCAGTGGGCACTGGAGCTAAGGTGCACGAGGTGATCGAGACTGAGCTTAAAAAGAGAAATGTAGAGGTTAAATTTGAAGTCGTCTCAAACCCAGAGTTTTTAAAAGAGGGCGCGGCGGTCGAGGACTTTTTAAAGCCAGATCGCGTTGTTATCGGAGCTAGCAGCGAGTGGGGCTTTAGCGTGATGAGAGAGCTTTATGAGCCATTTATGAAAAACCACGACAGGCTCATTTGTATGGACGTAAAATCAGCTGAGATGACAAAATACGCTGCAAATTCGATGCTGGCAACCAAAATAAGCTTTATAAACGAGATAGCAAATATCTGCGAACGCGTAGGCGCTGATGTAAATTTAGTTAGAAAAGGCATCGGCAGTGACTCAAGGATCGGATATAGCTTCATCTACCCAGGCTGCGGATATGGCGGTAGCTGTTTTCCAAAAGACGTCGAGGCGCTCATCTACACAGCTAGACAAAATGGCTTTGAGCCAGAGCTTTTAAACGCGGTCGAGTCAAGAAATAAGGCTCAAAAAAGAGTTCTATTTGATAAAATTTATAACTTCTTTGGCGGCGATCTAAAGGGCAAGACGATCGCACTTTGGGGGCTTGCGTTTAAGCCAAATACCGATGATATGAGAGAGGCTAGCTCGCTAACTTTGATAAAGCTTTTAGACGAAGCTGGCGCAAAAGTGGTCGCTTACGATCCAAAAGCAAGCGAAGAAGCTAAAAAATATATGCCAAATTTAGATGTAAAATATGCTAAAAATAAATATGATGCTCTTGATAACGCCGATGCTATGGTGCTTGTGACAGAGTGGAGCGAGTTTAGATCGCCTGATTTTATGGAGATCAAAGAGAGACTAAAAAATGCTGTCATATTTGACGGACGCAACCAGTATAACGCTAAAATTTTAGCTGAACACGGCTTTAAGTATTTTCAGATAGGTGTCAAAGCGTGAAGCAAATTTTATCTCTCATGGCTTGTTTATTGCCTTTTACGCTTTTAGCTAGCGATGAGGCAGGCAAAAGTGAAGCAAAGATGCAAGAGCAGGTTTTTGAGCTGCCCATCTCAAAGATGCCACATGATTATTTTAAATATGAAGTTGCATTTTTTAAAGAGGTGCAAACGGATTGTGAATTTGCTATGCTAGAGGGCGGACATTTAGATAAAAAAGAGGATAAAAGCGGGGTTTATTATGAATTTAGCGCAGAAGATGTGCCGCTTAAGCCTTGCAATGGCAAAAATAAAAAGAGGCAAATTTATTATGAATTTACTCAAATTTTGCCTGGCATTAGCCCCATTAAGATCGTAACCCCACAAGGCGTGGGCGCAGAGATAAGAATTTATGAACGTGTAGAAATAATAAAACCAAAAATTTTAAAAAGGAAAGAGAAATGAAAATAGCAGTAGTAGGACTTGGATATGTGGGACTTCCACTAGCAGCAGCTTTTAGTGAAAAGTACGAAGTAGTCGGCTTTGACGTAAATGCAAAACGTATAGAAGAGCTTAAAAGTGGTTATGACAGAACGCTTGAGCTTAGCAACGAGCAGATGAAAAAAGCGATCGATAATGGCATGAAATTTAGCCTAAATTTAGATGACATCAGAAGTTGCAACTTCTTCATCGTAACCGTCCCAACTCCGATAGATAAGAACAAACGCCCTGATCTAACTCCAGTGGTAAAAGCGACTGAGAGCGTGGCAAAAGTGCTTAAAAAAGGCGACATCGTTGTCTATGAAAGCACCGTTTATCCAGGCGTTACAGAAGAAATTTGCGTGCCACTTCTTGAAAAGAGTGGGCTTAAATTTAACAAAGACTTCTTCTGCGGCTACTCTCCAGAGCGCATAAACCCAGGTGATAAAGAGCACACAGTGACAAAGATCAAAAAGATCACAAGTGGCTCAACTCCAGAGATCGCAGACAAGGTCGATGAAATTTACCGCTCTATCATCACAGCTGGCACTCACAAAGCTTCAAGCATCAAAGTAGCAGAGGCTGCAAAGGTCATCGAAAACACTCAGCGCGACATTAACATCGCCTTTATAAACGAGCTTGCGATGCTCTTTGAAAAGCTTCACATCAACACTATCGACGTGCTTGAGGCTGCAGGTACTAAGTGGAATTTCTTAAATTTCCGTCCAGGACTAGTTGGCGGTCACTGCATCGGCGTAGATCCATACTACCTAACTCACAAAGCTCAAGAGGTAGGCTACAACCCTGAAATGATCCTAGCAGGTCGCCGCATCAACGATGATATGGGCAGATACGCAGCCGATCAAGTGATAAAACTAATGATAAGAAAAGGCGTGCTTATCAACAAAGCGCGCGTGCTTGTTCTTGGTATGACATTTAAAGAAAACTGCCCAGATATAAGAAATTCTCGCGTTATAGACGTGGTTGATGAGCTAAAAGACTTTGGCTGCAAGGTCGATGTGACTGATCCTTGGGCTGATAGCGCTGAGGTAAAACACGAGTACGGCTTTGATCTAGTAAAAGAGTATAACCTAGACGACTACGACTGCATCGTGATCGCCGTAGCTCACAATGAATTTAAAAAGCTCAACCTAAAAGGCCACTTGGTTTATGATATAAAAAATATCTACCCAGAGGCTGACGCTAGGCTGTAAGTGAAGGTTTTTTTAAAATCAATAAAGCTCACCTTGCCTAAGGGCAGGGTGGCTAATAAATTTTGCTTTTTAAATTTAGCTAATTCGCTAAATTTCAAAGGTTAAAAGTCTAATGCTGATCAATCTAATAAGCTCGATCGTCGTTTTTGTCGTATCAATGGGCATAAATTTCTTTCTTACGCCATTTATCTTAAAAAGCCTTGGCAACGAGGCATTTGGCTTTGTGGGCCTTAGCAACGCCATCGTTAGCTACGCAGCGGTCATAAGTGTAGCCATAAACTCGGTCAGCGGGCGCTTTGTCGCTCATGCGTGGCACAAAAAAGATCTAAACCTTGCAAACACCTACTACTCATCAGTCCTTGTTGTAAATATCTTCTTTTGCGCCGTTGTGGTGGTGCTTAGCTCCATTTTCATACTAAATTTGCAAAGCTTTTTAAACGTCCCTGAAAATTTACTCTTTGACGTGAGAATGACCCTTGTTTTTTACTTTATAAATTTCTGCGTCGGGCTATTTAACGGCGTTTTGACGGTTTGTGCTTTTGTGACAAACAAGCTCTATCTACTCTCCATCAGAAACGCCATCTCAAGCGCGATCCTAGCAGCCCTTATCGTGGCGCTCTTTTTCTTTTTTAAGCCGTTCATTTCATACATCGCCATCTCAGCGCTAGTTGCTAGCCTTTTTGTCTTTTTTAGTACCATTTTTATGTCAGCTCGCATCACGCCAGAGCTAAAATTTAGCCTTAGTAAATTTGACTTTTCTAAGATCAAAGAGCTTCTAAGCTCTGGCATTTGGAATAGCTTTAATGCGCTAAACCGCATACTTTTAACAGGCATGGACCTATTTATTTGCAACATTTTCGTAAATGCAAACGCCACTGGCCTTCTATCAGTTGCTAAGGCCGCCCCTATCATACTGGAGAGCTTTGTAGCGCAGCTTAGCGGTATCTTTGCGCCAAAATTTGTCGAGCTTTACTCTAAAAATTTGATCACGGACCTCATAAAAGAGGCTAAATTTTCGATGAAGGTGATCGCCTTTGTGATGAGCGCTCCAGCTGCATTTTTCGTCGTTTTTGGGCTTGATTTTTACACACTTTGGCTACCTTTTAAAAGCGCAGATGAGGTTAAATTTATCTACAACGTCTCGATGATAACGCTTGTGCCGATTGTGTTTATAAGCTTTGTTTTTTCGCTTTTTAACCTTGATAGCGCGACAAACAAGCTTCGCCGACCAGCCATTGCCAACACCATTCTTGGCGTTAGCACGATCATAGCGCAGATCGCACTGCTTAAATTTAGTGACTACGGCGTTTATGGCATCGTCATCGTCGCAGCTATTTTTTATAGCATAAGAATTCTTGGCTTTGACCTCATAAATGCCGCCTTAAATTTAGAGGTAAAGCTCACCACATTTTACGGGGTTTATTTTAAAAATTTAGCCGTTTTTACGCTTTGCGTGCTTACGATGTTTGCCTGCAAGGACTTTGTGAGCCTAGATAACTGGCTAAAATTTGCTATCTTTGCTGCGATATACGCCAGCGCAGCTTATGTTTTGGGATATTTTTTGTTTTTTAATGCCTTCGAGCGAGGCATAGTCTGGCGTAAAATTTTAAAAAAATTTAAAAGGTCTTAAATGAATGAAATTTACCTGATCTCTTTGGCAAAAGATACCAAAAGGCGCGAGCTTTTGCAGCAGAAATTTGGCTCTTATGATAGCTTTAAGCTAATAGACGCAGTTGATGGCAGGGAGCTAAACGCGAGGGAGTACTATAAGATCATTTCGCCGTCATTTAAAGCTTATGGCAAGGTTTTAAGCCCAGCAGAGGTTGGCTGCTCGCTCTCGCACGTGAAAGCTTATGAGGTATTTTTGGCAAGTGAAGCCAAATTTGCCCTCATCTTTGAAGATGACGTGATAGGGGGTGACCTAGCCATAAAAGAGGCCTTTTTAGCAGCTAGCAAGATGCCTGAAAATAGCGTGCTGATATGTGGCATGCAAGATGGGCTAGAGGGCAGATTTAGCGCCTTTGGTAAAAAGGTAGATACTAGCCTAAGTAAGCCACTTTGGCAGGTATCAAAGCACTCATTTTCAAGCATTTATAGAGCAGGGGCATATGTGCTAACCAAAAAAAGTGCTAGAAATTTGCTAGAAATTCATAAACGTGCGCTTTGCACGACAGATGTTTGGGACTATTTGCTCGGCGTTAATGATATGCAGATGTATTTTTGCGATCTTTTTGCGCACCCAACTGATCTTAGTGGCTCAAACATCGAGGGCGAGCGCCTTGAGAGAGGATACAGCGCAAATTTAAAGGCATACATAAAAACATTTAAATTTATACTTTTCTCAAGGCTTGAAAAGCTTCAAGGCTATGAGAGAATTTTTAAAAGGGGCTAAATGAGCGAGCCATTAATCAGCATCGTAACCGCGACTTACAAGCGTCCAGAGCTTTTAAAAAAGGCCATAAGAAGCGCTCTAGCTCAAAGCTATAAAAATTTAGAAATAGTTGTAACCGACGACGGCGATGACGAGAGTGCGAGTGAAATTTGCAAGAGTTTTAACGACGCAAGGATCAAATTTGTAAAAAACACTGCTCACAAAAAGAGCCCAAATGGCAACAAAAATAATGGCTTTGACAACGCAAAAGGCGAGTTTGTCTGCTTGCTTGACGATGACGACGAGCTTTTGCCAGAGGCGATTGCCCAGTGCTATGAAATTTTAAAAAGTGGCGAGTATTCGTGCGTTTTTGCAGACGCGATCTGCGAAAAAGATGGCGTGTTGACCGAGGTCGTGGCTGGTAGAAGCCCATATAGCAAGAGTGGGGCGATGAGCAAGGTTGATTACCACTGCGGGCGGATAAATGGCGAGTATTTTAAGCTTTTTTCACGTGAATTTATAGATGATTTTAGGTTTGATGAGAGCAGTTTTGGCGGCGAAAATGAGCTTTATATCCGCTTTTTTGAAAAAAATGTCTTCTATCTTAAAAAGCCACTTTACATCTACCGCATCGCAAGAAGCGATAGTGCGACGCTAAATGCTGGCAAGCACGCGCTAAACGTGGCAAACGCTTACATCAAAACAGCAAATTTGCACTACGACATCGCTATAAAAAATGAGCCAAAATTTCTAGCTATGCAGTATAAAAATGCCGCTTACTATGCCAAAATCGCTGGCGAATATGGCCTTATGTTAAGGTGCATCTTTAAAAGTCTTAGCATTAAATTTAGTAAAGAAGCGCTTATATTTTTACTGCTTAGTCCGCTCCCAAGTGGCTTTTTACCGGCACTTTCAAGGCTTAGAGTAAAGATCAAACAAAGGTTTGGCGTATGAAGATATTATTTGTCACATCAACGCTTAGAAGTGGCGGTGCGGAGCGAGTTTGCGCGGTGATCGCATCAAGATTTAGCTTGGATCACGATGTAAGCCTTGTTAAATTTGACAAAGACGAGCCATTTTACGAGCTAGCAAGTGGCGTGAAGCTCATAAATTTAGGCGTTGGGGCTGATGAGCTTGGCTTTGTTGGAAATTTAAAAAAGAGAGTTTCAAAGGTGCTTGCCTTAAGAGCGCTCATAAGAGAGGGTAAATTTGACGCTGTGATATCCTTTTTAGACGCCGTAAATACCTTGGTGCTCTTTAGCTCAGCTGGGCTAAAAACGCCTATAATAATAAGCGAGCACACAAACTACCTTGCGCCAAAAAGGGCGATCTTTAAGGTGCTAAGACGCATTAGCTATCCATTTGCAAACGCACTTAGCGTCTTAAGCGACGAGGATCTAGGATATTACTCGAAATTTTGCAAAAATGTGATGAAAATTTACAACCCACTCTTTGAAGAGGTGCAAAGAGAGAGCTTTGATAAAGAAAATTTAGTCATCTTTGTTGGCAGGCTAAATAAGATAAAAAACTGCGAAATGTTTGTAAGAGTGGCTGCAAGCTTAAAGCAAAGCGGCTATAAATTTGCTGTCGCTGGAGATGGCGGCGAGAGGGCAAATTTAGAAAATTTAGCCAAAAATTTGGGCGCAAATGTCGAATTCTTAGGCAACGTTAGCGACATCGCCTCGCTTTATAAAAGAGCAAAAGTGCTACTCTCTTGCTCAAATTTCGAGGGTCTTGGAAACACCTTGATAGAGGCGATAAACTATGACTGCGTGCGGGTTGCGACGAGAACTAGCGGGGCAAAAGAGCTTATAAAAGATGGTTTTGATGGCTTGCTTTGCGAGATAAATGACGCTGATCAGATGAGCAAAAAGCTTGCAAATTTGCTGCAAGATGAGGCAAAAATGGGCGAATTTGCCAAAAACGCAAGAGCTAGACTTGATGAGTTTAGCGTGGAGCAAATTTATAAAAAATGGCTGGAGCTTTTAAGGCTTGGAGGTGTGAAGTGAAAATTCTTTTTGTCATCGCCGCACTTAGAAATGGTGGGGCTGAACGTGTGCTAAACGTACTTGCAAATGAGCTTTGCAAAGACAATGAGATCACTATCGCCTTGCTTGAAGAGGACCTTGGGCTTTATAAATTTAGTGAAAAGATAAATATCATAAATCTTAATGTGACTGGCTCAGGGTTTGCTTTAAAATTTAAAAAAATCCTCGCTCTTAGAGCGCTTTTTAAGGAGCAAAGGGCTGATCTGATAATGAGCTTTATCGACTGGACAAATGTCGCTTGCGTGCTGGCAAATGCTGGGCTAAGGAGCAAACTAATAGCAACCGAGCATCACGAGCACAGCTATCTAAAAAGTAAGATCGCAAGCGCTATGCGTGATATTAGCTACCGTTTTGTAGATGGTCTAAGCGTGCTAAGTAAAAGCGACTACGACTACTATAAATTTGCCAAAAATCGCGAGGTCATCCACAACCCGCTTTTTATCGAGGTGCCTGAAAATTGCGAGAAGCAAAACGTCATATTAAGCGTGGCAAGGCTGGAGGCGGTAAAGGGCTATGATATCTATTTTGAGGCGCTTAGCAAGGTAGATAAGAGCTTGCTTGATGGCTGGGAGATAAAGATCGCAGGCAGTGGCAGGCAAGAAGCTGAACTGAAGCAAATGGCGTCAAATTTAGGGCTTAACGTCAAATTTCTAGGTCACATGAATGACGTTAGTAAGCTTTATAGCGAGGCAAAAATTTTCACTCTTAGCTCAAGAAGTGAGGGGCTTTCAAATGTGCTAATCGAATCAGGCGCTTTTGGTTGCGCTAGGCTAAGTAGCGACACCGTGGGCGCAAGAGAGCTTATTAGAGAGGGCATAGACGGGCTTATCTTTAAAAATGGCGACGCAAATGATCTAAAAGAGAAGCTTGAGATGCTTTTAAAAGATGAAAATTTAAGGCAAAAACTAGCAAAAAATGCCAGCGAAAGTGTAAATTTATTTAGCAAAGAAAATATCATCAAACAGTGGCGAGAATTTATAAAAAAGGTTGTTAGCAAGTGAAAAAATTAGCCGTTTTTTTATACTCGATGGGGCCTGGTGGGGCTGAGCGAAATGTGGCAAATTTACTGCCATTTTTGGTAAAACGTTATGAAGTTCATCTCATCTTAATGAGCAAGGTCATCGCTTACGAGATCCCAAGCGAGGTGCAGATCCACTTTATAGAAAATAGCGATCCTTACGAGAGCGGACTAAAGAAGCTTGCAAGGCTCTTTTTAGCGATGCCAATGCTTGCCTTTAAGTATAAAAAGCTCTGTCAAAGCTTAAACATCGACACGCAGTTTGTGCTGATGAACCGCCCTTGCTATATCGCTGGGGTTGCTAGGATTTTAGGGCTAAAGGCTAGGCTGGTTATCAGCGAGCGAAGCTGCCCGTCTATCCTATATAAAAACGATCTAAGCGGCAGAGTTAATAAATTTTTACTTACTCATCTTTATAAAAAAGCTGATCTAATCCTTGCAAATGCGGCTGGCAATAAAGAGGATCTGGTGCGAAATTTTGGCATGAGCGAGGACAAGACAAAGGTGCTTTATAACGCCCTTGATCTAAAAACTATAAATTTGCTAAAAGATGAGCCGCTTAAGAGCGAATTTAAGCCATTTTTCATAAACATCGGCCGCCTTGATAGCGGTAAAAATCAAGCCATGCTAATAAAAATAATAGCTTCGATTAGCGACCCTCGCGCCACGCTTGGCATCCTTGGCAAAGGGCCTTTAAAGGATGAGCTGCAAAATCTTATAGACAAATTTGGCGTGGGCGAGCGAGTAAAGCTTCTTGGCACTGATAAAAATCCTTTTAGGCATATAAAAAACGCCTCTTGCTTGCTTTGTGCTTCGCGCTTTGAGGGCTTTTCAAATGTGCTTTTGGAGGCACTAGCGTGCGAAAAAACCATCATCTCAACCGAGCACAAGAGCGGCGCAAAGGAGCTTTTGGGCGATAGCGAGTTTGGCATCTTAGTGCCTGTTGATGACGAAAATGCGATGAAAGAGGCGATGATAAAGGTGCTTAACGAGCCAGAAATAAGGCAAAATTTTGAAAATGTTGCGTATAATCGGGCTAAATTTTTTGATAGTGAAAACATAGCGAGCAAGCTTATAAATTTTTTGGAAAACCCTAATGAATAGAAATTTATTTTTTAAAAATTACTCTTTATACCTTATGATATTTGCCGCAGTCATCTTTGGCATGGTTTGCAGGCTTTACTGGGTCTTTTGGGCGAGTGAGTATCCAGTCTTTTTCTGGAACAACGAGCTGATGATCAGCACAAACGACGGCTACGCATTTGCCGAGGGTGCAAGGGACATGCTGGCTGGCTTTCACCAAGAAAACGACCTTAGCTACTATGGCTATCCGCTCTCGACACTTACTTACTGGATCGTGAAATTTCTAGGTGTCAAGCTTGAGACGGCGATGATTTATATGAGTGTCTTTTTCTCATCGCTTGTGGCTGTGCCTGTTATCTTGATCGCAAATGAATACAAAGTAAAAATGGCTGGCTTCATCGCTGCGCTTCTTGCTGTGATCGCAAATAGCTACTACAACCGCACAATGGCTGGTTACTACGACACCGACATGCTCATCATCACTCTTAGCGTCTTTGTCGTTTGGGGGCTTGTTAGAGTGCTTGAGAAAAAGGACGCAAAGAGCCTGATAATCGCACCTTTAAGCGTGCTTATCTATATGTGGTGGTATATGAGCGCCTTTTCGCTTATTAGCATTTTAACTGGGCTATTCTTACTTTATACGCTCATTTTTGATAGGAAAAATCCACTTTTTTATCTTGAAATTTCGCTGCTTTTACTCGCTATCTCAAACCTTGATCTAACTCTTAAATTTATTGTTGTCATCGTTATTTACGCACTTTGCCTACTTAAAAAAGAGGTGATAAATTTAAAATTTGCTCTTGGCATTTTGGCAATTATCTTTGTTATTTTTGTCATCCGTGGTGGGCTAAATCCGATAATCTTTCAGCTTAAATTTTACGTCTTTAGAGATGCGCCTGAAGTTGGCGGCATGAGCTTTCACTTTTTTAATGTCAATCAAACTATCCAAGAGTCAAGCGTCGTTGATTTTACGCTATTTTGCGAGAGGATCAGCGCAAATGTCATAACATTTTTGATCTCGCTTGCAGGTGTTGCGCTGTTTTGCTACAAGCACCGCTCATTTGCCGTCTCGCTTGGCATGCTTGCACTTGGCTTTTTGGCCTTTAAAAGTGGCCTTAGATTTACCATTTATGCTGTGCCTATCATGGCACTTGGCTTTGGCTACTTAGTAGAGTTTGTGCTTGCAAATTTAAAGCTAAAAGGAGCCGTGCTAAATCTCATAAGAGCCTTCATAGCGGCTCTTGTGCTTGCTCCAGCGCTCATTCACATCTATGGCTACAAGGCCGAGCCAGTCTTTGTAAATAAAGAGGTTGAAATTTTAAATAAGCTAAGAAGCATCGCAGGACGCGAGGACTACGTGGTTGCGTGGTGGGATTATGGATATCCGATTAGATATTACAGCGATGTTAAGACACTAATTGACGGCGGAAAGCACCTTGGGCGTGAAAATTTTGCCGTGAGCTTTGCGCTTGGAAGCGACGAGATGAGCTCGGCAAATATGGCAAGGCTCGATGTCGAATACACTGAGCGAAATTTCAAAGAGCACTTTAATGGCAACTTGGCTCAAATTTTAAAAGATAGAAATTTAAGCGTCGATCAGTTTTTTAGCGAGATAAAAGAGGCAAATTTTAGCCTACCAGCAAAGAGCAGAGAGATATATTATTACCTGCCAGATAGGATGCTTAGCATCTTCCCGACCATTTTACAGTTTAGCAAGATCGATCTAAAAAGTGGTAAAAACCTAAACAATGGACTTTTTATAACCACAAGAGCGATCTCACAAAGCGAAAAGGGCATTAGGCTAAGTGGTGGATTTACCCTAACAAGTGATGTCACAAATTTGATCTATGATGGCAATGTCTTACCACTAAGATCTTTTATAGAGACCGACTACAACGAGGCTGGCAAGCTAAACGTAAAAGAGTATAAAAATAATGAAAGCTCAAACATTTCTGTCATTTTTATGAGGGATTATGGTAGATTTATCATCCTTGATGAGAGCATTTTAAATAGCGCCTACATCCAGCTTTTCGTGCTTGAAAGATACGATCCAAAAGTCTTTGAGCCAGTCATACTTGATGGGGCGGCAAAAGTTTATAGGCTAAAGAGGTAGAGATGGCAAGGATAGGATTTTTAAGCCACGCTGATATGAGCATACACTTTTTTAGACGCCCTATAATGCAGGCTTTAAAAGATATGGGGCATGAGGTTTTTGCTATCGCTCCAAAAGGAAATTTCACTAATGAGCTTGCTAAAAGCTTTCACACCATCACCTACGAGCTTGACAAGGCGAGCCTAAATCCGCTAACCGTGATAAATAACTCAAAAAAACTATCTCAAATTTTAGGCGAGCTAAATTTAGACCTGCTGCAAACTGGCGCTCACAAGTCAAATGTCTTTGGCACATTTGCTGCTAAAAACGCTGGCATAAAGCACGTGATAAATTTGGTTGAAGGCCTTGGCAGCTTTTATATCGATGATGATATTAAGACAAAGGCCGTGCGTTTTGTCATGGAGAGCCTTTATAAGCTCTCTTTTGCAAAGGCTGATGCTTGCATCTTCGTAAATGACGCGGATCCAGACTATCTAATCTCAAGAAATTTGATAGATAAAAGCAAGGTGTATCGCATAAAAAGTGTCGGCGTCGATACTGCTAAATTTGACCCAGCTATCACGCAGGCAGCTGACTTGGGTGAAAAAAAGGTGGTTCTCATGATCGCCAGAGCCATGTGGCACAAGGGCGTTCGTGAATTTTACGAGGCAGCAGAAATTTTAAATGGCTACAAAAACTGCGAATTTGTCTTTGTGGGCGAGGGCTTTGCTGGTAATAAATCAACCGCAGACGAGAGCTTTTTAAAAGGTGGCAAGGTGCGATATCTTGGCGCTAGAAACGACATACCACAGCTTTTAAAAGCTTCTTACTTGCTGGCTTTGCCAAGCTATAAAGAGGGCTTTCCAAGAACGGTTTTAGAGGCGATGAGCATGGCTAAAGCAGTCGTTGCAAGCGACGTGACAGGCTGTAATGAGGCAGTAAAGGACGGCTACAACGGACTTTTATGCAAGGTAAAAGACGCAAGTGATCTTGCTAGTAAGATAAAAATTTTGCTTGATGACGAAGCGCTTTGCGCTAAACTTGGGCAAAATGGCAGAGACTGGGCAGTTAGTGAATTCGACGAGAAGCAAATCGCGAAAAGATATATAGAAATTTATAGGAAATTTATAGATGTATAGAAATTTTTTAAAGAGGGTGATTGACATTTTGGGGGCTTTGTTTTTGCTTATTTTAACGTCGCCCATCATCATAGCAACGGCGATATTTATATATTTTAAGGTAAGTCGTGATGTCATTTTTACACAGGCAAGACCAGGACTAAATGAGAAAATTTTTAAAATTTATAAATTTAAGACGATGAGCGATGAGCGTGACGCAAATGGCGAGCTTTTGCCAGATGATCAGCGTCTTGGTAAATTTGGCAAACTGATCCGCTCACTTAGCCTCGATGAGTTACCACAGCTCTTTAACGTGCTAAAAGGCGACATGAGCTTCATTGGACCAAGGCCGCTTTTGGTCGAGTACCTACCCATCTATAACGAAACGCAAAGGCACCGCCACGACGTGCGCCCTGGTATCACGGGTCTAGCTCAGGTAAATGGCAGAAACGCCATAAGCTGGGAGAAAAAATTTGAATACGACGTCTATTACGCTAAAAATTTAAGCTTTATACTTGATGTAAAGATCGCTTTGCAGACCATCGAAAAGGTGCTAAAACGAAGTGGTGTCAGCAAAGAGGGGCAGGCTACGACGGAGAAATTTAATGGCAAAAACTAAGAAAATTTACATCTACGGAGCGAGTGGGCATGGGCTTGTGATCGCTGACATCGCTAGAGATAACGGCTATGATGAGATAGCTTTTTTAGATGATGCTAGTGAGTGTAAATTTAGCCCAGAGCTTGAAAAAGCTGACATCATAATAGCCATAGGCGATAATAAAACAAGGCAAAAGATCAGCCAAAAGGTCGAGGTCGCTGGCTTTGAGATAGTAAATTTGATCCATAAAAGTGCGGTTGTGAGCGAGAGTGCTGTGATAGAAAAAGGCGCAGTGGTCATGCCAAATGCCGTGATAAACGCAAAAGCTCGCATAAAAGAGGGCGCTATCATAAACTCTGGCGCGGTGATAGAGCATGAGTGCGTGATAGGCAAATTTGCTCATATCAGCCCAAATGCAGCCCTTGCTGGAAATGTGAGCGTGGGTGAATTTACGCACGTTGGCATTGGCTCAAGCGTCATTCAAGGCATAAGTATCGGCAAGAACTGCATCATCGGCGCTGGAAGCGTGGTCGTTAGAGATATAAAGGACGGCATAAAGGCGTATGGCGTGCCTGCATGTGAGCGCGCTAAGATATAAATTTAAAAATAAGTGCTAAAATCGCCAAAAAATCACGAAAGGTATGAAAATGGATAGGGTTTTTTTATCTCCACCAAATATGAGTGGAAAAGAGCAGGAATATATAAAAAAAGTTTTTGAAAGCAACTACATAGCGCCACTTGGCGAATATGTCAATAAATTTGAAGATAGCATAAAAGCTTACACTGGTGCCAAAGATGCGCTTGCACTATGCGCTGGAACTGCGGCACTTCACCTAGCACTTCGCGTCCTTGGCGTAAAAGAGGGCGACTTTGTGCTAGCTTCTAGCTTTACTTTTATGGCTTCAGTCTCGCCGATACTTTATGAAAAGGCAACTCCAGTTTTCATCGACTGCGACGAGAGCTGGAATTTAAGCCCAGAGCTACTTAAAAAAGCGATCTCAAATTTGCCTAAAAAGCCAAAAGCGCTAGTCGTTACTCATCTTTACGGACAAGCTTCAAAGATGAAAGAAATTTGCGAAATTTGCCAAAACGAGGGCATCGCCTTGGTCGAAGATGCAGCCGAAGCGCTTGGTGGATTTTACGGCGGCAAGGCACTTGGCACATTTGGCGTGATGGGTGGATATAGCTTTAATGGCAACAAGATCATCACTACTTCAGGTGGCGGTATGCTAGTTGGAGATAGCGAATTTGTAGAAAAAGCTAGATTTTACAGCACGCAAGCAAGAGAACCTTTGCTTCACTACGAGCACAAGGACTATGGCTACAACTACCGCTTAAGCAACGTCCTAGGCGCTATTGGCGTGGCTCAGATGGAGGTTTTAGAAAAGAGAGTCGAGCAAAAGAGAAAAGTATTTAAAATTTATGAAAAAGAGCTTGGCGATATTTTAGAATTTATGCCAGAGCTACCAAATTCTCGTGGCAACAGATGGCTCACAACTGGCGTTTTTGCTAAAAAAGATGCACATTTAAAAGTTATAAAAGCACTAGCTGATGCAAACATCGAGAGCCGGCCACTTTGGAAGCCTATGCACTTACAGCCTGTCTTTAAAGGTGCGTTAAGCTTTGTCGATGGATATAGCGAAGATCTATTTTCAAGAGGAATTTGCTTGCCAAGCGGCAGCGATATGAGCGAGCAGACACAAGAAAGAGTGATAAAAATAGTCAAGGAAAATGCGTAAATGTTTCATGCAACGAAGTTAAAAAGGCTCGTATTTTTCCTTCTTGGCGATGTTTTTATATTTGTTCTTTCGATATATGCGGCTTATCTTTTAAGATTTAACGCCGACATCCCAGATATCTACGTGCAAGGGCTTTTTGTAACGGCTGGCTTTTTGATCGTATTTAAGCTCTTTTTTATGTGGATGTTTAAAATTTACAAGGTGCCGTGGAGATTTTTTGGCTTAAATGAAGCACGTAAAATTTTCCTAGCTCACGTTTGCGCGGCGATTTTATTTACGATCGTATTTTTCATCATACAAGATTTTTTAAATCCTTACCCAAGAAGCGTCATTTTTATCGATCTTCTCATCTCGTGCCTACTTATCGGGCTTTTGAGAATTTCAAAGCGTATGGTGCTTGACTTTTCAAACAGACCTCACAAGGGTGAGCCTTGTATCGTTATAGGCGCGACCTCAAAGGCGCTTCATGTCTTGCGCGGCTTAAAGCAGGGATACCTTGACTACTACGCAGTTGGCGTG
This sequence comes from Campylobacter concisus, assembly GCF_002913545.1. GTDB lineage: Bacteria > Campylobacterota > Campylobacteria > Campylobacterales > Campylobacteraceae > Campylobacter_A > Campylobacter_A concisus_AV. The sequence continues at coordinate 66,357 of NZ_PPBR01000094.1, read as the reverse complement.
GTAGATGGCAGAAGCGACCTTGTTGGCACATATTGTGATGGATTTTTAGTTCAAGATAAAAAAGATATACCAAGCCTTATAAAAGACTACGACGCAAAGACTGCTATCATCGCACTAGCGCTTGATCAAGACGAGCTTCAAGCTTTAGTTGATGAGCTAACTGGATATGGCATAAGAGATATGAAGCTCTTTTCGCTTATCGAAAATGAGCCGATCAAAGATATCTCGATCGAAGATTTGCTCGCTAGAAAGCCAAAAGACCTTAATCCAGAAGCCATTTCAAATTTCTTAAAAGATAAAAAAGTGCTTGTCACTGGAGCTGGTGGCAGCATAGGAAGCGAAATTTGTAAGCAGTGCTTGAAATATGGCGTAAGTGAGCTTATAATGGTTGAGCACAGTGAGTTTAACCTTTATAAAATAGGCGAAGATACAAGAGATAAAAGAACTGTTAGCAAGCTTGTAAATATCACAAATTTAAAAGATTTTGAAGAGGTTTTTGAAGAATTTAGACCAGAGATCGTCATCCACGCTGCAGCCTACAAACACGTGCCACTTTGTGAGCTAAATCCTCGCTCAGCAGTTGAAAACAATATCCTTGGCACAAAAAATGCAGTCGATCTTTCTAAAAAATATGGTGCTAAGAAATTTGTCATGATCTCATCAGACAAGGCAGTGCGCCCAACAAACATAATGGGTACAACTAAGCGTGTTTGCGAGCTTTATGCGCTAAATTCAAATGAAGCAGGCGTGTGCGAGATAGTTTGTGTGCGCTTTGGTAACGTCCTTGGCTCAAGTGGCTCAGTCATACCTAAATTTAAAGCACAGATCGCTGCAAATAAGCCACTAAGCGTCACTCACCCAGAGATCACAAGGTATTTTATGCTTACGTCTGAAGCGTGCCAGCTAGTCCTTCAAGCGGCCTCTATCGCAAAAGGTGGAGAGCTTTTCGTGCTTGATATGGGCGAGCCTGTTAAGATTGTTGATCTTGCTAAAAAGATGCTTCTGCTTTCAAATAAAGAGCATCTAGGCATTGAATTTGTAGGACTTAGACCTGGCGAGAAGCTTTATGAGGAGCTGCTTATCAACAAAGATGACGTTCAAACTAAGTATGAGTCGATCTTTGTGACGCACTCACAGCCTTATGATCTGACCCTTTTAAATTCACAGATAAATGGGCTTTTGCAGCTTGAAGATGACGAGGTAGCACCTGCTCTTAAGGTGATCGTGCCAGAGTTTAACCATGCATTAAATTTAAAAGGCTAGTTTTGGTTATAAAAGATATTAAGAGATTTAGTGACACGAGATACAAGGCAAGAGCGTATATCTGCTATTTGTTTAGTAGAAATTTACCAAACAGACTGCCTGGAGTCTGCTTAGAAAACATAAAAGCTGGCTTTGATAAGATCAGCCACGAGATAGAAAATTTTGATGCACTATACATTTTAGACGAAAATGGCATACAGATCGAAGACTCGATCAGCCTAAATGAAAAGTATAAAATCCCAAAAGGCGAAAACCGCGCAAATAAAGCCTACTACTACACCGCTGTGCGCGAGAAAAGGTGCGTTTTAAGCGATCCATATCCATCAAGTCTAAATGGAGGTTTGTGTGTCACAGCAAGCGTGCCTATATATAATGAAAAAAATGAGCTTAAATTTATCGCTTGCATTGACATAAGCCTAGAAAATATCCTAAATATGGTCGATAGCGGCTTTGTCGAGGAGCATTTTGGTAGATTTTTAAAGACAGTCTATGCGCTCTTTTGTGCATCGCTTTTTATGATCTGTGCATTTTTATTTTGGCACGGCGTAAAGAGCTTTATCTCAAAGAGCATCGAGCATATAAATGTCGAAGAAATTTTTGAATCAACCATCATTTTAACGCTGGCTCTTGCCATTTTTGACCTTGTTAAGACGATATTTGAAGAAGAGGTTTTAGGTAAAAATCACGAAGAAAATAGCGTTATTTATAAGACAATGGTGAGATTTATCGGCTCTATCATTATCGCACTTGCGATCGAGGCGCTCATGTTAGTCTTTAAATTTGCTATCACTGCACCTGAAAATATCATAAACGCTATCTATCTAATAGGCGGTGTGGCTATGCTAATGGCGGCACTTAGCTTTTATCTCTTTAGCGTAAAAAGACAAGAGAACAGATGATCGCTATTATTGATTATGGTGCTGGAAACATCAAAAGCGTGATAAATGCTTTTAAATTTCTTGGGCATGAGTGCGTTTTACTAAGCGAGCCCAAGAGTTTAAAAGAGCACTCTTACATCGTTTTACCAGGTGTTGGGGCATTTGGCGAGGCGATGAAGAAGCTCAAGATTAACGGCATGGATGAAGCGATAAAAGAGGCTGTAAAAAATGGAAAAGCCTTTATAGGAATTTGCCTTGGTATGCAGCTTTTGTTTGAAAAAAGCTTTGAATTTGGCGAGCATGAGGGGCTTTCTCTTTTGCCAGGCGAGGTTGTTAAATTTGATGAAGCTAAATTTGATAAACCACTAAAGATCCCACACGTTGGCTGGAGCACACTCGAGTTTAAACAAAATAGCCCTTTAAGATTAGGATTAAAAGAGCTTGAGTATTTATACTTTGTGCATAGCTACCATGTAATCTGTGATGATAAATTTGCGCTTGCAAAGACAACTTATGGATATGAATTTACAAGCGCGGTGCAGCATGAAAACGTCTTTGGTTTTCAGCCTCATCCAGAAAAAAGTCATGAGGTTGGGCTTAAAATTTTAGAAAATTTTGCGAGGTTGTGATGGAAATTTTCCCAGCGATAGATCTAAAAGAGGGGCAGGCAGTTAGGCTTAGCAAAGGGCTCATGCAAAGTGCTAAAATTTATAGCAGTGAGCCAAGCGAGCTTGCTAAGAGGTTTGAAGATTACGGCGCAAAATGGCTGCATGTGGTCGATCTTGACGGAGCATTTGCGGGAGAAGCTATAAATTTTAATACGATCGAAAAGATAGTAAAAGCTACAAATTTAAAGGTGCAAGTGGGCGGTGGCATAAGGGATGAAGAGCGTATAAAGCGCTATTTGGACCTTGGAGTTAGCAGAGTGATCCTTGGCTCAGTTGCGCTTCGTGATCCAGAATTTACAGCAAAAATGGCTGAAATTTACAGAGTCGTAGTTGGCATAGATGCCAAAGATGGCTATGTGGCAGTGCAAGGCTGGGGCGAGGTTTCAAACATAAAAGCAGTCGATCTTGCAAAAAAATTTGCAGATGTGGGTGTAGAAGCTGTGATTTGCACCGATATTAACAAAGATGGAATGCTTGGCGGAGTTAATGTTGATTTTAGCTTGCAAATAGCTAGAAGCAGCAAGCTTGAGACCATAGCAAGTGGCGGTGTGAGCGATATAAACGACATTTTGGCACTTAAAGAGACAAAAGAGATAGCTGGAGTGATCGTTGGTAAAGCTTACTATGAGGGACGACTTGATTTAAAAGATGCTTTCAAACAAGTTGGCTAGCGTTAAAGCTTTTATAAATTTTAATTAGCTAGAATAGGGCAATTTTTACTAAAAGGATATTATGTGAAGATTTTGGTTGTAGATGACAGCTCAACAATGAGAAGGATCATAAAAAATACTTTGCAAAGGTTAGGACATCAAGAAATTCTTGAGGCTGAGCACGGGCTTGAAGCTTGGAATATCTTGACACAAAACGAGGGTATTGAGGTTCTTATTACTGACTGGAACATGCCTGAGATGAATGGTCTTGAGCTTGTTAAAAAAGTAAGAGCTGAGCAAAAATATGTTGATATGCCTATCATAATGGTAACAACAGAGGGCGGAAAAGCCGAGGTTATAACAGCTTTAAAAGCAGGTGTTAATAACTACATCGTTAAACCTTTTACGCCACAAGTTTTAAAAGAGAAGCTTGAAGACGTTCTTGGTTAATGAAAGATAAATTTTACGAATTAAGCATCAAAACATCAAATTTTTATGATGAAATTTTAGAGTTAGTTTTTTCTTTTGGGGTCACCTGTGTAGAAGAGCTAGATCATGAGATCATCATCAGGGAAGAGTATGATCTAAAAGATATAGCTTGGGGTGTCGAAGAGTATGCAAAAGGGCTCTCTAGCGTTCGTAAAATTTCAAATGATTTAAAAATTTCTCTTAATTTAAAAGAAAATAAAGACTGGCTAGGCGAATATAAAAAAGCAGTTAAGCCTATTTTGGTTGATAAAATTTATATTAGACCTAGCTGGGAAGAGCCACTTAGTGGCGTAACAAATATCATAATCGACCCAGCTCTAGCCTTTGGCTCAGGGCACCATGAAAGCACAAATTCTTGCTTGCAACTTTTACAAAAATATGCAAAAAGTGGCGATAGCGCTTTAGATGTGGGATGCGGAAGCGGGATATTAAGTATTGCATTAGCAAAGCTTGGCTGCAAGGTCGATGCCTGCGATACAGACGAGCAGGCCACGCAAAGCTCGCTAAGTAACGCCCAGCTAAATGAGGTTAAATTTAATAAAATTTGGACAGGATCTATTGCAAATTTAGAGCAAAAATATGATATCGTCGTAGCAAATATCATTGCTGATGTCATTTTTATGCTCTCAAATGACTTGAAAAAATCGCTTAAAAAGGGCGGCTATTTAGTATTGTCTGGAATTTTGAACAAATACGAAGATAGGATTAAAGATACGTTTAAGGATTTGGAGCTAGTTGAGATAAAACAGGCTAATGATTGGGTTAGCTTTGTTTATAAGGAAATGGATGAATAATCAAAATAATAACCAAAATAATGGCGATAATAACGGGTTTTTCAACAAAAATCCCATCTTTATCTTTGCTATTTTTGCGATAGTTATAGTTCTAGCTTTTAGAAGCTTTAGTGGCGACGGACTAGGCGGTACTTTTGGGCTTGGCAACAACGCTCAAAGCAAGATGATAGCTTATTCTGAATTTAAGGATATGCTAAAAAATAAGCAACTAAATGAAGTTGCGATATCTGAAACCACGATAAAAGGCGTTGGTAATGACAAAACCATCTACCTTGCAAAGCGCATAAACGATCCAACGCTCATTGGTATACTTGAGCAAAACGGCATAACTTACAGCGTTTATAGCGAAAATAACTGGTTTGGAGATCTTATATTTTCATGGATCATACCGGTGTTTATATTTTTTGCTATTTGGATGTTTATTGCTAGTCGTATGCAAAAGAATATCGGCGGTGGCATACTTGGCATAGGAAGCGCGAAAAAGCTTATAAATTCTGAAAAACCAAAAGTTAAATTTGACGATGTTGCAGGCGTTGAAGAGGCAAAAGAAGAGGTTCAAGAGATAGTTGATTATCTAAAGAGCCCAGATAAATACCTAAGACTTGGAGCTAAAATTCCAAAAGGTATTTTGCTAGTTGGCCCTCCAGGTACTGGTAAAACGCTTCTTGCAAGAGCTGTTGCAGGCGAGGCTAGCGTGCCATTTTTCTCTATGTCAGCATCAAGCTTTATAGAGATGTTTGTTGGCGTTGGCGCAAGTAGGGTTAGGGATCTTTTTGAAAATGCAAAAAAAGAGGCCCCAGCGATTGTATTTATAGATGAGATCGATGCGATCGGTAAGAGCAGAAATTCTGGTCCGATGGGTGGCAATGACGAGAGAGAGCAGACGCTAAATCAGCTTCTTTCTGAGATGGACGGCTTTGATGCGGACAAGTCGCCAGTCATCGTCATAGCAGCTACAAATAGACCTGAAGTTTTAGATGCTGCACTTTTAAGACCGGGTAGATTTGACAGGCAAGTGCTTGTTGATAAGCCTGATTTTAAAGGACGTTGCGACATCTTAAAAGTTCATATGAAAGATGTGAAAATCGGCAAAGATGTAAATATCGAGGATATCGCAAGGCTTACCACTGGTTTAGCAGGTGCTGATCTTGAAAATATCATAAATGAGGCGGCACTTCTTGCAGGACGTAAGTCAAAGACTTTTGTCGAGCAGGCTGATCTAGTGGAGGCTGTCGAGAGATCGATAGCTGGTTTAGAGAAAAAATCACGCCGCGTAAATCCAAAAGAGAAAAAGATAGTCACTTACCATGAAAGCGGCCATGCCTTGATAGCTGAGCTAACAAAAGGTGCAAAAAGAGTGACAAAAGTCTCAGTCGTGCCGCGCGGTCTTGCAGCGCTTGGCTATACACTAAATACGCCTGAAGAGAATAAATTTATGATGCAAAAGCATGAACTACTTGCAGAAGTAGATGTGCTTTTGGCTGGTAGAGCTGCTGAAGAGGTCTTTATAAAAGAGATATCAACTGGAGCTAGCAACGATCTAGAGCGTGCGACCGATATCATAAAAGCTATGGTTAGCATGTATGGTATGAGCGATGTCGCTGGTCTTATGGTACTTGAAAAGCAACGCGCAACATTTTTAAATGGCGGACAAAGCATAAAAGACTATAGCGACAAAATGGCTGAAAAGGTTGATGAGTTTGTAAAAGCGCTTCTTCATGAGAGATATACAGCTGTGCTTGGTCTTCTTGAAATTTATAAAGGCGCCATTGAAAACATGGTCTCAGCACTTTATGAAGAAGAGACTATCGAGGGAAAAAGAGTTAGAGAGATCATCAAAAACTACGAAGAAGAAAATGGTCTTGAAAGTAGGCTTATAGAGCTTGAAGAAGAGGAAAAAGGCAAAAAAGAGGAATAAAAATGAGTGGCTACATCGCAAAAGCAGGGTATAAATTTATATTATTCTTTTTGATTTTATTTGCTATATCTGCATTGTTTGGTACTGCGCCACTATTTTTTCTAGCGTTGCTTCTTTTAACTCTTTATTTTTTTAGAGACCCTGAAAGAGAGCCTTTTACTGATGATAAACTAGCCTTACTTTCGCCCATAGATGGTAAGATAAAAGAGATTAGCGTTTCAAATTTTGATGATAAAGAGGTGGCTAAGATAGTTATCTCAAAGCCATTTTTTGGCGTAGGCACGCTAAGGGCTATAAGCGATGCTAGCGTCGCTGAAGTTAAAAGAAGGCATGGGCTCTTTTTATGCCAGGCGATGAAAATTTCAGAGATGCTAAACGAAAGAGCGATAATTCGTTTTGAAAAAGGAAATATTAAATTTGCTATGAAGATCATAGCTGGAGTTTTTAGTAGAAGTTTAGAAATTTATAACATTACTAGTCTAAAAGCCTCTAGAAAATTTGGCTTTTTAGGAAGCGGCGAAGTGATTTTATACTTGCCAAGAGATACTAAAATTTGCGTAAGCGTTGGCGAGAGCATTAAAGCTGCTTCACTTCTTGGATACTTTGAAGAGGAAAAATAAAATGAATAGCATACAAAAAATGCAGTTAATGTATATCTTGCCAAATTTATTTACCGCAGCAAGCGCTTTTTTGGGTGTTATAAGCATTATTTCATCTATTCAGGGAAACTATTTTAAGGCTATTATTTACATCATTCTTTCACTGATTTTAGACGGACTTGATGGACGCGTGGCAAGACTTACAAAGACTACAAGCAAATTCGGAGTAGAGTTTGATAGCCTTGCAGACCTTGTAGCATTTGGTGTGGCTCCAGCGATTTTATTTTATCTAACAGTTGGTGCAAAATTTGGCAGATTTGGCGCACTAATAGCAGCTATGTTTGTAGTCTTTGGAGCTATTAGACTAGCTCGTTTTAACGTCACTACTGGCACATACGAGCCAAATGTCTTCATCGGACTTCCTATACCATCAGCAGCCATCATCGGAGTGCTTTGGGTTGGTGTTTATCTAAAGCATGAATTTTTATATGGTTTTGAGTGGTGCTTGATATTGCTTGAAGCGGTTTTAGCTATCTTGATGGTTAGCAACATCCGCTACCCAAGCTTTAAAAAGATGAATTTAAAACAAACTCATGTTATGCGAATTTTAGTAGCACTTGTAGTTGTATTTTCTATGCTTTATCTATATCCTTACGAGAGTGCGACCTTTTTTATGAGCGTTTATATGCTTTATGGTATTATTAGAGCGGCGATAATGTTTAGCAAAAATCACAAAAAAAAGGAGAGCGAATGAGCGAAAATGGCATAATAAAATCGCGTAAATTTTTACCAAAAATCGAAATCAAAAACTCTCTACTGCTGCTACTTAGGTAGCAAATTCTTCTTTACTTAACTCATTAAATTTAAATATAAAAATCATAAAAGGACAAAAAATGGATAAAAATAAAATTATAATCTTTGATACGACTTTAAGAGATGGCGAGCAAAGCCCAGGAGCTTCTATGAACACAGCTGAAAAGCTTCAGATTGCACTTCAGCTTGAAAGGCTTGGTGTAGATGTGATGGAGGCTGGATTTGCAGCGGCTAGCCCAGGGGATTTTGACGCGGTAAATCAGATCGCAAAGCAAGCTTCAAACATCACTGTCTGCTCGCTTGCACGTGCGGTTGAGCGTGATATCAAGGCAGCTGGCGAGGCACTAGCTCCAGCAAAAAACAAAAGAATTCACACCTTCATAGCAACAAGTCCGATCCACATGCAATATAAGCTAAAAATGAGCCCAGACGAGGTTATCAGGCGTGCAGTTGAGGCAGTGCAATACTCAAAAACGTTTTGCGATGATGTGGAGTTTAGCTGTGAGGATGCTTGCAGAAGCGAGATGAGCTTTTTAAAAGAAATTTGCGACGCAGCGATAAACGCAGGGGCAAAAACCATAAACATCCCTGATACGGTTGGCTACTTGTATCCAGAGGAGATCACAGCTCGCATTAGCGAAATAGTAAAATTTATAGGTGGTAGAGCGGTAGTTTCGGTGCATAACCACAACGATCTAGGCATGGCTACGGCAAATTCGCTAGCTGCTATAAAAGCTGGTGCAAGGCAGGTTGAAGGCACGATAAATGGCATCGGTGAGCGCGCTGGAAACGCTGCACTTGAAGAGATCGTGATGGCTATAAAAACTCGTCAGGACGTCTTTGCGCCGCTTTACACAGACATCATCTCAAAAGAAATTTATCCGACTTCAAGACTGATCGCTAGCATCACAGGCATCGAGCCACAGCCAAACAAAGCAATCGTTGGTAAAAACGCCTTTGCACACGAAAGTGGCATCCACCAAGACGGCGTGCTAAAACACAAAGAGACCTACGAGATCATCAGTGCTGAGAGCATCGGCTTAGAGAAAAACTCGCTCGTTCTTGGCAAGCACAGTGGCCGACATGCGTTTAAAGATAAGCTTGCAAGCCTTGGATTTGACCTTGATAGCGATGCGCTTAATAAGGCGTTTGAGAAATTTAAAGACTTGGCGGATAAGAAAAAAGAGATATTTGACGATGATATCAGAGCGCTCGTGGCAGAGGAGATCACCAAGATCCCACAAGCTTACGAGATCACAGACTTGCTTCAAAGTAGCGGTGGCAGCCTAGCAAGTGCCTCTATGAGCATCAGGCACAACGATGAGATCGTTAGCGACTCAGCCCTTGGCAATGGCACAGCAGATGCGATATTTAAGGTAGTTGATCGCATTAGTGGCATTAACGGCACGCTCAAAGACTACAAGGTCACAGCTGTTTCTCAAGGCAAAGATGCACTTGCAAAGGTCGATGTAAAAGTCGAGTTTGAGGGCAAAACAGCCGTAATGGGTCACGGACTTGATATTGATACGATGATGGCAAGCGCTAAGGCCTATGTCGGCGCACTAAATAGCTACCTTCGCATCCATAAAAACTAAAATTTTAGCTGGCTGCTAAATTTGCAGCTAGCTAATTTAAATTTAGCTACTCTTTAAATTTACTGCGTTTTTCAAATTTTAAAACTTTCATTCACCTCTAAGAACTGACTACTAAAATTACTCGTTCATGAAATTTTAAAATTTGCTAGATGCTCATATTGGGTTGTTAAATTAGTCTTTTGTAGAGCTGACTATTAAATTTATATCCAAAAATGTTAGCTCTAATTTGAAATTTTGCTCGGAGTGTAAATTTAGGCTTACTGTTCAACTATCTTTTTAACAGCTAGTGAGGCTAAATTTAGCCCAAAGCAGGCAGTCACGCCCATGAAGCTGCCAAGTGGCTTGCAGAGTGGCTCTTCTGTTGAAAAGACCACGTCAAATTTACCACTAAAGCCTGATTTTTTGAGCTCATATCTATATTTTCTAGCTAGTGGGTCGACCGAAGTTTTCCAAACGCAGGCCACCTTGATCTTGGTTGGATCAACCCTTTTTGCCCCACCCATCGAGGCTATAAATTTGCTAGGATCTACTGCGTTTGCAAGGGCGATCTTGGCATTGATATCATCGATCGCATCGATCACCACGTCAAATTTACTAAAGTCAAATCCAGCGACAAACTCAGGCGTGATCAGCGTCTGCATAGGCGTGATGCAAGGATAAATTTTGGCAAACTCCTCGACCTTTATGCCGCCTACATTTTCGCTGTAAATTTGGCGGTTTTGATTTGTCACGTCAAAGATGTCTTTGTCGATCAGCGTGATGCTTCCGACCCCGCTTCTAGCAAGCGCGTCCACGCAGATTCCACCAACGCCGCCAGCTCCGCAAACTAGCACTTTTGCGCTTTGAAGCTTGCTAAAACCATCCTCTCCAAAGAGCCACCTTATCCTTGTAAATCTATCATTTTGCATCAAATTTCCCTTTTAAGCTCTCCAAGCTCTCGTATGAAGTCATATTTAGTTTTATGGGTGTTATCGTTGCAAAGCCCTCATTTACCTTGCTGATGTCGCTTGGCTCGCCTTTTTCATATTCAAGTGCGGCGTTTCCAAGCCAGTAGTACTCGATGCCTCTTGGGTTGCGGTTAAGCGTGGCATGCGTGGCGTAGGTGCGTCTGCCAGCTGGCACGACGGAGTAGCCTTTGAAATTTTTGATAGTTGTGGCTGGGATATTTACATTTAGAAATTCTCTTTGATTTAGCGAAATTTCATCATTTAGCACCTTTGGCACGATAAATTTAACGATCTTTTTTGCTAGCTCAAAGCCAAGTTCATTTAGTGAGTTGTTTTCATAAAACTGTGAAAAAGCGATGCTTCTAATGCCTTGTAAAACGCCCTCCATCGCCGCTCCACACGTGCCAGAGTAGGTGATATCTTCGCCCAAATTTGCCCCGTGATTTATGCCGCTTATCACTAGATCTGGTTTTTTATTATAAAGTGCGTGAAGTGCGAGATAGACGCAGTCGCTGGGCGTTGCGTCATCAAGTTTAAAAAAGCCATCATCAAGTTTTATAAACCTAAGAGGCCTTGTGAGCGTCAAAGAGTGAGCGCAGGCTGATTTTTCAGAGCTTGGAGCTACGATCGTGACATTTACGTCTTTTAGCTCGCTTAAAGCTTCTTTTAAGGCAAGCAGGCCAGTCGCCTCAAATCCATCGTCATTTGTTATCAAAATTTCTTTCAAATTTTATCCTTTAAAGGGTTGGATTTTATCACAGCTTTCTTAAAATTTTAAAGAATTTTTGCGTATAATGCCCCCCAAAAAAAGACCTGATGAAAGTGTGTAAATGAAAATTTTAGTCTCCGCTCTTGAGCCATCGGCAAATTTGCATTTAAAAGAAATTTTGAAAAATTTCGAGGGCGAATTTGAGCTAATGGGAATTTTTAGCGAAGAGCTTGGCATGCCATATATGAAAAGCAGCGAGTTTTCAGCGATGGGCTTTGTCGAGGTTTTGCCACTTATTTTTAAGGCAAAAAAGGCGATGAAAGTGATGAGCCAGATGGCAAAAGAGGCTGATGCAGTGCTGCTAATAGATAGTCCAGCCTTTAACCTGCCGCTTGCAAAGGCGATAAAAGAAGCTGGCGTAAAAGCAGCCGTGACATACTATATATTGCCTCAAGTTTGGGCGTGGAAGCCAAAAAGAGTGAGCGTTGTGGAGAGATACTGTGACAACCTTGCTTCGATCCTGCCATTTGATGCGAAATTTTATAGCCGCTCGACCTACGTGGGCCATCCTTTGATGGATGAGATAAAGCTTAAAAAAACTAGCCTAAGTAGCAGCGGCAAAGTGGCGTTTTTGCCGGGATCAAGAAGGTCAGAGATTTCTAGGCTTATGCCAGTTTATAGAGAGCTTGCTAAAAAGATAGAGGCTAAAAGGCTACTTGTCGTGCCGCCATTTTTGCTTGATAACGTGGGCGAAATTTATGGCGATGTGAGCGATTTTGAGGTCGTCTCAAACACGCCTGAAGCCTTGTATGAGAGCGACTTTGCCTTTGTTTGCTCAGGGACTGCTACGCTTGAAGCAGCGCTCATTGGCACGCCATTTGTGCTAGCATACAAGGCAAAAGCGATAGACGTTTTCATAGCTAGAAAATTTGTAAAGATCAAGCATGCGGGACTTGCAAATATAATGTTTGATTTCATGGGCAAAGAGCCGCTTCATGAGGAGTTTATACAAGAGTTTGCAACGGCTGAAAATTTGCTAAGAGCCTACAAGAGCTGTGATAGGCAGAAATTTTTAAAAGGCTGCGACGAGCTAAGAGCCTATTTGGCGCATGGCAGCAGTAAAAATGTAGTAAAAATTTTAAAAAATATGGAGTAAAAAATGAGTGAACCAATGACAATGCACGGATACGAGAAGATAGAAGCTGAGTTAAAAGATCTAAGGCTAGTGCAACGCCCACAAATCGTAACAGAGATCGACATCGCAAGAAGCCATGGCGATCTAAAAGAAAACGCTGAGTATCACGCAGCAAAAGAGAAGCAAGCCTTTATAGATGCTAGGATCGCTGAGCTTAGCGCACTTTTGGCAAATGCTGAAGTGATCGATCCAAGTAGCTACGAGCATGATAGGGTGAGGTTTGGCTCAAGTGTGACGATAATGGACGAAGAGACCGAGGTCGAGCATACTTACACGATAGTTGGTGTGAGCGAAAGTGACCTAGATAAGGGCTATATCTCGATAAACTCACCTCTTGCAAAGCAGCTTTTAGGCAAGGCTGAGGGCGATGAGGTAGCGCTAAATTTACCAAAAGGCAGAAGCGACGTTGAGCTCGTTAAGATCTGCTACAAACCTATAAAATTTGACTAAAAAGATGAGGCGAAGGGCTAAAAAACTGCTTTTTGGCTCTGCTAATTTTTAATTAAGGCAAAATTTGAGCGAATACCTATATGCCCCCGTTATAAAAGAAGGCGCGATCTTTTTGGCTGATGCGCATGAAAATGTAAATAGAAATGGCTTTTTGAAATTTTTGCGCGCCGTTGATAGCGGAGAGATCAAGGAGCCACCACAGATTTTCTTGCTTGGTGATATATTTGATTTTTTAACGGGCGAAGGCGAATATACAAGGGAGTTTTACGCTGAGCACTTAAGGCTTATAAATAAAATTTCACAAAAGGTAGAAATTTTTTACTTTGAGGGCAACCACGATTTTAGACTTTCAAATTTATTTAATAAAACTAGAGATTTTTGGGACAAAGGCGAGAGGCTAAGCTTTGAGGGGGTAAAGGTCTATGACATTTGCGCCCAGCCAGTGAAATTTAGAACTATAAGTGGCGAGCACGTCCAGATCGCGCATGGCGATATATTTTTACCTTTTATAGATAAGTATGCGCTTAGGTTTTTAAGGCTTAGATGGTTTTTGAAATTTATGAACGCGCTTGATAAAATTTTGGATTTTAAAATTTCAAAAGCGATACTATCCAAACTTACTAAGAAAAATCTGCACTATAAAATTTCAAACTTCAAGGAGCTAATGAGCAAGCATTTGCAGGGCTTTGGCGCAAGTATAGTGATAGAGGGACACTATCATCAAGGTGAGCTATTTGATATTTACGATAGATTTTATATAAATTTACCTTGTTTTGCATGCGAGCAAAGTTATTTTGTTGTAGAATACGCCCAGCAAAAGTTGAATTTGCTCAAAATGAGTTTGAAAGGACATTGATGTTTGGAGATAACGTACTAAAAACGGACTCAAACGAGATGGAACTTGTTGATTTTCGTATCTTTAAAAAGGCCGAAAACAAAGTATATGAAGGAATATACGGAGTCAATGTCGCAAAGGTGCGGGAGATCATTAAGATGCCAAATCTTACCGAGCTTCCTGGTGTTCCCGAGTATATTGAGGGAATTTTTGATTTAAGAGGCGTGGTGATCCCTGTTATAAATTTGGCAAGATGGATGAATATTATCGAGCCAACCGAGGGTGTAGTAATAAAGCCACGTGTTATTATCGCTGAATTTAGCGGTATATTAATCGGTTTTATCGTCCATGAGGCCAAGAGGATTAGGCGAATAAGCTGGAAAGACATAGAGCCTGCAAATTTTGCTTCAGGGTCTGGCACTCTAGATAAGGGCAAGATCACAGGTGTAACAAGAATAGAAGATGATGAAGTGCTTCTCATTCTTGATCTTGAAAGCATCGTTGAAGAGCTAGGAATTTACTCGCCAAAGATCGAATTTGATGTAACAGATGATCAAAAACTAAAAGGTTCTGCTCTAGTGCTAGATGATAGCTCAACTGCTAGAAAACTGGTAAAAGATGCACTTGAGAAGATGGGTCTTAGTGTAGTTGAAGCTAAAAACGGCGTTGAGGGCTTAGAGAGAATGGAAGAGCTTTATCAAAGATATGGGGATAACCTAACAAGAGAGCTTAGAGTTATCTTAAGTGATATCGAAATGCCACAAATGGATGGATACCGATTTGCTTCAACTATTAAAAATGATGATAGGTTTAAAGAGGTTCCAATTGTATTTAACTCTTCATTAAGTAATGAATTTAGTGAGATCAAGAGTAAAGAGGCTGGTGGCGCTGCGTATCTTACAAAATTTGATGCTAGTGTATTTTATCAAGAGGTGCTAAAAGTAATTGAAGCACATTCTCAATCTGCAAAATGAGGTGAAGCATGGATGATATGAAAGAAATAATGGAAGACTTTTTGATAGAGGCTTTCGAACTTATTGAGCAGATAGACCATGACCTTGTCGAACTTGAGTCAAACCCTGAGGATTTAGAGCTTTTAAATAGAATTTTCCGCGTTGCTCACACAGTAAAAGGTAGCTCAAGTTTTTTAAATTTTGATGTTTTAACAGAGCTTACTCACCACATGGAAGATGTTTTGAACAAAGCTAGAAAAGGCGAACTAAAGATCACTCCAGACATTATGGACGTTGTTCTTGAGTCAGTTGATATGATGAAAGGACTACTAGAGAGCATTAGAGATAACGGTAGTGACGCAGCCGCTGGTATCGATATTAAAAATATTTGTGTAAGACTTACTCAAATTTCAGAAGGTGAAGCACCAAGCGCAGCCGCAGAAGCTCCTGAGCCAGTAAAAGAGCCAGAGCCAGCCACACCAGCTGAAGAAGCA
Source organism: Campylobacter concisus (assembly GCF_002913545.1). Classification (GTDB taxonomy): domain Bacteria; phylum Campylobacterota; class Campylobacteria; order Campylobacterales; family Campylobacteraceae; genus Campylobacter_A; species Campylobacter_A concisus_AV. The sequence continues at coordinate 51,107 of NZ_PPBR01000094.1, read as the reverse complement.
GCTCCTGAAGTAAGTGATGCTGAGCTTTCAAAGTTAAGTGACTCTGAGGTTGAAGCTGAGATAGAGAGACTTTTAAAAGTTAGAAAAGCAGAAGATCAAGCAAGACGTGCTTCAAAAGGCATAGCTCCAAAATCTCCTAAAGAGATAGCTCCAGCCACAAGCGCTGCACCAGCGCCTGCAGCAAGACCAGCTCCTAGTAGGGAAAGAGACACAGATAAAAAAGTACCAGCTGCAAGCAGTGGTGCAGTAGCACAGGAGCAAACGATACGCGTTGAGGTAAAAAGACTTGATCACTTGATGAATTTAATCGGCGAGCTTGTTCTTGGTAAAAACCGCCTACTAAAAATTTATGATGACGTAGAAGAGAGATATGAGGGCGAGAAATTCCTTGAGGAGCTAAATCAAGTAGTCTCAAGTCTAAGTCTAGTTACGACTGATATCCAGCTAGCTGTTATGAAGACTAGAATGCTCCCAATAGCAAAGGTATTTAACAAATTCCCACGTATGATACGTGATCTTAGCCGCGACCTTGGCAAGCAAATAGATCTTGAAATTTCAGGTGAAGAGACAGAGCTTGATAAATCAATCGTTGAAGAGATCGGTGATCCTCTAGTTCACATCATTAGAAACTCATGCGACCACGGTATCGAAGATCCTGAGACGAGAAAGGCAATGGGTAAACCTGAAAAAGGCCTTGTTCAACTAAAAGCTTATAACGAAGGCAATCATATAGTTGTTGAGATAGTTGATGATGGTAAAGGTCTAGACGCTGATATGCTTAAATCTAAATCTATAGAAAAAGGCATTATTACTGAGCGAGAAGCTGATGCGATGAGTGAGAAAGAGGCATTTGGCCTTATATTTAAGCCAGGATTTTCAACTGCTGCAAAGGTTACAAACGTATCTGGTCGTGGCGTTGGTATGGACGTTGTTAAGACAAATATCGAAAAGCTAAATGGTATCATCGATATCGAGAGTGAAGTTGGAAAAGGTACAGTTATGAAGCTTAAAATTCCACTCACACTTGCGATTATTCAATCACTTCTTGTTGGAACACAAGAGGAATTTTATGCGATACCACTTGCGAGCGTTCTTGAGACTGTTCGCGTACCTATCGATGATATCTATACGATCGATGGTAAAAACGTTCTAAGACTAAGAGATGAGGTCTTATCTCTTGTTAGGCTTTCGGATGTCTTTGGAGTTGAAAAAGTGTTTGATGGCGGTGATCATACTTATGTCGTTATCATCGGCGTTGCTGAAGCAAAACTAGGCATCATAGTAGATACTTTAGTTGGTCAAGAAGAGATTGTTATTAAGTCAATGGGTGATTATTTGCAAAATATCCCAGGCATCGCTGGAGCTACTATTAGAGGTGATGGCCGTGTAACTCTTATTATAGACGTTGGTGCTATGATGGAGATGGCTAAAGATATCAAGGTAGATATTAGAGCCGAAATAGAAGATAGCACAAAAGCAAAGGAAAAGCCAAGTGATTATAAGGTCTTGATTGTTGATGACTCTAAAATGGATAGAACCATTATGCAAAAAGCACTTGAACCAACCGGAGTAACTATAATAGAAGCAACTAATGGTGTCGAGGCGTTAAATGTTATAAAATCCGGCGAGCATTCATTTGATGCAATTTTGATTGATATTGAGATGCCTAGGATGGATGGATATACACTTGCTGGTGAAATTCGCAAATACTCTAAATATCGCAATCTACCGCTTATTGCTGTTACGTCAAGGACGTCTAAAACAGATAGATTGCGCGGAGTAGAGGTTGGTATGACTGAATACATTACTAAACCGTATTCAGCAGAATACCTTGAAAACGTTGTTAGAAAAAATATAAAATTAGCTTAGGGGTAAGGGATGAACGATAAACTAAACCAGGTTTTAAGCAAACAAAAACAACAAATTGACGGACCTGAGTCAAAAAACAATGAAGATATAGTTCAACTTGTAGGCTTCGTTGTTGGCGAAGAAGAGTATGCGATACCTATTTTGAATATCCAAGAGATAATCAAACCTATCGAATACACCCGTGTTCCTAGTGTGCCTGACTATGTTCTTGGCGTCTTTAACCTACGTGGAAACGTTATCCCACTTATTGATTTGCGTAAGCGTTTTTCACTAAATGTTACAAAACAAAGCCCAAGTACAAGATATATCGTCATGAAAGATGAGGATAACATAGCAGGCTTCGTGATAGACCGCTTGACGGAGGCTATAAGAATAGTTCGTAACAGGATAGATCCGCCACCAGAGACTTTGGTAAAAGACAAAGGCATGATCTATGGTATCGGCAAACGCGATCAAAATATTCTTACGATTTTAAAGGTTGAGAGCCTTTTAAAACGTGATTTTTAGGGAATAGCTTGATAAAACTTTGTGTTTTTGACTTTGACTCTACGATAATAGACGGCGAGACGATCGATATCCTCGCCGCCGCTAATAACGCCAGCAATGAGGTGGCTAGCATAACGAAGCGTTCGATGAACGGCGAACTTGATTTTTTTGAAAGTCTTACAGCAAGAGTAAAATTTTTAAAAGGAATGCCACTTTTAGAAACAGATGAAATTTGTAAAAATTTACCCATCATGCCAGGAGCTATCGAGCTTATAGCTGCTCTAAAGCAAAAAGGCATAAAGGTTGTGGTCTTTAGTGGCGGTTTTCACATCGCAACTGATAAGATGCAAGAAAAACTTAAATTTGATGCAAATTTTGCAAATATCTTGCACCACAAAGATGGAATTTTAACAGGTGAAGTTGGCGGAGAGATGATGTTTGGTAGCTCAAAAGGCGAGATGATAGATCGCTTAAAGGGGCTGTTAAATTTAGATAAAAGTGAGATCATGTGCGTTGGCGACGGAGCCAATGACGTGTCAATGTTTAGAAAATGTGATCTAAAAATTGCCTTTTGTGCGAAAGAAATTTTAAAAAAAGAGGCGACGCATTGCGTGGATATCAAGGATCTGCGTGAAATTTTAAAATATATAAGGTGAAAAAATGTATGACAATGAAGCTAAATTTTCTCTTTGGTGTGACTTTATAGAGAGAGATTTTTTACAAAATGAATTCAACTCTTTATTAGAAAAAGGCGTTATAAACGGAGCTACAAGCAACCCAGCTATCTTTAAAACAGCTTTTGCATCACCTGCTTACAAACAGATCATACAAAATAGCAACAAGCGTCACCCAAAAGATCTTTATGAAATTTTAGCAACCCAAGATATCAAGATCGCCGCATGTAAAATGCTAAAAAACTACGCAAATGGCGATGATGGTTTTGTTAGCATCGAGGTTGATCCAAATTTAAGTGGCGAAACAGCTGCTACGATAGAAGAGGGCATCAGGCTTCACAACCTTATCTCAATGCCAAATGTCATGATAAAAATTCCAGCTACAAAAGAGGGCTATGAAGCGATGAGTGCGCTCATGGCAAGAGGCATCAGCGTAAATGCGACGCTCATTTTCTCGCCAGATCAGGCTAAAAACTGCCTAGAGGCCTTTAAAGAGGGTAGCAAAGCTTATGCAAGCCGCTTTGTGGATACGACGATGCCAAAAGGTGTGATCAGCGTTTTTGTTAGTAGATTTGATAGAAAGCTTGATGAGACAATGGCTGCAAAGAGCCTACCAACAGGACAGATCGGCATAATGAACGCTGCAAATATCTATCATATCATTGAGGACTTTGGCTTAGAAAACGTAAGGACACTTTTTGCAAGCACTGGCGTAAAAGGTGGTGGCTTAAGAGGGGATTATTACGTTAGAGAACTAATGTATAAAAACTCTATAAACACAGCTCCGATAGAGACGATAAAAGAATTTATAAAAGAAAAAGCTGAGGCAAAAAATGCCCCTAGCAAAGAGAATATCTCAAGCTTTTTTCACATCATAAAAAATAATGAGATCGATATAAATGCTACTTATAAAGAGCTTTTAAATGATGGCTTAAAGCAGTTTGTTGCAGCATTTGACGACATTATGAAATCACTTTAATGACCAAAAAAGACCTAGACTCATATCTGTGCTCTTTGGTGGATAAAGGCGGCAGCGACCTTCATCTAAAGTCTGCAAGCCTTGTTTATGGCAGATTTAATGGTGAGATCATGCCACTTAGTGAAGAAAATTTGGGCCCTAGTGATGCAGTAGCTATCGCAAATGAGCTTTTGGGGGCTAAATTTGATGAGTTTATGGATAAAAAGGACATAGATTTTTCTTATAAACTAAATGATGAGTACTGCTTTCGTGTAAATATGTTTTTGCAGATAAATGGAATTTCTGCTGTCTTTCGTGTCACTCCAACGAAAATTCCAACCATAAAAGATCTAAATTTACCAAGCGTGATAGAAAAAATTTGCACAGAGACCACTCGTGGCATCATTTTAGTGACTGGCCCAACTGGAAGCGGCAAGACGACAACGCTTGCAAGCATGATAAATTTCATCAACCAGACAAAAAGATCGCACATCGTGACTATCGAAGATCCGATCGAATACGTATTTAACGACGATAAAAGCATAATCAATCAGCGCTCTATCGGGGCAGATGCGCTAAATTTCTCAGATGCGCTAAGGGCTTCATTAAGAGAAGATCCTGATATCATTTTGGTTGGTGAGATGAGAGATCTTGAGACGATTGAGACTGCCATTAGAGCTGCAGAAACTGGTCACTTGGTGCTTTCGACACTTCACACGCTTGATGCAAAAGAGAGCGTAAATAGAATAGTAAATAGCTTCCCGCAAGGCGAGCGAGATAAAGTCAGCCTTATGTTCTCTTCAGTGCTTGCTTGCGTCATCTCACAAAGGCTAGTTAAGACGCTTTTTGGCACAAGACGCCCAGCGGTTGAGATCATGAGAAAAAATACCCGCATAAAAGAGCTCATATCTGAAGAGAAATTTGACGAGATCGATCTTGCCATAGCTGAGTCAAAAAATACTTACGGCATGCAAACTTTTGATCAGCACCTGCTTGAGCTTTATGAAAATAAGATAATTAGTGCCGAAGTAGCGCTTGACAATGCTAGCAATAGGGGCGATTTGCAGCTTAAGATAAAAAGCTCAAATGTGGCAGGTTTTAGCTTTGAAAATGGTGTAAATTTTGGCAAACCTCAAAGCAAACAAGATCAACCCGAAGTAATCGCACTTAAAGAAATTTAATAAACTTTATGTGAAATTTATAAAGCATTAGATAAAATCAGCACCTATTTTTTATGAAAGGAAAACGATGTTAGAGGGTATCGTTAGAGAGAGTATCGGTAAGAAGTCTGCGAAGGCTTTGAGAAGAGATGGTTATCTAATCGCCAACATTTATGGCAAGGGATTAGAGAATGTTGCAGCAGCTTTTAAAGTCAATGACTTTATCAAAGAGGCACGCAAAAAAGAGAGCCTTGCTTTTGATGTAAAAGTAGGCGGAAAAGTTTATAATGTCGTTATTGTTGATTACCAAAGAGATGTTGTTACAAGCGATCTTAAACACGTAGATCTAAAAGTAGCACTCCCTGGCGTTTTATCAAAATATATGATCCCAGTTAAGCCAGTTGGAACACCTATTGGTCTTAAAAATAAGGGCGTTTTGATTCAGTCAAAAAGACGTCTTTGCGTAAAATGCACGGCTGAAAATTTACCAAATTCATTTGACGTTGATGTAAGCAAACTTGACATTGATGATACGATTTTGGTTCGTGATATCACAGCTCCTAAAGGCGTTACTATCATTGACGCTGACCGTGTTGCGGTACTTGGAGTTATTAAAGCTAAATAAAAAGGGCTTTTGTGACACTAATAGCGGGGCTGGGAAATCCTGGCCCCAAATACGAAAACACTAGACACAACATAGGCTTTATGCTTATAGACCTCCTAAAAGACTCAAATTTCAAAGATGTTAGCTCAGCCAAATTTCAAGGCGAAGTTTTTAAATTTAACGACATTATCTTACTAAAACCAACAACCTTTATGAACCTCTCAGGTCAAAGCGTAAAGGCAGTAAAAGACTTTTATAAACCAGATAGGATAATCGTCATCCACGACGATCTAGACCTTAGTTTTGGCGCGGTTAAATTTAAAAAAGGTGGCAGTAGCGGCGGACATAACGGAATAAAATCGATCGATAATCTAATAGGCAACGACTATGAAAGAGTGCGTGTTGGTATCGGACATGAGGGCGATGCTAAAAATTTTGTCCTTGGCGAGTTTAGTGACGAGGAGAAAAATGCTTTAGATGAAATTTTAGCCTATACAAAAAATGCAGTTTGCGAGCTACTAAAGAGCGACATCAACGAAATTTCACAAAAATTTACGGTAAAAAAAGGTCTTATCAAATGAAACTATACGCCAGATACGTTGGCTGGGTCTATATAAAATCTTTTCTTATCGTATTTTTAGCGCTTGAGCTATTTTATGTTGGCATTGATCTGCTTACAAATTTAAAAGATCTGCCGCCATCTGCGAACCTTCAGCTGCTCTACGTTGGCCTTACTGCGCTAAGTGCCATTAGCTACGTTTTGCCACTTTCGCTCATTTTTGCGCTAATAATTTTACATGTAAATATGGTTCGCTCAAACGAGCTAATCAGCTTTTATGCTCTTGGTATCAGCAAAAACAAGCTCATTTTGCCGCCATTTCTTATCGCATTTTTTGTGACGATTTTTTACGTTGGGCTAAATTTTACGCCGTTTGCTTATGCGCATGATTATCAAAAAAGTATCGCTAAAAACACCGCTTTTTCAAAAAGTACAAATGACTCATTTTTGAAATTTGAAGGCAAATTTATCTACATAAAAGAGCTAAACTCAGCCAAGCAAAGAGCAAATGACGTGAGAATTTTTGACATTAATGGCACTGACTTGCTCTCGACAACCTTTGCCAACCACGCTAAATTTAAAGATAATGAGTGGGTTTTAGAAGATGTAAATCAGACCTTTTTGCCTCGAAATTTAGAGCTTGGCGAAAATGGCTTTAGCAAGGTAAAAAGTGAAAATTTAGATGCGTTAAGAGGCTTTAAGCCAAAGAGCATCGAGAGTGCTGCAAGCGTTGAAAACTCGAAATTTAACATACCTGATGCGATAAATTTTATAAAGACATTTAAAAACGAAGGCATAGGACTTGATAGCGCAAGGACGGCATTTTATAACCTTGCCATCACGCCATTTTTTGCGCCATTTTTATTGCTTATTTTCTACTATCATTTGCCAGTGACTGGCAGGTTTTTTAACCTCGCACTCTCAACATTTATCTTTGTTGTGATAACACTCGTAGTTTGGGGACTTCTCTTTATCTTAACCAAATTTGCTCAAACCTCTGTCATCTTGCCAGAGATCGGCATGGTTCTCCCTGTTATTTTGCTTTTTGCATACGCCATTTATCTCATAAAATCGCATCGTTAAGCCAAATTTTGGCAACTTTTTTGTAAAATCAAGCCATTTTAAAAAAGGCTATTTTATGGATTTTAAAGAGCTTGCAAGCAAATACAAAACCCCACTTTACGTTTATGATTTTAACTACATTAAAGAGCGCTACGAGGCGCTAAAAAACGCATTTTACGCTAGAAAATCTCTAGTTTGCTACGCTGTAAAAGCAAACTCAAATTTAAGTGTTTTAAAATTTCTGGCTGATCTTGGAGCTGGCTTTGACTGCGTGAGCATCGGCGAGGTCAAAAGGGCGCTTCTTGCAGGTGCTAAGAGATATCAGATCATATTTAGCGGCGTTGGCAAGAGCGATGAAGAGCTAAAAGAGGCTTTAGAAAATGAAATTTTGCTGATAAATGTCGAGAGTTTTGCCGAGCTTTTAAGGCTTGAAGAGATTGCAAAAGGGTTAAATTTAAAGGCAAGGATTAGCATCAGGGTAAATCCTGGCGTTGATGCAAAAACACACCCATATATCTCGACAGGGCTAAATGAAAACAAATTTGGCGTCGATGCGGAAACAGCTAAAAAGATGTATATCCACGCTAAAGCATCAGAGTTTCTTGAGCCAACTGGCATACATTTTCACATCGGCTCGCAGCTAACTTCACTAAGCCCGATAATAGACGCTGCAAAGATCGTAAGCGAGCTTTTAAGAGAGCTAAGAGCACTTGAGATCGATATCAAATTCTTTGACGTTGGTGGCGGACTTGGCATCATTTATAACGATGAAAAAGAGATAAATTTATACGACTACGCACAAGGAATTTTAGGCGCACTAAAAGGTCAAGATGTGACCATCGTTTGCGAGCCAGGACGCTTTATCGTGGGCAATGCTGGCTACTTTGTAGCAAGTGTTTTATATGAGAAATTTAACGGCAAAAAGAGATTTGTCATCACTGACGGTGCGATGAATGATCTTATAAGACCAAGCCTTTATGGCGCGCATCACAAAATTTTTGTCGATGGCAAGGATGAAAATTTAGGCACTTGCGATGTGGTCGGTCCAGTTTGTGAAAGCGGCGACTTTTTAGCAAAAGATATCAATCTGCCAGAGTGCGCGAGCGGTGATCTAGTCGTGGTTAAAGGGGCTGGGGCTTATGGATTTAGCATGAGCTCAAACTACAACACAAGAAACAGAGCCGCTGAAGTTTGCGTGCTTGATGGCAAAGATAGGCTGATAAGAAGACGCGAGAGTTTCGAGGACGTCGTGGCACCTGAGATTGAGTTTTTGGAGAGCGCTGATGCAAGAGCTAAATGAGCTTAGAAAAGAGATCGATAGTATAGATGATCTCATCTTAAATAAACTAAATGAGAGGATGAAGCTTGTTGAGCAGATCGGCAAGCTAAAGCAAACGACTGGGACGCCTATATATCGCCCTGAGCGCGAGCGAGCTATCATAAACCGCTTAACTAGCCTTAGCAAAGATAAAGCCTTAAATAAGGCTGCGATCGAGGCCATTTATCTTGAAATTTTTGCTGTTAGTAGAAATTTAGAGATGCCTCAAAAGATCGTCTATCTAGGGCCTGAGGGCACTTATACGCATCAAGCGGCGCAGAGTAGATTTGGTGCGATGAGTGCATATTTACCACTTGCTACGATCGAGGCAGTTTTTACAAAGCTAGCTCAAAAAGAGGCAAAATACGGCGTCGTGCCTATCGAAAACAACACTGAAGGCGCTGTTGGAGCTACGCTTGATTGTTTGAGTAAATTTGATGATATAAAGATAGTGGCAGAGCTCTACGTAGATATCCACCACAGCTTTGTTAGCATAAATGAAAATTTAAAAGAGATAAAGCGAATTTACTCGCATCCGCAAGGCTACAACCAGTGCCGTAAATTTTTAGAAGATCACTTGCTAAATGAGGTCGAATTTGTCCCAGCCAAATCAACCGCAGCAGCTGCATATATGGCATCTATGGATAGAGAATCAGCCGCCATTTGCTCAAAAATCGCAGCTAAAATTTACAACGTGCCAATCGTCTATGAGACTATTGAAGATAATATGGCTAATAGAACGAGATTTTTGATCTTAAGTGATTTTAAAAATGCAAAGGTTGAAAACTCGAAAACTTCGATCCTAGCTAAAACTGATCACAGTCCAGGACGCCTTGCTGATCTGCTTTCTATCTTTAAAAATGAGAATATCAATATCACAAAACTTGAGTCACGTCCTATAAAGCAGCGCGAATTTAAGTCAATTTTTTACCTTGACTTTGAAGGGCATATCGACGATGAGAAGGTGCAAAATGCCTTTGAACTCGCAAAAGAGAGCGGCGCTGAGATAACTTGGCTTGGAAGCTATTTAAACGGAGATGAGTAATGAAATTTAATGACTTTTTAGATGATCTAGTAAATTACGAGGCTGGAAAGCCGATCGAGCTTGTAGTTAGAGAGTTTGGCATCGATGCAAAAGATGTGATAAAACTAGCGAGCAATGAAAACCCTTTTGGCACGAGCAAACGCGTAGAAGAGGCGCTAAAAGATGTCGCCAAAAACGCACATCTCTATCCAGACGATAGCTACTTTGAGCTAAAAGAGGGGCTGGCTAAGAAATTTGGCGTAACTAGTAAAAATCTAATCATCGGCTCTGGAAGCGACCAGATCATAGAGTTTGCACTTCACGCAAAGGCAAACAGGCAAAGTGGTGTTTTGATGGCTGGCGTGACATTTGCGATGTATGAAATTTATGCAAAACAAACAGGGGCTAAAATTTACCGCACAAAGAGCGTGGAGCATAATTTGAGCGAGTTTTTAGAAATTTATAACGCGCACAAAGATGAAATTTCTGTCATCTTTCTTTGCCTGCCAAATAACCCTTTGGGCGAGTGCATCGATGCCGATGAAGTCTATAAATTTATAAAAAACATTGATGAAAACACGCTTGTGGTGCTTGATTGCGCTTACAACGAATTTGCTAAATTTAAAGATAGCAAAAAAGAGATAAAGCCAAGCGAGGTGGTGAAATTTAAAAACGTTATCTATCTTGGCACTTTCTCAAAGGCCTACGCACTTGGCGGCATGCGCGTGGGATACGGCGTGGCAAATGAAGAGATTATAGGCGCTCTTTCAAAGCTAAGAGCTCCATTTAACATCACAACTCCAAGCCTAAGAGCAGCGATTGTAGCACTTGGAGATGATGAATTTGTGCAAAAAACTATGCAAAATAACTTCGAGCAGATGAAGAGATATGAGGAGTTTGCAAGGCAAAATGGCATAGAGTTTATCCCAAGCTACACAAATTTCATCACTTTTAAATTTAACGAGCCAAAATCAAGCCAGATATGCGAAAAGATGCTAAAAAAAGGTATAATTTTACGAGATTTAAAAAGCTACGCCTTAAATGCGGTGAGAATCACCATCGGTCAGGCATGGCAAAACGATAGAGTTTTTGAAGAGTTAGAGCAAATTTTAAAGTAGGGATATGGATTTTAAGGCATTACTTCATCAAATAAGTCAAATTTATCAAAAGCTTTCACTAAAACAAAAGATCGTTGCAGGCAGCTCGATCGTTTTGGTTGTGGCTTTTTTGGTATTTTTAACGCTTTACAAAAGTAAAAGTGATAGCTTTGCAGGATATAGCGTCCTTTTCGAAAACATCAGCCCAAGCGACTCAGCCTTAATAGTCGATCAGCTAAACAAAGATGGCATCAAGTATAAACTAGCAAATGAAGGCACGATCCTTGTGCCAACAAGCGATGTATATAAAGAGCGTATCGCTGTTGCAACGCTTGGCATACCAAAAGAGAGCAAGATCGGTTTTGAAATTTTTGACAAGCAAGAATTTGGTGCAACGGACGCTGAGCAGAGAGTTAAATTCCAAAGAGCGCTTGAGGGCGAGCTAGCTAGAACGATCGAGAGCCTCTCATCTATCCAAAAAGCAACCGTAAGAATAGCCATACCAAAAGAGAGCGTCTTTACTGAAAGGCAAGCACTCCCGACCGCTTCTATCGTAGTCGAGCTAAAGCCAGGCGTTAGTCTAAATGCGAAGCAAATTTTTGGCATTAAAAACCTAGTCGCCGCCTCTGTTACAAATTTAAGCACCGAAAATGTCAAGATAGTAAATCAAGACGGCGTCGCACTTGGTGATGAAGACGGAGAGTTTGATAGTGATGCCATAGCTCAGCAGATCCGCTATAAGCGCGAGTTTGAAAATAATTACGAGCAAAAGATCGTAAATGTCCTAGCTCCTATCGTGGGCGGTGCGGACAAGGTCGTAGCAAAGGTAAATATCGACTTTGACTTTGATAAAAAAGATACAAAAAGCGAGGTTTATGACCCAAATAACGTCGTAAGAAGCGAGAGCAACATCGAAGAAAAGCGCCAAGGCTCAGCTCCAAATGAAGTAGGCGGCGTACCAGGTGCGGTTAGCAACATAGGCCCTGTTCAAGGTCTTGATGATAGCACTTTAAAAGAGCAGTACAACAAAAGCTCGCAGCAGACAAACTACGAAATTTCAAAGAAAGTGACAAATGTCAAAGGGCAGTTTGCTAGCATAAACAGAGTAAGTGCAGCTGTTGTTATAGATGGCATTTATAAAAGTAAAAAAGATAGTGATGGCAAGCCAACTGGCGAGTTTGAATTCACCCCGCTTACCAAAGAGCAAAGAGAATCAATCACAAATTTAATCAAACAATCAATCGGCTACAATCAAAATAGAGGCGATGAGGTAAGTTTGGATAACTTCGAGTTTAAAACTGGCAAAGATGTCAGCACTGGCGAGAAGATGGATGGCTTTATGAACAACTATGTGATGCCTTTCTTGCCGATATTTAAGTATCTTTTTGTAGCATTACTACTTTACATCTTCTACAAAAAAGTTATCGTACCATTTATGCAAAAGATGCTTGAAGAGACTAAAGAGGAAGAAGAACAAGCTCAGAATGAGTTTGAAGATATCGAGACTGATGCTGAAGATACACTTGAGAAATTTAAAGCTGCTCGCAAGAAGGTCGAAGAACAACTTGGTCTTGGTGGTGAATTTAATGAAGACGAGCTAAAATACGACGTATTGCTAGAAAAAATGAGAACGGTTATCTCTGAACGTAGTGAAGAGATTGCGGCATTACTTCAAGATATGGTTAAAAATGATAATGACTTTAACATGCGCAAGGAAATTTAATGTCTATGAAGTTAAATGATAAGCAAAAGATGATCTACGATGATCTATCAATGCCTGAAAAGATTGCTATTTTATTAATTCAACTTGGCGAAGAGGCGACAGCTGTTATATTTTCTCATATGGATGTTGATGTTATTACTGAAATTTCAGGCTATATTGCAACTGCAAAAAATATAGATAAACAAGTTGCAGGCGCGGTGCTTGAAGAATTTTACGCACTAATGCAGTCAAATCAATATATGAGAAGCGGTGGCTTAGAGTATGCAAAAGAAATTTTATACCGCACCTTTGGTCCAGAGGCTGCTCAGAAAATTTTAGATAAGCTTGCAAAAAGCATGGAGAACTCAAAGAGTTTTGGCTATCTTGATAAGATAAAACCACAGCAACTCGCAGACTTTATCATAAAAGAGCATCCTCAAACTATTGCGCTAATCCTAGCCCACATGGACTCAACAAGTGCCGCCGAGACACTAAGCTTTTTCTCGGATGAGCTAAGAAGTGAGGTCGTGATCAGGATGGCAAATCTTGGAGATATTAGCCCATCAGTAATAAAACGTGTTTCAACTGTGCTTGAGGGTAAACTTGAAAGCCTTACATCTTACAAGGTCGAGGTTGGTGGCCCAAGAGCTGTGGCAGAAATGCTTAATAGACTTGGTCAAAAAGCTAGCAAAAGCACGATCGAGCGCATCGAACAAAGCGATGATAAGCTTGCTACAACGATCAAAGAGCTTATGTTTACATTTGAAGATATTATCAATCTTAACGCAACTGCGATTAGAGAAATTCTCAAAAATGTCGATAAAAAGGATCTTATGGTTGCATTTAAGGGCTCAAGCGATGGCATTAAGGATAAATTTTTATCAAATATGTCTCAGCGTGCAGCCGAAGCCTTTAAAGAGGAGATGCAATACCTTGGTGCCGTGCGTGTAAAAGATGTTGAAGAGGCTCAAAGACGCATTGTAGAAGTAGTACAAACCTTAGCTGATCAAGGCGTCTTCCAAGTTGGCGAAGCAGATGAGATGATAGAATGAAAAGTAGCGTAATAACAAGTGAGACCTCGCCGGCTCACTTTATAGAAAATTATAGATTTAAGGTGCTTGGGAGCAATGAAAGAGCCCAAGATAGCGCACCTGTTTTGATAGAAGAGAACAACCTTAGTGAAGAGCTAAATGAGCAAAATTTAGAGCAAGGTGGTGAAAATTTCGCACCTCAGATGCCGCACCCAGTGCAGACAAACATGCAAAATCACTTTGCACCTCAGTCTCAAAATAACAAAGCTCACCAGCCTGGATTTGACTCGAGTTTTGTCGAGGAGCTGCTTAAAAAGACAGATGAGCTAAGTAGCAATATCATCAAACTCCAAATGCAAATAGAAAATCAAGAGAGTGAATTTGCAAAACGCCTTGAAGCTGAGATCGCTCGTGCAAAAGAGGATGGCAAAAACGAAGGCATCGCTCAAACAAATGCTGCAAACGAGGCAAAGATAAAGGAGCTTGAAGCCAAATTTAGCGCTTCAGCTGCAAAGCTAGATGAGCAGTACGTTAAATTTGATGAGTTTTTGAAAAAGAGCGAGGAAGAGCTTGGGCAAACTGCGATAAAGATCGCAAAAGAGGTGATAGAAAAAGAGGTTTCAAGCGCATCTAGCCAGATCGCTCATCACCTAGCAAATTCGCTTATAAAAGAGCTAAGCGACGTAAAAAATATAGAAATTCGCGTTAATCCTGAAGATAGCGAATATCTAAAAGAGCAGTTTAGTAAAAACGAACGCGTAAAAGTAAGTGCTGATGATGCCATAAGTAAAGGTGGCGTGGTGATAATAAGCGAGGGCGGAAACATCGATGCGACGATGCAAACAAGGCTTGAGAAGCTAAAAATGCTGGTAAATAATGAATAAAGACGTTAAAAGCCTAAATGTCGATGAGCTAAACGCACTTTGCCACGACATCAGAGATAAAATTCTATCCACTGTTAGTAAAAATGGCGGCCATCTTAGCTCAAACATCGGTGCAGTCGAGATCATCGTTGCGATGCATAAAATTTTTGACGTTACAAAAGATCCGTTTATCTTTGACGTGAGCCACCAAAGCTACGCGCACAAGCTACTAACTGGGCGCTGGGACAACTTTGATACGCTTAGAAAATTTAACGGTATCAGCGGCTACACAAAGCCAAGCGAGAGCAAATTTGACTACTTTGTAGCAGGTCATAGCTCAACGTCCATTTCACTTGCAGTTGGCGCTGCAAAGGCGATCAAACTAAAAAATGAAGAGCGCTTGCCAGTAGCTGTCATAGGCGACGGCTCGCTAAGTGGCGGCATGGCGTATGAGGCACTAAATGAGCTTGGGGATAGAAAATATCCTTGTGTCATCATCCTAAACGACAACGAAATGAGTATAAGTAAGCCAATAGGTGCGCTTAGCAAGTATCTAAGCCAGATGATGGCAGGGCAGTTTTATCAAAAATTTAAAGGCAGGGTTGAGCGCTTTTTAAGCTATATGCCAGACTCTGCAGCCTATATGGCTAGACGCATGGAGGAGGGCATCAGACTCATCACTCCTGGCATGTTTTTTGAAGAGCTTGGACTTGAGTACATAGGCCCTGTCGATGGACACGACCTTTCAGCGCTTCTTAGCACATTTGAAACCGCTAAAAACATGAAAAAACCAGTCATCGTGCACGTGCAGACGCTAAAGGGCAAAGGGTATGAATTTGCCGAAGGATACTATGAAAATTGGCACGGAGTTGGGCCATTTGATCTAAAAAGTGGCGAATTTATAAAAAGACAGTCAAACAAGTCAGCCACGGCGATCTTTAGCGAGCATCTTTTAAAGATGGCAAGAGAGCACAGCGACATCGTTGGCGTAACGGCCGCGATGCCAACAGGCACTGGCATGGACGCGCTCATACATGAGTTTCCAGACCGCTTTTGGGACGTGGCGATAGCCGAGCAGCACGCAGTTACCTCGATGTCAGCCATGGCAAAAGAGGGCTTTAAGCCATTTGTCGCGATATACTCGACCTTTATGCAAAGGGCATACGATCAGGTCATCCACGACGCTTCTATACTAAATTTAAACATCACATTTGCGATGGATAGAGCAGGCATCGTGGGCGAGGACGGCGAAACGCATCAGGGCGCTTTTGATATCAGCTTTTTAAATGCTGTGCCAAACATGGTTCTTTTTGCTCCAAGGTGCGAAGAGAGCATGAAAAATGTTATGGAATTTGCTTACTCTTACAAGGGCGTTAGTGCGTTTAGATATCCGCGCGGTGCGTTTATTTTAAGAGATGAGTTTAAAGCCAAACCGCTAGAGTTTGGCAAGGGTGAAATTTTAGCCGATGCAAAAAGCGACATCGCATTTTTAGGCTATGGCAACGGCGTTGGCAGGGCAAATTTGGTTAGAAATTTACTAGCTGGCAAGCTTGAGGTGATCTTAGTTGATCTAGTCTTTGTAAAGCCGCTTGATAGAGAGCTTTTATGTGAGCTAGCAAAACGCACTAAAAAGTGGTATATCTTTAGTGATAGCGCTAAAAAAGGCGGCGTTGGCGAGATCGTAAGTGCGTTTTTACAAGAAAATGGCATATCAAATGTAAGTGTTGTTAGCTTTGAATATGACGATAAATTTATCCAGCATGGCTCGACAGCTGAGGTCGAAAAAAGCCTTGGCATAAGCGCTGAGCAAATTGCCCAAAAATTACTAGAGAATAATTAATATCATTTAATAAAGAAACGTTTAATATTACTTTTGCTAGCATAAAGCAAAAATTTGTATAGGGGAAAATTATGCAATATGTATCGTTGCTAAAACAGTCTGGGCTTAAAGTAACGCCGCAGCGTCTTAGCGTTTTGAGAATTCTTGATCGTCACACACATCCAACGATCGATGAGCTTTATGATGAAATTTTGAAAGAAAATCCATCAGTTTCGCTCGCAACTGTCTATAAAAACCTAAACACTCTAAAAGACGAGGGGTTGGTGGTTGAAGTAAATATCGTCAATCAAAAGGCGAGATATGACATTTACGAGCATCCACACATCCACGTGGTTTGCGAAAACTGCGGTAGCGTCGAGGATATGAGCTATGATGACTCAGAGCTTGGCAAATACCAAGAAGCACTTGAAAAAAAGATCGGTAACATCATCGAGCGCCTAAATATCGTTGCTAGCGTAAAAAGCTGTAAACACTGCCGATAAGGCAAAATTTATGTTGCATTATGCAACATAAATTTTTATTTTTCTTCATAAAATACTTCAAACAAGCCTGAAATTAGCTTTTTTCTCATTATTTTAAGCACTAACTCGCTAAAATAAGCAAAAAATTTCGGAGAAAAATGTGGGTTTGGAGATAGAGCGTAAATTTTTACTCAAAAATTCTCAAATTCTAGATTTTCTAAAAGAGGCTGGAGTAGTTTTTAAGCACCTTGAAATTTCTCAGTTTTACACCAAGATCACGCAAAATGAAGAGATCCGCTTCAGAAGTGAAGAAGATAAATTTATAAAAACGATCAAGGTCGGCAAAGATCTTATAAGAGAAGAAAATGAGGAATTTTGCGAAAAGGCGGAGTTTAAAAAGGCTCAAAAAAACCGCATCGGTCGCGTAATCACAAAAGATAGATACATTTTTCGGCTAAATAACAACCCCTGCAACATCGACGTTTTTAAAGACGGCTTAAATGGACTTTGCACGTTTGAGATCGAATTTAGTGATGAAAATGAGGCTGTCTATTTTAAACTGCCATCATTTTTGGAGCAGTTTTGTAAGGCCGATGTCACCTGCGATAAAAGATATAAAAACAAATTTCTAGCCATCCACGCAAACGAAAATGAACAAATTGATTATAAAAGAGCCTACAATGTCTTTAAAAACAAAGAAATTTCGCCAAATTTTGCTGCAAATTTAAAAAGTGGCGAGGCGCTTAGGGCTTTGTTTTTAAGCATCTTTAAAGAGATAAAGAGGCTAAAGAGCGACTATCTGCAAGATCACGACGAGGAAATTTTACATAGTCTGCGAGTAAATTTAAGAAAGGTTAGGTCGCTACTTAAAATTTTTAACGGTGTTTTTGATGAGAAAGTGACGCTCTTTTTTGGAGAGAATTTTAAAATTTTGGCAAACTCAACCAACAAAAAGCGAGACCTTGACATATTTCTAAGCTTTTTAAGCGAGCAAAAGCATGCAAATGAGCTAATTTACTTTGTGCAAAAGGCTCTAAATTTAGAGTATGAAAACGTTAAAAGCTACCTAGGCGATGAGGAAAACTACGCATTTTTAAAAGAGTGGGAGATATTTTTAAACGAGGGCGAGTTTTATAGATCAAAGCTCTTTGACGTGAGCCTTTCGCGCCTTGGCTCGTTTAAACTTAGAACGCTTCTAGTTTTGGCTCAAAAAAGGTTAAAAAGCCTAGATCAAAACTGCCCAAATGAGAGCTTTCACAAGATCAGGATCGAGCTAAAAAAAGTGAGATATACTTACGAGTTTTTGAGTGAGATTTTTTATTTTGACGGGCTTAAAAAGTATGAAGAGCGGCTAAAAGATATGCAAGAGATCTTTGGTTCGCTTCAAGACTATGACGTCTGGCTGGGCATCTTGGAGCGCTTGCCAGTGGCTGCTGGTAAAGAAAAACTTGAGAGTAAAATCTACAAACAAATTTATAAAACCAGAGAAGAGATACTAAAAAAACGGCTTAAATTTATAAAAGCAACTCGCAAGATCTCGCGAAATTTAAAAATTTACTACATATAAAGGTCTAAAATTTATGCAAAAACAAGAAAAAATAGTTGATATGTTTAACCAGATCGCTCCGACTTACGACGTCGCAAACAGGGTGCTAAGCCTTGGCGTGGATGTGAGCTGGAGGAAATTTGCCTGCAGATATATGCTAGAAATTTTTAAAAATAAAAGCATAAATATCGTGGATGTGGCATGCGGCACTGGCGATATGATGGGGCTTTGGAGTGAAATTTCAAAAGAATTTGGCGTAGAGGTGAAAAGCCTAACTGGCATCGACCCATCAAGTGGCATGCTAAAAGAGGCGAGGGCGAAATTTCCAAATTTTAAATTTATAGAGGCCTACGCTGATAATACAACGCTTGCAAGCGGTGAGGCTCAAATTTTAAGCATAAGCTACGGCATAAGAAACGTGGTCGAGCGAAAGGCTGCGCTTAGGGAGTTTAACAGGGTCTTGGCTGATGGCGGATACGTCGTCGTGCTCGAATTTACCAAACGCCAGAAAAAGGGCTTTATAACTGCGCTAAGAGATTTTTACCTAAGTAAAATTTTGCCAAGTATCGGCGGCTTTATCTCAAAAAACAAAGAGGCATACGAGTATCTGCCAAGCTCGATCGAAAATTTCTTGGACGCAAAGAGCTTTTGCGATGAGCTAGTTGAAGCTGGCTTTGAGATAGAGCTTTGCAAGGGCTTTAGCATGGATATCTCAACGCTATTTATCGCTAAAAAGGTCAAAGAGATCAATGCTTAGCGTATCTGAGCTAAACGAAAAAGCAAAGGCGCTGCTTGAAGCGACACTTGACTATGTCGAGGTAAGTGGCGAAATTTCGCGCCTTACTAAGCACGCCTCTGGGCACTGGTACTTCACGCTAAAGGACGAAAAGTCAAGCATCTCAGCCGTGATGTACCGCATGAATAACCAAAAGGTGAAATTTCTGCCAAAAGAGGGTTTGAAGGTCAAAATTTATGGCAAAGTGACCATTTATTCGCCAAGTGGGTCGTATCAGCTAGTGGCTAGCGCGATGCTGCCTGATGGCGAGGGCGAGCTTGAGCTTGCGTTTAGGCAGCTTAAAGAAAAGCTCGAAAGCGAGGGGCTTTTTGACATCGGTGCAAAAAAAGAGATACCAAATTTACCTAAGAAAATAGCCCTTGTCACAAGCGCCACTTCAGCCGCACTTCAGGATATGCTAAAGGTGGTAAGAAGCCGCTGGAGACTAAGTGAAATTTATATATTTGACGCACTAACTCAGGGCGAAAGTGCCCCAAGCTCGCTTATAAAAGCCTTACGCAGAGCCGATAAATACGGCGTCGATGTGATCGTTTTGGCTCGCGGAGGTGGCAGTAAAGAGGATCTTTGGTGCTTTAACGACGAGGGTCTAGCTCGCGAAATTTACGCTACAAAAACGCCAGTCATAAGCGCTATTGGACACGAGATAGACTACGTTATAAGTGACTTTGTAGCAGACCGCAGATCGCTTACACCAAGTGCAGCCATGCTTGATCTTTTGCCTGATGAAGAGGCGTTT
Organism: Campylobacter concisus; assembly: GCF_002913545.1. Lineage (GTDB taxonomy): Bacteria > Campylobacterota > Campylobacteria > Campylobacterales > Campylobacteraceae > Campylobacter_A > Campylobacter_A concisus_AV. Next base: position 31,321 of record NZ_PPBR01000094.1, on the reverse strand, counting down.
TTTCAGTATCTTGACAGGCTCAGCGATGATCTTGATAGCGCCTTAAATTTAAAGATCACAAAGAAACAAAATTTATTAAATTTACTACTTTCTAAATTTTCATCAAACGCTCTAAAAGCTAGGATCGAGCTAAAATTTAGCGAGGTGGCAAACAAGCAAAACGCCCTAACAAATGCCGTGCAAAGAAAGATCTTACTTCTTGGCTCAGCCCTTAGCTCGCTAGAGAAGGCTTATGAGATGAGGGAGCTCTTTTTTGAGAGCACGAAGGGGCTTATCGAGGTTAGAAAAGATGGCAAGAGAGCTGATCTTAGGGATTTAAATTTGAATGATGAGATCGAGCTTATCTCGCAAAATACACATAAAAAAGCAATTATCAAGGAGTAAAAATGAGTAGAAAAATCAACTTTAGCGCAGGCCCAAGCGCGATACCATTAGATGTTTTAGAGCACGCAAAGGCAGAATTTACCGACTACAGAGGCGAGGGCTACTCGATCATGGAGATCAGCCACAGAAGCAAGACCTTTGAGGAGATCCACTTTGGCGCGATGGAGAAGATAAGAAAGCTTTATGGCATCGGCGATGAGTATGAAATTTTATTTTTGCAAGGCGGCGCACACTTGCAATTTAGCATGATACCGATGAATTTATATCAAGGTGGCAGGGCCGAGTACGCAAACACCGGAGTTTGGACAAATAAAGCGATCAAAGAGGCAAAAGTGCTTGGCGTAAATGTAGATGTCGTAGCAAGCAGCGAGGATGAAAATTTCTCTTACATCCCTGAGTTTAAATTTAGTGACGATGCCGACTACGCCTATATCTGCTCAAACAACACGATTTATGGCACGCAGTATAAGGCTATGCCAAAGACCAAATCGCCCCTTGTTGTCGATGCTTCGAGCGACTTTTTCGCTAGACCGCTTGATTTTAGCAGTATCGGCTTGCTTTATGGTGGCGCTCAGAAAAATGCAGGTCCAAGCGGCGTGACTATCGTCATTTTAAGAAAAGACCTAGTTGATCGCGTGAGCAGCCAAAACGTCCCTATGTTTTTGCGCTACAAAACGCACGTAGAGGCAAACTCACTCTATAATACACCGCCAACTTTTGGAATTTATCTTTTAAATTTAACCATGCAGCACCTGCTAGATCTTGGCGGACTTGCCGAGGTTGAGAAGATAAATGCTAAAAAAGCAAGCACGCTTTATAGCATCATAGATAGCTCAAATGGCTTTTACGTGGGTCACGCTAAAAAATCAAGCAGATCAGATATGAACGTGAGCTTTACGATACCAAAAGATCATGCGCTTGAGCCAGTTTTTGTCGAAGAAGCGCTAAAAGAGGGCATGCTTGGACTAAAAGGTCACAGACATCTTGGTGGCATAAGAGCCTCTATCTACAACGCCGTTAGCCAAAGCGACGTTGAGAAACTTGGCGAGTTCATGAGAGAATTTGCCAGAAAGCACGGCTGATGAACAAGGCAAAAAAAGCTTACGACGAAATTCCTTATTTCTCAGCTGCATTTAGCGACTGCTCGCCTGTTAGGATAGAGGCGGTTGCTAAATTTCTTGGGCTAAAGGTGGCAAATTTAAAAGATGCTAGAGTGCTGGAGCTTGGCTCATCGTATGGCGGCAATATCTTGCCATTTGCAGCTTCGCACAAAGAAGCAAAGGTCGTTGGCATCGACATCTCAAGCCACCAAGTAGAAGAGGGCAACAAGATCGCAAAGAAGATGGGTTTAAAAAATTTCACCCTTCTTGAGCGCGATTTTTTACACATGAATGAGCACGACATAAAAGAGTTTGGCGAGTTTGACTACATCATCGCTCACGGCGTTTATAGCTGGGTGAGCCCAAACGTAAGAGACGCGCTACTTGCTACGATCAAGGCGCTACTTAGCAAAGATGGCATCGCCTACGTCTCTTATAACACCTACCCAGGTTGGAAGAGCCTTGATATCTTAAGAGACTTCATGATCTTTGCAAGCGCAAACAGGGGCGATAAAGAGTCGCTACCTCACGTCAAAGAGGAGCTAAATTTTTTGCAGGATTATTTGAAATTTAGCCTGCAAAACCAAAGCGACGTCGTCTATAAAGACAGCATGAAGCTACTTTTGACGCAGTTAAATTTCTTGCAAGGCATCATCGCAAAGGGGAGTGATTATTACATTTTGCATGACTTTTTGGAGGCTAGCAACGAGCCAACATACTTTCATAAATTTGCTAAACACATCGACAAACACGGACTTTGCTACGTCATAGACGCCTCACTAAACGATATCTTTGCAAGTTCAACTGGGATCTACCGCTTTGACGCGCACATCGAGCAAAACTACAACACTCGCATCAAGAAAGAGCAGCTAAACGACTTTTTGTTTAATAGATCATTTAGAAAGAGCCTCATCGCGCACAAAGAAAGGCTTGGTGGCGCTGATGATTTTGACGCGGTGCTTGGAGAGAGCGAGCTTGATAGGATTTATTTTGCCTATTTTAGCGAGCAGCCAAGGACAAAAACGCAAGAAATTTTAAGCAAAGCCTATCCGCAAAGTCTAAATTTAAGTGAAGTAAAGGCTGCACTTGGAGAGAGTGAGAGTGAAGCATTTATGGGGCTACTTGAAATTTTAAATGATCAAAACACCAAAATTTCATCATCTAAGCTTGCTGCACTCACATACGAGCCTAAAAAAACTAGGCTAAAGCCTATGGCAGCGGCGTATCTGGGATATTTTTTAGAGGCTAGCTCGCCAGTCATATCTTTGGCAAATGAGCTAAATGGCAAGCTTAGTTTAAGCCTTGAGGAGATCAAAGCAGCCTTGAAATTTGACGGCAAGGCTAGCTTTAAAGAGATCGCAAAGAGCGTAAATTTAAGCGAAGATGAGCTAAAAGAGCTTGCTTTTAAACTAAGCGAAGCTTACTTTTTTGAAGAAATTTAGCAAAAGAGCGTGGCAAATTTAGCCATGCTCTTACTCAAAAAACATATCTTTTAATATCAAACATATCATCGCTATGTAAAAGACTAAAAACCACTTTTTGAGTGTTTTTTTGTCGGTATGTTGCGTCTTTTTGGTGCCAAAGTATGCGCCTATTAGCGAGCCAAGACCTAAAAATGTGCCCTCAGCGTATGAGATGTGACCATTTAGTGAGAGTGAGATGAAGCCGGCAATGGCTGCAAACATAACGAAAAACACGCCCATAGAAACGGCTTTTTTAAGCTCATAACGCAAAAAGCCAACCAAGATAGGAGCGATAAAGACGCCTCCACCGATGCCGATGCTAATGGCAAAAACGCCAACAAAAACGCCAACTAAAAATAGCAAAAAGAGCGAATTATTCGCATTTGAGCCGTCGCTGTTTGGTGAAAAGTATAGTTTTATAAGCGAAAAGACAAATGTCGCAAGTAGCATAGACTCAAGTAAAAGTGCAGGCGCGTGCGATACGATGATGCCACTAAAGCTAGCTCCAACCAAGCCTCCAAGCCCCAAAAAGACGCCGCGATTTAGCTTTAAAAGCCCAGCTTTGTAGTTTAGATACGAGCCAAATGTCGCACTAAAGATCATCTGCATGACGCTTATGCCAATGGCTGTTTTCACGTCGTATCCAAAGGCGACCATGGTAGGAACGACGACCGTGCCGCCACCGATGCCAAAAAACCCAGCGATGTAACCAACGCCGATACCGATTATAAATAGTTCTACAAAAAGCATTTTTTCTCCCTCGACTGGTGCAAATTTTAGCCAAGGGGCTCTTAAAAAAATAGTAAAAAAGGCGTAAATTTAAAAATTTAGCCAAAATTCTAAAAAGTAAAAGCGAAAATTTTTTATAATCAATAAAAATTTAAAAGGAAAAATATGCTCTTAGAACAACCACTTTTTTATTATGAAGCGATAAGAGAGAAATTTAAAAATAGCTACCTTGCTGAAGACAAGACGCAAACGATAATCGGCATAGACTGCGAATATATCGACGAAAAAGATATGGACTTTTACGGACTTAGAAGCTACTTTGATACTAATCGTAACAGATCGCTCGCACCTTTTGCTGGACTTTTTGGCGTTTTTGCTTATGATGGTGTGAGATACTTTGAGTATATCGGCGAAGAGAAAGCTAAAAAGTATGAGTTCCCAAAATTTATCTACGCTGACGCTAAAGCATATCTGCACTTTGATAAGATGAGTAAAATTTACACTTTTTATGGAGATAAAGAGAGGTATTATGACTTTTTGCTAAATTTAAAGGGAGGCAATGGCACTGAAAAAGAGTGCGAATTTAGTATAAAAACTGATCTTAGTAGCGAAAAGAAACACTTTGAAGATATGGTTGAAGTTGCAAAAGAATACATAAGAAGCGGCGACGTCTTTCAGGTGGTGCTTGGGAAGCTACTTGAAATTTCAACTAATATGAGTAGCCTAGACTTTTACAAAAAGCTTGCCATAGCAAATCCTAGCCCATATATGTTTCATTTTCCTACGCCTTATGGCGATGTGGTCGGCTCGTCACCTGAGCTTGTTTTTGAGATGAAAAGCGAGCAAATTTTTGTAGCACCAATCGCTGGCACAAGACCAAGAGGCGGCGACGCAAACGCTGATGAGGCACTTGAAAATGAGTTACTAAGCGACGAAAAGGAGCTGGCTGAACATAAGATGCTAATCGATCTTGCCAGAAACGACATCGGCAGGGTCTCAGAGCCAAAGAGTGTAGTCGTGAAAAATGCGATGCACATCCAGAAATTTGAAAAAGTGATGCACATCGTGAGCGACGTCTATGGCAAGTGTGCTAGGGAGCTTAACCTTTTTGACGTGCTAGCTAGCATCTTCCCAGCTGGCACGCTAAGCGGTGCGCCAAAGATCAGAGCGATGCAGATAATTAATGAGCTTGAAATTTTTGAGCGAAATATCTATGGCGGGGGCATTGGATTTTTGCATTTTAATGGCGACGCTCAGGTTGCGATCCTCATCCGCTCAGCTATCTTTGTGCCAGCCAAAAACGGCTTTAGCGACGTCTTTATCGGAGCTGGAGCTGGCATAGTCTATGACTCAAAAAGCGAGAAAGAGTATGCTGAAATTTGCCACAAACGAGCCAGCGTGGTAAATGTCTTTAAAAACAGCGCAAAAGAGGTTTAGATTTACAAAGTAGGAGCTTTCATGCCAGGGCAAAATTTGATCCTAGCCATAACGATTTTTGTTTTTATATGTGCGTGCTTTATGGCGTATAGGGATAATAAAAAGAATTTGCAAAAAGATAAATAATTAAATTTGCAAGGCGGCAAATTGACCTGCAAGGGTAAATTTGCGTTGTTTGGCTTTAAAAAGAATAACTAATGCCAAGATAAATTTATCCTATCTAACGACCCTAGTTTTTAAATGTTGGCAAGATGAAATTTGGCTTTGATGATCGCATCCAGACAAATGCGATGGCAAATTTTACACAAATTTATGAGTATGAAAATTTACACATCAAAAAGGGTGAGCGTCTTGGAAATTTCGAGCTTGGCTCAACCATTGTCATACTTAGCGAAAAAGATGTGATCTGATACAATCTCTTTAAAAACAAAGAGCTTAAATTTGCTGAAGCAGTCGGACTTGTAAAATAAATACGCTAAGCATATGAGTAAATTTTTATATATCCATTATAATATGAGTTATAGTCTTCAAAATATTATAGGTATGAAGGCTTGTAAAAGATGATGAGCACATTATTTTATCTACCAAAATTTCTCTAGGATTAAGATTTGATAGGCTCATCTGTAAGCTGGTATTTGTTTTACTAAGTCGATAGCTTTTACATTATTTAAATATATTAATAAGATATAAGATTACGACTTATCGTATTTTTTAAAAGATATTTTATTAAGTTGTTATAAAAATTTAAATTTGCCTTGCCAACCCAAGGCTTAAATATTTTATCTACAAAATTTAGCTATTTAGCCCAAAAAGGGCTAAATTTAGACATTAAACCTAAAGTGCATCACGTCGCCATCTTGCACGATATACTCTTTGCCCTCAAGTCTCATCTTGCCAGCCTCTTTGGCTCCGTTTTCGCCGCCATGTGCGATGTAGTCCTCGTAGCTTATCACTTCAGCTCTGATAAAACCTCTCTCAAAGTCGTTGTGGATGACGCTTGCTGCCTTTGGTGCTTTCCAGCCATTTGTGATCGTCCAAGCCCTTACTTCTACGACGCCAGCTGTGAAATAGCTTATTAAATTTAGCTTTGCAAAAGACGTTTTGATGATCTTTTCAAGGCCGCTCTCGCTCGTGCCAAGAGATGCCAAAAACTCGTGAGCCTCTTCGTCACTTAGGCCGATTAGTTCTTCTTCGACCTTGGCACAAAGCTTGATCACCTCGTGGTCTGAGGCCTTAGCATACTCTTTTAGCGCTTTTACAAATTTATTATCTTCGCTAAGTCCCTCTTCATCGACATTTGCGCCATAAACTACCTCTTTTGCACTTAGTAGTCTTAGCTCTTTGTTTAGTGCTAAAAATGCCTCGCTATCTCTTTGCTCGAAGCTGCTTGCGCTTTTGCCATCATTTAGGTGAGCAAGAAGCAAATTTGCTATCTCAAGCGCCTCTTTAGCGCCTTTTGCGTTTGCTTTTGCCTCTCTTGTGAGCTTTTCTATCTTTTTATTTAGCTGCTCGATGTCAGCTAGTATCAGCTCGGTTTGGATGATCTCGATGTCTCTTACTGGATCGACGCTGCCTTCGACGTGAGTGATGTTTTCATCCTCAAAGCAGCGAACTATGTGCAAAATAAGCTCGGTCTCTCTGATGTTTGATAAAAATTTATTGCCAAGTCCTTCGCCTGAGCTCGCCCCTTTTACAAGGCCTGCGATATCTACAAATTCGATGGTTGAATACTGAATTTTATTTGGATTTACTATTTTAGCAAGCTCATTTAGACGCTTGTCAGGCACTGGCACGATGGCTTTGTTTGGCTCGATAGTGCAAAACGGATAGTTCGCACTCTCGGCATTTTGCGCCTTTGTAAGTGCGTTAAATGTCGTTGATTTGCCCACATTTGGTAGGCCTACTATTCCAACTGAAAGTCCCATCAATTCTCCTTGCTAAGTGCTTGTAAAAAGTATAAATTCATCCTAACTCCTGCTCCGCTCGCACCTGCTTGGTTGTATCCCCAAGCTTTTTCGCGGTATGCAGGACCTGCGATATCAAGGTGTAGCCACTTATCTTTATACTCATCTTTGATAAATTTAGCTAGAAACATGCCAGCTGTGATCGCGCCGCCATATCTGCTTGAGGCGCAGTTACTAACGTCTGCGATCTGGCTTTTGATAAGCTCGCTAAGATAAGGGTTAAAATCAAGCGTAGTCGCGAGCTCGCCGCTATCTTTTATCTTGTTTTTAAACTCGCTTTTTAGGCTCTCGCTGTTGCCCATGATGCCTGTTGTGTATTCGCCAAGTCCCACGACGCAAGCGCCAGTTAGGGTTGCCATGTCGATTAGGATGTCTGGCTTAAAGTCCTGTGCGTAGCTTAGGCAGTCAGCCAACACCAAACGTCCCTCTGCGTCAGTGTTTCTCACCTCTATGCTAACGCCACTTCTTGAGATAAGCACGTCGTCTGGCTTATAAGCATTGCCGCCGATCATATTTTCAGTCGCACCCAAAATGGCGTGAATTTCAAATGGTAAATTTAGCTCTGCTGCACCTTTTATGATGCCAAGAGCTGCTGCTGCGCCGCTTTTGTCTGATTTCATAGTGAGCATATAATCAGCCGGCTTCAAGCTAAGGCCGCCGCTATCGTATGTTAGGCCTTTACCAACAAAGATGATGCGTTTTTTAGACTTTTTAGGCTTATAGGTTAGGTGGATGAGCCTTGGTTTATGCACGCTTGCGCGATTTACCGCCAAAAATGCGTTCATATTCTCTTTAGCTAGAAATTTCTCGTCATAGACCTCGCACTTTATGCTTGCGATGTTTTTGGCTAAATTTAAAGCGTCCTGCGCCATCTTTTGTGGTGTGTAAATTTCTGGGATTTCATTTACGATATCTTTTGTGAAATTTGTAGCACTTGCTATTATATCTGCCTCTTTGAAGCCCTCATTTGCAGCTTTTAGATCGACCTTTTTGCCAACAAATTCTTCAGTAGAAAAGATGATCTCTTTTAGGGTGTATTTCTCTTTTTTCTCTTTATATTTGTTAAATTCATAGCTCCCAAGCAAAAAGCCCTCAGCTAGTGCTTCAAAGCTTAGTTTTTGGCACTCCGCTACGTAAGAAGCTAGCTTTATGCTCTTAATGTTTAGTGACTTTAGTGCGTTATAAGCTTTAGCGGCTGCAACTCTAAACTCGTCAAGATCAAGCTTAGAAAGTGGCACGTAAGCTCTTTTTGCCTCGCTTAGGACAAGGACGCTATCGCCTTTGTAATTGTTAAATTTAATAGCCTCTTTATCGCCTATAAATTTATGTTTTAACTCCTTATCTATTACGAAAATTAGTTCAATATCAGCTTTTATATCTTTTAATTTTTTATCAACTATTTGAAACTGCATGTCTTCTGTCTCTCCTTTCGTTTAAAATTTTATTTTCGATGCGCTTAAATGTGTAGATCAAAAGCCCCATAAATATGGCAACCACTGGGATAGCGACATACCAGTGCTCTTTTGCTTTTTGAAGCAGCACAAGTATATGCTCACCAAGTATCCAAGCAGGTATGGTCGTGATCGCCGCCCAGCACCAAGCGCTGATCAAATTTATAAAGGCGTATTTTTTAGCGTCATAGCCAGTAAGTCCTATGCAAAGCGGGATGATGACACGAAAACCATACATATAGCGTTGCAAAAAGATGATCGGCCAGCCGTATTTTTTCAGCATTATGTGCGCCACTGCAAATTTTCTCCGCTGCGTGTGAAGCTTTTTGGCGATGTATTTTTTATTGTAACGGCCAAGGTAGAAGTAAATTTGATCTCCCACAAAGCCTCCAAGTCCAGCCACAAAGATAGCAAGCGCGATGTGCATGTGCGTGGTGTGAGCGAGAATTCCAGCCATTATTAAGGCCATCTCGCCCTCCATGATACACCAGACAAAAAGTATGATGTAGCCGTACTCTTTAAGCAGTTCTATAAAAAATTCTTCCATTCTAAACCTCTAAAACACTGTAAATTTTAGTAAGCGACTTTAGCTTTTCGCTACCTTTTAGATCAACTAAATCTACGATAAAGCAAGCTTCTACGCAGGTTGCGTTAGTTTGATTGATAAGCTCAACTGAAGCCTTTGCAGTGCCTCCTGTGGCTATAAGATCGTCCATCAAAAGCACTCTTGCACCCGCTTTTTCTCCAAAAGCATCGATGTGAATTTGAACCTCATCAACGCCGTATTCTAGGCTATATTTTTGAGAAAGCGTGATAAAAGGCAGTTTTTTTGGCTTGCGAATAGGCACAAAAGGCAGCCTTAGCCTTGCTGCAAGCGCTGCGCCAAAGATGAAGCCACGTGACTCGATGCCAGCTATGTAATCAATCTTTGCATCCTCATATCTAGCTACCAAATGATCTATCAAAAAGTTAAATGCCTCTTTGTTGTTTAGTAGCGTCGTGATGTCGCGAAAGACTATGCCAGGCTTTGGGAAGTCGTTTATGCAGCGAATAGAGTTTAGTAAAAATTCTTTGCCTTTTTGATCTAAAATTTTCATAAATTTCCTTAAATTTGAGGTTATAGTAGCGCTTCGATCTTGCCTTCAAGCTCACGTATGCGTTGTCTTAGCTTGTCGTTTTCTAAGCGGTACTGGGAATTTCTTGTGCGAAGTGAGGTCACGTCGTTTTTAGTTTTGTTTAGCTCGTCTGTCAAGATGTCGATGTTGCCTAGACTTCGTTGGAGCTGGATCTGAAATTTTCTTATGACAACCTCAGTGTCTTGGAGGTTATTTTTCATAAAATCTTTTGTTGCACGCTCTTTTTTTAGAAGCGTTTTGAAGTAAAAAACCATGACGGTTAGGTAGATCGCAGCACAAACAAGAGCGGTAAAAACGATCCACTCGCCTATCATTTGCCTGCCTCAAGCTCTATTTTTTTGACTCTTCTTTCGTGTCTGCCGCCTGCAAACTCAGTCTTTAAAAAGGCTTCAACAGCTGAGATAGCCACGCCAGCGCCAATAACTCTTGCGCCAAAAGCGATTACGTTTGCGTCGTTATGCTCTCTTGCAAGTCTAGCGGTAAATTCGTCGTGGCAAAGGGCGCATCTTACGTTTTCGTGCCTGTTTGCAGCTATTGAGATGCCTATGCCAGTGCCACAAACTAGCACGCCGTAGCAGTTAGGCTCAAGCTTGCTTGCTAGCAAATGCGCATAATCAGGGTAATCAACGCTATTTTTATCGTTTGTGCCAAGATCAACTACTTCGTATCCAAGCCCTTTAATAGCCTCTTTAAGCTCGTTTTTTAGCTCAAAACCAGCGTGATCGCTAGCTAAGAAAACTTTGTCTATCTTCATGAAAAGTCCGTTAAATTTTTTGTTGATTATAGTCAAAGTTGCATTAAAATAAAATTTTACTCTCAGCCAAAATGAAGCTATAATTTACCAAAAATTTAAAGGAGAAAATGTGAAAAAAGTGCTCTTTTTAGTGGCTTCTACGCTAGCCTTTGCAAATGAAAATTTGATAGAGATCTACACAGATCAAACCATCATCACTCAAAAATTTAGTGACGCAAATAGCTCTTTTAGCGCCTTTGTGCCAGAGGGTGTGCAGAGTGAGAACATCACGATAAATGGGGATTGTGACGCGAATGCTTATCTAAAAAAGATCAGCGAAGAAAATAGCCCAAGTTACATAAAATGGAAGCAAGAAGTTGCAAATTTAAATAACAAGCTTGAGGCGCTAAATGCAAGAGGTAGGTTTATAGAGCAAGCTTTAGTAGAAGAAAACAAAAGTAACGATGTGACAAAAAGAGCTGATGAGTTTTATAAATTTAGCCTAGAAAACATCGAGAAAATTTCAGCTGCTAAAAGTGAGCTTGAAGCGCTTAAAGAAAATGAACCAAAGAGCGAGATGGCTGGATTTTTGCAGCTTGATATGAAATTTGCTTGCGACCAAAAAGAGGCGACGCTTTCATATATGGATGATGAGGCCCCAAAGACGCTAAATGAAATTTATGCAGACACAAAAAACAAAAATATCTTGATAAAACAAGAAATTTTACTCACCAACCCATTTGCCAGCGATGTTAAAAATTTAAAGCTCGCCATCTATCCGACCAGATATCAAAAGGCGCTTGCTCCAAGCAAGTTTTACCCTTGGTACGAGGAGAGCGAGGCGGAGGCTGATGGTTACGGCGCTTCGAAAAATATGCTAAGAGCCGCGAAAGTCGCCGCTGAGGTCGCTGATATGCGTGTGCAAAGAGATGAAAATGAGTTTGCCAAAATTTGGAAGATAGATGGGATAAATTTAGCAAAAGGCGAGAGCAAATATATAACTTATGATACGCAAAAAATGGATGCAAATTTTAGCGTTTTTGCTGATTTTTACGGCTCACTAAAGGCATATAACGTAGCTAGCTTTAAGCTAAATGATGATCTAACTCCAGCTAAAACGCAGTTTTACGTTAATGGCGTGAGTGTTGGCAGTCCAAGCGAGTTTGAGATGAAAGCTAAAGATGAGCCAGTGCAGCTATTTTTAGGACAAAACGAGCTAATCGAGCTTAAAAAAGAGCGCTTAAATAAATTTAAAAAGAGCTCGTTTCTTGGTAAGGATCGCATAAGCGAAGAGGGCTATGAGATAAGTGTTAAAAATAACTCAAGTAAAAGTGTCGATGTCACCTTGGTCGAGCGCGTGCCAGTATCTGCCGACGAGGTGGTAAAGGTCGAGATAAAGGGCTTTGATAAAAAAGATATCAGCAAAGATGGCAAGGTGGAGCTTAAATTTAGCCTTGCACCAAAAGAGGAATTTAAAAAAGAGTACTCTTATAAGATCACAAAGCCAAAAATTTAGAGCAAATTTGCTCTAAATTTAGCCGTTTATAAAGGCGCTCGCGATATCTAAAACGTATCTTGTCGGATAAAATATAGTATCTTTTAAAGGTGAGACGAGGATGATGATAAGGATGACAAAGCCGTATCTTGAGATGCTCTCAAGCTTCTCAGCTAGTGCGTGAAAACCAAAATTTCTAAGCGCGTACTCGAGCGCGTGAAAGCCGTCAAGTGGCGGTATCGGATAGAGGTTAAATATTGCTAACATCAAATTTAAAAGCGCAAGCGTAAATAAAAACTGAAGTAAAATTTCAAAGGTTTCTATATTTAGCAGAGCCTTTAGCACAAAAAGCGATAAGATGCCTAAGATGACGTTGTAGCAAATGCCAGCTAGACTTACGTAGATAGCTGCCTTGTAGCCGCCATTTCGCACGACTGTGTAGGTATTTACTGGCACTGGTTTTGCCCAGCCAAACATCATACCAGTGCTTAGATAAAGCACCAGTGGCACGATGATAGTGCCAATAAGATCGATGTGTTTTATAGGGTTTATGCTAAGTCTGCCAAGATTTTTTGCGGTGTTATCGCCAAATTTATAAGCGACATATCCGTGAGCGATCTCGTGACCGACGATGGTGATCACTAAAGAGAGGACGATAGTGGCGACTTTTATGGGGTCAAAATTAGTGAAGTCCATCAACTTCTCCCTCTTTTAAAGCTTGTTTTGTGAAAAACTCATCGTTTTCTATCGTATCTACAAAGCGTCCGATACGCTCCCAGCGCACATTGTAGTTATTGTCCCAGCTAAAATATATAAACCAAGGCTGACCAACTATATCTTTATAAGCCACGCTTCCCCAAAAACGGCTATCGTTTGAGTGGTCGCGGTTGTCGCCTATCATAAAGTACTCATCTTTTGGCACTTTGACATAAAAAGCGTTAAAGTTAAAATTTGGATTTTGCGGTAGTGAGCTAATGAGCGCTGGCTTCATAAAAACGTTTGATTTGTTTGTATTTAGCATGAAAACCATCTGCTCAAATAAATTTACATTTTCATCGTAGTGGATGCCACTAAATCTATATGGCTCTTTTATGAAAAGTTTGCCATCAAGCTCGACAACATCGCTACACGAGTAGCCAAATTTACTCTCTTTGCCGTTTAAATTTTCACGGCAGTTTGCCTTTATAAAGCTATCTCCCTCTTTTGGGCGTAGATATAGGGCTTTTTCAGTAAAGACGATCTCGTCCTCGCTAGTTGCAAAGCAGCGCTTTACAAAGTGAGTTTTCTCATCGTTTGGATAGCGAAATACGACTATATCGCCCCTTGCAGGACCATCGCCTGTGATGAGGTGACCATTGTCATTTAGCTCAGGTAAAATTTTTACCTCAAGCCATGGAATTCTTGGTGTTGGTATGCCATAAACATACTTTTTAGCAAATAAAAAATCCCCAACCAAAAGCGTGTTTTTCATCGAACCAGACGGGATCACAAAGGCCTGAGCTACAAAGAAAATGACAAGCAAAACGATGATAACCGTGCCTGTCCAGCTCGAGCAAAAGTCATAAAATTTAGTAAAAGCTCTCTTCATTATCTCACTCTTTAATTTTTAGCTATCTTTGCTTGTGCAGCAAGGATTGTGTTGTTTAAAAGCATGGCTATGGTCATCGGGCCAACGCCGCCAGGAACAGGCGTGATGTATAAGCATTTTGGTGCGACCTCGTCAAAATCCACATCGCCCACAAGCTTGCCATCATTAAGTCTGTTTATACCCACATCAACGACTACTGCGCCATCTTTTACCATATCAGCCTTTAAGAAAAATGGCTTGCCAATGGCTGCAACGATAAGGTCAGCATTTTTGCAAATTTCTTTTAAATTTTTAGTCTTGCTATGTGTCACTGTAACCGTTGCAGAGGCATTTAGGAGTAAATTTGCCATAGGTTTGCCAACGATGTTGCTTCTGCCGATCACCACTGCATTTAGCCCAGCTACATCTATGCCATACTCTTTCAAAATCTCCATCACGCCAAGCGGTGTGCAAGGCACGAAGCCATCAAGCCCGCTAACAAGCTTGCCAACATTTACAGCATGAAAACCATCTACATCTTTTCGTGGATCGATCGCTGCGAGCACGACGTTTGTATCGATGTGCTTTGGCAGTGGCAATTGAACCAAGATGCCATGGATGCTATCGTCTAAATTTAGCACGTTTATAAGGGCAAGTAGCTCATTTTGGGTTGTATTTTCGCTTAGACGGTGAGCCACGCTTTTTATGCCGTATTCGTTGCAGGCTTTCTCTTTGGCTCTAACGTATGTTTGAGATGCCTTATCTTCGCCGACCAAGACGACGGCTAAGGTTGGCTCGATACCAAATTTCTTTAGCTCATCAGCTCTTACTTTTACGCTTTCTTTGACCTTTAAAGATACGGCTTTTCCGTCTAAAATTTTCATATTCGATCCTTACTTAAAAGCTTTTTTAATCACAAGGGTGGTATCATACCTAAAAATAAATTAAATTTTTAAAAGAGAGGTTTATGAGGTCTGTTTTTTTGATTTTGCTTTTTTGCGTGGCGATTTTTGGTGCTGATTTTATCACAAAGACCGAGTACGCCAAGATGCTCTACCTAAATCCACGTGGCATAGGCTGTGATAAATGTCACGGCGCAAAGGGCGAGGGCAGCCTAATCTCTAAATATAAGCACTTTGACAAAAAAGCAAACAAAACGGTCGATGACGAGCTTAGAGCGCCAAAGATAAATGATATAGATTTTGAAAGCTTTAAAGCAGCTCTTACAAAGCCAAAGGGCGTCATGCCAAGCTACTTTTTGACAGACGAGGAGACGACCATCCTTTATGAATACATCACAAATCAGATGAAACCTCCTGCAAAAGTGACAAAATCGCAAAATTTAACCAAACCTGCCACGCCTGCTGCTACGCAAAAACAGCCAGAGCAACCTGCTAAAGCTGCCCCAAGCGCAAAAGCAGTAGAGCCAGCCACCGCGCAGGCACAAAAGCCACCAGTAAAACCAGCTGAGCCCGCAAAGCCAGCCACTACGCAGGCACAAAAGACACCAGCAAAGCCAGTAACAAATCAAAAAGATAATCAAAAGACAAATTTAAAAACACAAAATCAAAAGGATAAAAAATGACAAATAAAGAGGCATTTAGTGAAGCTAAAAAATATATCCCAGGCGGTGTAAATTCACCTGTTCGTGCATTTGGCAGCGTTGGTGGCGAGCCTGTGATGATAGATCACGCAAAGGGTGCTTATCTATACGACGTCGAGGGCAAAAAATATCTTGACTTCATCCAAAGTTGGGGCCCGCTCATCTTTGGTCACTGCGACAAAGATATCGAAGAGGCGATCATCTCTGCTGTAAAACAAGGCGTATCTTATGGCGCTCCCTCACCAAAAGAGACCGCTCTAGCAAAGCTAATATGTGACGAGTTTAAACAAATAGATAAAATTCGCTTCGTTAGCTCTGGCACGGAGGCTACCATGAGCGCTATCAGAGTGGCTAGAGGCTACTCTAAAAAAGACGGACTTATCAAATTTGAAGGCTGCTACCACGGACACAGCGACGCACTTCTTATCAAAGCAGGAAGTGGCGCTACGACATACGGCAACGCTTCAAGCGGCGGCGTGCCACAAGATGTTGTAAAAAACACATTTTTAGCTATCTACAACGATATAGAGAGCGTAAAAGCCATTTTTGAGAACAATAAAGACAAGATAGGCGTCGTCATAATCGAGCCAATCGCTGGAAATATGGGGCTTGTGCCAGCTGATAAGAAATTTTTACGTGAGCTTAGAGAGCTTTGCGATAAATTTGGCGCTGTGCTCATTCTTGATGAGGTTATGAGCGGCTTTAGAGCTTCTCGCCTTGGCTCATATCCATTTCACGAAGTGGATGCTGACCTTGTCACATTTGGCAAGGTTATAGGTGGAGGCATGAACGTCGCTGCTTTTGGTGGCAAAGCTAAGATCATGGACTGCTTAAGTCCAGAAGGTGCTGTCTATCAAGCAGGCACGCTAAGTGGCAACCCAGTGGCGATGAGCGCTGGCATAGCGGCTATTTCAAAGATAAATAGCGATGTAAATTTATACGCCAGACTTGAAAAACTAGCTAAAAAACTAATGGACGGCTTCAAAGAGGCTGCAAAAAGTGCTGGCATCACCATCCAAACCGAGGTTCGTGGCTCGATGTTTGGCTACTTTTTTACAGATCATGCCGTAAAAAACTACGACGATGCGCTAAAGAGCGATACAAAACTCTTTGCTAAATTTCACCAAGCGATGCTTAAGCGTGGAATTTATCTAGCGCCTAGCCAGTTTGAGACTGGATTTATCTGCGATGCGATGAGTGAAGCGGATATCGATCTAGCGGTAAATGCAGCTAAAGAGGCATTTTTGGAGATAAAAGCTTAATGGCAAAATTTAAGATAAAAGATATCGTAGCAGGAGCTGAGCAGCTAAGTCTTGGCATATCGATGGTCGTGGCTGTGGTGATCGGCACTGGGCTAGGATATCTTGTAAAAAAGGCTATAAATTTCACGCCAGCACTTTGGATAGGGCTTGCCTTTGGCATCGCAGCTGCCATTTTAAATGTCTATAAGGCATACAAAGCGCAGGTAAAAAGCCTAGATGAGCTAAAGGACGAGACTAGATATAAAGGCTACACAAAAGACGATGATGACGAGGACGATTAGCAGGCTTTTTATTTGCTACTTTGCGCTTTGGTTAGCCCTTAGCGTGGTTGGCAAATTTATATCAAATCAATTTTTTATAAGCTCGCAAATTTCATTTTTTGCCTCGCTTATCATCCTAACGGCTAGCTTTTTTGCCTATAAAAATCGCATAAACTCAAGGCTAGAAAATGCAAGAGATGAAATTTTAGCCAAGATAGAAGAAGAGGATGAAGAGGATGAAGAGGACGAAGAAAATTTGCCCCAAAATGAGGCAAAAGAATTTAGCCTAAAAGATGAAAAAGCAAGGCTAAAAAAGCAGAAATTTTCATTTAAAGATAGAAGCTTTGCGGCAGCTTTTATGCCTTATCGCTTGGTTGCTTACGCGATACTTTTTTTTGGATTTATATTTTTAAAAAATGAAAATTTACTAAACGTGCCCGGCTTTTTAGTGGGGCTTGCTCCGATGCCCATTGGAGCTTTTATCTTTGGGATAATGCAAAATAATTTGAGAAAGGACGCAGATGGCAAGTAGCTTTAGGATCATTCGCTCGATGGGGCCGCTATTTTTAGGTATGAGCCTACTTTTTATAGGCAATGGCCTAGTCATCGCATCTTGTAGCGCGCTTCTTAAGCAAAATGGTGTAGGCGAACTTGCGATTGGACTAATTAACACTGGATTTTTCATAGGAGCGTTAATTAGCACGATCACAGCGCACAGGGTCATCTCAACCACCGGCCACATCAGAGCTTTTGCTATCTTTTCAGCTATCTTTGCAGTCTCTGCCATGCTTCACGCCATAAGTGAAAATTTGATCTTTTGGGCGATTTTGCGAGCCTTTTTGGGATATTGCTACTACGCACTTTTGATGGTTATAGAAAGCTGGCTAAACGCTAAGATCCCAAACAAGATAAGATCGCGTGTCATCGCTTTTTACGAGTGCGTTTTCTACACGAGTTTTGGACTTGGAATTTTGATCTTAGCGCTTGATCTTAGCGCATTTGAAATTTTCATCATCAGCGCAGCCTTTATCATGCTCTCAAGCATACCTTTAAATTTAATCCGCATAAACCAGCCTCAAATCCCACAGCGCCAACCTATAAACATCCCTAAAATTTTTGGCATCGTCCCGCTAGCCCTTGTGGGAGCGCTAGTTGCGGGCTTAGCGATAAATGGCTTTTTCTCTATGGCAAGTCTCTTTGTCTTGCTTCAAGGATATAGTGCAAAAGAGGCGTCATTTTTTATGACCATAGCGATGGCTGGGGGCTTTTTAGCTCAAACGTTTATCGGAGGCTTTTCAGATAAATACGGCAGACGCCCAGCGCTCTTGCTTTGCAGTGCCGTGGCATTAGTTAGCGCAGCACTCTTTTTACTAAATGGCTCAAATTTGATCATTCAATACATACTTTCATTTTTCTTTGGCGGCGGAATTTTCTGCACATACGGACTTTCGCTTGCTAGGGCAAATGACGAGATCACAGACAAGACAAAGAGCGTCCAAGTGGCACGCGCGCTACTTTTTAGCTACTCTTTTGCCTCGCTTTTCTCGCCGCTTCTTATGAGCTATGCGATGAAAATTTTTGGCGCATTTGGCTTTATCTATGTCTATTTGGTGCTTTATGTTGGGCTTATTTTATTTGCACTAACGCAAAAAACCATACCACAGCACATGAGAAAAGAGTACAACGACAGGCTCGTTGCAAGGACGGCTGGCATCGCTACTATTCAGCAAAATGGCAATTTTGCCGATAGAGAAAATAAAAAGTAGAAAATGGACGTAGCAAATTCTCTAAACATATCAAACACCTCGGTTCAAACTGGGCAAAATGCTGCTCAAAACGCGCCTGTCCGTAAAAACGAGGGTTCGCTTTTTAAAAATCAGCCAGCTGGGACGCCAAGCGAACAGAGCGTCTCAAACGCCCTTGATAACGTTGGCAAGCTAGTTGCTAGGGTGCTTGATGATCTAAAAAGCGCTTCAAGCCTTAGTAAAGCTGAGCAAATTTTATCTCAGGCAAAAGATACAAAGATCGCTCCAAATTTAGCTAGCGAGCTCTCTGACCTTGTCAAAAGCCTAGAGAGCGAGGCTGCGCAAAATGAAAGCCCTGAGATAAAGAGCCTTGCTCTAAAACTAAAAGAGTTTCTAAAGCCAATAGCTGATCTTAAAGCTGGCTCGCTAAATGATCAGATAAAAAACTCTGGCGTCATGCTTGAAGCAAATTTAAAAGATGCGCTTACCCCAGAGAAGCTGCCAAGCTCGATACAAAAGCTACTAAGCGATATAAAAAATCTCTCAAATCAAAATTTACTTAGTCAAATTTTAACCCTAAATGATGAGAGCTTGGATAATCAAGACTCATTTATGAAGCTTACTTCTATGCTTGAAAAAGCGAGCGGTGATGCTAAAAACATCCTTGATAACTCGAGCGTAAAAACGCTTTTAAAAGATGTGGATAAGCTTGATAATGTGGCTAAATTTCTAGATAAAAACTTCTCAAAAGAGCAAAGCGCAGACGCTGTTAAAAATCAGACCAGTAAGATGGAGAATTTCATCTCAAATTTAAGTGAGAAGGTAGCAAATTTAGCTAGCGAAAAACTAAATCAAAGTGTGGCTTTTAGCTCAAATCACAAAGAGCTAAAAGCTATCCTTGAGAGCCTAAAAAACGATCTAAAAATGTTAAATAACATAGGCGATGAGGCTGGACTTGTAAAGGCGTTTAACGAGGTTAGCGACGTCTCAAAAGAGGGCAGCTTGCAAGATAAGCTCCAAAGTGCAGCAAGACGCCTAGCTCATAGCCTTAGCCTAGCAGACCCAGAAGCTAGCACGGCAAAAAGCGATCTAGCTGAAAGTAAGGCGCTTTTAAAGCAGCTAAAACTAGCCACAAATGATATAAATAACATCACGACAAAGAGTCAGAGTGAAATTTCAAAAGTGCTAAATCAAGATGTAAAAAGCACGCTTTTAAATATCAGCGAAAAGAGCCAAAACGCCCAGACCGTCAATGCTGCAAATAAGATGATCTCGCAAATAGAGATGCACCAGATGGTCTCAAGCCTGCAAGGAGGCATACAAACTTATATGCCTTATATCTGGGACGGCGTGGAGGGCGGAAATGTCGCGTTTAAGCAGGGTAAAAAGGATAAATTTTATGCCCAGATCGATCTAAATTTTAAGAAATTTGGACAGATAAACGTGATGGTTGGGCTTGTGGATAAACGCTATATCGATCTATCGGTGGCAACGCAGACAAATGAGTTTAAAGAGCTTATCTTGTCTAGCTCAAGCGAGCTAAAGCAAGCTATCTCAAAGCTTGGACTAATTGTTTCAAATTTTAACATCAAAACCTTGCCAAAGGTGAAGCTAAACGATAGATTTAAAAATTTTGGCGGCCTTGATGTGGGCTTTGATAAGAAAATTTGATGCAAGTAAATAAGAAAAAAGCAGTCGCTCTTGGCTACAACAGATCGCAAGATAACGCTCCAAAGGTGCTTGCAAGCGGTGCTGGCGAGATAGCAAACAAGATAATAAGCCTTGCAAAAGAGCATGACATACCGATCAAAGAGGATCCTGATCTCATTGAAATTTTAAGCAAGGTCGAGGTCGATCAAGAGATACCGCCAAATTTATATAAAGCGGTGGCTGAGATATTTAGCTTTTTATATAAGATCACAAATAAAAAATCATAAAAATACCTTAAGAGTACTCACAAAAACACTATATATTTGCTAATTATTATTGATATTTAGCAGTAAAAATTTATACAAAATAGACGATATAGTAAGCACAAAATAAAATAAAAGGTAATTTGTGGCACAAAAATTAATATTAATTGGTGCATCAACTGGTGGTCCTGGACATATTAAGAAGCTATTAAAGGACATAAAGCTAAATGGTGCCATCATTGTGATAGCTCAACATATGAACAAGATGTTTATACATTCTTTCGCAGTACAAATAGGAAAAGAGTGCAATATAAATGTTGAAATTTTGACCGAAAAAACAAATCTGAAAGAAAATGTTGTCTATATATGTGAACAAAATACATTAGTGGCGCCAACTTTGCCAATAAGTGCAAAACCTAATCCTGAAGAAAAAACGATATATACACCAAATGTAGATGTTTTGTTTAGCTCTGGAGTTGGAATTTGTAAAAGCGCAAATGTGCTAGCTATTTTACTAACTGGCATTGGCGATGATGGTGCAGCTGGGCTTGATAAGCTTTATAAAGCAGGTGCAAAATGCATAGCTGAAAATGAAGAGAGTGCGATAGTTTATGGTATGCCAAAGCGTGCTAAAGAACTAAATCAAAATTTAAAATCGTTAAATCTAATGATGATAAGAAAAGAATTGGAGGATTTTTTAAATGCTTTTTAACAAAGATACAAAGGGAAGTGAAGCTTTGGAAGTAAAAGCACCAAGCGACATGGATGGATTTAACGAATTTATGAGTACTATAAAGACACTTTGTGGGGTCGATCTAGAGCCAAAGAGAGATATTACACTTCAAAGAATTAGCATTTTTGCTAAAAACCGCCAGATAAAGAGCTTTAAAGATCTAGTTTCGATGATAAGATATGACTCAAATTTGCGCCAAGATATCTTAAATCTAGTAACTGTAAATGAGACATATTTTTACAGAGAGCTGACACAGCTTAAAGATGTTATTTACTATGCTAAAGATCTTGGAGAGGCTAGAATTTTATGTGCGCCATGTTCAACTGGTGATGAGCCATATTCACTAGCTATGCTGGCCTATGAGCTAGGTTTCAAGCAAAATGAAATTTCAATCGTTGGCATCGATATAAACTCAGAAGCTATAACGAGCTGTCAAAAAGGTATTTTTAGTGAAAGAAGTCTAAATAGACTAAGCGATTTTCAAAAAGAGAGATTTTTTACAAAAATTGATGACAAATTCCAGATAAAAAAAGAAATTTTACCAAGGTGTGAGTTTAAAATTTTAAATGTTTTTGATGATGCGATATTTAATCTTGGAAAATTTGATATCGTCCTTTCAAGAAATATGATGATATATTTTGACGATGCGTTTAGACTAAAGTGCGTTGAGAGGCTGCACAAGCTACTTAAACCAGAGGGCAGGCTCTACGCAGGACACGCTGATCTTGTGCCTTACACCCCGCTTTACACAAAGCGTTTTTCAAACGGAGCTACATATTACGAGCGTGCTTAAGGGTTAAATTTAACCCAGGCCGCTTTGCCCTTAGAAAGTTTTTATCAATTTTTAGCTAAAATCCCACAAGCTAAATTTAAGGATAAAAATGAAAGACAATCTACTTGAATTAACTCAAGATATCGCTTCAGTTGATATCGAAGATTCTATAAAAAATAGCTATCTTGACTACTCTATGAGCGTCATCGTTGGACGTGCTTTGCCTGACGCTAGAGACGGACTAAAGCCAGTTCATAGAAGAATTTTATACGCTATGGATAACCTCGGCGTTGGCAGCAGAAGTGCTTATATGAAGTCAGCTCGTATCGTTGGTGAAGTCATCGGTAAGTACCACCCACACGGCGACATAGCGGTTTATGATGCACTTGTTCGTATGGCTCAGAAATTTTCTATGCGTTATCCAGTCGTTGATGGACAAGGAAACTTTGGCTCGATTGATGGCGACAGCGCAGCTGCGATGCGTTATACCGAAGCTAGAATGACTATGCTTACTGAAGAGCTTTTAAAAGATATCGATAAAGATACGGTTGATTTTGTACCAAACTACGACGATAGAGAGGTCGAGCCAGATGTTTTGCCTAGCCGTGTGCCAAATTTATTATTAAACGGCTCAAGCGGTATTGCGGTCGGTATGGCGACAAATATCCCACCACACAGCCTCGATGAGCTGATAGACGGTCTTTTACTACTTCTTGAAAACAAAGAGGCGACACTTGAAGAGGTGATGGAATTTATAAAAGGTCCAGACTTCCCAACTGGTGGTATCATCTTTGGTAAAAAAGGCATCATAGAGGCCTACCGCACAGGTCGTGGCAGGGTCAAACTAAGAGCCAAAACTCACATAGAAAAAAAGCCAAACAAAGACGTCATCGTCATCGATGAGCTACCTTATCAAACAAACAAAGCAAGGCTCATCGAGCAGATCGCTGAGCTTGTAAAAGATAAGCAGATAGATGGCATTAGCGAGGTTAGAGATGAGTCTGATAAAGACGGCATCCGCGTAGTCATCGAGCTAAAACGCGACGCTATGAGCGACATCGTGCTAAATAACCTATTTAAATCAACCACGATGGAGAGCACTTTTGGCGTTATTATGCTTGCTATTAATAACAAAGAGCCAAAGGTATTTAATCTTATCGAGCTACTTAAGCTATTTTTAAATCACAGAAAAACAGTTATCATTAGAAGAACGATATTTGAGCTTGAAAAAGCGCGCGCAAGAGCCCACATCTTAGAGGGTCTAAAGATCGCACTTGATAACATCGACGAGGTGATCGAGCTTATTAGAAATAGTGCTGATACGGCGGTTGCTAGAGAAGGCTTGATGAGTAAATTTAATCTCTCAGAGCTTCAAGCAAACGCTATCCTTGATATGCGTCTAAGCAAGCTCACAGGGCTAGAGAGAGAAAAACTAGAGGCTGAGTTAGCCGAGCTTATGGCTGAGATCGCAAGACTTGATGAAATTTTAAAGAGCGAGACATTGCTTGAAAATTTGATCAAAGAAGAGCTTCTTGAGATCAAAAATAAATTTAAAGTGCCAAGAGTTACTGAGATCGTTGATGACTACGATGATATCGACATTGAAGACCTCATACCAAATGAAAATATGGTCGTAACCATAACACACCGCGGCTACATCAAGCGTGTGCCAAGCAAGCAGTACGAGAAGCAAAAACGTGGCGGCAAGGGCAAAGTAGCGGTCACGACATACGACGATGACTTTATAGAGAGCTTCTTTACTTCAAATACTCACGATACGCTTATGTTTGTGACTGACCGCGGACAGCTATACTGGCTAAAAGTTTATAAAATTCCAGAGGGAAGCCGCACAGCAAAGGGCAAAGCGGTTGTAAATTTGATACAGCTGCAGCCTGATGAGAAGATCAAAGCGATCATCCCAACGACTGACTTTGATGAGAGCAAATCGCTAGCATTCTTCACTAAAAATGGCATCGTAAAACGCACAAATTTAAGCGAGTTTAAAAACATCCGCTCAGTTGGCGTAAGAGCTATAAGCCTTGATGAGAACGACGAGCTTGTAACTGCACTCATTGCTCAAACATATGATGATATGCCAGTAACTGACCCTGAAAATGAGCTAAGCGTTGAGACAGAGGTGCTTGAAGTTGAAGAGCTTCAAAACGAGATCGACGAAGATAATGTAAATGCCGAAGAAGACGCAAACTCAGGCGATGAGACAATGCTATTTGTCGTTACTAAAAAGGGTATGTGTCTTAAATTTAAGATCAGCAAAGTTCGCCAAATGGGTAGAACTGCACGCGGCGTAACTGGTATCAAATTTAAAGAGCCAGGCGATGAGGTCGTAGGCGCAGCAGTCATCGAAAGCAATGATCAAGAAATTTTAAGCATATCTCAAAAAGGTATCGGCAAGCGCACAACAGCTGATGAGTACCGCTTGACAAACCGCGGCGGCAAAGGCGTCATCTGCATGAAGCTAACAAGTAGAACAGGCGATCTAGTGGGCGTTGTGATGGTTGATGAAGAGCAAGACCTTATGGCTCTAACATCAAGCGGCAAGATGATAAGAGTAGATATGCAAAGCATCCGCAAAGCAGGACGTAACACAAGCGGCGTGATCGTCGTAAACGTCGATGGCGATGATGTTGTAAGTATCGCAAGATGCCCTAAGGCAGATGATGGCGAAGATGAGGATGAAGCATCAGGCGAAGATATGGGGCTTTTGGAATAAATTTTGCTATTAAATTTTAAATAAAAGCATAAAAAAGGTTGTTTATGAAGGTTAAAATTTTATCTTTTGCTTTGATGATCGCTATTTTTGGCGGCTGCTCATTTAATGGCTTTATGGGCGAGCCAACTAGCACATCAAACCGCAACGTAGTCATCCAAAAGGTCGATAAAGACGATCTTAGAGAGGTTATGAAAAAAGAGAAGATGATATATGATAGCGCTCCAAGAGAGACCACTTTTAGAGCCACAGGCGAGGGCATAGCTCCGCTAAATTCGCTCTCATACGCTCAGTCAGTCACTCTTGCAAAAAGAGCAGCGATGGCTGATGCTTATTCGCAGCTTGCAGGCAAGCTTTACGGCGTAAAGATCAACGCTGAAGACACCGTAAGAGACGCGATGCTAAACGACTCATCTATCACTTCAAAGGTTCAAGGTCTTGTTAAAAACGCAAGGATCGTGAATGAAAATTTCAAAGACGGGCTTTATAAGGTAAATATGGAGCTTAAGATAGACGAAGATAAGTGGCGAGAAGTCTTTTCTTACTAACGATACTTTTAAATTTCGCCTTTTGCCTGGAGGAGTTTATCTTCTGGGCGAAGGTCGATACGAAAAATCAAATAGTTGCCTTTGAAGAAATTTCATTTTCTAAGGCGATGACTCTAACGCCCAATCCAAAACCAAAATTTCTTTGCCAGATAGATGCTTTTAAAGATGAAAACACAACAACTCTTGGCTTTTTAAATTTACACAAAGATGAAATTTTTGACTGCTTTGCCTTAAAAAAAGTGATGATAAAAAATGAGCTTAATGTCAAAAATGCGCAGGTCACAAATGCTTCAAATTTGAAAATTTTGCCAGTTAGATTTATGGTGGAATTTAAGCCAAAATCCGCTATCATCGGCACACTTCAATAAAAAAGAGATCAAATGAATATTGTCATAGTAGAAGATGACATCAATATGCGAAAGTCGCTTGAGATCGCACTTGGCGAGTACGACGAGCTAAACATCAAGAGTTACAAGAGCGCAGTTGAAGCTCTAAAAAAGCTAAGCGACGACACTGATCTAATCATCACCGACATAAACATGCCTAAGATGGACGGACTCGAGTTCATTAAAGAGTTAAACGGCAAATTTGACGTCATCATAATGACAGGTAATGCGACACTTAACAAGGCGATCGAGAGCGTTAGGCTCGGCGTGAAGGACTTTTTAACCAAGCCATTTGACGTCTCAACTCTATATGAAGCGATAAAAAGGGTAGAAGCGCTAAAACAAAAAACTCCAAAAAGCATAAAAAAAGTTGAAACTAAAAGCGAAAATAACGGCTTTTTAGCCACTTCAAAGGCGCTAGAAGCCACGCTAAATATCGCGCTAAAAGCTGCAAGAACTGACGCTTCAATAATGCTTAGTGGCGAAAGTGGCGTTGGCAAGGAGATCTTTGCTAAATTTATCCACGCAAACTCACCTAGAAAAGATGCGGCATTTATCGCTCTAAATATGGCTGCGATCCCTGAAAATTTGATAGAAAGTGAGCTTTTTGGCTTTGAAAAGGGCGCCTTTACTGACGCTGCGACTACCAAAAAAGGGCAGTTTGAACTGGCAAATAGCGGAACGCTATTTTTAGACGAGATCGGCGAGATGCCTATAAATTTACAGCCAAAATTGCTTCGTGCTTTGCAGGAGCGCGAGATAACAAGGCTTGGCGCTACAAAGAGCGAAAAGATAGACGTTCGCATCATCTGCGCTACAAATGCAAATTTAGAGCTTGCTATGAAAGAGGGCAGGTTTAGAGAGGACCTTTTCTACCGCCTAAACACGATCCCGCTTTTCATCCCGCCACTTCGCGAGCGAAAGGATGAAATTTTGCCTATCGCGCAGGATGCTTTGGACAAATGCTGCAAAGAGTATGGCTTTGAGGCTAAAAATTTCTCAAAAGCAGCCAAAGAGGAGCTTTTGGGCTACGACTACCCAGGCAACATAAGGGAGCTCATCTCAGTCGTGCAGCGTGCAGCGATACTAAGCGAGGGTGATGAAATTTTGCCAAAAGATCTATTTTTGCAAGCACGAAGTAAAAAATAGGTAAAAATTTAAGTTTTTGGCTAGTAAAATTATGCAAATTAAGAAAATTAAAAGAAACCAAGGAGAGCAGATGAGAAAAATTAACGTAGCGGTCGTTGGTGCTACTGGAGCGGTCGGCGAAGAGCTTTTTAGAGTTATGGAGGAGGTTGATTTCCCAGTTGGTGAGCTTTTGCCACTTGCAAGTGCAAAGAGCGTTGGCATGGAGATCGAATTTAAGGGCAAACACTACAAAGTAAAAGAGCTAACCGAGAAAGTTTTTAGCGAGCACGAGATCGATATCGCATTTTTTAGTGCAGGTGGCTCAGTTTCAGAGAAATTTGCCAAATTTGCAGCTGACAGCGGCGCAGTAGTTATCGACAATACTAGCCATTTTAGGATGGATAAAGATATCCCGCTAGTTGTGCCTGAGTGTAACCCAAGTGACATTGCTATGTGGAAAAACCGCGGCATCATCGCTAATCCAAACTGCTCAACCATCCAAATGGTTCAAATTTTAAAACCACTAAATGACGCTTTTGGCATCAACAGGGTCGATGTTTCTACCTATCAAGCAGCAAGTGGCGCTGGCAAAGAGGGCATGGAGGAGCTTGTTGTGCAGATGCAAAAGTTTTTTGAATTTAAGCTTGATGAGTGCGAGCCAAAGGTATTTGCGCACCGCCTAGCGCTAAACGTGATCCCACACATCGACGTCTTTTTGGATAATGACTATACAAAAGAAGAGATGAAAATGGTCAATGAAACGCAAAAAATTCTTCACAAAGATATCGAAGTGAGCGCTACTTGTGTGCGTGTGCCAGTGCTTAGAAGCCACTCTGAGGCGATCACTATCCACTTTGACAAAGATGTGAGCGCAGATGCGGCAAGAGAGGTTCTAAGTAAAGCTCCAAGTGTCGTCGTAGTCGATAATCCGGCTAAAAAAGAGTATCCGATGCCTACTATCTCAAGTGATACAAACGAGACTTACGTTGGCAGGATCAGAGTTGATAACTTTAGATCAAATGTGCTTCACCTTTGGTGTAGTGCCGATCAGATCCGTGTGGGAGCTGCGACAAATGCCGTCAGGATCGCACAAAAATGGATCACGATGCAAGAGTAGCCTGAGCTAAAATTAATTGCGATTTTGCACCTAAAATTTAAGGAAAAAACTATAAAATACCCCCTTTTTAAATTTCACAAAAAGGGTTTTTATTGCGTAAAATATTCGAGAGAATTTTGCTTGCAAGCAACAGTTTCACGCTTTTTCCAGTAGTCTTTGGACTTTTAGGTGCGATCGTGCTTTTCATCATCGCAAGTTATGATGTCGGCAAGGTACTTTTAGAGGTTTATAAATATTTCTTCGCTGCAGATTTTCACGTTGAAAATTTCCACTCAGAGGTCGTTGGTGAGGTCGTTGGAGCGATCGATCTATACTTGATGGCGCTTGTTCTTTATATATTTAGCTTCGGAATTTACGAGCTTTTCATCTCAGAGATCACACAGCTAAAGCAGTCAAAGCAGAGCAAGGTGCTTGAAGTGCATTCACTTGATGAGTTAAAAGACAAGCTTGGCAAAGTGATCGTCATGGTTTTAATCGTAAATTTCTTCCAAAGAGTGCTTCATGCAAACTTCACAACTCCGCTTGAAATGGCCTATCTTGCGGCTTCTATCCTAGCGCTTTGCCTTGGACTTTACTTCCTTCACAAGGGAGATCACTAAAATTTTAAGCGTTTTTACGCTTAAAATTTCTCCTACATCTTTTCTTTAGCTATTTTTGGATAATATCCATTTAAAAATTTAAAGGAAATTTGATGATTTTCATAGACGCTTGCCTTAAAAAACCGACCCCATATACGCCTGTTTGGATGATGCGCCAAGCTGGCAGATATCTGCCAGAATATATGGCTGTAAGAGCTAAAGCAGGGGACTTTTTATCACTTTGCAAAGACTATAAAAAGGCTAGCGAGGTCACGCTTCAGCCAGTTGAAATCCTAGGCGTTGATGCGGCGATTTTGTTTAGCGATATCCTTGTCGTGCCTCTTGAAATGGGCATGGATCTGCGCTTTGAAAAGGGCGAGGGACCAGTTTTTACAAAGCCTTTGCGTGATGAGGCTGCACTTGATGCGCTTAGTATCGAAAGATCAGTTAAAGGCTTAGCATACGTCTATGACACGATCAAGCTTACAAGAGAAAATTTAGCCAAAGATAAGGCACTCATTGGCTTTTGTGGTGCGCCATGGACAATAGCTACATATATGATAGAGGGTGGTGGCAGCAAAAACTATGCGGTCTGCAAAAAGATGCTCTATCAAAATCCAGAATTTTTACATCAAATTTTAGAAAAAGTGACGCAAGCGCTCATCCTTTACGTCAAAGAGCAGATAAAAGCTGGCGTAAATGCGGTGCAAATTTTTGACAGCTGGGCGGCTGCGCTTGAAGAGCAGGCTTATTTTGAGTTTGGATTTAACTACATTAATAAAATAGTTGATAGTGTTAAGGCTGAATTTCCAGAAATTCCAGTCATCGTTTTTCCAAAAGGTATAAGCGGCTATCTGGATAAAATTTCAGGTAAATTTGATGTTTTTGGCGTTGATTGGAGCACGCCGATCGAGCTAGCAAAAGAAAAACTTAGCCCAAGATACGTCCTTCAGGGCAACATGGAGCCAACAAGGCTTTATAACAAAAAGGCGATAGATGAGGGCGTGGATAAAATTTTAAGCACGATGAAAGGCGCACCGCATATCTTTAACCTTGGTCATGGGATCTTGCCTGATGTGCCAGTTGAAAACGCAAAATATTTCATAAAAGAGGTTCAAAGAAAAAGTGCAAGATAGCACTCCAGTCTTTGGGCCGATAAATTCGCGCCGTTTTGGCATGAGTCTTGGTATCGATCTAAGCCCAAAGCAAAAATCATGCAATTTTGACTGTGTTTATTGTGAGCTAAAGGGTGCAAAGCCGGTTGAAGAGATAGAAAATCCACCAAGCGTTAATGAAATCATAAGCGCTTTAAAAGAAGCATTAAAAGCTCATCAAAACATCGACGTCATCACGCTTACAGCAAATGGCGAGCCAACTCTTTATCCGCACTTAAAAGAGCTGGTGGCAAAAGTAAATGAGATAAAAGGCAAGGCAAAAACTCTCATCCTAAGCAACGGCTCAGGCGCGAGAGATCAAAAAATTTGTGAAGCCTTGCAAGGGCTTGATATAGTTAAATTTAGCCTTGATAGCGCCGTGCAAAGCACATTTAAAAAGATAGACCGCAACAAAAGTGGCATAGAAGTTGGAGAGCTTGTAAAAGCGATGGCTAAATT
Organism: Campylobacter concisus; assembly: GCF_002913545.1. Taxonomy (GTDB): domain Bacteria; phylum Campylobacterota; class Campylobacteria; order Campylobacterales; family Campylobacteraceae; genus Campylobacter_A; species Campylobacter_A concisus_AV. The sequence continues at coordinate 1,476 of NZ_PPBR01000094.1, read as the reverse complement.
TCGCAAGGACTTTAAGGGTGAGCTTGTGCTTGAAATTTTGGTCGTGGCCGGATTTAACGATAAAGAAGAAGAATTTATAGCGCTTAATGAGACTATAAATGAGATAGCTCCGCACCGAGTGGATGTGGGTACGATAGATCGCCCGCCAGCTTACAACGTAAAAGGCGTTGATGCTAGTAGTCTTGAAGAGCTTGCAAGCAAGATAAAAGGCGTGCCAGTCACCATAGCTAGGGCTCACAAGATAGAGCAAAAGTATAAATTTAGCAAGAGTGAAATTTTAGCCATGCTAGAGCGCCGTCCGCAAACTATGGCAAATGTAGAAGAAAATTTCTCAGAGCACTCAAAGCAAATTTTAAACAGCCTTTTGCAAGACGGCGTGGTTTATCAAACTGACGTTGCTGGCGTTAAATTTTATAAATTGAGATGATAGATGAAGCGAATTTTAACTATACAAGACATCTCGTGCGTGGGCAAATGCTCGCTCACTGTCGCACTTCCCATAATCAGCGCCCAAGGCATCGAGGCGTGCATCTTGCCAACGGCACTGCTCTCAACTCACACTGGCTTTAAAAATTTCACTTTTCGTGATTTGACTGATGAATTTGACGCTATAACGCAGGTTTGGCACAAAGAGGGCATCAGCTTTGATGGAATTTACACTGGATTTTTAGGTAGTTTTAGGCAGCTTGAGCTTATAGAAAAGGTCTTTGCTGAGTTTGATAGCGGCTCTTTGCTAAGGCTTGTGGATCCTTGCATGGGCGATAATGGCAAGCTCTATCACGGCTTTGATGAGAAATTTGTCGCAAAGATGAGAGAACTTTGCACAAAGGCACACGTCATCACGCCAAACATAACTGAGGCAAGTTTTATGTGTGAAAAGTCATTTTTGAGTGAGGGATACGGCGAGGATTACATTTTAGAGTTGCTTGAGGGCTTGGCTAGTTTTGGCGCGCGAAAGATCGTTTTAAAGGGCATTAGATACAAGCAAAATGAGTGTGGTATCATAGCTTACGATGCAAAAACGAAAGAAAAAGTGGAGTATTTTCACGAGTATTTGCCATTTCACGCAAGTGGCACAGGAGATATATTCGCTTCAGTGCTTTTTGGCTCGCTGATAAATGGAAAAAGCATGCAAAATGCTATCAAAAAGGCAGCAAAATTTGTGCTTGAGAGCATCAAGATCACGCTACAAGATAATAACCGCACAAAATATGGTGTGCAGTTTGAAAAATTGCTTAAAGATACTATTATTTAATGGTGATGATCTTTATTTGATAAAAAGCATTTATTTTTCAATATATTTTTTCTTTAATAATTTAATTATTGTCAAGTTTTTCTATTACTAGCAAATAGTTATTTTTATATATGGCGTGTATTTCGTGCGGTTTGATTAAACCTTGAGTGAATTTTTATCTAAATTTTCTTGTATAGTTTTAACATTATATTAAAAATTGTTCTTTAAATAAAGTAAGAAAT
>NZ_PPBR01000093.1:0-39440 GCF_002913545.1 Campylobacter concisus | reverse complement strand
CAAACAATCTGCATTAAATTTATAAAATTTATAGATCAAATTCTTACGCCATTAGAAATAAATAGATAATAAAAACCTAGAGCAAGTGCGGTAGTGTCGAGGTTGCCGTTTTTAGTAACGTTTAAAGACGCGCACTGGTGGGCTTGATGAACTATTTTGAGCCATTTTTGACGAATTTTATAACATACTTTTGGCTTAAACAAGATCAATCAGCGCGGGACAGAAAGATCTATTGGTGTAAATGCGAGCTTGATAGTTGCCTGTAAAATGGTGACAAGATGTAGGGTTTGTTTTTTTGCTAGTAGTGTTATTTGTGTCTTTTTGTGAGATAAATCAAAGCAAATATCTTGTTTTAAAGAGCTTTTTAGTGCCTGTAACAATAAAATATATGGTTGTAAAGCGTGGTACTATTTTCGAGTTTAAAAGCAAATATGTCATCTTAAGGAGCCATTTTCTCTTGCTGCTGTAACACTAAAATGAAAAAATGACTATGAAAACACTAAATTTAAGCTATCTGAGAAATATCTTTCTTTTGCGGATTATATGCCGGCAATATTCTTGAAGGCTCGTGATAATAGAGGATAGCTATGGTTTGTATGCGCTTACTAAATTTAACCATAAATAGAAATTTGCGCCTAATTTTAAACATTTCTGGAGCCAAATTCTGCTAGTAAATTTGTATCTTGAGCTAAATTTAAAGAGTAAAAACAGGGTGAATTGTGAATTTGGGCTGTTAAAATAGATGTCTTGTGTTGGTAGCAGTATTTTGAGAAATAGCGATAATGCAGTTAGCTATGATTGCTCTGCTCTCATTAAATTTTTACGAGAAAACTTAGCAGCATGAAAATTTACGACGAAATTTAGTCGCTTCGGACTTAAATCTAAAATTTTACTAACAAATTTTTAGTCAAATTTACACTGACTGCGAAATTTACTCTGCAATCATCTTGATCTAAAAACACTTCTGGGTAGCATTTTGTCTTTTTTAAGTATTGGAATTTGGCTGCTTCGTAGCCTTTGGTTAGGCGATAAATCGTGTCGAAATTTTTAAAATATAAATTTAGTAGTGATCATTTTGATTTTATAGATAAATTCTGGCTCCAGTTGTTATTTCTGGTAAGTGATATTTAGCGCTTTAGGGCAGGTTGATTGACTAACTATGGATCAAATTAAATAACAAGATAATTTTGATTAAAAGCAGCAAATGATCAAATTTAGCCCCCCAAGCGAGGGCTAAATTTATATAAATTCTACAAAGATTGCAAAATTTTTGGTTTAGAAAACGCAGTGATCGGCTTGATCTCGCCTTTGTATTTTTCTAAATTTACAAGGATCGTGTGTCCGCAGTTGCTTTGAGCGATGCTAGATGTGCCTTTGTCGCGAGTTAGGACATTGACGCAGCCATGCTTGCAAAGGCTCTTTTCGCCTAGCACTTCAGGATCGTACCACGCACCCTCGCAGATGGCGATGACGTGCTCTGGGATGATGTCAGTGACAAGCGCGCCGACCAAAATTTCGCCCCTGTCGTTAAATACTCTCACCACGTCGCCAGTTGCGATGCCTTTTGCTTTGGCGTCATTTACGTTTATTAGCATTGGCTCTCTTGCGCTCACCTCAGCGTAGTTTCTGATTATTGAGTTATTTAGCTGTGAGTGGAGGCGGTATCTTGAGTGCGGGGTTGTGACGCTAAATGGATACTTTTTGGCTTTTTCGCTGCCAAGCCACTCAAACGGCTCTATCCAAGCAACGTGCGGCGCAAAGTCTTTGTAGCCAAATTTAGCGATAGTTGGAGAGTAGAGCTCTATCTTGCCAGATGGCGTGCCTAGGCGGTTTTTGTGAGGATTTTCTCTAAATGCGCTAAGCCTTGTGTAGTATCTGCTAGCTTCGTCATCTTGCTCAAATCTAACATATCCCTCTTTCCAAAACTCATCAAAGCTTGGCATCTTGACATTTATGCCTTTGGCTTGCTCGGCCGCATCTGCGTAAAATTCTTTCGCCCAGCCAAGCTCATCTTTACCCTCTGTAAAGACCTCTTCTCTGCCCCAGCGTTTGCAGATTTGTGAGCAGATCCAGTAATCGCTCCTGCTCTCGCCCATAGGCTCTACGACAGGCTTGTAAGCCACGATGTACTCGTTTGTAGGCACGCTTTGGTTTATGTCGTTTCTTTCTACTTCAAGGGCTACTGGCAAGACGATGTCGCTTAGTTTTGCTGTGCTTGTCCAAAATGGCTCAGCGGTTATTACGGTGTCAAATTTACGCCACGCTTTTACGGCGTTATTTACATCCTGATGCCTTGTAAACATCGATCCAGACGCCATGTAAGCCACTCTCATGTGTGGTAGCTTGATCTTTGAGCCGTCATAGTCTATCTCTTTGCCAGGGTTTTGCAAAGCCTCGATCGATCTTGACGATGGGATGGTGACGTTTTTAAATTTCTTCCAAGGAGCGCCATCTACGTTGTCGTATTTCTCGCTGATGCTAGTGCTGATGCCTTTTAGTGACGGAGCGATCTTGTCTGTAGCGCCATTTGCGTAGTAGAGGTTAAACTCAAATCCAAGACCCTCTTTGCCTATCTGACCTAGCATCGCGCTAAGTGTTACGATGCCCCAAAAGCCCATCTCGCCGTGATCTTGTCTTTGAAGCGACCTGCCTGCGATGATGACGCTTGGCTCTTTTGCAAGCGCTGTTGCAAATTTAGCGATATCTTCGGCTTTTACGCCACAAATTTTGCTCGCCCAGTTGATATCTTTGACCACTTTGTCGGTTGTGCCAAGTAGGTAGTCTTTAAATTTATTAAAGCCAACTGTGTATTTTTTGATAAATTCTTCGTCATAAAGCTTGTTTTCATATAGATAGTGGCACATTCCAAGCATCATTGCTACGTCGGTATTTGGACGAACGATGATAGCTTCAGAGTCAAGGTATCTTGTGGTGTCGTTTTTAAAGACGCAAACGCTATAAGTTTTTATGCCTGCCTCTTTTATCTTTTTGATGCCAAGATAGCCATCATGTGTTGGTGGTTGCCATGAAATTTGACCAGTTACAAGCGGGTCAGTGCCCCAAAATACAACGTTTTTAGCATTTTTAGCGATGGCCTCCCACTTTGTCGGAGCGTCATAAACGGCGCTGTTGCCTAGGACGTGAGGCATGATGACAAGGCCGGCTCCAGTTGAGTAGTCGCCACTCTCTTCGACGTATCCGCCAAGCACTTTTAGCATCCTGTGACCAACAGTCCTGCCCCAGCTGATCTTACCGCTGCCGCCCCACCAGTAGCACTCGCCGTAGATGCTCTCAGGGCCATATTTGTCGAAATTTTCTTTTAAGGCTTTTGCTGCTAGATCAAGGGCTGTCTCCCAGCTAACACGCACAAATTCCTCTTTGCCACGTAGCTCGCTCTTAGCTGCGCCTTTTGCCTTTAGGTAGCTCTTTCTTACGTATGGATAGAGCACGCGGCTTTCGTTTTGGATGAGGTCTGGCAAGCTGTTGTTCATGGTATTTGGGAATTTATCGCCCTCAAATGGATCAACAGATACGATTTGGTTTGAGTTGGTATTTGCCCAAAATAAGCCAAATCTATTTGCGCCAAAGGTTTTGTTTTGGTCAAAAATGGTCTTTGTCACGCCCTCTATCTTGTTTGCCTGCGCTGCTGTGGCAGCAAGTGCAGAAAATTTTATAAAATCTCGCCTTTTCATATTTTCTCCCTTATGAAAATTTATTTTACTTTTTTGGCATTGTGTTGTAGGTATTTAAGCACTAAATTTAGATCAGTTTCATCTAGTGCGACAAATTTCGCATCGACCATGCCAGATAAATTTGCTGGCCACTGAGCGGCTGTGAAGCTGTTTGGTTCATGCAGCCTGTGACATGCTGAGCAGGTCTCTTCGTAAATTTTCTTTGCCTTTGCGTAAAGCTCTTTTTGGTTGCCACCAAGCGCGTCATTTAGCACTTCATAAAGCCCATCAACTTGGTACCAAACCTCGCCGTAGTCATCTTCAAGCTCTTTTACTTTTTTGAAATTTGTCTCGCTCTCGTCATCAAAAGCTACAAAAACTTCAGGATCTTCTACGCTTCTTTGAAGCTGGGCTAAGTAGTTTGCCGACACTACACCACTAACCTTGATCTTGCTCGTTTTATCGCCTTTTTCTAAGACTTCAACTGGCGTTAAAACCTCGATCTTACCGATCATCTTGCCATCAAGTGTTATGTTTGCGTCTTTTGCGATCACATCAGCACCAAAGGCAAGACTACAAGCTAGCACTGGGGCTAAAAATAGCATTTTCATTTGACAATCCTTAAAAAAAGAAATTAAATGAATTTTATAACCAGCACGCTTAAAATTATATTGCTATATTTAGAGAAAAGTAAGTATTTTAGGGGATTTGAAAGGGCTAAAGTAAATTTAAAGTTATAAAAATAGGGCGATTGCTCGCCCAAATTTACTTTAAGGATTATTTCTTCATCTGGATAGCAGTTTGTATCATCTCATCGCTTGTCGTGATGCTTTTTGCGCTCGCTTCGTAGGCCTTTTGCGTGACGATCACCTCGCTTAGTGCTTGACCAAGATCGACGTTACTCATCTCAAGCTTGTTTGCTAAAATTTGCGCTCCATAAACGGTCTCGCCAGCTTTGTTTTTATAAAAAAATGGCTCGCCAGAGTTGGCTTTGGCTTCATAGAGATTGTCGCCAACCTTTGCCACGCCTTGGTCATTTATAAAGTGATAAAGCGCCACTTTAGCCACCGCAAATGCTCGAGTGTTGTCAAAATTTGCCATGATGTTGCCGCGGTCATCGACGCTATATTTTGATAAAAGCCCCTCAGCGTAGCCATCTCTTTTTATGTTGAAGTCTTTTCTGGCGTTTGCTGAGCTTGTCATGCCATTATAAACGTCCGCATCGCCGTCGCCTTCGAAGTTTAAATTTACGCCGCCAACGCTCGTTAGCGTATTTGCCACAAGCCTGCCACTGCCATTAAATGTAAGCGAGCCCATTGCTGTATTTTGCACGGCTCCGCTAGCATCAGTTATCGTTGCCACCGCGTCCCAGATAGTCTGGTCGCCAGCTTGTGGGATCTGCTTGGTTAAATTTATGGTGACCAAACTCTTTGTGCCGTCTGCGTTGTAGATATCAGAGGTCAGTTTTTCTTTGTTTGGCACTTCAACGAGCGAGGTGACTTCGACATTTACCTCTAAATTTGCAAAATCCATAAATTTAAGGCTCTTGTCGTTTATCTGCCAAGTGCCATCACCCTCAAGCGTGGTTGAAAACTCGCTAAATTTACCATCGCCATCTTTTACTTTTACGACCACGCTGTCACCAGCTTTTGCGCCAAGTGATGTGGTACTTAGCGGGATCTGTCCGTTTAGTGAGATCGTCTTGTTTGTATTATCAAGCGTGTAGGCGTATTGGCTAGCATCAAGCGCTGTCGTCTTTTTATCTGTTATGCGGGTTGAGTTTAGGTTGCCTTTTAGGCTGATGTTTGTAGTAGCCTCAGCTGGCATAAATAAAAAATGAGGCAGTGTTATGCCCTTTTGCGAGCCAGGATCGCCAAGACTTAGCTCCTCTTGCGAGACTGTGTAAGCTTGTGGGGCGCTTGAGGTTTGACCATATTTTTTAAGGGCGGTTGCACTTGGCGTGGTCGGAGTGAAATTTGCAAGCGTGCCAAGGAGTAAATTTCCCCTAGTATCTACTAAATTTCCAGCCGCATCTATGTCAAAAGTGCCTGTTCTTGTGTAGTAGTTTTTGCCTGTTTTATCGACAACGCCAAAGAAGCCATCTCCGCCTATGGCAAGGTCAAAGTTGTTATCAGTGCTTTGAAAGCTACCATTTGACATATCAAGTGCAGTCGTTTGCTTAGTAGCTCCAAGTCCCACTTGATCGCTAGTCGGGCCACTTCCTGCTGAGACTAGGTTTTGGTTTATTAAATTTTTAAACTCAGGGATTGAAGCTTTGAAACCGACATTGTTTATGTTTGAGATGTTGTTTGACCAAACATCCATGCCAAAGCTTTGCGTCTTGATGCCGCTAACCCCGTTGTAAAAACCTCTCATCATGGCTTTTAGCCCTCGTAATATTCAGATACTTTATCCATAGAAACGTATTCGCCAGCTACTTTCATCATAGCCTTGCCATCTACAAATTTCACCGCCTCGACTGGGTAGTTGCCTATTTGCGTCTTGTACTCTTTGCCATCTTTGCCAGTGTAAGTTGCCGAAATGGTATATGAGCCATTTGGCACTTGGTTGCCAGATGCGTCTTTGCCGTCCCAAGCTAGGTTATGAACGCCTGCATTTGTCTCGTTTAGATCGGTTGTTCTTACGACTTGACCATTTGCGTTTTTGACCTCGATTTTGCCATTTGCAAGATCTGTTTTAAAGTAAAGCGCAAATTTTGCATCTTTTTTCTCATCTGTTAGTGTAACTGCATTTGAGCCAGTTGAAACCATCTTGCCAAGGGCTGAGATAGCGTAGGCGTTTGCGTTTGATTTTAGCTGACTTACTAGCTCTTTCATCGCTTTGTTTGTGTTCTCTTGCATCTCGACTGATGCTAGTTGGCTAGTTTGCGTTAGCATCTTTTCAGTATCCATAGGGCTTGTTGGGTCTTGATGCTGAAGCTCTGTTAAAAGTAGCTTCATAAATGCATCTTTGTCTAGCTGTCCATTTGGATTAGTTCCTGTGCTAGCTGCAGCGTCTTGTCTTGCTTTTGCCTTTTTCTCAGCGTTTTTTTGCTGCGTTGTTTGTGTAGTTATATCTGAAACTGAAGCCATAATCTCTCCTAAATATATCTTGGTATTACTAGCTCAAGCAAGCTTTGTTCCGCTTGAGCGTTTTCGCTCTCGTCGCTTTGATTTGAGCTATATTTGTTCTTTGCTTGTTCTCTTTTTTCTTGTCTTTGGTTTTGGTCTGAGAAATTCATCTCAAGCTCGGTAAATCCCATATTTACAAGGCTGTTTTTAAACTCAGCTTGGTTTTGTAAAAAGAGGTTCATCGTAGCCGTTGTAGAGCTAAAATTTACATGCAAATTATTACCGCGATTAACCATCGTGATCTCGACCTCGCCTAAATTTAGCGGGTTAAGCGTGATGTTAAAGCGAGTGATCGGCGCTTTGTAGTTTTGCACCTGCTCTTTTAGCGTAGAAGAGAAATTACTAAGCGTCTCTTTTATCTCCGCCTTTGTCTGAAGCTGGTGTTTAGCGCTATTTGCGATGTCTTTTACCATTTGATTTAGCTCTGATTTATTATCACTGCTAAATGTCTCCTCGCTTGGCTCAGCCTCGCTCATCTGCTCTCTTTCTGGAAAGAGTAACGACTCAAGAGTTGGGGCTTTTTGTGCCTTTTGCTCGTGTAAATTTACCTTTACTTTTGGCTCTTTTGGCTGCTCCTCTGGCTCAACATCTACTATCTCATCATCAAGCTTTACTTCGCTATCATCTAGTTTTTTAGGCTCTTCTTTGACTAAATTTTTAACTTCGCTGACTGGATTTGCCACCACCTCTTTTAGCAAGGTATCAAGCTTTACGAGCTCTTTTGGCTCGTTTTTGATGATATGCTCGACTTCGTTTTTTAGCTCTTTTAGGTAAAAAGGCTTGTCCTCAGTCTTTATCGGCGTGAAAAATTCCTGCTTGCCCAAATTTTTAAACATCTCGTTTAGTTTTGGCACATCTTCATTTGAAATTTCGATATTTTCAAGGCCAAGGTCAAATTTCTTAGCAAGGTCGATAAGATCGCTAACGCTTTTAACGTTGCTAAGCTCTTCGACGTTCTCAGGGACACTTAAGAAATTTGCTATTTTGTCGCTAAAATTTGGAAATTTGCTTACTTTTTCATTGCCATTTAGAATTTCTAAAACTTGCAAAAGCTGCATGAAATTTGCATTTTCATAGAGCTCATTTTTTGTGCTTTCGTCCAAATTTTCTTCAAGTGCGGTTGAAATTTTTGCTACGCTTTCGTTTTGCGCCTTTTCTATCGTCTCTTTTTGGATGTCAACGGTTTTTACTATCTCTTTGACATCCTTTTCGGTGATCTTTTGACCGCTATTTGCCTTGCTCGCAGCCGCATCCAAAACCATCGACAAAAACTCGCCGTTGTTTTGAGACTTCTTCGCAGCCGCAGGCTTTTTAGTAGCCGCTGGAGCTAGCAAATCTACGTTGTTTTTCGCTGTGTAAGCTTGCATTTAATCCCTTTAAATTTAAAAACTTAACTCTTACATGCAAAATCTATTCCAAAAATTAATTTCTTGATATCAGCTTAAAATTTATAAAAATTTGGATATAATCTGCCCCTATTTTAAAACTGATAAAGCGAAAAATATCAAACTAATAAACGGAGAAAAATTTGGAAAAGATACGAAATATAGCCGTCATCGCGCACGTCGACCACGGTAAAACAACAATGGTTGATGAGCTTTTGAAGCAGTCAGGAACATTTAACGAGCATCAAAACCTTGGCGAGCGCGTAATGGATAGCAACGACATCGAAAGAGAGCGTGGCATCACGATCCTTTCTAAAAATACCGCCATTCGCTACAAAGATACAAAGATCAACATCATTGACACCCCGGGCCACGCCGACTTTGGTGGCGAGGTAGAGCGTGTTCTTAAGATGGTTGATGGCGTTTTACTACTTGTTGATGCGCAAGAGGGCGTTATGCCACAAACTAAATTCGTCGTCAAAAAGGCGCTCTCACTCGGACTTCGCCCAATCGTCGTCGTAAATAAGATAGATAAGCCAGCAGGCGATCCAGACCGCGTTATAAATGAAATTTTTGACCTTTTTGTCGCACTTGACGCAAATGACGAGCAGCTAGAATTTCCAGTCGTTTATGCAGCTGCTAAAAATGGCTACGCAAAGCTAAAACTAAGCGATGAAAACAAAGATATGCAGCCACTTTTTGAGACTATCTTAGCTCATGTGCCAGCTCCAAGCGGCAGTGACGAAAATCCTTTGCAACTTCAAGTTTTCACGCTTGATTATGACAACTACGTCGGCAAGATCGGCATTGCGAGAATTTTTAATGGTAAGATAGCTAAAAACCAAAACGTTATGCTTGCAAAGGCTGATGGCACAAAGACAACTGGTAGAATTTCAAAACTCATCGGCTTTATGGGACTTGACAGGATCGATATAAACGAAGCTGGCACTGGCGACATCGTAGCGATCGCTGGCTTTGACGCGCTTGACGTTGGCGATAGCGTCGTTGATCCAAACAACCCTCATCCGCTTGATCCTCTTCATATCGAAGAGCCAACACTTAGCGTTGTATTTTCTGTAAATGATGGCCCACTTGCAGGCACTGAGGGCAAACACGTCACATCAAACAAGATCGATGAGCGCCTTGCAAACGAGATGAAGACAAATATCGCGATGAAGTATGAAAACATCGGCGAGGGCAAATTTAAAGTAAGTGGCCGTGGCGAGCTTCAGATCACCATTTTGGCTGAAAATATGCGCCGCGAGGGCTATGAGTTTTTACTTGGCAGACCTGAGGTCATCGTAAAAGAGATAAACGGTGTAAAATGCGAGCCATACGAGCTTTTAGTGATCGACGCGCCTGATGATACGACAGGCACAGTCATTGAAAAACTTGGCAAAAGAAAGGCCGAAATGGTCTCTATGAACCCAACAGGCGACGGCCAAACAAGGATCGAATTTGAGATCCCAGCTCGCGGACTTATTGGTTTTAGAAGCCAGTTTTTGACTGATACAAAAGGCGAGGGCGTTATGAACCACAGCTTTTTGGAGTTTAGACCACTTAGCGGCACCGTCGAGCATAGAACAAACGGCGCGCTAGTTTCTATGGAAAATGGCGTAACGCTTGCTTATTCGCTATTTAACTTGCAAGATCGTGGCGTGCTATTTCTTGATCCGCAGGCAAAAGTCTATGTGGGCATGATCATCGGCGAGCACAGCCGTCCAAACGACCTTGATGTAAATCCTATCAAGGGCAAAAACCTAACGAACGTGCGTGCAAGCGGTAGTGACGATGCGATCAAGCTAGTACCACCTAGAAAGCTAAGCCTTGAGCGCGCGCTAGAGTGGATAGAAGATGACGAGCTAGTCGAGGTTACGCCTATAAATATCCGCGTTCGTAAGCGCTATCTAGACCAAACAGAGCGCAAAAGAAAAGCAAAACTATAATCCAAATTTGCTAGCAAAATCCCTTTGGTGCCAGCCAAAGGGCTAGCAAGTGAAATTTAAACCCCAAAACCAAATTTAATAATCAGCTTGTAAATTTATCTATTTATGCCAAGTGGAGTGGGCTAAATTTAGGGCTTGACTGCTGTAAATTTAGAAAGACTGTTTTTGTCCGCAAAAAGCAACTAGCTGTGGTTAGTGAATTTGCTTATTTAAATTTGCAAAATGGCTAAATTTAGGTTTTGAGAGCTGTTAAATTTGCTTATTTGACTATCTCTGCACAAAATTTTGGTAGTGGCTAAAATTTAAATTTGTGGCTTGACTGAATTTACTTGCATGGTTGCAGTGGTGTTGCGATGAATAGCTACTTTATCCGCATAAATGAGCTAAATTTAATGAAATTTGGTCCTTTCTTGCTCTAAATTTGTAAATTTATGTGAGTTGATAGGATTTGAGCGATATAAATTTTTGGTCTTAGTGGGCAACTTTAGATATTGGCTCAAATTTACATCAGCCAGTGCTTAGCTAAAGCATCTGGCAGACTTTAAATTTTAAAATGTAGTCTGAAGCGAGGTTCATAGTAATATATAGGCTAAATTTAGTTTGGACATTTGTAAATTTATCTAATTAGTAGATTAAATTTAGACCTTGTCTAAAAAACTAGCTTTTAAAACCGCTATTGTAAGCTGTGAAATTTAGCAAATTTATCACCTCAAACCACAACAAAAACTACCTAAATTTAAAAAGTGCAGGGTGTAAATTTAACTAACGGATCTTTTTTAGTTTTGATTTTGAAATTTTATAAATTTTTGATGGAGTGTCTTCAAAAAATCGTTCATCAACAACTTCATCAGCCACGCTTCTAGCCCAAACTTCATCAAATTTCATACCATTTTTGTTTGCGCTACTTGAGTAAAGCCAGTCAAATTTGCTTAAGAATTTCTCATGCTCGCACTCTTTTACGACCCTGATCGCCTTTAAATTTGGATATAAAAATGTCGTCTTTCTCGAGCGGCGGATGAAATTTTTATACTTTTTTGGCGCTCTAGCAAGCCCACATAAAATGCTAAATTTAGCCGTCGTGATAAGGCAAGGTTTGCCTTTACTTCGCATTTTGGCGTGGTTTATCTCCTTGTAGTCCTTGCTTAAAAAGCCAGCTGTCGTGTCAGTTTGCGCTAGGTATATCATCTCTCTTCTTTGAAAGTAAAAATATGCATGATATGATGAGAGCAAAGCCTAAAAAGTCCCAAAAGACGAACTTCGTCCCAAGCCAAAAGTAGCCAAAAAACGCGGCACTTAGTGGCTCTATGCAGGCTATCATGCTGGCCTTTGAGGCGCCTATGAGCTTAACTCCAGTCATATAAAAGCTAAATGCAAATATCGTGCCAAGCGTGATGACGGCGAGAAATGCCAGCCACTGCGCCGTGCCACTAAGCCCCGCAAACTCCCACACTCTCATATAAAGGCAAAGCACCACGCCACCTATCACCATGCCCCAGCCAAGCGTGAGCGTGACTGAGTATTTGGTATTTAGCCTTGCGGGAGCTAGGTTATAAACGCAGACGCAAACAGCGCTTACCAAGCACCAAAATAGCGCTTCTGGCGAGATAACAAGGGCTGAAATTTGCGCGTGCGTAGCAAGAAAAAAGACGCCAAGCATCGCGCATAGTAGTGCTAAAATTTCAAGCGGTCTTGGCGCTCGCCTCTCTTTTAGGCAGATGACGGCTAGGATGAGGACTGGAGCGGTGTATTGGATAACTGTCGCAACTGCGGCGTTTGAGAGCTCGATCGAGTAAAAGTAGGCATACTGCGTCATCATAAGTCCAAGTAGGGCATACGTGAGAAGCTCAGCCATCAGTTTAACGTCAGTAACTGGCGCAAAAACGGCTTTTTTAGCCTTAAAAGCGTAGTAGAGCATGATAAAAACTCCAGCTAGCAAGAGTCTATAAGGCACTAAAAAATCAGCGCTAATGCCCTGCAAGAAGAGATACTGCCCGCAAACTCCGCTAAATCCCCAAAGTACGCCACCAACTAGCGTAAGAAGCACTCCAAGTTGATGGCTGGACATTAAATTTATCTATCTTTATTTAGCTGGGCGTCTTTGCCGTAGTGAGGCGAATAAGGCCCATAAAGTATGCAGTCGTGGCAGTTTCTAGAAAAGAGGTAGGCATCAGCTCTTACTGCTAGGTCGTATGATCTATCTGAGATGGTGTTTGCCACCTGCGTGGTGACGGCTGAGACTAGCATGCCAAGCAGGCTGTTTTGTCCATTACCGCTATCCTCTGCGGCTGCTGCCTCGCCCTGCCAGAGCGTCGCGCCACTTTTTATATCGACTAGCTTTGCCTCAAGCACTACCTTTGTCGAGCTAGAGACCACGACGTAGCTTGTGCCGTAGTCTTTTATGTTTATGTAAAGCACGCTATCGGCATGAAAAATTTTATCAAGCTTATTTAGTGGCACGGCTGCGATCTCGCTTGGCTCGGTTATGCCATTTTGCTTAAATGTATCATTTACAAGAGCCACTGGAAATACATAGTACCCAGCCTCACTAAGTGGGGCTACTGAGTTAGCCAAAACCGCTGCTGAGCCACTTACTTCGGTGCTATCGTTTGTTGGCATGAGCACTAGGATGGAGCGTGGCTTTTTTTGCAAAAAGGCTGAGTAGTCGTATGGCTCAGGCTCTTTGAAAGAACAACCCGTAAAAAACAGCGCAAGAAGCGTCACAGCTATAAATTTCAGGCTATTTTTCATCTTTTGCTCCCTCTTTTTTGCTCTGCTTTTTTGGGGTTAAATTTTTAGAGCCCTTGATGAAATTTATAAATTCTTTTGACTCTGGGAAATTTTGCACCTCTTTGTCAAAATTTGCATTTGCAGCGCCTAAATTTCCGTTATTTAAGTATAAAAGACCAAGATGCGCGTATAGCCCTGGCGCAACCTTGTAGCCCCTTTGAGTTGAGTTTTGCACTAAATTTTCTAAGCGTGAAATTTTCTCAGTTGCGTCGCCATCTTCGTTTAGATAGCTATATAGTGAGCTGCTATATGTGCCGTCCCAGTAGTAAAGCGACCTTGGGCCACTTGCGTTGCTACATCCTGCTAGCACGAGCGCAAGAGCGCCAAGGCTGGCAAGCCCTATTTTACTTGCCATGCTCCGCTTTCTATGCCATTTACTAGGTTATTTACCGCTTCAACTATCGCTAGGCTTAGCACCTTGCCATTTAGCGTAGAGTCGTATCCTGCAGTGCCGCCAAAGCCGATGATCTCTCTGTTTGAAAGGGTGTATTCGCCAGCGCCGCTAACTGAGTAGACGACCTCAGCCGTTTTGGTATCGACAACGTTTAAATTTACCTTTGAGTAGGCGGTTTGTTGCTTACCTTTGCCAAGTATGCCAAATAGCTGGTGATCACCTGTCGTCTTGCGTCCAAATTCGGTCACATCGCCAGTTATGACGTATCTTGAACCTTTTAAATTTTGAGCCTCTTTGCTTAGCTCGCTCTCTTGTTTGAGGACTGACATATTTGATCTTTCAAGTACCGAAAATCTACCGCTTTGCTGTAAATTTGTGATTAGGATGCTTTGAGCTTGGTTGCCAAGTCTGTCCTCGCCGTCGCTAAATGCGCCATTTTGATAGGCTGATTGGTTATTAAAGCGGCCAATAGAAACTGAGACCTTTTTGCCGTTATAAACTGAGCCGTAGCTTGCTACTTTTGGAGTTTCTACCACTCTTGAGCTCTCGCTTGCACACCCTGCAAAAAGCGCTGCGATCACTAGAGCTGCACTAAATTTTAAAACATTTTTCATCTTTATCCTTTGTGACAAAATCGTGTGTATATTACTACTTTTTTTTAAATGGCTCGAAATTTCATCCACGTGCCATTTGCGTATCTGCGCACAAAGAGCACCGCCTTTACCGCCCAGTCGGCAAACATCGCAAACCAAGTGCCTATCATGCCAAGATCAAACGTAAGCGCAAAGATATAAGCTAGCACGATCCTGCAGGCAAACATGCAGGCTAAATTTACTATCATCGGGTATTTTGCGTCCCCAGCAGCACGAAAAACGGTCGGATAGGTGTAGGCAAGAGGCCAGATAAGGCACATCGCGATGCCGTGATACCAGACGATCTGCCTTGTTAAATTTATGGCCTCGCTTGAGAGATTATAAACGCGAAGTAGCGGCTCAAGAAGCAGTAACACGGCAGCCGTGCTAAAAAGCTGCACGATGTAGATGCTTAGCATTGATTTTCTTACGTAAAATTTAGCCTGATTAAAGTCATTTGCGCCGATACATCTAGCCACGACTACGCTTAGACCTGTGCCTATCGCCATGCCAGGGAGCACCTGAAACATCACGATCGTCCCGCCCACGGCATTTGCAGCGATGCTTGCCGTACCAAAGAGCGAAACAAGGCTCAAAACGATGATGCGACCCACGTAAAACATAGAGTTTTCAAAGCCATAAGGTACGCCGATATTTAAAATTTTCTTGATGATCTCGTAGTCAAATTTATAGATAAGGCTCTTTCTTATGTGAAGTTTTAGCTTGATATCAAGTAGCAGATAGACTATGACAAAGCAAGCGATCGCTCTTGCTATGAGCGTGCTAATGGCGATGCCAAGTACTCCCGTGTGAAATGTGTAGATGCTAATGGCAGTAAGCAGCACATTTAGTAAATTTGCAGCCGCCATGATATACATAGGTAGCTTTGCGTTTGACATCGTGCGAAAGATCGCCGCAGCTGCTGCATAGAGGGCTAAAAAGGGCGCTGAAATGGCGGAGAAAACGAGATAGTGACTAGCGTCGCGCCTCACTTGTTCGCCGATATCGCCAAAGACTTTGTCTAAGATGATATCTTTTAAAACTATGATGGCAAGGGCTATAAAGATGGCAAAAATTAGACTAAACCAAACTAGCTGATCGGCGGTATTTCTGGCGTTGCCGCTTTGTTTGCTGCCTAGATACTGGCTAGCGACTACCGAGCCACCAGTGGCTATGGCAGTAAATATACTAATAAATAGCGCCATGACAAACTCCACAAGGCTTACCGCACTCACCGCACTTTCGCTAACGCTTGCAGCCATTAGCGAGTTTGCAAGCCCTAGGCTATACTCTAAAAACTGCTCTACAGCGATAGGGAAAAAGAGCCTTGCAAGGTCGGTATTTGAGAAAAATCTCTGCTCGTTTGTCAAATTTTTCAAATTTCATCCCCTTTGTAAAGTGTGGGTAAATTATAAATTTTAAAAGGTGAAAAGGCTATAAATTTTTGGGTCTTATTTATTGACAAATTTGTCTTAAAGTGAGTAAAATCACGCCAGTTCTAAGTTTTAGAAAGACCTTTTTTGGATACAAAATGCACTCAATCGGTATTGATATAGGCTCAACATCTGCAAAAGTCGCGATCATAGAGGCAAGTAGCGGCGAGATAAAGGAGCTATTTTTGCTCCCAACTGGCTGGAGCAGCGCAGATACAGCCATGCTTATAAAAGAGCGAGTTTTAGCTTTAGACCTTGGCGAGCTATATTTTACTGCGACAGGTTACGGCAGAGTCTCGGTGCCATACGCTGATAAAACCCTTACAGAGATTACCTGTCACGCGCTTGGGGCGCACTACTTTTGCAAAAGTGACTGCACGGTTATAGACGTGGGCGGACAAGATACGAAGGCCATCAAGCTTGAAAATGGCTCAGTGACGGACTTTACGATGAATGATAAATGCTCAGCCGGCACTGGTAAATTTCTTGAAGTGATGTCAAACCGCCTTGGAGTTAGGTTTGATGAGCTGACACGCCTTGCTAAAAATAGCGACAAAGATATATCCATAAGCTCGATGTGCACGGTCTTTGCGGAGTCTGAGATCATAAGTCTCATCGCTCAAAATATCTCACGAGAAAATATCGCAAAAGCGGTGATCGTCTCAGCTATAAATAAAATTTCAAATTTGGTCAAAAAACAGGCAAATACGAGCTACTTCTTAAGTGGCGGCTTTAGTAAGAGCTCGTATGTGAGAGAAAATTTAGAAGTGTGCTTGCAAGCTAAAGTCAGCACGCACGAAGATGCGATCTACTGCGGTGCGATAGGCGCTAGCCTTGCAGGGATAAGAAATTTAAGGAGAGAAAATGGCGATAAATGAGAGTATGAGTTTGAGCGAAATTTTCGCTACCTATGATGGCGCTAAGAAAAATTTAGCCCAAAACGTCGAAGCGGTCAAAAATAGCGGACAAAAGATCGCGGCTATCTTTTGCACCTACACGCCAAGGGAGGTCATCCACGCGGCAAACGCTTACAGCGTGAGTGTCTGCGCGACTGGCGATAACGCGGTGGTCGAGGGCGAAAAGTACCTGCCTAAAAACCTCTGTCCGCTCATAAAAGCAAGCTACGGCTTTGCAAAAGCGAACAAGTGCCCATTTGTGCGAAACTCTGATATTGTTATCGGCGAGACGACGTGCGACGGCAAGAAAAAGATGTATGAGCTAATGGGCGAATTTAAAGATGTGCATGTCATGCATTTGCCACATTTCAAGAGCCAAAAGAGCTTGGAGATTTGGCAAGATGAGGTCAGGGAGCTAAAAGAGCGTCTGGAGGCTAAATTTGGCGTGAGCGTGAGCGATGAGGAGCTTAGAAACTCTATCAGGCTATTTAACAAAGAGCGCGAGCTAATGGGAGAAATTCAAAATTTCATGAAGCTAACACCGCCACCGATGAACGGCAAAGAGCTGCACGCACTGCTATATGGAAATGGCTTTATATTTGACAAAGAGGAGCAGATAAGCGACCTTGAGATCATCGTTGAGAAGCTAAAAGAGTGCGTGAGAGATAAAATTTCACCCGTGCATAAGGACGCCAAACGCATCATCATCACAGGCTGTCCAAGTGGCGGGGTCTATGATAAGATCGTGCCAGCCATAGAAGAGGCAGGCGGCGTCGTGGTGGCTTACGAAAACTGCACTGGCACTAAAAATTTTAGCAACCTTGTCGATGAAAATGATGATCCTATAAATGCCATAGCAAAGCGCTATATGGCGATACCTTGCTCGATCATGTCACCAAATAAAGAGAGAGAAAAGGTGCTACAAGAGATGATAAAAGAGTATAAGGCGGATGGCGTGATCGACGTTGTGCTTCAAGCCTGTCACACCTACAACGTAGAAACTGCCAATATAAAAAGGGCGTGCAACGACGTGGATACGCCTTATATGGCGCTTGAGACGGACTTTTCTACAAGCGACGCTGGGCAGATCAAGACAAGGCTCGAGGCGTTTATAGAGATGCTTTAGGATAAATTTAAAAGAGCAGGGGGCTAAATTTAGCTTTAAATTTAAAATAGCTGACTTGAAATGGAGAAATTTACTAAATTTACAAGTCAGCTAAAGTGAATAAATTTATTGCCTGACTGGCTTAATCGAGCAAAAGCCACCAAGCAGAGGCGTCTTTATAAATATATCTCATGTGTTGATAATCGTAAAGAACAGAATTCCATTTTTCATCTTATCGTTATACTCTTTAGTCTTTTTTCTGTCACCGCCAAACGAGCTCCGAGCAGGAGCACTACTCCCCCCCCCGTACTTAAAATAAATTTTAAAAGGGTGCTGGCTTGTGAAAAAAGTTTAAATTTAATGTCTGAGTGCTCGCTAAAATGTGCAGAGTATGTCAAGCAGTCTGCCAAGCTTTTGCATATCGTTTAAGAAAAGCTGGTTTGATTTTTGTGTAAATTCTTTGGCCTCTTCTAGGATTTTGGGCTCTAAGATGCTATAAGCAAACTCTTTTTTTAGGATCTTTGCGCCCTTTTTATAGACAAATTTCGCCTCAATCAAGCTTGCAAAAAAGCTATCATCTCTTAAGTAGTAGTTGGTGGCCGCATTTACAAAAACTGGCTTTTGAGCCAAAAACTCAGCGCAAACGCCATTTGGTGATCTAAATTTAACACTCTCAACCACGTCAGGCCTTATCTCATAAAACCTTATCTCGCTAGATTTTTTAAGGGATAAAACGTCACTAGTTTTGTTTAAATTTATAGAGGCGTTGTCTGCTTCAATGACGTTTATAACGCCACTTACGAGAGAGTAGGCACTTGTAGTTTTATTTTGATCGAGGAAATTTATCATGCCAAAAAATGGCACGCTGGCATTTTTATCAGCTAAGCTTGGCATGCTTTTTATTAGTAGCTGCTGCTTTTTGCCATTTAGCTCAAAATAGCTCACCATGAGGGAAATTTCATCTTTTTTGCTTGGATTCTTTTGTGAGCAACCACTAAAAAATAGTGCAACAAGCAAAAAAATGGCTAAATTTTTCACTTTATGAAATAGTCACCATCAAAGCTTACAAGCGAATATTTTCGCTCATTGCCGATACTTTCCTTAAGTTCGTCTATGCTTAAAAATTCTAAGCTATCTGCACCAATATATTCTCTTACTTCCTCTGCATTTTTTTTAGAGCTTATTAACTCTTCAAAACTTGGCGTATCGATACCGTATCGCTCAGGGTATTTAAGCTCAGGGCATGCGACTCTAAAATGAATCTCTTTAGCGCCCGCATGTCTTAAAAGATCAACCACCTTTTTTGAAGTAGTACCGCGAACGATACTATCGTCGATAACAACGATACTTTTACCCTTTAGAACCGATGACATCGGGTTAAGTTTTAGCTTAACTTTTAAATTTCTCATCTCTTGGCTTGGCTCGATGAAGGTTCTACCCACATAGTGGTTTCTAGTGATAGCTAGCTCAAATGGGATTTTGCTCTCATTTGCGTACCCAAGCGCTGCTGGTACTCCGCTATCTGGTACAGGTACGACGAAATCTGCTTTAATTTTGCTCTTTTTAGCTAGTACTTCACCCATTTTTTTTCTAACTTCATAGACGCTTTTACCTTCTATCACGCTATCTGGGCGAGCAAAATAGATATATTCAAATGCGCATATTCTAGGATCTGGCTCATAAATTTGAATGCTTTGAAACTCACTTTTTCCATGTTCAAAAACTATCATCTCACCAGGTCTGATATCTCTTATAAAACTAGCCCCCACAAGATCAAAAGCACAAGTCTCGCTAGCTACGATATATCCACCATCTTTTAGCTTACCAAGGCTTAGTGGCCTAACACCCCAGCGATCTCTTATGGCAAAGGTTTTATGTCGTGACTGGATAAGCAGACAATAAGCACCTTTTATCTTATCAAGTGCTGCAATAATACGGCCCTGCAAGTGTTCGCTATGGTTTCTTGCGATTAGATGGATGATATTTTCAGTATCCATATTTGTCTGAAATATCGCACCATCCTTAATAAGCTCATCTCTAACCTCATCTTTATTTACCAAATTTCCATTATGGACTATCGAAATTTGTCCCAAAGAGTAGTTAGCGGCTATTGGCTGGGCGTCACGACCTGAGTTTTTACCAGCCGTTGCATAGCGGTTGTGACCGATCGCCATATCACCTTTTAGCGATCTTAAAATTTCTTCATTAAAAACCTCTGTAACTAGGCCATTACCCTTGTGAGTAGAAATTTCTCCGTCATCACAAACGCTAATACCACTTGCCTCTTGGCCGCGATGCTGCATAGAAAATAACGCATAATACGCAGTCTTTGCTGCATCTTTAGAATTTATAATACCAACTATTGCACACATTTTTTTCCTTTAGTTTTCATCATCTTTGTAAATTTCAAGAACATTTTTGTAGTTAAACTTGATCTCATCGCCAGCATTTAAACAGCCTTTTGTAAATGGTTCATTGTCTAAAATGCCGGTAAATTCGCCGTTATTTGTCTCACTAACGACCACCCACATGCGCTCAACCTGGGCAAATTCATCATCTTCAAATCTAGATATAAGCTTTACTATATCGCCAGTTCTTAAATTTTGACGTTTTTCACGCTCCGGCAGGTAGAATTTATCAACAAGTTCTAGCTTGTAGTTCTCTACATCATCAAGCTCAAATTTAATCATCAAGCCCTAAACTATCGTCTATCGAGTAAAGGCCACTATTTTGATCTTTTATCCAAATGGCAGCCCTGATCGCACCTTTTGAAAAAGTTGCCCTACTCGTTGCGGTGTGATTTAGCTCAATAAATTCGCCGTCATTATAAAAGCCAACCGTGTGGCGACCGACCACATCTCCACCACGAAGTGCCATGACTGCGATCTCGTCTTTGCTCCTAGCCCCTACCATACCGGCTCTACCAGTCACTAAAACATCTTTTAAATTTAGATCCCTAGCCTCAGCCACGCAACCAGCTAAGGTCATCGCTGTACCGCTTGGAGCGTCCTTTTTGTGCCTATGGTGTTGCTCTACTATCTCTATGTCAAATTCTCTTAATGTTTTTGAAGCGATCCTTGCAAGGCGGTTTAGTACAGCTACGCCCAAACTCATATTTGTTGCGTAAAGAATAGGCATAGCTCCAGATGCTAAATGGAGTAAGTTTTTATCTTCGTCATTTAACCCAGTCGTACCGATAACTAGTGGTTTTGGATTAGTTCTAGCGTAGTTTAGCAGTGCTACTGTAGCCTCTTTTTGGCTAAAGTCGATTATCACATCGCATGCTTCAAAAAATTTAGCAAAGTCATTTGTCAAAAGATCGCTACTTAAATTTTCAACTTGATTTTTTTGGCTAAAAGCGATGCTTAAAGTGGCATCTTTTTCATCTTTTAAACAAGAAATGATACTTTGAGCCATCTTTCCACTAGCACCATAAAGGCCTATTTTTACCAAAATTTATCCTTTGATTTTTGGTTGAAATTTAACATAAAATTTATTATAGATAGATTACAAATAGTCTTTAAAAATACGTATAAAATCAAAAATTTGATAGAAAAAAGAAGAGGAATTTAGCCAAAAATTTGGCTAAATTTGAGTATTAATGTAAGCTTTCTATGTAGCTCATAGCGCTAAGTGCAGCCACTGCGCCATCACCTGCTGCTACGACCACTTGTTTTGGAGCGTCCTCTCTGATATCGCCTGCTACAAAGAGCCCTTTTAGGCTAGTTTGCATCTTGAGATTTGTCTTAACCTGCCCGCCATCAGCCATTTCGCAGATAAATTTGCCGTTTTCATCTTTTAAAATTTCGTTATTTACATTTAGTCCGACGAAGGTAAAAATGCCCGGCACATCAAGCACGCGCTCGCCATTTTTGGTATCAAGCACGATCTTTGTTAGACCCATTTTATCGCCAAGCGCCTCTTTTACAGTCGCACTTGTTATAAACTCGATCTTTTCATTTTTTCTAGCTTTTTCAACGGTTGTTGGCGCCGCTCTAAATTCGTCACGTCTATGCACAAGATAGACTTTTGAGCAGATATTTGCTAGATAAAGTGCCTCTTCAACAGCTGTGTCGCCACCGCCAAGAACGGCTACCTCTTTGTTTTTGTAAAAGAAGCCATCGCATGTTGCGCATGTGCTAACGCCTTTACCAAAGAACTCGTCCTCGCCTTTAAAGCCAGCACGTCTTGGAGTTGAGCCAGTCGCTACGATGACAGCCTTTGCCTGCTCGCTCTTGCCGCCTTCAAGTAAAATTTCAAAGCTGCCGTCACCATTTTTTCTAACGCCAACGACGTTTGCCCACTTATGAACTAGTCCAAATGCACTGCACTGCTTCCACCAAGTGCTCATAAAGTCAAAGCCACTCTCGCCAGGGGCTTTTTGGCCTGGGTAGTTTTCTATCTCTGAGCTAGAGGTGATCTGACCACCAGGCTCGCCTTTTTCAAACATTACAACATTTTTTAGTCCGCCTCTAGTGGCGTAAAGTCCGGCACTTAGTCCTGCTGGACCGCCCCCGATGATCGCTAAATCAAGCATAAATTTCCTTTATTCTAAAACATTTATGGACGAATTTTGTTTGTAAATTTCGCCCCTTTGATGAACTATCTCAACACTACTTGGAAGCTTTATAATGCTCAAATTTCGCATCAGCTCCAAGACCGTATTAATATCTGAGCTTATATATTTTAGTGTTGAGTTTGACTCATATCTTTTTTGAAAGATATCGATTGCCACAACTGTTTCATTTTTGATTGGTAAAATTTCGTCTAATTTTGATTGATTTGAACTGAAGATTAAAAGCGTGTATTTTGGCTCTTTTGGAGTAAAAATTTCGCTTTTTTCGTAGAAAACTAGCTTCGCAAAATCAACAAATTTATATTGTGAAAAACGATAGTTGCTATACGCAAATGCAGCTGCTATCATAGCTGCACCAAAAAATGAACCAAATATATATGTAAGAGGAAGTAGGCTTCCTCTTCTTTTTTCGCTCATTAAAGAAGCGAATTTAGTTTGTCAGTTAAGGCTTGTTTTGACTGCGCACCGACCATTTGCTCAACTAGCTCGCCATTTTTGAAAAATAGCAATGTTGGGATCGATCTGATGCCAAACTCAACCGCAAGATCTTGTACTTCATCAGTATTTACCTTGCAAATTTTCGCTTTGCCCTCAAAGTCTTCAGCAAGCTCTTCGATCACTGGAGCTAGCATACGGCAAGGTCCGCACCATGGAGCCCAGAAATCTACTAGAGCAACGCCTTCTTTTGTTACATCAAAATTTTCTTTTGTGAGTTCGATGTATTTTCCCATTTGTTCTCCTTATTTTCAAGATGTGGCAATTATACAAAATCAAATTTAAATTTTAGCTAAATAATAAATTTTATTATAAACTAATATTTTCTATCAGCTTAAAATTTTCATTTTTAACAACAAGCAGATCAAGTTGGAAGTCCCTGTTTGGCTCATTTTTCATCATATAAAAATTTATCGTTTTTAAAATTTTCATATATTTTGCCTTGTTTAGCCTATACTCCGCTTCATATCCTCCGCTAGTTGCTTTTACTTCAATAAAATGCAAAATTTTATCGCTACTTAGTGCGATGATATCGATCTCACCAAATTTAGAGTGAAAATTTCTCTCTAAAATGACAAAACCAAGCTTACGCAAAAACTCGCAAGCCCTATCTTCGGAGCTCTTGCCAAAGAGATACTCTTTTAGCCCCAAGCTACTCCTCGATCCTCATCATAAATGGCTCTTCTTTTATATACTCTTGCTCTTTTAAAAGCTCCATCGTTCGCTTCGCATCGGCCTCCAAGCTCGTGTGCGTCGTGAAAAATAGCACGGCATACTCGCTCTCATCTTTTGGCTTTTGCAGCAAGCTGTCTATCGAGAGATTATTTTCGCTCATTAAATTTGTTATCTTTGCTAGCACGCCCATTTTATCTTCGACTTTTAGCCTAAAGTAGTATTT
Organism: Campylobacter concisus; assembly: GCF_002913545.1. GTDB lineage: Bacteria > Campylobacterota > Campylobacteria > Campylobacterales > Campylobacteraceae > Campylobacter_A > Campylobacter_A concisus_AV. The sequence goes on along the minus strand of NZ_PPBR01000093.1, from coordinate 16,091 downwards.
CGTCTTTATCCTGTCGCGATCAAGCAGCTCTAAGGTATTTAGCTCAAATGGCGCTTTGTATCCAAGCATCGGCGACTTGCTATCTCTTGCGATGTCGATAAGATCGCTAATTACCGCACTTGCTGTCGCGTCGCCGCCAGCTCCAGGGCCATAGTACATAGTCTCGCCAACGACCTCTCCAACGACGCTTATCGCATTTGTTACGCCGCTTGCCTTTGCTATCATTTTATTTTGTGGCACTAGCGCTGGATGCACGCGTAGCTCGACCTTGCCCTCGCTTTTTTTGGCTATGGCTAGAAGTTTTATTGAGTATTCAAAATCTTTTGCGAAAAATATATCCTCTGGCGTGATGCCTTGTATCCCCTCGATCAAGATATCCTCTGGATCGCCGTGCACGCCGTATGCGATGCTTGCAAGGATGAGAAGCTTGTGAGCCGTATCAAAGCCGCCCACGTCAAAGGTAGGATCAGCCTCAGCGTATCCAAGCTCTTGTGCCTTTTTAAGCGCGTCTTTGAAATTTGAGCCCTCATTCATCATCGAGGTTAAGATATAGTTGCTAGTGCCATTTAGTATGCCATTTATGCTTAAGATGTGGTTGGCGCTAAGCCCCTCTCTTAAGGCTCTGATGATCGGTATGCCCCCAGCCACGCTTGCTTCAAAGCCAAATGGCGTGTTTTTGGCTAAATTTTGCAAAGCATATCTGTGATAGGCAAGAAGCGCCTTGTTTGCAGTGACGACCGCTTTTTTGCGCTTTAAAATTTCACTCACCACTCTAAAAGGCTCTTCAACACCGCCCATAAGCTCAACAAAAACATCGATATCATCGCGATTTATGACGCTATTTATATCGTCAGTCAAAGGGATGCCAGCGTCTCTTTTTTTATTTAAATTTCTAACCACACCGATGACTGGCACTATCTCCTCGCCACATCTTGCTGCGATTAGCTTTTTGTTTTTTAGTAAAATTTTTGCAACCGACTCACCAACGGTTCCAACGCCTAATATCGCTACATTCATTCAAATTCTTTCAAATATTTTTTTATATTTCTGGCCGCTTGTCTTATCCTGTTTTCGTTTTCGATAAGAGCTAAGCGCACATAGTCGTTTCCGCCCTCGCCAAAACCGATGCCTGGACTAACAGCAACTGAAGCCTTTGTAAGAAGCTGCTTTGAAAACTCAAGGCTGCCTAAGTGGCTAACCTTTGGTGGAAGTTTCGCCCAGATAAACATGCTGGCATTTGGCTTTTTAAGCTCCCAACCAGCCTGAGCAAAGGCCTCTATCATCACATCTCTTCTTTTTTCATAAATTTGGCGTATATCTTCAACGCAGCTTTGATCGCCGTCAAGTGCGACCGTGGCTGAGACTTGTATCGGCGTAAACATGCCGTAATCAACCCATGATTTTATCTTTTTAAGAGCCGCACAAAGCCTCTTGTTTCCGCACATGAAGCCAACTCTCCAGCCGGCCATGTTGTAGCTTTTTGAAAGAGTGTAGCACTCGACTGCGACATCTTTTGCGCCTTCAACTTCAAAGATGCTTGGAGTTTTGTAGCCATCAAAGGTAAGATCAGCGTAGGCGATATCAGAGATGATGTAAAATCTCTCTTGCTTTGCAATGCTTACAAGGCGCTCGTAAAAGCTCCTTTGCACGGTCACTGTCGTTGGATTGTGAGGAAAATTTACGACTACATATTTTGGCTTTGGCGAGCTTGCGTGTATCGTCTGGATTAAGTTTTCAAAAAATTTATTCTCGTCTAGCTCAAATTTATCATTGTAGTGAAGCGGCATCTTTGCGACGCTTCCGCCAGCAAATAAAAACGCCTGCGTGTGTATCGGATATGCAGGATCAGGCACGATAGCCACGTCGCCTGGGTTTATCACGGCTTGAGCAAGATGCACAAAGCCCTCTTTACTGCCCATTGTGGCTACTGCTTCAGTTTCTGGGTCCAAATTTACGTCGTATTTTCTCTTATACCAGTTGCAAATGGCAAGGCGGAGCTTGTAAATTCCAGCACTGGCTGAGTAGCCGTGGGTCTTGTCTTTTTGCGCGCTTTCGCATAGTTTATCGACGATGTGCTGTGGTGTTCTGCCCTCTGGGTTGCCCATAGAAAAGTCGATGATATCCTCGCCAGCTCTGCGTGCTGCCATTTTTATAGCATTTACTTCGGCAAAAACGTAGTTTGGCAAACGCTCAATTGTATTAAATCTTATCTCATCAAACACTGTTTGCTCCTATTTTATAAGCTTGATAATTATCTCGTTTTTAATGTTAGTTATGTCGTTATTATCGCTAATTAACGCATATTTTGCGTCGTTAGCTAAATTTATGGTGTAGTTAGTTTTTATCTCGTTTTCTCTTTTTAGATCGATTTGGTTTAAGTTTTTATCATAAATTCTAACAAGTGGCACCCATTTGTTTGGCTCGTTTGAGATGATATTTAGGCTGCTTGCACCTGCCACGTCGACGATATAGACGCCGCCACTTTTGACAAGTGGGGTCTCTTCATTAAAATTTACTTTTGACGCATCAAGGCTCATATTTTTAGCATCCAAATAAAGCGCTAAATTTCCATCAAGCCTATCAAAACCCATTATCTTAAAGCCGCTTTTACTAAGCGTGAAATTTAGTAAATTTGGATCTATGCCACCACTTTTTAGAGCTAAAATCCCATAAGAAATTTCATTGCCATTTTTTAGAGAATTTACCCTTGCCACACTTATATTTGCATCTTCAAGAGCTAAATTTATCGATTTTACAAATAGAGCTGAGGGGACTTTTTGCGTGCTTATAAATTTTAAATTTAAGCTATTTGAGCTAAATGAGAGAGCATCGTAGTTTGAGCTTTGCTTTAGCCTTGAGACTAGCTCGCCGACGTTTAGCGAGCCGTTAGTGTCTAAATTTTCTAAAGAAATTTGCAGATCTTTTCCGCTGCTTAGTGCGCTTGCACTGCTATTTAGATCAAAAGCGTATGAAAAAACGCTAAAAAGAAGAAATATGGCTAGTTTTTTTACCAAGATTTGCCCTTATTCATCTCGACAAACTCGTCATAAGTTAAAAATTTCATATCGCCATTTTCTACTAAAAATCTAGCTGGGCGGCTTGGGTTATACTTTGTCACTTTATCGCCGATCTTAAGCTCGATGTTGCCATTTCCGCAAACGACTAGCTGTCTTTGGTCTAAATTTATATTTACACTTTTGCTTGTATCGCTTGATGTTTTTTGGCCATTTTCAAGGTTGATGATGCCTATCCAAACGCGTTGTTTTGGTGTGATGACTGCCTCGTTTAGCGGCTTTGTCACGTTTTGCTCTACTTTTGGAGCTGGCTGGGCTGCCATGCTAGGTTTTAGGGCATTTTGATCAACGCTAGCAGGACTTACAGTCACGTTTTGCTCAGCTGGAGCTGAAATTTTCACGCTTGAAGCGTTTGCATCGATCTTTGGAGTGTTTTGAGAGATCGTTACGTTTGTGTCGATTATATTTTTCTTCACTTCATTTACGATGCTTGACTGCGAGTAGCTCACGCTTGTGTTGTCTTCATTTAAGCTTGCGATGAAATTTTGGACGTATTTGTAAGCGTCAAAGTAGTAAGCACCGCCAGCGATGATAGCTAAAATGATGATCCAGAAGAAAAATCCAGCCCCACCACCGCTACTTTGCCTTTGGATCGAGACATCCTCAGGTGTGTAAGAAGAAATTTTTGGGCTAACTTTTGTTTTTTTGCTCTCATCAGGCATGTTTTCTTGCATAAATGCGTCGTATTCAGCGAGAAGTTCGCTAAGATCGACGCCGTACTCACGCTGTAAAATTTTGGCGTAGCCTCTCATGTTTAAGCGTGATAATTTTTCAAAATTTTTGTCAAAAATGTATTGTAAAAATGTGGGTTCAATGTGCGTTTTACGCGAAATTTCCTTTATGCCTATCTCTTTTAAATTTTCTAATTCATTCATCTATCATCCTATCACAAATTATCGCAAAAGCTGCACTTACATTTAGGGAGTCCCAGCCGTCTTTTAGCTTGATACCGACGCACTCATCGCACTTTGCTAGAGCTTTTTGCGGTATGCCTTCGCCCTCTGAGCCCATCACCAAAGCCCTTTTGCCAGCAAATTTCATCTCTTTTATATTTTTGCCGTTGCTTGCCGTCGCGTAGAGCTTAAAACCACATTGTTTTAGCTCGTTTAGCAGGCTAAGTCCGTCTTCAAAGATCGCTATTGGTATCTCGTAAGCAGCACCGCTACTTGACCTTAAAACGCCTTGCATATTTACACTTTTTGTAACAATAACTAGTCCTTCGCAGCCTAGAGCATAGGCACTTCTAGCGATGGCGCCGATGTTTCCAACGTCACTTATGCCATAAAGCACGGCGATGAAATTTAACTTTTTTAGCTCGCTAATGTCTGAAAACTCAAACTCGCTAACGCTTGCTAAAAAGCCTTGATGGTTGCCGCCATGCGCCATCGACTGAGCTTTTTGATTATCCACGCGGATGATCTTCTTGCCAGTGCCACAAATTTTAGAGAAGAGTTTTTTATCACACTCTTTTGAGAGATAGATCTCTTCTAGTATCTGTGGGCGCTTGTTCAAAATATGTAAAAATAGCTGTTTTCCGTATATTATCATGGTTGCTTATGGTAGCTAAAGTCAAGTAAAATTTAACTTATTTTACTTCTAAATTTGAGTGAATTTTTGAAACTTTTTGAGGGAATTTGAGCTTTTAAATTTATGCTTTTATGAGCTCGTCGTAGATCTTTTTGACGTCCTTGCCAGTTATTTTGCTAAGTAGTTTTGCCTTTGCTTTTGGGGCGATGTCAAGTGAGATGATCTCATCTTTTGTGATATTTTGAGTGGCTATATTTGCGCTTTTTGAGATGACTACCGCCCACTCGCCGTTTAAATTTGCTTTTTCTAAAATTTGGACTAAATTTTTGGCTCTATCCTTAAATTTGGTCTCAAATTTTTTGGTAGCCTCTTTTATGGCAAAAATTTCTCTCTCTGGCTCTAAATTTGCGATGTTTTCTATCAAATTTAGGATGCGTTTTGGGCTTTCATAGATCACAGCCGGATAGGCTAAGCTTAGAGCATTTTGTATAGCTAAGGCTCTCTCTCTGCCGGTATTTGGTAAAAATCCTAAAAAGATAAATTCTTTATTGCAAAGTCCGCTTGCCACGACGCTCAAAAGTGCGGCGTTTGCTCCGCTTAAAATTTCATATTTGATATCATTTTTTTGAGCATATCTTACTAGGCTAACGCCCGGGTCGCTTATGCCTGGCATGCCAGCATCGCTCATATAAGCTATATTTTTGCTCCAAATTTCATCACTTAAATTTGCGAAAAATTCATCTTCGTTGTGGGTGTGAAGCGGGATAAAATTTGAGATATTTATATTTGCGTCAAAGCGTTCGTTTAGTAGATTTATAAGACTTTTGCAAACTCTTGTATCTTCGCAGATAGCTATCTCGCATTCACGCAAAATTTTGATCGCACGAAGCGAGATATCTTCTAAATTTCCTATTGGAGTAGGAACAAAGTAGAGCAAGGCTTATTTTTGAGCGTATTTTTTCTTAAATTTCTCAACACGGCCAGCGCTATCAACTATCTTTTCGCTGCCTGTGAAAAATGGGTGGCACTTGTCACAAATGTCAATTCTGATTTCACTTTTGTTTGACTTTGTCTTAAAAGTGTTGCCACACGCGCAAGTTACGGTGCAATCTACATACTCTGGATGGATCTCTTTTTTCATCATCTTTCCTTTATTATTTTGGGCTATTTGTTACCTTAAAAGTTGCTGATTATATAAAAACTAATCTAAAAATCAAATAAATCAAGCAAGAAATTTTGCCGCCACAGATATGACTGCGGTCTGTGATCTTAAGATATTTTTTGTATTTAGGCCGTAGATATTTTTAAATTTAGCCGTCTCATCCTCGCTAAATCCGCCCTCTGGACCGATTATCAATATCTCATCATCTCTTTTTTCATTTAAATTTTTGCCACCAAAATTTATGGCCGAGACATTTTTATAAACGTTCATTAGCTCGTCTAAATTTTTGTAAATTTCAAACTCCATTAGCGACGTTCTCCCACACTGCTCGCATGAAAGTGCGTTTATGTAGTTTAGCTTTTCAAGGTCGATCTTGAAATTTGCCTGAGAAAATTTAGTATAGACAAAGGCGATCTTGCCAACGCCAAGCTCATTTAAAAATGGCAGCGCCTTTTCGATAGTCTTTGGATCAACGACCGCCCAAGCGATGGTAAAGTCAAATTTATGCTCGCAGTTTTGGCTGGCAAAAACAAGACTTAAATTCGCACTTCTGCGCTCTATCTCATCGATCTCGTAGATGTACTCTTTGCCATCACGTAAATTTCTAACACTTATGCGCTCACCTGCTTCAACCCTTCTAGCTTTTAGGTGCAAAAAGGCCTCATTTACTATCTTTAAGCGCTCTTCGCCAGCGTTTTTATCATATAAAAATTTCATCTAAATCCCTGCTATGATGATCAAAATAATGTCGCAAATGCCTTTAACAAGGGCAAATTTCTTAAATTTCTCTAGCTCGCCAGCAACGGCGTATCTTTTTAGTCTTTTGTATCCAACTGCGCTAAGTGCGATCAAAGCTATCAAGATAAGAAGCATTTTTATGGCGTTAAATTTTGGCTCGTAGCTATAATATGCCCACAAAATAAGCCCAGTTAGCACCAAAAAGCTAAGAAGCATATGATAAATAGGCAAAAAATACCTTATACGAAGCACGTAGTTTTTAGTCCTTACTCCAAACTGGGTAAGCGCTAGATAAAGCACCGCTAAAGCAAGTAGCGCATAAAAAAATGTCACGTGAAATGGCAAAGTATAAACGTAGAGCGAGCCTAAGTGTTCGTTCATTTCTTTTCTTTAGGAGGCTCATTTTCTTCGACGACTGGCTCAGGTGGCAGCTGCTCGTCGATAGTTACATTCGCATCAGGCTGAGCTATCGTAACATCACTAGGGACTGGCTCACTAACGTCACTTTTGGCCTCTTCTTTATCTCCACATCCCAAAAATACGCCAGCTATAAGCAAAAAAGAGGTTATAAATTTTTTCATTAAACGTCCTTTGGATTTTCTATTTTTATCTTATTTATCATCTTTTCAAGCAAATTTTTCTCTTCCCACTCGTCCATAACCGCCTCTGAAAATTTGATATCACTAAGCCTTATCTCGCCCATTTGCGGGTTTATCGCGTCCTCTTTGAAGCACTGCGCATAGCCAGTGTCGGTCTCATGGACGATGACGCTATGAAGCTTCACATCGCGCTCGCCGTTGTTCATCACGCTAAGTTCAAGCAGCCTTTCGATCATGACAAAAAATATACGGCAAAACTGCTCTGCACTGGGATTTAGCGGGATCTCGATCCACCTTGCAGAGTGCTTTTTAAGGTCGTTTTTGTATTCGTCACTATCGCCTGAATATATGGTCGTAGCGTGGTCAAAGCTATCGATGATCGTTTTTATGTTTTGCTTCATTAGCCCAAAGTCATAGACCATGCCAGCGTTATCAAGAAAATTTGAGCTAAGTAAAATTTCTGCCACGTAGCTGTGGCCGTGGATGCTCGTCCTGCAGCGCTTTGAGCTACAAAATCTCACGATATGTGCATTTTCAAATCTAAAAAGTTTTCTAATAATCATCAAACACCCTCTTTGTCGCCCCAAAGCCTGATGTGGATACGCTCTGAGTAGTTAAATCCATGCTTTATGGCAAATTGCGCTGTTTTTAGAGCATTTTTGCTTAGCTCGTCCTCATTTGCGCCCATCGCCATGCACCAAACTGGCAAATTTACTCTATTTTTTATATATAAAATTTCCTTCAGCTCGCTTTTGTCAAAGCGTGAGAGGACAAATTTTAAAAAGCTGCTTTTAGCGTTATTTTTGATAGCTAAAATGGCATCTAAATTTATGCGTTTTTGCTCGCTAACTCCGCTATTTGCTAGTTTTACGCCAAGTGCAAAATGGCAGTTTTTATAAATTTCAAATTTATTAAAATCAACCAAGATCGTGCCATTTGTCTCAAAATGCACCTCGTAATTTATAAGCAAATTTCTTACCAAATTTATGAAATTTTCATTTTGATGCCAGATGAGTGGCTCGCCGCCTGTTAAAACGATGATCGGCTTTTGCTCTAAGCCTTTGCATAGCCCATCAACTAGGCTTAAAATTTCATCTGCGCTATATCTTTTATGGTGAAAATGTCCCTTAAAAACGGCTCTTATGCTATCGCATCCCAAAAGCTCTTCGCCTGTTTTTAAAGACCTTGTCTTTACGCCAAAGCCATAGCAGTTTAGGTTGCAGCCAAAAAAGCGTAAAAACACAGCGAGCCTGCCCTGATAAGCGCCCTCGCCTTGGATGCTTAAAAATGCCTCAACTAATTCTAGCTCTTTGCTCATCAACCACCAGTTTGGTAAAAGGCCCTTGAAGAGGTTTCATTTTCAGCTCCTAGAGCCCATTTGTTCTCTTTTGGCTTGTTAGCTAGTACTTGCCTTAAAATTTCACTCGCTGCGACAATATCGCCATTTGCAACTGCTTTTTTGATACTTAGTGCATCTTCAAAGTAAAGGCAAGGTATCAAAAGCCCCTCAGCACTTAGTCTGATGCGGTTGCAACTCTCGCAAAAGTCGTGTTTGTGGGGGTCTATGATGCCAAATTTATAGCCGTCATCAAGCCTATAAATAGACGCAGGTGCGTTTGGCAACTTTTCATCTTTTGTGATGTTATATTTTTGAGAGATGATATTTAAAATTTCATCGCTTTTTAGCCCTTTTAGATCCTCTTTGGCGTGTGAGTTTTCCATATATTCTATAAATCTGATCTGAGAATTTCTAAATTTAGCAAACTCAAACAAATTTACGAGCTCATCGTCGTTAAAGCCTTTTAGCGCGACTGTGTTTATCTTCACCTTTAATCCAGCATCAAGTGCCGCCTCAAAGCCAGCCAAAACCTCGTGTAAGACGCTCTTTTGAGCGATAAATTTAGCCTTTTGCTCATTTAGCGTATCAAGCGACATATTTATGCGCTTTAGTCCAGCGTCCTTTAGCCTTTTGGCAAAGTGCGGCAGCATAAAGCCATTTGTCGTAAGTGCTAGATCGATGTCTGGCTTATAATCGCTTATCATCTTTATAAAGACGTCCAAATCCTTGCGCACGAGTGGTTCGCCGCCTGTGATCCTGATCTTTTTCACACCCTCATCGATAGCTACTTTGACAAATAAAAACAGCTCTTCAAATGTCAGTAAATTCTCTTTTGGTGTCCAACTAAATGGCGTCGTAGGCATGCAATATCTACATCTAAAATTACAACGCTGCGTCACAGAAATTCTTAAATAATCAACAACCCGACCATATTTATCTATTAGCATAAAGCACCTTTTTTAAGCTTGGTTAGAGCTTTTATTAATTTTTCAATTATATGTTAAAAGATTTAAATTTAAATAAAAATTTAAGCTAATTTTTGTAGTTTAAGAGCAGTTTTGTCTTTTAAAATTAGCCCAAATTTAGGCTAATTTATGAAATTTAAGCACAAATTCAACTCGCCCCATACCCACGTGAAGATCTTTAGCGATCATGGCTGCGCTTTTGCCATCTTTAAACATCTTTAGGATCTGCTCTTCTTCATTTATAACACTCGGGGCGATTTTATTGATATCTCTTGTTCGCTCCTCAAGGTTAAACATCCTATCTTTTTGCTCGTTTGCAAAGTCATCTATCACTCGCTCGATGCTCTTTATAGCGCGGATTATCGGCACGATTTTTTCATTTATCTGCTCGTTTATCTGCTCTTTTAGCTCATCTTTTACATCTTTTAGCTGCTCGTCGTCATCAGGCTTAAAGCTTGCTAGTGCGGCCAGCTGCTTTTTGAGATTATAGTTTTCTTGTATGGCGCTCTCTATGGCACGCTCGTACCTTGCAAATTTCTTATTTGTCTCGTTATCTTTTATAAATATCAAAGCTATTATTATCGCTAAAACGATGCCAAAACCTAAAAAAATGTAAATTTCCATATTTTTCCTTTACGAATTCGCTCTAAGCTCTCTTATCATCACACGCTCTCTAGCCGTCACGTAAGCGTTCCAGTCGGCCTCGTCCTCTTCGTGCATGTTCTCTATCTTTGCTAGCCTCTTATCCTCCGCCCTTAGATAAAGGCTCAAATTTCTCTTTGGAAAGATAGGCATCGCGATCCTTGCGTAGTAAATTTCATCTTTTTTAAATTTATCTTCGCTTATTTTTATATGCGTAAAGCCGATCTCATCGATATCTGCGCTCTCTTTTAGTGGCAAGTATTGCTTGTGCTCATTTTTTATATAATCACTAAGCGCGTCGATCTTTCTATGAAGCTCGATGACAAGCGTTAGCAAGACTTGGTCGCTCTCTTTGGTCTCGCCGCGTGATTTGGCTCGTTTTAGCCACGCTCCAAGCGCATCTTCGTCACCTGGCAAGATAGAGTTAAATTCTCTTAAAAATTTCTCATCCCCACTTCTGTCGCATTCATAAACCATGCTAAGAGGCGCTTTAAAAAGCCTTACTTCGCTCATAATACACTTATCCAAACAAAGATGAAAAATAAAATTCCCAAGTAGCCATTTAGCGTGAAAAACGCCCTGTCTATCTTGCTAAAGTCGCGCCTTACGATCCTATGCTCGAAAAATAATATCACGCCACTTACCACAATGCCAAAAAATGCCATCGCTCCAAGCCCAGCCGCCCAAGCAAAAAGTAGCCAAAGTATAAAAGCTAAGGCGTGAAAAATGGCTGATAAAAATAGTGTCGCCTTGTCACCATAAATGGCTGGTATGCTAAAGAGCTTGTTTTCTTGGTCAAATTTAATATCTTGAAGCGAGTAGAGCAGGTCAAATCCAGCCACCCAAAATGTCACACCAAGGCAAAGTAGCACGCTCCAAAGCGGTATAGCAGCGCTCACTGCGACCACGCCAGCGATCGGAGCAAGTCCAAGACTAAGGCCTAGCACCAAGTGCGCTAGCTCGCTAAATCTCTTAAATAGCGAATATCCGCCAAGCACGGCAAGTATGGGGAAGCTTAGCCAAAATGCGAGCGAATTTACAAAATAAGCGCAGATGATAAAGATAAGTGCGTTTGCTACGATGAAAAGCTGCATATTGCCCTTGCCGATACGTCCATCTACGCTTGGACGGCTTGCGGTTCGTGGGTTTAGCTTGTCGATGTCCTCGTCTTGGTATCTGTTAAATGCCATGGCGAAATTTCTAGCGCTAACCGCGCAAATAGTGCCTAAAATAAGCAGTTTAAAGCCAAACCAAGCTGAGCCATTTTCTATCTTGCTCGCAACTATCATCGCCACAAAGATAAAGGGCAGGGCAAAAACCGAGTGCTTAAAAACGATGAGTTCTGCGATATCTTTTAGCTTTTTGATCATATAAATTTCCATCTTTTTAAAAAGTGTCTGATTTTACACCATTTTGCTTTAAATCTAAATTTATATTATCATTGCGAGAGTAATTTAAAATGAAGGGTTATGATGAGTAAAATAGCGATTATCGGAGATGGTTTTAGTGCGTTATTTACGGCGCTTGAGCTAGCTAAAAAGGGCGAAGAAATTTTAGTTATTAGTAACCAAAAAGATGAGTTTGAAAGCGGAATTTTAACCCCATTTAACACCCCAGCACTTGCAAGAGATGGAGCGATATCTAGCTCATTTTTGGGGCTAGTTAGTAAAAAAAGTGAGCTTGATATAGCGCTTTGCTTAAATGAAAACTTTAGAGCTTGGATGGCAAATTTCACGCTTAAATCAACAAAGGCTCACGACAAAAAAATGAGAATTTTGTTTAAAAAATTTGGACAAAAGAGCTTTGAAATTTTAAAAGAGCTAAGCGAAAAATATCCGCAGATAAATTTTGATGAGAGTGGCGTTTATCTCATCTTCAGCGAAGATGAGAGCTTTAAAAAGAGGCTTGATGAGACAAGGGTCGCTGATAGCGAGCAAGAAATTTTAAGCGTGGATAGTGAGCTAGCAAATTTTGGTCTGATAAACAAAAACATAAAAGGGGCGCTAAATTTAGCTAAAAACGCAAGCATCGACGCTGGAGAGCTAAAAAAGGCGCTTGTTAGCGAGCTAAATGAGCTTGGAGTGCAGTTTATAAATGATGAAATTTATGAGCTAAAAACGCAGGGGCAAACCGTTCAAAAGGCTGTTGGCAGTGCTGGCGAATACGAGGCTGATAGCTTTGTCGTGGCTAGTAGAAATTTGGAGCTTTCAAGCAAGCTTGGGACAAATTTAAGCGCCATTTTGGCTAAATTTTACACGATCGATCTTGTGCTAAGCGAGGGTCAGATCCCTAAAAAACCGATCATTTTAAATGATATGTTTGCCAAAATTTATCCAACCAAAAATGGCGTCACGATCATCACAAATTTACAAGTGGGCGCGATCGATACGCTTGTAAAAACAGAAAAGATCAACGCATTTTTAAACGAGCTAAAAAGACACCTTAGTATAAGCGAGCTAAAAGAGCCTAGTTTTAGGGCAAATTTCGTTCTTCTTAGCTCAAACGACAAGCCAGCGATCGGACGAGATGAGACATATCAAAATTTACTCTATAACCAAGCATACGGGCTAAACGAACTAAGCTTTACACCGCACTTTGCAGGCGTTTTGGCTGATCTCATAAAAGAGGGCAAAAGTAACGAGCAAAGCGATGAAATTTTGCTATTTAGCTCACTTTACGAGGGCTAAGCTTGTTTGGCGAGCTAGCACTAATTGGCACCACGGCAAGCGGCAAGAGCGATCTAGCCTTTGAGCTGGCAAAGGAATTTGGTGGCGTCATCTTGAGCCTTGACTCGCTAGCACTTTATAAAGAGATAGATATCGCCAGCGCAAAGCCAAAGCCTTGGCAGCTGGGGGCTGTAAGGCACTTTGGAGTGGATGAAATTTACCCTGATGAGGAATTTAGCGTTGGGGCATTTTTTGAAATTTACAAAAACGCAAAGGAATTTGCGCGCTCGCAAGAGTGCTTGCTCATCATCACAGGAGGCAGCGGCTTTTATCTAAAGGCGATGCTTAGCGGTCTTGCCCCAGACGTGCCAAAATGCGAGCTAAATTTAAGCAACGAAGAAATTTACGAGCTAGCTTTACAAAATGACCCCGAGTTTGCAAGTAAATTTAGCCAAAATGACTCTTATCGCCTCGAAAAATGGTATCAAATTTATAAATTTAGCGGGCAAATCCCAAGCATTTGGCTAAAGCAAAATACCAAAGAGAGCGTCATAAAAGAGCTTGCGATATTTGAAATTTTGTGGGATAAAGATGAGCTTAGAGCTCGCATCGCAAAGCGAACGAAAAATATGCTAGATGAGGGCTTGATAGATGAGGCGAAGTTTTTATTTGACAAGTATAAAAGCGAGCCAAAACCCCTAAAATCAATAGGTCTAAAAGAGTGCAAGCAGTTTTTGGAGGATGAAATTTCAAAAAGCGAGCTAGAAACGCTTATCGCCACGCACACAGCCCAGCTTGCTAAACGTCAGAGAACATTTAACCGATCTCAGTTTGAGAAGAAATTTGTGGGTGATTTGGCGCAGACTAGAAGTGAAATTTTGAAATTTTTAAAAGAATAAATTTAAATTGTCTAGGTGGTAAATTTAGTTTAGTGGAGGCGAACAGCTCCAAAAGAAGCCGTTCGATAAATTTATATAGGCATAACCCTGATCTTTGGGCTTAGGCTCTCTTGCAAGACATTTTCTATCGCATAAAGCGTGCCAGTCGAGCCGCTTGAACAGCCTGAGCAAGCGCCAAGATAGCGGATATAAACGTCGATATTTTCGCCGTTGTCGTTTCTAATGTCTATGATCTCTAAATTTCCGCCATCCATCATAAGCATCGGGCGGATCTCTTTATCGATGATCGATTCGATCGCTTTTAGCTGGCCAACCATCGTCATGCTCTCAAAGCTAACGTCGCTAAGCGTGTTGTTTGCCTGAGCATTTGCTTGAGCTTCGAGCCTCTCTTGCTCCATCTCAGCCCTAGTATCGCGTAAGATATCAACCAAATAGTAGTCTTTTTTCTCATGTCCGCCAGGTCTAACGCATGATTTGCAAAATGCGCCTGCTTTTGTGTATTGCGTGATCTCCTCAACCGTGTGAAGGTCGTTTAGTCTTATAACCTCTTTGATCGTGCCAAGGCTCACTCTAGCGCACTCGCAAACGATGATCTCATCTTCAAAGTGCTCTGGGTCTATGCCCTTGTAGCTTGCAGCAGCTGCCTTGATAACGTCATATGCCATAACCGAGCAGTGCATCTTTTGAGGTGGCACAGCTGGTGTGTCTGGGTTGTCGCGCATAGCTCTTTCGACATCGAGGTTTGTGATCTTGACCGCTTCATCGACTGTTTTGCCGATGCAAAGCTCGGCCATTGTATCAGAGCTAGCTATCGCCGTGCCACAGCCAAAGCTTTTAAATTTAGCGTCTATTATCTTGTCAGTTTTCTCATCAACGAGCCAGTAGAGCCTGACCGCATCGCCGCAGCTCTCTGCGCCAAAGTCAGCGATGATAAGTTTTGCGTTTGCTTTTTTGGCGTCCTCTTCGGTTAGTTCGCCCATAAATTTAGGATTATTCATCCTATCTTGGACTACCTTTGAGTATTCATCCCAGATAGAGCCGCCGATTAAGTTATTTTTTGCCATGTTTTTCCTTTAAATTTTATAATCCACTCTTATGCCACTCTGGGGCGTATGCAAATGTGCTTGATATGCCTCTTAGCCTATTTACAGCCTTTGTTATCTGCTCGATCGCGTAGTCGATCTCTTCTTCTGTGTTAAACCTAGAAAGTGAGAGTCTAAGCGCGGTGTGAGCTAGCTCTTTGTCAGCGCCGATTGCCTCCATGATAGGATTGCTCTCAAGCGTCTCACTCGCACAGGCAGAGCCGGTAGAGGCCGCTATGCCAGCTCTATTTAGATCCCAAAGCATCGCCTCGCCCTCGACGCCTTTGATAGATGCTAGGATAGTGTTTGGCACGCGCTGATCTTTTTTGCCGACGACGCTAACGTCAGGAATTTGTAGTAGCGCGTCTTCAAGTTTATCACGCAAACGGCGAACGTGTGAGTGCTCGTAGTCCATAAATTTATTTGCCAGTTCAAGCGCCTTGCCCATGCCAACGATGCCCGGTACATCAAGTGTTCCGCTTCTGCGTCCGCCCATGTGCTCGCCACCGTGAAGCAAGCTACTTAGTGGCATGCTATTTTTTATAAATAACGCTCCAACGCCCTTTGGTCCGTGAAATTTGTGCGCTGAAAAGCTTAGAAAATCAACGTCTAAGTCTTGAACGTCTATCTTTATCTTGCCAACTGCTTGCACTGCGTCAGTGTGAAATAAAGCGCCGTATTCGTGGGCAACTTTGGCAAGCTCTTTTATAGGAAAGATCATGCCAGTTTCGTTGTTTGCGCTCATTATGGCGACAAGTGAGACATTTTCGTCCATGACAGCTCTTAGCTGCTCTGGAGTGACGATGCCGTCGCTATTTACGTCTAAGACTGTAAGATCCACGCCATATTTTTCTAGAAATTTACAAGTTGCCAAAATGGCTGGATGCTCGACTGAGGTTGTGATGATGCGTTTTTTCTCGCCAGTTGCGATCTTGTCGAAGTAGATGCCTTTTACAACCCAGTTGTTGCTCTCAGTTGCGCATGAGGTAACGACGATGTCATCGCTATCTTTTGCATTTAGTCCGGCGTAGAGCTGATCTAGCGCTGTTCTTAGCGCTGGGTGGGTCTCTGAGCCAAATTTGTGAAGTGAGTTTGGATTGCCGTACTTTTCGCAAAAAAACGGCTTCATAAGTTCAAAAGCTTCTGGATCAACCATCGTTGTGGCGTTATTATCTAAATATACTCTCAAATTTAAAACCTTAATTCGGATAAAAAATATCCCTTTTATTTTTGATGGGATATTATAACAAAAAAGTTAAAAGCAAGTTTAAAAAAATGCTTTAGTTTTTTCATTATTTGGCTCATTTTGATAGTAAAAAATATTGAAATTCTTTATCAATATTTGACAGATACGCTATTTGCGAAATTTCACCTAAAAAAGCCTATTTTACTCTTAAT
>NZ_PPBR01000092.1:0-551 GCF_002913545.1 Campylobacter concisus | reverse complement strand
ATCTTATACACTCGGCTTTTGGAAGTAAATTTTTATATCGCTCAAATTCATATATATTTTTCTTTCCGTTTGTGCCAATTACTACTGCAATCAATGCTTTTTGTTCATGCGAAAAGCCATAATTTAAGGCATTTAAGACTATATAAGCTGAGTTTTTATGATCGCCATAAAAGCCAATCTCTTGACCTACATTGTGAAGTTTTGCAGCAACTAAAAGCACTTCAAGATAGTTATCACTTAGACTATGAAGCTTTTTTAATACCATAAATATATCTTTTGCATATCTTGTTACCGATTTATTGCATAATAATATAAAACGATCTTGCAAACTTTTGATACTCGGATTAAAATTTTGTGGAAATTTAAGGCTAGAGCGTAAAAAATCTTTCAAGAACACCCCCACTCTTACGCCAACCCCACTTGTTATAATATTTTTGGCATTCAGAGCTTTGGCGAGGGCCAAAAAGATATGTGCACCCTCTCTAATGGTGTCGTCTCTATCTTTTTTTATAGGAAATTTATTTAGCTCCAGCATGCTCACGTTTGCGATG
>NZ_PPBR01000091.1:0-454 GCF_002913545.1 Campylobacter concisus | reverse complement strand
CTTTTATCTCTTTTGGCACGACGGTGTAGAGTAGCACGACGCAAAGCAAGCTAAGAGCGGCGCTTAGATAAAAAAGGCTTGAAAGCCCGTAGTCTTTGGCAAGAAGCGGTCCAAGCACCATAGAAAGCGTGAAGCTAAGCCCTATAAAAGCACCCATTATCGCCATGGCTTTTGAGCGGTTTTCCTCAGCCACAAAGTCGCTTATCATCGCCGTTGCCACGGCTCCCACAGCTCCCACACCTTGTAAAAATCTACCAAAAAGCATCGTGTAAATTTCACTTGCCAGCGCGCAGACGATAGAGCCTGCCACAAAGATCAAAAGACCGATGGTTAGGGCTTTTTTGCGGCCGATCTTGTCTGAAAGGCGCCAAAAGGCACTTGAAATATCATCTGTGAGATCGCATAGACGCCTACTATTAGCCCTACTAAAAACTCATTTGCGCCGCTTAAATTT
>NZ_PPBR01000090.1:0-81365 GCF_002913545.1 Campylobacter concisus | reverse complement strand
ATACTTTAATAAAGCTAAATGCGATTAGAGCGTAGTTTGGTAATATTTATTGACACTATTCTTATTCAAATTTGACTTTATATTTACGCTATATAGGCAATTAAAGTAAATTTAGTATAAAATTTGGAGATTTTATTTTTAAATTTACAAAAAATAAGTATTAATTAAATTTTGTGTTTTGAAAAATTTATGAGAGATTTTAGGATTTGGTTTTGGATATTAGCTTAAGTTTATAAATTAGTTTAAAAGGAGAGGATCGGAGCAAATTTGCCCCGAAAATTATTTAACACCAACTATGATTTGAGTTGCTTTGATGATAGCAGTTACTTTGTCGCCTGCTTTTAAAGCTAAATTATGAACTGACTCTCTTGTGATGATAGCTGAAATTTTGCTGCCATTTGCGTCGATGATAACCTCAGCATTTACAGCGCCGTCTTTTATCTCACTGACAACGCCTTTGATTTGATTTGTTGCGCTAAGCTTGATGCTGTCGTCTTTTGAAACGATAACGCTTGAAGCTTTGAATAAGAATATAGCTTTTTTACCAACTTTAAGATCAAGAGCTTTCTCGCTATCAACTGTAATAGTTGCTTTTAGCACCTCGCCACCTGCTAGTTTGCCAGCTATTAGCGAATTTACCGCACCTGTTCTTACTTCTGATATCTCAACATTTAGTTGATTTCTTGCACTTAGTGACATATTTTCTCCTTATTTTGATTTAATGTTTGGGTATTATAGAGTATTATTATTAATGCGAACTTATGATCAATCAATAAAATTTTTTAATATCACAAGTAAAGATTTATAATTTACCAAAGCCCAAAATATCGCATTAAATGAACTAAAATCTAAAAATTTAATTTAAATTATTTTTGAAAAATATATGAATAATATTATTTTTTATTATAAAACAGACAAAATAAGATCGTTTCAAAATCAGATGATTTTAGATCTTAGTTTGTAGATTTTTGATTTTTAATGATTTGGTGAGAATTTATAAATTTTGCGCTTAGATGCCAGCCTCAAGCATAGCTTCTGCTTGATAGTGAGTGATAAGCGGCTCGATGATCTCGTCAAATAATCCTGCAGCCATGATCGCATCAAGGCGGTAAAGTGTTAAATTTATGCGGTGATCACTTATACGGTTTTGTGGGTAGTTATAAGTTCTTATCCTGCCTGAGCGGTCTCCAGTGCCGACCTGACTCTTGCGCTCGCTAGTCTCTTTAGCAAGCCTCTCTTGCTCTTGCATCTCGTAAAGTCTAGCTTTTAGCACCTTCATCGCAGCTTCTTTGTTTTTGTGCTGGCTCTTGCCATCTTGGTTTGTGACAACAAGTCCTGTTGGTATGTGAGTGATCCTAACGGCACTATCGGTTGTATTTACTGACTGACCGCCGTGGCCCGAGCTTCTCATAACATCAACTCTTATATCATTTGGATTGATCTCGATCTCGCTGTCTTCAACCTCTGGCATGATAGCCACAGTCACAGCCGAAGTATGCACCCTGCCCTGACTCTCAGTCTCTGGCACACGCTGAACTCTATGTGTGCCACCTTCAAATTTTAGCCTTGAGTAAGCACCTTTACCCTTTATGAGCACGATGATCTCTTTAAAGCCGCCAGTGTTGCCCTCGCTTTGGCTAACGATCTCAAATTTATATCCACGAAGCTCTGCATATCTGATGTAAGCGTTAAAAAGATCCCCAACAAATAGCGCAGCCTCGTCACCACCAGTACCTGCGCGAATTTCTAAAAATATATTTTTGTCATCGTTTGGATCTTTTGGAAGAAGTAAAATTTTAATCTCTTCTTCAAGCTTCTCTCTTGAAATTTCTAAATTTTTAAGCTCATCTTTTGCAAGCTCGCCAAGCTCAGAATCCTCAAGTAAGGCTTTATTCTCTTCGATGTCGTTTAGAATTTGTAGATATTTTTTTGCAGCAGTTGCGACTGGTTCGATAGATGATTGCTCTTTTGAGAGCTTTGTCATCTTTTCGATATCGTTTGCTATATTTGGATCGCTCAGAAGCGTAGAAATTTCATCATAGCGATCCAAAAATGGATGAAGTTTATCAGCAAACATTAAAATTTAATAGATTAAGCAGCTTTTAGAGTATTTACTAATTGAGCAAGGCGACTAACGCGACGAGCAGCAGTTTGTTTCTTCAAAAAGCCTCTACTTACGAAGCTGTGGATGCTTTTGTTAGCAACTTTTAAAGCTTCATTTGCAGCATTTAGATCTTTAGCTTCTACAGCTACACGCACTGCTTTTGTGATGTTTTTAAGTCTAGTGCGGTAAAATCTGTTTCTTTCTGTTCTTTTTATAGTTTGTCTAGCTCTTTTTTCAGCAGATTTATGGTTTGCCATAATATACCTTTTTTGATAATTTTAGTCCGTGATTATATGAAAAATATATTTAATTGTAACTGAATTTAAGTCTGCTTTAAAACAAATAAAATTTTAGATTTTAAATTTGATAATTTCTGATAAAATAGCACCATTTTATAATAAAAAGGATAAATTGATGAAACTTTTTGGAACAGACGGAGTTCGTGGTAAGGCTGGCGAAAAGCTTTCAGCTCAAACATCTATGCGCCTTGCAATGGCTGCTGGAATTTACTTTAGAAAGACCTCAGCGACAAATGTGATTTTGGTTGGAAAAGATACAAGAAAAAGTGGCTATATGATCGAAACCGCCATCGTTGCAGGGCTAACTGCAGTTGGCTACAACGTCCTTCAAATAGGCCCTATGCCAACACCTGCGATCGCATTTTTAACAGAAAATATGCGCTGTGACGCTGGCATAATGATAAGCGCCTCACACAACCCATACTACGATAACGGCATCAAATTTTTTGATAGCTTTGGCAACAAGCTTGATGAGACGATAGAGGCCGAGATAGAAAAAATCTTCTACGACGATGAGCTCATCGCAAACGCCCAAAAGACGATGACAGAGATCGGTGCAAACAAGAGGATCGACGATGTTATCGGCAGATATATCGTGCAGATCAAAAATTCATTCCCAAAAGAGCTAAATTTAAAGAATTTACGAGTAGTTTTAGATGTAGCAAACGGAGCAGCTTACAAGGTCGCGCCAACTGTATTTAGCGAGCTTGGAGCTGATGTCATCGTCATAAACAATGAGCCAAATGGTAGCAACATCAACCAAAACTGCGGCGCACTTCACCCAGAAGATCTAGCGAGCGAGGTAAAAAGGCTTCGTGCAGACATCGGCTTTGCATTTGACGGCGATGCTGATAGACTTGTCGTTGTCGATGAAAACGGCGAAGTTGTGCATGGCGACGCGATACTTGGCTCACTAGCTGCATTTTTACACGAGCAAAAGGCTCTAAAAGGTGGAGCCATCGTGGCTACGGTGATGAGTAATGCCGCGCTTGATGACTATCTAAAAGCTCGCAAGATCAAGCTACTTCGCTCAAACGTAGGCGATAAATACGTGCTTGAGATGATGAAAGAAAATGGCATAAATTTTGGTGGCGAGCAAAGCGGTCACGTCATTTTTAACGACTACGCTAAGACTGGTGACGGTCTTGTTACTTCGATGCAAGTTGTTGCAATGATGCTTAAAAAAGGCAAAAAAGCTAGTGAAATTTTTGGTGAGCTAAAGCCGTATCCACAAATTTTGCTAAATTTAAAGATCACAGAGAAAAAGCCGCTTGATAAGATAGAGGGGCTAAAAGAGCTTGAGGCTAGCCTAGCAAAAGAGGGCATAAGATCGCTCTTTAGATACTCTGGCACTGAAAATTTGATCAGACTTTTGCTTGAGGGTAAAAATCAAACTTTAGTTGAAAAACGCATGGATGAAGTTGAGAAATTTTTTATAAAAGCCCTAAATGCGTAAAAATTTGATTAAATTTTTCATAGCGTTTTTTCTCATTTTTATCGTTGATCAAGCGATAAAGATGATATTTATAGATGGTTTTTCGTGGGATGGCGAGTTTTTCTCGCTAGTTCTTACATATAATAAGGGCGTTGCATTTTCGATGTTTGCCTTTTTAGATGAGTGGCTTAAATTTATCCAGATCGCCCTCATTTTAGGCGTTTTTGTCTATCTAGTCGTTGAGAAAAAACTGCTTTGCTCGCATGCCATTTGGCTTGGAGCTTTGCTAGGAGCTGGCAGCTCAAACATCATAGATAGATTTATCCATGGCGGCGTCGTGGATTATGTCTTTTGGCACAAGTGGTTTAACTTTGCAGTCTTTAACTTCGCTGATGTGATGATCGATCTTTGCGTTGTGATGATACTTTGGCAAAGTTTTAGAAAAAGGAGAGAGAGTGGGAAATAATATCTACGTCGCATACGCACTTTGGCTACTTACTGGCTGGCTTGGAGTGCATAGAATTTACCTTGGTAAATTTATCACTGGCTTTTTGATGATGGGGTTATTTTTCGTTGGCTACTCTACGTTTTATTTCATTATAGGCATACCATTCTTAGCTATCTGGGGCGTTTGGTGGCTTATCGACGCATTTTTAGTTGGTGCTTACGTCGAGAAAAATTTACAAAAGGCCGAGCTAAAAGAGAGACTAAAACTAAAAGATAAAGAAGATGACTTAAAAAGGCTTTACGAGCTTTTTGAGAGTGGTGCGATCAGCAAGGCTGAATTTGAAGCTAGAAAAGAGATACTTTTTAGATAAGGAGACGTTATGGCAGAATATTATCTTTACTTAAAATACCTCCACTATTTGTTTTTCATCTCGTGGATGGCAGTGCTGTTTTATCAGCCAAGGCTCTACGTTTATCACGTAGAAAATATGGACAAGCCAGACTTTGTAAAAGTGGTTGAGGTGATGGAGTACAAGATGTATCACTACATCGGCTGGGTCGCACTGATTGGCTCATTTGTCACTGGCATTTTGATACTTATCGCGATGCCTGATCTTATAAAAACTGGTCACATCCACGTCAAAATTTTAGTTGTCATCTTAATGGCTATCTATCACCTAGACCTTGGACGCTACATGAAGCAGCTCAAAGAAAAGCGCTGTAACAAAAGTGGCATCTTCTTTAGAGCTTACAACGAAGTGCCAACTATCGCGATGCTCATCATCATCTGGGTAATGATAGTAAATCCATTTTAAAGGAATTTGATGAAGAAATTTTTAGCATTTATCGCTTTGCCAGCGCTTTTGATCGCAGCTACTCAGTATTTTGAGCCGATGCAGATAAAATTTGACAACAGACTCTACTCGCTAGCAGGCTCAGCCAAGCCTGTGCCAAATTTATTCACGCAGGAGTACTTGCTCCCTGGCGAGAAGCTAGATAGTTTTAGCTACATGCTCTCGCTAAATACCCTTAAATTTGACGCTACGCCAGAGCAAGCGGTCGAGCAAAAGATAAATGATCTAAAAGAGCTAAAAGCAAAAGGGCTAAAAGTGGCTTATAAAAAGGGCTCGCTGGCAAATGAAATTTATCTTGATATCACGATATTTTCAAACCTAAATGGCGTGCCAACAGCCGAGCACTCGATATATCGCTACACCAAACAAGGCGGAAATTTAGTCCTTTTCACCATCCAAAGGCGTGCTTATAAAAAAGAGGGCATTCAAAGATTTGCTACAAATTTCACGATCGAGTCGCAAGACTTTAGCAAAAAAGCCCTAGCCACACCTTTTCCCCAAATCATCAGCAAATAAAGAAATTTGAGTGTAAATTTAGCCTTTTGCACTCAAATTTTAAAACCAGACTTAACAAATTTATCTAAAAATAAAACGAATAGTTATATGATAAGAAAAACTCAAAAAGGATAGCCTATGATACATAAAATTCTTATCGCAAATCGTGGTGAGATCGCAGTTAGGATAGTCAGAGCTTGTAGGGATTTACACATCCAAAGCGTAGGAATTTACACAGCACCAGACAGCGAGTGCTTACACGTCAGGATCGCTGATGAGGCCTATCAAGTGGGCGAAGATCCGATCAAAGGCTATCTTGACGCCAAAGCGATCGTAAAGCTTGCTAAAGAGTGCGGGGCTGACGCCATTCACCCAGGATACGGCTTTTTAAGCGAAAACTACGAATTTGCAAAGGCGGTTGAGGACGCTGGGCTCATCTTCATCGGTCCAAAGGCTGAAGTCATCAAGAAAATGGGCGATAAAAACATCGCTAGATATCTGATGAAGAAAAACGGCATACCAATAGTGCCAGGCACTGAAAAGCTAAATGATGAGAGCATGGATGCCATAAAAGAGCACGCCAGACGCATCGGCTATCCAGTCATCTTAAAAGCAAGTGGTGGTGGTGGTGGCCGTGGCATCAGGGAGGTTTGGCAAGAAGAAGATATGCAAGATGCCTTTGAGTCGTGCACCAGAGAGGCAAAAGCATACTTTAACAACGACGAAGTTTTTATGGAGAAGCTTGTCGTCAATCCTCGCCACATCGAGTTTCAAATTTTAGGCGATAACTACGGCAACATCATCCACCTTTGCGAGCGTGACTGCTCTATCCAAAGGCGCCACCAAAAGATCATCGAGATCGCACCTTGCCCATCGATTAGCGAAAATTTAAGAAAGATCATGGGCGTGACCGCAGTGGCTGCTGCAAAGGCTGTGGGCTACTCAAACGTAGGAACGATCGAGTTTTTGCTAGATGACTACAATAACTTTTACTTCATGGAGATGAACACTCGTATCCAAGTGGAGCACGGCATCACTGAAGAGATCACAGGCCATGATCTTGTCGTTAGGCAGATAAGGATCGCAGCTGGTGAAATTTTAGAGATCGAGCAAAGCGATATCAAACCACGCGGCTACGCGATAGAGGCCAGGATCACGGCTGAAAATGTCTGGGAGAATTTCATCCCAGCACCAGGCACGATCGAGGGCTACTACCCAGCTCTTGGCCCATCTGTGCGCGTCGATAGCCACGTCTATAAAGACTACACCATACCGCCATTTTACGACTCACTCATCGCAAAACTGATCGTCAAAGCAACCGACTACGATCTTGCTGTAAATAAGCTTGAAAGAGCACTTGAAGAATTTACTATCGAGGGCGTGCGAACGATCATTCCATTTTTGCTAACGATCAGCAAAAGTAAGGAATTTAGAAGAGGATTTTTCGATACTAGCTACGTTGAGAAAAACTTAAAAACTATCCTTGAAAACACCTATGATGATATGAACAAAGAGCCAAATGACGACCTAGAAGAGGTCATCGTAGAGGCGATAAAAAGATATAAAAAGAAGAGATAAATTTATCTTATTGCGGCTTTGGCGATAAATTTCGCCAAGGCTAAATTTCCGCGCAAACTGCGTAAATTTTAGCTCCGTCATTTGCCACAGCATAGAGCCTGCCACCGCTTACTAGCATGATCTGATCTGCGCTAAGTCTAAATTTCTCAAACTCTATCTCTTTTAATAGCAAGCCATCTTTAGCGCTTATCAAAACTGGCTTATTTTTGCGGTTTGCGAGCAAAATTTGACCCTCGATCCAAACAAAATGCTCCGTGCCGCTGGTTTTAAACTTAAACATCACCTCACCACTTTTTGCATCCACGGCGTATAGATCTCCGCCCTTGCCAGCAGTGCCAAAGTAAAGCACCCCATCATTCAGGCAAACTGGCGTGTAGAGATATGCACCAAGCTTTAGCCGCCAGATGGTCTTGCCTATCCTTGCGCCCTGCTCTTTGGGCGGCAAATTAGCGTTTAAATTTTCATCTTTTGCTTCACTTTTGAACTCTGCACCGCCCAAAATTTCTTTGCACTCCATCATAAATGGCGAGCTCATGCGCACGCAAAAACCATCAAATTCATACGTTTTAGTGTCGTTATATATCTCTTTTACAGGCTCCTTAGCAACGCCGAGCTCGCTCATCAGCCCGTTATCTATCTTTATAAGCTTTGCTGGGGAGTTTATGTAGCCCTTGTAGTATCTAGTATTTAGCACGAAGTAGCCATTTTCTGGGTAGCAACGCGCGCTGCTAGCTATAAAAATTTCGCTTTGTTTGTAGGTAAGTGTTGATCTTTTATGCTCGCTAAAGTCACGTGAAAATGTATCTAGTAGCACGTAGTTTGGCGTTAGTTTTTGAGCTATCTCTAGCTCGCTAGGCACCCCAAAAGCAAAATGCACAAATGCAATGCGCTCACCCATCTCATAAATGCCAGTCACGCCGTGTCCGCGAAACTCCACGCCAGGCATATCAAGAGGATATGATCTAACCACGCTAGCTCCTTAAATTTATGGCGATTATAACCCAAATTTAAAAGCGCACTAGGCTAAATTTGATAAAATTTGCCAAATTTAGCAAATTTAAGGAGCGATATGTTTTTAAAATTAGACGAGATCGCTAAAAAACTAGATCAAATTTTCTTGCCGCTAGAGCAAGAGGGCATAACTGGTATGAGACTTTTGCCGCAAAAGGACGCTTTGGCGTTTATGCAAGCACAAAAGAGCCTTGGCGTAAATTTCCCAGCCAAATTTACAAAGCTTTTAAGCAAATTTGAGCTTGGCAACTTTGAAATTTGCAATGTCAGCTTTGGCTCAAGAGGCGACTACGCAAGCGAGCTAGTGCGCCTAAACAGCGTAGATGAGTTTGGCGGCAAATGGTGGAGTGGCGAGGCTCGCCCAGCAAATTTGATAGTTTTTGCCGTGGGCGATCCGTGGATATTTTTGCTTGATTGCACGAGTGGTGCGGTCTATGCGTGGCTACTTGAAGATGAGGAGCTTTGCAGCAGGTGCGTTGCGAGTGACTTTGAAAAATTTTTCATAGCGCTTGCCAGCACCTATATAGCAAGGCTAAATGATGAAGCCATGCCATCAGCCCAGAATATCCTAAATTTTGTCCAAGCAGACGACACAGCACTTTCTTTTTGGCAAGAGATGGCGCAAATTTAGTAAATTTTATAAATTTACCCTAGCAACCAAAGCAAAAACCACTTTTTATAAATTTAGTTTCGATATGTAACACTCATTGACCAAAATAAAAATATTAAAATATCTTTAAATAAAAATTTTTTCTAGCCGAGTTAATATTTAACTACAAAAAAAGGAAAAAGGAGCAAAAATGAGCGAGTACATCGAACAAACGATGGAGTGGATAAAGAAGACCAACCCAGGTCAAGGCGTCTTTGTCCAAGCTGCGACTGAGGTTTTAAACAGCCTAGAGCCGCTTATCAAAAGAGAGAGCAAGTACCAAAAACACGCGATCCTAGAGCGCATAGTCATCCCTGAGCGCACGGTGATCTTTCGCGTGACATACACAGGCGACGATGGCAGACCAAAGGTAAATAACGGCTACCGCGTGCAGTTTAACTCAGCTGTTGGCCCATACAAGGGCGGTCTAAGGCTCCACCCAAGCGTCGATCTTGGTGTGCTAAAATTTCTTGGATTTGAGCAAATTTTCAAAAACTCGCTCACTGGCGTAAATATCGGCGGTGCAAAAGGCGGCAGCACCTTTGATCCAAAGGGCAAGAGCGAGGGCGAAATAATGCGCTTTTGCCAAGCATTTATGAGCGAGCTATATCGCCACATAGGCAACACCGTGGATGTGCCAGCAGGCGACATCGGCGTGGGCGCTAGAGAGATCGGCTATATGTTTGGCCAGTATAAAAAACTAACTGGCAGATTTGATGGCATCCTAACTGGCAAGGGGCTAAACTGGGGCGGCAGTCTAGCGCGCACAGAGGCTACTGGATACGGACTAGTATATTTCACTCAAAACATGCTAAAAAAAGCTGGTCTATCGCTTGAGGGCAAAAAATGCAGCGTCAGCGGTAGCGGAAACGTCGCCATCTACACGGTCGAAAAGCTCTATCAAGCAGGCGCACTGCCTATCACCGTCTCTGACTCAAATGGATACGTCTATGACGCTGAGGGCATCGATCTAGCGGTGCTTAAAGAGCTAAAAGAAGTAAAACGCGCTCGCCTTAGCGAATACACCAAATTTAGACCAAATGCAAAATATGTAAGCGTAAGCGAATACAAAGAGGGCAGAAACGGCGTCTGGGACGTGCCATGCGACGGAGCCTTCCCATGTGCGACACAAAACGAGCTTCACCTAGCTGACATAAAAGTGCTTTACGCAAATGGCTGCCGCTTTGTGGCTGAGGGCGCGAACATGCCAAGCACGCTTGATGCGATAAATTTCATGCTTGCGCAAAAAGACTTTCACTTTGCTCCAGCAAAAGCAGCAAACGCTGGTGGCGTGGGCACAAGCGGACTTGAGATGATGCAAAATGCTGGCATGACTTCGTGGAGCTTCGAGGAGGTCGATCGCAAACTTCATGGCATCATGAACCACATCTTTGAGCTAAGCTATGAAACGAGTAAAGAGTTTGGCGATGAGGGCAACTTGGTGCTTGGCTCGAATATTGCTGGCTTTAGAAAAGTGGCTGATGCGATGATAGATCAAGGATATGTGTAGGCCAATTTCGCTCTGCAAATTTACGTCCAAGCCAAATTTGGACGTGAATCAATATAAGGCTGGCTTGGTTTAGCTAAAAGAGAATTTGCCTTTTGCACGGCAAATTTTACTAGCAAGCTATCAAATTTACACTGCTTTGAAGTATTTTATACGGTATTCGTTTTTTGCATGGCGTGGCGGATGTGGAATTTGAAACTTGACTAAATTTCACTAGGGTGGCGAGCAGACCACTTTTTTAGAGCTTGTAGTATAAATTTTGCTAAAAGAACTAATATGACGGCAAATGGTGGAGTGGCGAGGTTTGAGCAGCAAAATTGAAAGTTTTTGCCGTGGGAGATCCTTGGATATTTTGCTTGATTGCACAATGTGGTGCGGTCTATGCGTGGCTGCTTGGTAATAAGAAGCTTTGTAGCAGATGAATTTCTAGCGACTTTAAGGATTTTTCATAGCGCTTGCAACTTCAGCACAGTAAGACTAAATGATAAAATCCCGCCAGAAAGCGAGCAAGACCTAAAATTTCTCAAGCAGATAAAAAACACTTTTTTGACAAGAAACGGCTTATGAAATTTAGTAAATTTAGACTCATCCAGCCTAAAATCTCTTTTATAAATTTAAAACTACAAACAAGCGAATTTCTTACTAAATTTAGCCTAAAAACTCGCACACGCACCATCAATTTATAAACTTCTCAAGATGGTTATCAAATTTACTCCAACAAAGGTGGCTTGCTTCACCCAGTCAAATTTCAGCAAATCACTCTTGTAAGGGTTGGCAGAAAAAAGGTGGGATAAATTTTGGTAAGCGAAAATTGAAATTTATTGCATTTAACCCACAAATAAGCAAATTTTTCATCAAATTTAGTCACCACATAAAAAGTATTATTAAAGCAATATTTCTCTTGCCAAATTTAGCTAGATATTAGGCGAAAATTAGCTTAAAACACTCGCACCGCATTTAAATTTACAAACTCACAAGAAGTTCAAATTTACTCTAATGGGCTGCGTTTGCTTGGTCAAATTTCAACAAAGCAACCCACGTGAGCGATAGCAAAATAATTAAATTCTGCTAAGTAAAGATTAAAATTTGATAAATTTAAGCTATAAATAATTAAGTTTCTTACCAAATTTGCTTATCACATAAAACCAAAAGTAGTCAAAACATTTTGTAAAAAGCATCATTAAAACGATATTCTCTTTGCCAAATTTAGCTAGCTCATAGGCAAATTTAACCTAAAACACTCATACAAGCATATAAAAAACAAAATTTAAAACTCACAAGAAGCTTTTAGACACAGCGCTTTTGCAAGTGACAGTAAGATAATCAAATTTGGACAAGATAATTTAAAATTTGATAAATTTAAGCTACAAATAATCAAGTTTCTTACCAAATTTAGCCTGCAATTAGACAAAATTTGATTTCAAACACTCACGCAAACACTTAAATTTACAAACTCACAAGCCACATCAACCGCAAATGCCCTTGCGTAAATTTAGCAAATATAAAAATGATAGAATTTTCGAGAAATAGTTATTTGTGAGTTTTTGTATTAAAAATTTAATGAAAAAGAGCAAGCCCTAGCCTGCTCTTTTGAGAATTTAACCCTTTTTTGGAGTTACAAGCATATTTACATAACGACCTTCTATTATAGGCTCTTTGTCGCGGTCAGCTTCATCTTTGATCATCTCCCATACCTTCTCAAGCATGGCTACTCCAGCCTCTGGGGTGCTCATCTCGCGACCCTTTAAAAATACACGAAATTTAACATGTTTGCCATCTTGCAAAAACTCGCTTGCGTGTTTAACCTTGTAGTTTATATCGTTTTGGGCGATCTTGACAGAGAGTTTTATCTCTTTTATCTCGATGGTTTTTTGCTTTTTCTTGGCCTCTTTTTGCTTTTTCTCTTGCTGATAGCGGAATTTACCATAGTCCATTATCTTGCAAACTGGCGGCTTCGCATCTGGCGCTATAAGCACTAGATCAAGCCCAAGCCTATTTGAGATCTCTAAAGCCTCATCTCTTGAGATGACACCGTATGCCGTGCCATCATCCCCTACACATCTTACCTCTCTCGCCCTTATGTCCTCATTGAGCAATACTTCATTTTCCTTACTCAAAAATGTACCTCACTAAGTTTCTCCTTCGTTAAATTTATAAATTCCGCCAAGCTCATATCGCTCTGCGTCCTAGCCTGTCTGTCGCGCAACGCAACGCTCTTGTTCGCTACCTCGTTGTCTCCTAGCACGACTATCATAGGCACCCTTTGTTTTTCTGCCGTTCTTATTCTCTTATTTAAACTCTCATTTTTACTTGCGATCTCGCTATCGACGTTGATCTTTCTTAGCTCGCGTGAAATTTCTTTTGCGTAGTCTAAATGCGCGTCGCTAATAGGCACGATGACGACTTGCGTAGGAGCTATGAAAAATGGTAGCTCGCCAGCAGTGTGCTCAAGTAAAATTCCTATAAATCTCTCAAAACTACCAAGCAGTGCTCTGTGAAGCATTACAGGGCGCTGTCTTTCGTTATTTGCGTCGATGTAGCCTAGATCAAAGCGCTCTGGCAAATTAAAATCGACTTGTATCGTGCCGCACTGCCACTTTCTCTTAAGCGCGTCAGTGATCTTAATGTCGATCTTTGGTCCATAAAATGCGCCGCCGCCCTCGTCGATGCCGTATTTAAAGCCATTTTCATCAAGAGCTTCTTTTAGCGCTTTTGTAGCAGTTTCCCAAATTTCATCGCCACCGATCGCTTTGGCTGGCTTGGTTGATATCTCCATCTCATAGTGGAAGCCAAAATTCTCCATTATTGTGCCAGCAAATTTTAAAATTTCTAAGATATTTTCTTTGATCTGGCTTGGCATACAAAAGATATGTGAGTCATCTTGTGCAAATTCGCGAACTCTGAAAAGTCCGTGAAGCACGCCACTTTTCTCATGGCGGTGTACGACGCCGTACTCGAAAAATTTAAGCGGCAAGTCGCGGTAAGAGCGGATGTCACTTTGATAAACTTTAATGTGACCAACACAGTTCATCGGCTTGATGCCATACTCTGTCTCATCGATCGTTGTAAAGTACATATTTTCTTTATAGTTTGCATAGTGACCGCTTCTTCTCCACACGTCAGCCTTTAAAAGCTCAGGACCACGCACTGGCTCGTAGCCGCGGTCGCGGTGGGCTTTGTATAAGAGCTGCTCTAGTTTTGATCTTAAGCGTCCGCCATTTGGTAGCCAGATAGGCAAACCGCCGCCCACTTCTTCATCAAATGTAAATAGCTTCATCTCGACGCCAAGCTTTCTGTGATCGCGCTTTTTAGCCTCTTCGATGATGCGGATGTGCTCTTTTAGGCTCTCTTTGTCTGCGTAAGCTGTGCCGTAAATTCTAGTTAGCATCTCACGGCTCTCATCGCCACCAAGATACGCACCAGCCACGCGTGTAAGCTTGAAGAATTTTAAAAATTTAGTATTTGGCAGGTGTGGTCCGCGGCAAAGGTCTTCAAAATCACCTTGTGCGTAGCTGCTCACTTCGCCATCTGGAATTCTTTTTAAGACCTCTTGTTTTAGATCGTCGTTTTTAAATTTCTCACTCATATTAGCTTTAGTTGAGCAGGTTTTAACGATGTCAAATTTCTTCTCAGCAAGCTCTTTCATCTTATCTTCGATCGCTGCTAGATCGCTCTCACCTAGCTTCGTGCCCTCATCATCAACTCTAAAATCATAATAAAATCCATCTTCTACGTTTGGTCCGACAAAGAATTTCGCCTTTGGATAGAGTGATTTGATAGCTTGTGCCATGAGGTGTGCACAGGAGTGTCTGATAACGTGTAGTGCCTCTTTTGAGTTGTCAAAATAGATAGGCTCAGCACTACTCTCACGCCCTGCGATACTTTGAGTATCGACTATTTCGCCATTTAGTTTGTATGCGATGATATCGCTCATTGTTTTTCCTTATATCAAATTGTCTTTTTTACGATAAAAGAACGATTAAGGATTTTATCGAAATGGGCTTTAAGCTAAACTTAATAATTGCTAAGCAAATTTTTATAAATTCTTTTTAAATTTATTAAAATTTGAGCCAAAATTTTTGGATTTTAAAATATATTTTTTTATATATAAAGATAAATATCCCTAAAATATGCGTATTTTATCAATATAATTTATTATATTTTAAGATTATCCCTGATAATATTTGCTCCTGAAATGAATTTAGCAATTTCTCGTCTTTGCATTACTTAAATTCATTTTTCTCCCGACAAATTTAGTGCTAGGAAGTGGTTAGCCTAGCACTTTTCTTTCACAAATTTTACAAGAGTTGGTCTTACTATTTTGGCGTAGTCTTTTGCGTTTAGGACGATTGATCTATCAAGAAGCCCTGCATTAAAGGCGATCTCCTCGTTTTGCTCTAGCAAGCTTTCATCCACGACAAGGTGCAAATTTTTATGAAAGCTAAATGGTGGAACCGAGCCAAAAACGCAATCAGCAAGCGCTGTAACCTCCTCTGGACTAGCAAGGCTCGCTCTTTTGCCATCAAATTTTTGCGTAAGCGCGTCAAGATCAGCCTGCTCGTCAGCTGGCAAGACCGCAAGCAAGTAAATTTTACCAGCCTTCATCGCTGGCTTTTCATCATCTAACAAGTAGCCATCTAGCACATTTTCATCTTTAAAAATTTGCCTAAATTTCTCTTCATCAACGCCCTTTATAGAGCAGACTAGCGCCTTTGCTCCCTGACTCATTTTAGTGCCCCTTATCTTAGCGACCTCCTCTGAAGTCCTAGCACTCTCATGCTCTATCACTCTAAATTTAGCCCCATTTTTACTAAGAAGCTCGTGGATTTTATTAAAAATTTGCTCTGACACAGCTCTTTCCTTTGGATAAATTTAGTTAAAATTATACCGCTAAAACAAAAAAAGGGCAGGAAAATGCAGATAAATTTAGATGACGTAAAGATCGAGCCAAGCTGGAAAGAGGTGCTAAAAGATGAGTTTTTGAGTGAAAATTTCGCTCGCATCAAAGAGAATTTCTTAAAAGCAAAGAGCGCTGGCGTCGTCTATCCACCAAGCGGGCTTATATTTAACGCATTTAATCTAACGCCGTTTCACGCCGTAAAGGTCGTCATCCTAGGCCAAGACCCATATCACGGCGCAAATCAAGCCATGGGGCTAAGCTTTTCAGTGCCTAGTGGTGTGCGAGTGCCACCAAGCCTTGTGAATATCTATAAAGAAATTTACGCCGATCTTGGCATAAAAGAGCCAAATAGCGGCGATCTTACAAAGTGGGCAAAGCAAGGCGTGCTGCTACTAAACTCGACTTTAAGCGTAAGTGCTGGAGCGGCAAATTCTCACGCTAGCTTTGGCTGGCAGGGTTTTACAGACGCCGTCATAAGAAAGATTAGCCAAAATTTACAAAACGTGGTTTTCATGCTCTGGGGCAACCCAGCCAAGGCAAAAGCGCCGCTAATAGACGCCAGCAAACATCTCATCTTAGAAGCAGCCCACCCAAGTCCGCTAGCTCGTGGGGCATTTTTTGGCTGCAGGCACTTTTCAAAGGCAAATATCTACCTAGCAAACCACGGCAAAACGCCCATCGAGTGGGACTTAAACGCTAAAATTTGAGCTATTTTTTAAGCTCATCAAGAAGCTTATTTACCTTTTCAAGCTCGCTTTTGCAAAATTTCTCATCGTTATTTTGCATTATCATCGCCTCTTGGCCGCTTTGTCTTTGCTTAAACTCATCAAATTTAAGCTCAAAAAGCCTTAGCGCTTTCTCATCACCCGCAAGCTTCTTGCTCTCTTTGGCGTAAAGCTCGTCAAGATAGAGCCTACTTTGCTTGACATACTCCTTGCAAACATCGCTTGCACCAAATAAATTTACGCCCAGCAAAAGGGCAAAAATTAGAGATTTTTTCATATTTTTCCTTGAAATTTTTGCGTTATACTAGCCTTTAAGCACTTAAATTTTAAAATATTTTGTAAAAAAAGGATGAAAAATGAGACGAAAAGATAGAGAGTTAAGCCGTGAAGATGGCTTAAAAATCATAGATGAATGTGAATATGCGGTAATTTCATGCGTGGATGATGAGGGAGAAATTTTTAGCGTGCCTATCTCGCCTGTTAGGGTTGGTGAGAGCATTTTCGTCCACGGAGCGACCGCTGGTAGCAAGGCAAAACTGCTTCAAAATGGGCGAAAAGTGGAGTTTGTCTGCGTTAGCTTCAACAAGGTCCCACATCTAAATAATAGCGAGCTAGAGGCGATAAAGGACGATGGCAAGGCGCTTGGCGGTAAGGTCTTTACGACTGAATACAAAAGCGCCATCGCAAAAACAAGAGCCTACGAAGTGACAGACGAAGCCAAGAGATATGAAATTTTAAAAATTCTCAGCCAAAAATATACAGCCTACGCGATGAGCACATTTGACGTGGCGGCTGAGTATGGGCTAAAAAATATGAAAATTTACGAGCTAAAGATAGAGAACCTTAGCGCAAAGGCTAAAATTTTGCCAAAAGCGGTAAAGGAGTAAATTTGAGCTCACTTGCACTGATGTTTAGACCAAAAAACTTGGATGAAATTTGCGGACAAAAGGCGGTTAAAGCAGCCTTTTTAAAATTTATAGCCACAAGCAAGATACCGCACTCCATATTTTATGGTCCAGCAGGCTGTGGCAAGACGAGCTTTGCAAGGGCAGTCGCAAGCGGGGCAAACTACGACTTTTACGAGTTTGACGGCGGAAATTTAAAGATAGATGACTTTCGCAAAATTTTAAAAAACTACGAGAACGCCCTAAATAAGCCACTCTTTTTCATAGACGAGATCCACAGGCTTAGCAAAACCCAGCAAGAAGCACTGCTTATACCCATGGAAAACTACAAAGCCCTAGTCATCGGCGCTAGCACGGAAAATCCCTTTTTCACGCTAAGCTCAGGCATCAGAAGTCGCTCGATGCTCTTTGAGTTTAGACCGCTTAGCAGTGGCGATTTTGAGGAGCTTCTTGACAAGATCAGAGAGCAAATTTCATTTAGTATTGACGAAGAAGCAAAAGAGTATCTCTTTAAAAGTAGCGGCGGCGACGCAAGAGCTATGCTAAATTTACTCGAATTTGCCATCACGCTTGATGAAAATGTGAGTATAGAAAATTTAAAAACACTTCGCCAAAACGCCTTAAAAGAGGGGGCAAAAGAGGACGACACGCACTACGAGCTAGCAAGTGCTTTTATAAAAAGTCTGCGCGGAAGCGACGAAAACGCCGTAATCTACTATCTCGCAAGGCTCATAGACTCTGGCGAGAGTGCGGACTTCATCGCTAGAAGGATGGCGATATTTGCCAGCGAAGACATCGGCAACGCAAACCCAAATGCACTAAATTTAGCCGCAAGCACGCTTAGCGTCGTAAAAGAGATAGGCTTTCCAGAGGCTAGGATCATACTGGCTCAGTGCGCCGTCTATCTAGCTAGCTCGCCAAAGTCAAACTCCAGCTACAACGCGATAAATGCCGCCCTAAGATACGTGCAAAGCGAGGAAATTTTAAAGATCCCACCATATCTAAAAAACCACACAAAAGAGAGCAAAGACTACCTTTATCCGCATGATTTTGGCGGCTGGGTCGAGCAAAAATACCTAGAAAAACCGCTCGTTTTTTACAAAAGCAAGGGCATAGGCTTTGAAAAAACGCTAAATGAGTGGCTAGAAAAGATAAGGTCAAAGGGCTAAATTTAGGCTTTGTTCTTTCGAAATTTAAAAAGGTAAGCGCATGAACGAGCAAAATTTAAAATATATCGCAAATTTAAAGATAAAAGAGGTGCCGTGGGCGAAGCTAAGCTGTAGTTACGGCACGGCGGAGCTTTTTGCGCAAATTTTAAACACACTTGCAAAGGCTGTAAAAAAGTCTAAATTTGATGAAAAAGAGCTTAGCGAGCTGCTTGATGAGATCTTTGGTGAGTGTGAATATCAAGAGACATTTTGGCACGCAACGCCATTTGCGCTCGTTTTTTTAGTGCGAATTTATAAAAGTGCGCTAGGCGAAAAAGGCGATGCAGCTAAATTTATCTCGCGTAAGCTTGAACTCTTTTTTAAATTTATGCTTGAAATTTGTGAGAAGCTAGAGCATCTTGAGCATGCAAAGCCGCTTGTAAAGATGGAGCAAATGCTAGAGCCAAAGTATCTTGATATCGTAGATCAAGACGAGCTGAGCTACGACGATAGGCTATTTTACAGCTTTTACTATTACTCACGCATGGTTTTGCAGGGCGCTTTTGTAAAAATTTAGTTTGGGTATGATTTTTTAGTAGTTAATTTAAATTTTATATTTTTTCAAATATACTTCTTAAATCCAAATCAATCACGAAAGTTAAAAAAATGCCTACAAATTTTGCTGAAATTTTAAACAACTGCGTTGAAAGTATAAATTCATTTCTTTGGGGTCCATACTTCCTCATCGCCCTACTTTGCGGCACTGGACTATTTTTTACCATTAGACTTGGCTTTGTTCAGATTTTTAAATTTAAGATGGGTTTAGGCGAACTTTTTGGAAATTTTTCACTTCACGGCGAGGCTGCTGGCAAGGCTGGTATGAGCTCGTTTCAAGCAGTAGCAACCGCTATCGCGGCACAAGTTGGCACTGGCAACCTCGTGGGTGCGACCACAGCGCTTATCATGGGCGGTCCTGGAGCCATTTTTTGGATGTGGTGCGCAGCCTTTTTGGGCATGGCTACAAATTTTGCTGAAATTTGCCTCGCTCAAATTTACCGCACGAAAGATGACAGCGGCCACACGATAGGCGGTCCAGCCTTTTACATAAGCCGCGGATTAAAGGGCAAATGGGCGAAATTTCTAGCTGGATTTTTCGC
Organism: Campylobacter concisus; assembly: GCF_002913545.1. Taxonomy (GTDB): domain Bacteria; phylum Campylobacterota; class Campylobacteria; order Campylobacterales; family Campylobacteraceae; genus Campylobacter_A; species Campylobacter_A concisus_AV. The sequence continues at coordinate 62,151 of NZ_PPBR01000090.1, read as the reverse complement.
TATCGCTATCATCATCGCACTTGGCTTTATCGGCAATATGGTTCAAGCAAACTCCATATCAGACGGCTTTAGCGGTGCTTTTGGCATACCGCAGTGGCTAACAGGGGCGTTTTTGGCTCTCATTTGCGCGCTAATTTTCATAGGTGGCGTAAAGGCGATCGCAAGGGTCGCTGAAAAGATCGTACCACTAATGGCGCTACTTTACATCGTTGTTGGCGTGGTTATCATCGCATTAAATTTTCACCAAATCCCAGAGGCGATCTCACTAATATTTAAAGCTGCGTTTGATCCTTCGGCTGCTTGGGGTGGGGCAACTGGAGCTAGCATCGCAGCTGCTATGAGATACGGCATCGCAAGGGGTCTTTTTAGCAACGAAGCTGGCATGGGCTCGACTCCGCATGCACACGCTGCTGCAAACGTCAAACACCCAGTCGATCAAGCCGTCCTTGGCATAATGAGCGTCTTTATAGACACCTTTGTCATCTTAAATATAACCGTTTTTGTGGTGCTAACCGCAAACGTCATCAGCTTTGAAAACGGCAAGGCGGTCTTTACTGGCATCACCTTAGTGCAAGAGGCGTTTTCGTCACATATATTTGGCAAAACTGGCGGTTATAGCTTCGTGGCGATCTGCCTATTTTTCTTCGCATTTACGACGATCATTGGCTGGTACTACTTCGCTGAGATCAACGTGCGCTACCTTTTTGGCGCAAAAGCGGTTAAAATTTTTAAAATTTTAGTTGTTGTTTTTGTATTTTTAGGCAGCTTGCAAAAGGTCGATTTTGTCTGGAGTTTAGCTGATATGTTTAACGGACTTATGGTTGTGCCAAATTTAATCGCCATTATCCTTCTAAGCCCAGTCGTGGCTAAACTTTTAAAAGATCACGACGCTGGCAAAGAGTACGACGTAAAAGAGTATTTGAAGTAGATTTATCTCACTAAAAAAGCTATCTTTGATTTTATGTAGTAAGAAATTTCAACGATACTTTGTCTTTATTAGTTTAAACACAAGATAGGAAAAAAGAATTAAAGTTAAATTTACACAAATTCCAAAAGCACTTTGAATAATTAGCACCAAACCTATCATTTCATGGAAAAAGCACATTACAACCATAGTTACTACAAATAATAAATTTACATCCAGTGATTGATTTATAGAGATTTTTAGGCTATCTATGCTTTTTTATCTACACAAGCAATAAACTCATACATCCTTAAAATTTTTATCCCAAAATGAAAGCCCAGACGATATAAAAACAACATTATTAAGAGAAATATAAAAACGTTTGCGTTTGGTACGTTTAATGCCAATGGCACAAGCACTAATGTCAAATAGGTATAATATGTTTTTAGTGAGTATTTTGGCTCAAAGTGAGTGAGATATTGCAAATTTAGCTCCTTGCTAAAACTAATGATACATCTTGTATCGTTGTTTTGCTGCAAAATTATTATATGAATTGTTTTTAAATACTTATAGAAACTGAAAATGATTGAAAATAAATGGTGGCCCCGAATGGACTCGAACCATCGACCACTACCATGTCAAGGTAGTGCTCTACCAACTGAGCTACGGGACCAAAGATTTGGAATTATATTTTATTTTCCTTTTTATTTAGCTTAATTGCCATTTTCTTTAAAATTCAAATGCATAAAACTAGTCTATATTTTAGCACTCTAAAATATTATTAATGCAGATTTAATCAAACAAGGACTATAATTTTATAAAAATAAGTTTAAGTAAAAATATTAGTTTTCCATTGAAATTTGATGTTTATAAAATCTTAAAAGAAAGGAAAAGGGTATGAATAAGCTTAAATTCATCGCTATTTTTGCCTGTTTATTTTCGCTTCATCTCTTTGGTGCCGATATGCCAAAGGGCGATCTAAACGTCACAAAAGTAGTAGTCTCTGATGAGCTAAGAGCCAAATATAAGATCAAACCTCATCACGAACATCTAAGCTTTGACTGCGTTGATTGTCACCAAAACCAGGGCGATGATCCTAGCAAATTTAAAGCGATCGGCGACGCTGGCTGCCTATCCTGTCACAAGAGTAAAAAGCTCTTAGCCCAGAGGCTAAAATTTATGGATACTCTAAAGGCAAATCCTCACAACTCTGTTCACGATGGTCCGACTTTGTACTGCGACGAGTGCCACAACGAACACAAACCATCTACAAACATGTGCTCTGAGTGCCATGAACACGAGGTGCCACAATGGATGAACGGAGTAACACCATGAAAATTTCAAAAAAACTACTAGCGCTTATAATCTTCATAAGCGGAATTGTTGGATTTTTAGTCGTTCTGCCAGTTCATTACGCGCTTGATGAGACGAGTGGGGATAAATTCTGCATCGTTTGCCACGAGATGGATCCTATGGTGATCGCCTACAACGACGATATCCACAGCGGCAAGGGCAAAACTGGTATCAAAGCAAGATGTGTGGATTGTCACATACCGCATGACAACATCGCAAAATACGCCCTAACAAAGGCGAAAAATGGCATTTTAGAGGGCTGGGTGCATTTCTTTGGCGATCCTAATGCTATTGACTGGCACAAAAATCTCAAAAACCGCGAGCATTTCGTCTTTGACAACGGCTGCACAAGCTGCCACACAAACGTGATAGATAGTAACAACACTTCAGCGCAAGCTCAAAAGATGCACGCGCACTACAAAAAGCTTCTTGGCAGCGATAAAGAGCTAAAATGTGTAAGCTGCCACTATGACGCAGGTCACGGCGCTGGTTTTAGAAACTACCTTGAGTACTGGAAGCCATCGTATAAAATTTACGATAAAAAGATGATCGAAAAGAGGATCGAAACTAAGCAAAAATTCTTCAAAGATGAGTACAAACCTACAAAAGACGAAGAGGAATTTTTAAAACAAAAGGCTGAAAAAGACGCCAAAAAACCAGCTGGTGGCGGTCTAGCTGGCTAACAAAGAAGCTTTGCTGCTCTTTAAGCGACTTTGAGCAAAATGTCATCCTAAATGCATCGCTTTACCGCTTTGGGTTTAGGATGATGCAGCTAAAAAGCGCTAGCGAAGTCATTAAAGACTTTGAGTGTGGCAACAGATATGATCTGTACGTTTTTGACGTAAAGGCTAGAAATTTAAACCTTGATCTGGTTAAATTTATAAGAGATAGTCAAAACATCACTCCCATTATGCTTTTGCGGGGCGTTAGCATCACTAGCGTTTTTAAGAGGATTTACTACGCTAGGCTTAATGATTTTATCATTAAGCCACTTTGTCCTGAAGAGTTTTTATCTCACGTTTTTAGGCTTTGCAAGGTGCTTTTAGGCTCTAAATTTGAGCTAAAAAATGGCCTTATCTTTGACAAAGACTCTCAGTGTATAAGAAAAGAGGACGAGGTCATCTATCTTGGCAAAAAAGAGAGCCAGCTGCTTGAAATTTTATGCAAAAACTCGCCCCACGTCGTCACCTACGACGAGATAGATCACCACCTATATAAAAACGAAACCTTGTCACAAGACCGCATAAGATCACTAGTGCTGGAGATAAGAGTAAAAATCACAGCCATCTGCCTAAAAACCGTGCGAGGCACTGGATACAAGGTAGAGTGAGGGGGGGGGTTAGTCAAATTTAGATCTTATTTGAGGGCTAAATTTCTATACTTTTGGATCAAATTTGCTTAAATTTGCAAAAGCTCTTGTCTTGTTTGGCTATTTTGACTTCAACGATTTTTCGGGGCAACTTTGATAAATTTGCCTTGCCAAAGCACCGCCTTTTTTCTCTTAGCAGTTTGCCGTATTCGTATATCTCGTCAAATTTCTTACATAAAGCCATATCGTTTTTGCTATAGCAATTTTTGAAATTTGTCAAGCAATAGCCAACTGACCTTTAAAATAGCTTGTGATCGCTAATGATAACGGCTTTTCTGTGTGGATTTGTGGTGCCATTGCACCATCAAAAAAAAATTTGTATAAATTTATAGCAAGAGCTGGCGTTACACCAACTCTCTTATGCTTTTTGTAAGCTCCAGGCTCGCTTCGATCTCGGCGCGCTTTGCCATGACACTTTCTATATTTATGCTTAAATTTAGCCCATTTTCATCGCCAAATTTCTTTAGCTCGCACCAAATTTCTTTGATGATCTCGCAGCTACTAGCTAGGTAGTCAGAGCTTAAATTTAGCCTCTCCTCAACCGAGCTTGGCACGCTCACTCCGAGCCATTTGATAAATTCAAGCGTTTTTGCATTGCCTGCTGTGCTAAATGTAAGAAATATCGGCTCGCTTATCTTTGCAGCCGCGCAATCTTCTAAAAATTTACACGCTAGCTGTGCGTCAAAGATCGCCTGCGATATGAAAAACTTCGCCCCAGCTGCGATCTTTTCACGCATCCTTTGTGGCTCATCGCCCTTTTTGCCGTGGCGCTCTGCGATACAGATGCCGCCCAATGCTAACTCTTTAAATTCACTAGCTATCTCGTAAGCGCGAGCTAAATTTAGCCTTACTTTTTGCGTGCTAGAAGTTGCCCCCACTAGCACGTTTAAATTTGAGCTTTGAGCCTTAAGTGCTGCGCGAAATTCATCCTCGCCGTATCCGCTAGCCACGCGGTAAAATATACTAGGTGTTGCGACGTTTAGGTACTTTTTGTAGTAAATTTCTGGGCTTAGCGTCCCACTAAACTCAAATGTCCTCTCGCTATCATTTCGCTCGCTCTCGTCTTGCACCTCGTAAAGCACGAGCCCATCGGCCTTGATATCATTTATCCGCCCGCTCCAGCGCTCTGAGATCTCACGCAGCTTTGCCTCTTCAAATTCAGCTTTTGGCGGCGTGAGTCCATATAGCACGAGCCCTTTTTCTTTATTTAAAATTTTCTCTTTTAGCATTTTTCTTAACTTTGATTTTAAATTTGCAGGATTAGCGTCTAGAAGAGCCTAGACGCTAAAAATTTGTATTATAGACCTCTTACGATCTTGACGGCTTCTACCATGTTTTTAAGGCTTGGCTCGACCTCTTCCCATTTTCTAGTTTTTAGGCCGCAGTCTGGGTTGATCCAGAGTTGCTCTTTTGGCAAGACTTCAAGCAGAGCTTTGATCTGAGCGACGATCTCCTCGACACTTGGCACGCGCGGGCTGTGGATGTCGTATACGCCAGGTCCGACCTCTTGTTTGTAGCCAACGGCTTTGAAAATTTTAAGTAGCTCGTTGCCACTTCTTGCAGTCTCGATACTGATGACATCAGCGTCCATTGCCTCGATAGTCTTAATAATATCGTTAAATTCAGAGTAGCACATATGCGTGTGGATCTGAGTTTTTGCCTCTGCTGAGCTTACTGAAAGCTTGAAGCAATCAACCGCAAATTTCTCATAAGCTGGGATATTTTCAGCTCTTAGCGGATAGCCCTCTTTAAACGCTGCCTCATCGACTTGGATCACTCTGATACCCGCATTTTGAAGGTCCGCGATCTCGTCGTAGATACAAAGTGCAAGCTGTTTTGCTACCTCGCTTCTTGGAAGATCGTCACGCACAAAGCTCCAGTTTAGCATAGTCACAGGACCTGTTAGCATGCCCTTCATTACGTGTTTTGTGATACTTTGAGCGTATTTCATCCACTTAACAGTCATCGGCTCTGGGCGGCTTACGTCACCAAAGAGAAGTGGTGGCTTGACGCAGCGGCTGCCGTAGCTTTGTACCCAGCCATTTTGGCTAAATGCATATCCGCTGATCTGCTCGCCAAAGTACTCAACCATGTCATTTCTCTCTGGCTCGCCGTGTACTAGCACGTCTAGGCCGATATCTTCTTGAAATTTCACGCAGTGATCGATATATTTTTTGATGCCAGCTTCATAAGCGGCCGCGTCGATCTCGCCTTTTTTGAAATTTTGGCGAAGTACGCGAAGATCAACCGTTTGAGGGAAGCTACCTATCGTTGTTGTTGGCAAGATGCCGTATTTTAGCGTTTCGCGTTGAATTTTGATGCGGTCTTCAAATTTCTCGTCACGCTCAAATTTGCTTAAATTTTTGATACGTTTTTGAACGCTTTCAGAGTGGATGAGCTTTGAAGTGGCGCGAGTTTTAACTGCATTTTTGTTCTCTTCGTAAATTTTTGTTTCGCTCTCATCAAGCTTCTCACCATTTGCTAGTTTTGTGATGATCTTGATCTCATCAAGCTTCTCAACCGCAAAGCTTAGCCAGCTTTTGATCTCTGGGTTTAAATTTTCTTCATATTTTAGAGTGTATGGCACGTGAAGAAGCGAGCATGAAGTGCCGATATAAAAGTCTTTGCCGCCTATTTTTTCTGAAATTTCACGAACAAGTTTTACCTTATCATCGATGTTGCTTTTCCAGATATTTCTGCCGTCGATCACACCTGCAAATAGCGTCAAATGGCTGTTTTTGATAGTCTCAAGTGCCTCGAAATTTCTCTTGCCGTGGATGAAGTCAAGTGCGATGCCGTAAATTTTAGTTTTAGCCACTTCGCTAACTGCCTTGATCGCATGCTCAAAATATGTCGCAAACACGATCTTGATGTTGTTTGCGACGCCTGTTAGCTCGTTATAAACCTTTGTGATAAGTGGCAAAAGATCGCTTTCGTTTTTGTCTGTTACAAAGATCGGCTCGTCAAACTGCACTAAAATTTCATCATCAAGCTTAGAAATTTGCTCAAGTAGCTTTTTGTATTCGCCTACAATTGCGTCAAGATGCTTAAATGGGCAGCTGCCGTCAGTCGTCTTTGAAAGAGCCAAGAACGTGATAGGGCCGATCAAATTTACCTTGCCTTTTACGCCGTTAGCCTTCGCCTCTTTGTATTCATTTAAAATTTTGTCCGCTTTTAGGCTAAATTTGCTCTCGCTGCTAAGCTCTGGCACGATGTAGTGGTAGTTTGTGTTAAACCACTTTGTCATCTCCATCGCAACGCCATTTTTATTGCCTCTTGAGCAAGCAAAATATTGCTCCAAGCCGCTTAAATTTGCAAATCTTGGAGGCGTAGCGCCAAAAGCGATGATGTTATCAAGCATTAGGTCATAAAATGAAAAATCATTAACGCTAATAGCCGAAATGCCAGCGTCTTGTTGATATTTCCAGTGTCTTTGACGAAGCGTCTTTGCAGTCTCTTGCAAATTCTCTTCACTAAAGCCCTCTTTACCAGCCCAAAAGCCCTCTAATGCGCGCTTTAACTCTCTTTTCTCTCCGATTCTTGGAAAACCTAAAACATAATTTTTTATCATTTTTATCCTTTTTAAATTTAAATTTGCAGACGAAAATTCGCTCTGCGGACTACTATAAAACTGTGCCATGCACAGCAACCTTGAATATTTTTATACAGGTACAAGGGGGCTAGAATTACGAAACCGCCCCCTTATCCCTGCGACCCAAACCCCCAGCACGTTCAATGTTGTTGTGCTGCGCACAAGTCTGGATTACCCCACATGTGGTGGATGACACCCACTTCTTCTTAAACTAAAGTAAAATTTATAAAAAACCTTACTAAAAAGGTCCTTGCCAAATTTCAGGCATTGCTTAGCTTTGCTATTAAAAATGCAGTTACAATGCAGCGGACCTGCTAGCAAAAATGGATTTATCTCAATGTGAAAAAATGTAAAATCATTTAAAAATTTGCGTGTTTTTTGAAAATCGCTGATATGTTTTTTGCCGAGATTAACGAGCTTTATGCATGGGACAAGGCATCAGCGTTTTTCCTTTGTAGTGAATTTTTGCCGCATTATAAACGCTCTTTGCCAAATTTTTGTTTAAATTTGGGCGCTACTAAATTTCACGCCCAAAACTTTTAGTCTTTTTTGCCTTTATTTAGAGATTTTAGCTTAGCATCCATATCAGCTGTAAGCATAGTAAAGACTTTGTTTGTAAGCTCCTGGGTTAAATCCTTAGCCTCTTGCATAGTCTTTTGGCTAAATTCATTTAAGAGTTTGTCTGCTTTTTTCTTATCTTTTTTGTAAAGTTTGACGTACTCATCTTCAAATTTAGCCTGTTTTACCGCCAACTCTTTTTCAAATTTAGCGTAAGCCTCTTTAACCACTGGCGAATACTTCTCATAATCAGTCATCACAAGGGTTTGAAGCTTTCTATAAACCCAGTAAATCGAAGTATCATCAGCGTCATAAGAGCCATCAGAGTAGCCTTTTATAAAGCCATCAAGCCCCTCGTAATACGGCAAATAAACGCTAAGATCAGCCATGCCAAGAGCTACGTAGGTCACGCGGCCGATCTCTTTTGGTAGCCATGGGCGCACCTGCATGACGTGAGACTCGTATGTTCTAAAGACGCTTATAGCGCGGTAGATGTTTTTCTTATCTTCGTCTTTACTAGCGTAGTTATCAAACGCAGTGCCGTTGTAGTGGGCTCTCATCGCAGCTTTTAGGTCTTCAACGCTTAGTTTTTTCTCTGGTTTTAAAAATACTGGAAATTTCTGACCGTCAGCAAAGTCTTGTTTTAGACTTGGGTTAAACATGCTTTGAACCCAGCAAACACGTGGGTAGTTGTAAGTCACATCTCTCTCATCATCCCTTGTATAGGCCTTTGTGAAGTTAAATTCGCCGTCTTTTGCAGGGTCATAAGTCTTGTTGTCGATCGCAAATTTGATGACATCTTTTGCGCCCATGAAATTTGGATCATTCTCTTTATAAGCGTGAAGTCTGCCTTGGTTTGCAGTGACAAAATACTCATCTTGTGGGATCTTTGAAGCGATCCATTTATGGCCTGTGCCAGTTTCAAAGTACCAAAGCTCATTTGCATCGATAAATACCACGCCAAAGCCCTCTCCAGCGCCTTTTGTCTCCACTATCTCGCCAAGAAGCTTAACGCCCTCTTTTGCACTCTTCATACGTGGCAAAAGCACGTCTGGGATGTCATCTTCTGTGATGCCGGTCTCTTCGTTGTATGGATCAACTTTTAAAAGCTCATCTTTTGCATAGATGGTCTCAGTGCCACTAAGTCCTACGCCAGCCTCGTTGTAGCCGACTGCTCCGTGAAGTTTTGTGTGTGAGTTTGCGATAGTTGTGTATCTCATGCCATCTTTTGGGAGCGGATATGTAAAGTCATTTGCGCCGTCATGTGCCTTTGAGCTGTGCATGCCAGTTTGGTTTTTCGTAGCTGGATGTATCAAAAAGACTTGTGCCTTTATAGCCTTGCTATCAGCGCTTCTAGCCACTAACATAGAGCCATCGTTTGAAGCTTTATCTCCTACTAAAATGGTAGTGCATGCCAAGCTACTTGTGCCTAAAATCGCACTCATAGCGACGATTGATGCGAGAATTTTCCCTTTCATTTTTACTCCTTTAGTAAAATAATTTTCTTATATGTGATTATATGCCAAATTTAATAATTTAATTCTAAATTTTAAAATTTTTTTAAGTTAAATGTAAATTTATTGCAAATTTTGTCTAAGTGAAATTTAAATTTTCTAAAGGATTTTTCGCTATAATCCAAATCTTACGCACTTGCGTATAAAATTTCAAAAAGGATTAGCATGCCAAAGATGAAAACCGTTCGCGGTGCTGCTAAGCGCTTTAAAGTAGGTAAAAATAAGATAAAAAGAGGCTCTGCTTTTAGAAGCCACATCTTAACAAAAAAACCTACTAAGCGTATGAGAGATTTGCGTGGCCCAAAATACGTGGACAGCACAAATGTCCCAGCCGTTCGCAAAATGCTCGGCGTATAAGCAGCGTAGATTTAAGTTTTTGACAAAAAGTCATTCAAACTCCCCCAAATTTAGGGGCAAGACTCACTTTGTGAGCGCCAATTTGTAAAAGGATAAATATGGCAAGAGTAAAAACAGGCGTAGTTAGAAGAAGACGCCATAAGAAAGTTTTAAAGCTAGCACGTGGCTTTTTCAGTGCTAGACATAAACACTTTAGAAAAGCTAAAGAGCAACTAGAGAGAAGTTTAGTTTATGCATACCGCGACAGACGCCAGAAAAAACGTGATTTCAGACGTTTATGGATCGTTCGTATCAACGCAGCTTGCAGACTAAACGACATTAGCTATTCAAGATTTATCAACGGCTTAAACAAAGCTAATATAGAACTTGATAGAAAAATTTTAGCTGATCTAGCTATGAATGACGCGAAGGCATTTGCGGCACTTGCAAAACAAGCAAAAGATGCTTTGAAATAACACCTTTTCTCCGCTTCGGCGGGGATCTTCTTTTTTATACACTTTTAAATTTTAATAACAAAAACTATATAAACTCTTTGTTTTAATTTACTACCCGCGACTTTTACAAACTACTAGCCAAATCTAACTACCAGCAGCCAAAATAGCTAAATTTCGATACTCGTATCAAAGCAGTGTTTAACCGCTCCACTAAATAAGATTTTGCCGTTTTCTAGCCTAAGGCCAAGCTCTTCGCCGCTTTTTGGATAGACTTTTAGACATTGCGCTGCGTTTAAATTTAAAGTAGCGCCGTAAAAGCAAGCCGCCATGCCAGTGCCACAAGCTAGCGTCTCGTCCTCCACGCCCCTTTCATAGGTTCTCACCCTTAAAACTCCGCCATCAAATTTGGCTAAATTTACATTTGCATTGTATTTTTGACGAAGCGCCCTGCACTCTTTGACGTCAAATTCATCTAAATTTTGTGTGAAATTTACAAGGTGAGGCACGCCTGTGTCGTAAAAGTACCAAGTTTTGCCACCTTCATTTAGCGGTTCGCTTAAGATTTTTGGACTTGTTAGCACAACCTCGACGCACTCATCTTTCACGCTTGCCATCACCTCGCCGCTACCAGTTAGCAGAGCAAATTCGCTTGAACTCACAAGGCCGTTTAGATAGGCATATCTAGCAGCCGCGCGAGAGCCGTTGCCACACATCGCAGCGTAGCTTCCGTCGCTGTTGTAAAACTCCCATTTCACGCCCTTTTCGTAAGGCAAAAGTACGATGAGCCCGTCAGCTCCCACGCCGTTTGTTCGGCTACAAATTTGCCTTGCAAGCTCACTCCTATCTTTGCTCAAAAATGTGTGAAATATGACAAAATCATTGCCGCTAGCGTTGTACTTTGAGACTTGCATGAGCCATCCTTCTTTTTTTTGCTTGATTTTACTAAAATTTAGATAAGAGTTATTAGTTATTTTAAAGGAGCCACTTTGAAGAGCTACATCTTAAATTTAGAAAAAGAGTTTTCTTTGATAGAAAATGGCTTTAAAGAGCAAGAAAAAAGGGCTTTGGCTGACTATAAAGCAAAGGGAGCTGCGCACTGCAAAGAGCTTGCATACCTAGCATACGGCTCGAAGCTCTATCAAGTGCGGATGTATGCGGTTTTTCTCTTTGGGCACCTATCAGATAGTGAAGAAATTTTGACGTTTATGAGAGATGAAATTTCAAAAGATGAAAACTGGAGGGTTCAAGAGGTGCTAGCAAAGGCGTTTGACGAGTTTTGCAAGAAAATTGGCTACGAGCAGGCACTTTTAACGATCGATGAGTGGCTAAAAAATGGCAACGAAAATGCAAAAAGAGCCGTAACAGAGGGGCTTAGGATATGGACAAATAGGCCCTATTTTAAAGATAACCCAGATGAGGCGATTAGGCGCCTAGCCAGCCTAAAAGAAGACGAGAGCGAGTATCTTAGAAAGTCGGTTGGTAACGCAATAAAAGATATAAGCAAGAAATTTCCAAATTTAGTAAAAGCCGAGCTTGAAAGCTGGGATTTGGGTAGTAAAGAGAGCTTGCAAACATATAAATTTGCTAGTAAATTTATCAAGAAATAGCGCAAATTTGCTTTAGAAATTTCTCTAACTCGAGCTTTAAATGCTCCATGTTGCCGCTATTATCGATAACAAATTTTGCCATTTTTTTCTTTTGCTCGATGTCCATCTGAAGCTCTACTCTAGCTTTTGCCTCATTTAAGCTTAGCCCATTTCGGCTCATTAGACGGCTTAGTAAAATCTCTTTTGGCGCGTAGATCACGGCTACATTTTTAAACTCGCTGTAGCGCTCCTTTTTTTCAAAAAACAAAGGGATATCGACAAAATAAACTTGCCCCAAGCGCTCAAGCTGCGAAGCTTTGAAAAAAATTTCAGCCTTTATCTTTGGATGTAAAATCTGCTCTAAATTTTTAAGCTTTTTTGGATCGTTAAAGACGATGGCACCCAGTTTTTTGCGATCTATCTTACCAGTCTCATCTAAAATTTGCTCGCCAAAAGCTTCTACTATCTCGCCTTTGCAAATTTCAAGCTGCTCGTGTGCGATCACGTCTGCGTCGATCACGCTAAAACCTCGCTCTTTTAGTAAATTTACAACCGTGCTTTTGCCGCTAGCGATCGAGCCTGTGATGACATAGGCGTTTGGAAAATTCTGCAAACTCGCTCCATTTTTGAAAATTGATAACAATTTTAGCAACTTTTGGCTAAAGTTTTAAAAAATAACCAAAAGGGTGAAAATGATAAGTTATAAAGATGCCGGAGTCGATATAGATGCTGGAAACAGCTTTGTTGAGGCGATCAAGCCTTTCGTAAAATCTACGCAAACACCAAACGTCATAGGCGGCATCGGATCATTTTCAGGTGCGGTCAGACTGCCAAGCGGATATAAAAATCCAGCCATTTTAGGTGCGACCGACGGCGTTGGCACGAAGCTTCGCCTAGCTATCGACGCTAAGAAATTTGACGGCGTGGGCGAGGATCTAGTCGCTATGTGCGTAAATGACCTCATCTGCAACTTCGCCACACCACTCTTTTTCCTCGACTACTACGCGACTGCAAAGCTTGAGATAGAGAGTGCCAAAGAGGTAGTAAAAAGCATCGCAAATGGCTGCAAAAAGGCGCAGTGCGCGCTGATCGGCGGTGAGACAGCTGAGATGCCATCGATGTATGAAAAGGGCGACTTTGACCTTGCTGGATTTGCCGTGGGTATCGCCGAGGCTGACGAGATCGATAGGAGTAAATTTGTAAAATCTGGCGACGTTTTAGTCGCACTTCCAAGTAGCGGCCTGCACTCAAATGGCTTCTCTCTTGCAAGAAAAGTGGTAAGCGAGCTTGGGCTAAAATTTGATGAAAAAGTGGGCGATAAAAAACTTATCGACGTGCTTCTTGAGCCAACTAGAATTTACGTGAGCGACTTTTTAAACTTAAAAGATAAGATCACAGCGATGGCGCATATAACGGGTGGCGGCATAGTTGAAAACTTGCCTCGCGTCTTTCCTGCTGGACTTGGCGCGAAGGTGCAAAAAAGCGCTATAAAAACGCCTGAAATTTTTAAAATCCTAGCTCAAAAGGTAGAAGATAGCGAGATGATGAGGACATTTAACATGGGCGTTGGCATGATCCTTGTTGTGCCTAAAGAAAACGTAGATGCTGTGCTAGAAAATAGCGATGGCTACGTGATCGGCGAAGTGGTAAGTGGCAAAGGCGTTGAGCTAGTTTGATGCAAGAATTTAGCAAAAAACGCCTGCTAAGATCAAAAATCTTAGTGTTTTTATAGGCTGTTTTGGCGTGCTAAAAGGCGAGATAAAAAAGCTAGATATTTATAAGCACTGGTGCGAGGTCTCGCGCACCTCTACTATGCTTTGCGTCACGCATGATAACGGCGAGAAATTTAGCCGAATTTTTATAAATACAGGAAAGTAACTTGTCAAAGCAAAAGGCAAAAATCGCACCGATCTGGGCTAGAGTAAAGGCTTCTATCATCGATCTTTTCATCATCGGTATGCCGATATTTTACATCAGCACATATCTCGTTCTTGGCAGTAAAGAGGCCTTTTTAAACAACCAGCTTGCGATCTTTGGCGTGAATAGCCTCATCTCATTTATAATGTGCCTATTTTTTAGCATAAAGGCACAAACTCCGGGCTACAAAGCGCAAGAAATTTATCTCATAAATTTACAAACTGGTAAAAAGCTAAGCCTTCTTCACGCGATCTTGCGTCAAATTTGCTTTGCATTTGCTGGCTTTAGTATCATCGGACTTTGCCTTTGCTTTTTTAGAAAAGACAAGCTAAATTTACACGACATAATAACCCACTCAGCCGCCGTGCAAAAAGCAGCTTAAATTTATTTCACTCCGTGCCAAAGTAGGCGGTTTTTGCCTAGTTTTGTGTCGATACTCTCTTTTATGACCTTACAAATATACTCTTTAAAAAGCCCTATGGCTTACTTTAGGCTCTTGTCCTTTGCAGGGTAGCAAGCAAGCACCACTAAGAAGCTACAAAACGGGCTAATCTATGCGCTTAATTATTTTTATTTTGTAGCATCCTGCTTTTAAATTTTATGGTTAGCCCAAGGTCTATATCGTTTTATCGCAAAATAATGCACATTTATCAATGTAAATTTAGCTGATGAATTGTTGTTTCAAATTTTTGGTCACGAATCGCCCAAACTAGCGAGATAAATAGAGAAAATCAAGGTAAAAAACGAGAAAATTTAGCTACAAGCCACGAAAATTTTTGATTAAATTTGAGTGAAATTTAAGCACTTTGCGAGTAGAGTTTGACCTCGTTTATCAAAAACTCATATACCCTTTGCTGCACTAAAATTTCCTCCTCGCAGCCACTCATCAAGCGGCGAAGGTGCGAAAAGTCTATCTTTTTAGCATATCTTTTGTGATCTTTCATATCTTTATCTATGCTTAAAAGAAGCGTGTCAAGCGTGATCCTATCGTTTTTCTTAACCCTTGCCACGTACTCTCTAACGGTTTGGATTAAGAAGTCTTTTCTAGTTTGATCGTTTTCATAAATTTCATTTACGATGTCATTTAAAATGGAAAAATCATCCTCATCTGGGTCAAATTTAGCCGAGATAATCGCGGCAAAAATTTTGGCACGAAACTCTAAAGACTTGTGATGATAGACAAAAAAATCTCTAAAGGCCGATAAAAAACGAAGTTTGATCTTTCCTGACATTGCCCTACTTTTGGTGAAATTTATGTGAGATTATATACTTTTAAAGCTAAATTTTTAAAAATGTAACTATAAAACTAAATTTAAGTATAGTTTTTGTATGATTGCAAAGCTCCTTCTTAGACCTGTGCAATGCTTTTTATGAGCACCGCTTCAGGGTGGGAACACAGCAGAGCACTTGTATTAAGTGTGTGCCGCAGTCATCTGAGAGGGGGTCTTTCTAAACCAAAATGCTCATTAAAATCATCGCAAATTTCTAAAAAATCCACTCCATCGATCTTAGGTTTTTCGCTAAAAAATTTATACATATTATTAAAGCCGTCAGTTAGCTCTTTTGACTTGACGCCGTAGCTTATAGAAATTCCAGCTTCGATGTAGGCTGAGAGCTTATCACAGTATTTTAGCGCTTTGCCATCGATCGGGTTAAATTTATCCTCATTTACGTTCTCCATAGTCCCTTCGTGGCAGATGATCTTGCGCTCATAAGTCCTATTTTCAAACTCATCTTTGATAAATTTCTCGCCATCTTTTCTGATACCAAGGATGTAACTAAACTCATCTTTGATCTTTTCAGGCACAAATGGCAAAATCCTCTCATCAATAAGCCTCATCTCATACTCGCTGATGATCTCATTTAGCCCCTTTACGCCGTATTTTACAGGGCTTATGATATCCCTTGTGAGGCTCTCTGGCAAGTCGTGAAATAGTGCGCAAAAGAAGTTATTTTCTAGCCGTTTTTTACAAGCTTTTGCTTTTAGTGAGTAAAAGTAGCTAAGTATCGCAACAACTAGCATATGTCCTAAGACCGCAGTTTCAGGGATGCGAGGCGTTTGCGCCCAGCGCTTTTGAAACCTTAGCCTGCCACTTAGATCTACAAGGCGGGCTAATTTTTGATTCATAGCGATCTTTCTAACACCAATTAGCTCGTAATAATCCTCCATCTCCTCCTCGACCTTCGCCTTAAGCTCGTCGATGTCGCTTAAAAACTGGCTTGTTTGATAGACGATAGAAAATTCCCACCTCGTGGCAAGATAGCTGGCTGCTTTTAGTATAAGGCGCTCTTTTTCGTGAGTTTTGTCGTTTTTATAGTGGTTTTTAAACCTCTCCAAAAACTCGCCGCCCTCGATATCTGAGATGAGCGTCTCAAGGTTGCTTAAAACCCAGCTATTTATCTGATCTTTTTTTATCTTTTGGATGTGGTGAAAGACGTCAGGGCGTATGTCTGTGACTACAACCCTGCTTAAAAACTCAAAAATCCCAGCCTCGATGATGTAGTTCATGTCGGCATTTTGCTCTTGTTTTGCTATGAAATAAGCGATGATAAATTTATGAGCCTGTTTGTCAAGCTCGACTAAATTTGTCATCTTTGGATAGTCGTTCCAACGTGATATAGATGCTGCTTTAAAGATATGTTCTATAAGCTTAGCACTTATCATTATTTATCCTTTTTGACTACTTTTGGCTTCTTATCATCGGCGTAGCTTATCTTTCTAAAGCCCTCTTTGTTTGAGCTTCTTCTTGGCTTGTCATCTTTTTTAAATTTATCATCTCTGCTGCCTCTGCTGCTAGCGCGATCGCTTGTGCCACGCCTCTCACGCGGCTTGTCGCTAAAGCTTCTCTCCCTACTTCTTGGAGCGTATTCTTTCTCTTCAGCTGGCTTTTTTACCACTAGATCAGAGCTGATCTCGATAACTGTATGGACATTTCCACGTGGGTTAAAGTCACCCACTATCTTCATAAATTTTGGCTCAAGTTTTTTCTCTAAAACAGAGTAAATTTCATTTATACTATCTTCATGGCTGATGTTGCGGTTCATAAAGCTATTTATATAAAGCTTTATCGCTTTTAGCTCGACAACTAGCTTATTTGGGATGTACTCTAGGTATATGGTCGCAAAGTCAGGATAACCAGAGCGAGGGCAAAGGCAGCAAAACTCAGGCAGAGTGATCTTTATGACATAGTCCCTTGTTTGCTTATTTTCCCAGACCTCAAGGTCACTCTCTACGTCAAATTCTTTTAAAATTTTCTCGCCATACTTCATCTCTTCGCTCATCTTTTATCCTTTATATTTTATATATCCAAGTGTTTAACGTCTTTTGCGTGGTCTTGGATGTAGTTTCTTCTTGGCTCGACCTCATCGCCCATAAAGAGATTAAACGTATCAGAAGCGCTTATAGCATCGTTTATATCGATCTTTAAAAGTCTTCTATTCTCAGGGTTCATCGTAGTCTCCCAAAGCTGCTCAGGATTCATCTCACCAAGACCTTTGTAGCGCTGGATATATGCACCTTTTTTCGCATTTTTCTCTACTTCATCAAGCACGTCTATAACGTCACTATGCAAGTCTAGACCGTGCTCTTTTATCTTTTGACTGATGTAAAGTGCCTCTTCATAGAGTGGATTTGTGAATAAATTTTCATTTACCACAAGCTCTTCTAGGCCGCTTTCAGTTTGGACATAAATTCTAACCTCATCATCGCTAACGTAGTGGTTTAGGATGTTGTGACCCTCAGCTTTTAAGAAGTCTCTTAAAATTTCAAAAATTTCATTGTAGCTTTTTGAGACGATGTCTGGATTTTCTATCATATAGCGGATCGCTGAAAGGACGTTAAAGCGTTTTTCAAGCTCTTTTAAGACGCTTCTATAAGCTGCAACGATCTTTAAAAAATCAATTAAATCCGCACTACCAATGCCCTCTATATCAACGCCCTCGATGCCAGTTTCGATAAGAAATTCGTTTAATGCCTTTTCATCTTTTAGATAAATTTCTTTCTTACCTTTTTTATAGCGGTAAAGTGGCGGCTGAGCTAGGTAGATGTGGCCGTTTTCAACAACTTTATTTAAAAATCTAAAAAAGAAAGTTAAAAGCAGCGTCTGGATGTGGCTACCATCGACGTCAGCATCGGTCATGATGATGATCTTATGATATCTAAGCTTCTCAGCGTCAAATTCATCTCCGATACCGCAGCCTAGCGCTGTTATCATATTTTTTATCTCATCAGATTTTAAAATTTTATCTAGTCTTGCCTTTTCAACGTTTAGAATTTTACCCTTAAGCGGCAATATCGCTTGAAAAACTCTATCACGTCCCTGCTTTGCAGAACCGCCCGCAGAGTCGCCCTCCACCAGATATAGCTCGCTAATTACTGGATCTTTACTCTGACAATCAGCTAGTTTGCCAGGGAGCGTGCCTACGCTCATGCTCTCTTTTTTACGAGTTAGATCCCTAGCTTTTTTAGCGGCCTCGCGACCGCGAGCTGCCATTAGAGCTTTATCCATTATCGCTCTTGCTTCGATAGGATTTTCTTCGAAATACTTTGTAAGCACGTCAAAAACCATCTTTTGAACGATAGGTTTTACGTAGCTTGAGCCTAGTTTGCCCTTTGTTTGCCCCTCAAACTGCGGCTCTGGCACTTTTACGCTAACAACTGCGATAAGTCCCTCGCGGATATCTTCGCCAGTTATCTTTGTATCTTTTTCACGTGCAGCAGCGTTTGCTTGAACGTAGTTTGTGATAACTCTTGTAAGACCTGCTCTAAAGCCAGCCTCGTGCGTACCGCCATCTGGAGTTTTGATGTTATTTACAAAGCTTAGTAAATTTTCATTATAAGTATCGTTGTAAAGCAGTGCAAAATCAACCATAACATCATCTTCGCCGCCGCTAAATGAGACTGCTTTGCTGACAGCATTTGCCTTGTTCATATCAGTTACAAAGCTCTCAAGTCCACCCTCAAAATGAAAGCTCTCGCTTCTGCCGTTTCTTTGATCTTTAAAATTTATAGTTATCTTTGGATTTAGATAGGCTAGCTCGCGAAATCTCTTTACTAAAATTTCATCGTCAAATTCAGTCACTTCAAATATGCTATCATCTGGCCAAAACTCGACTTGCGTACCTGTGCGGTTTGTAGTTTTTATCACTTCAAGATCGCTTTGAGGGATGCCTTTTGCAAATTCTTGTCTGTGAAGCTTGCCATCGCGTTTGATATTTACGACTAGCTTTTTAGAAAGGGCATTTACGACAGATACACCAACGCCGTGAAGACCGCCAGAGACCTTATAAGTGTCTTTGTCAAATTTACCACCAGCGTGAAGCACAGTTAGAACAACAGTCGCAGCTGAAATTTTCTCAGTCGGGTGCATATCTACTGGGATACCACGTCCATTATCGCTAATGATCGCTGAGCCCTCACGTGTAAGCTCAACATCTATCGTATCGCAGTATCCTGCCATCGCTTCGTCGATAGAGTTATCAACGACTTCGTAGATCATGTGGTGAAGACCGCTTATGTTAGTATCGCCTATATACATGCCTGGGCGCTTCCTAACCGCCTCAAGACCTTTTAGTACTTTAATATTTTCTGCGCCATAATTATTTTCCATCATAAACCTTTTTTAACTTATATATTTAATGGACTTATAACCGTTAGAAGCTCTTTTGAGCTAACAACGAAAGGTAAATTTCTATCTTTAAATCCAAACTCAAATTTCTCATCTTCTATGCTTTGTAAGAAGTCTATTAAATTTCTATTTTTTACATTTATGCTGATATCTTCTTCAAGTCCTGTTTGAAACTCTATCATCGTTTTTGCCTCAGAGTTGTCCTCTATGATGCTCTCAAATGTGATGCTTTCTTTTGAAAAAGTTATCTTCATCTGATCGCTTAGCATAGAAATAGTCTTGATGCCTTCAACCATCTTATCTCTGCTTAGCTCAAATCTTATAGCAATATCTTTTGGTATAACGCGCTCATAGTCAGGGAATTTGCCGTTTATCAGCTTTGTGAAAAACTCAAAATTTTGGCTTTGAGCGATGAGGACGTTTTCATCATAGTAAATTTCTATCTTGTCGAAAAATAGCTTTTGAATTTCATTTATCGCTTTTTTAGGGATGATTAGTGAAAACTCATTGCTCGCTTCATTTGCAAATTTAAATACAGCTAGCCTTTTTGTATCGGTGCCTACTATATTTATATAGTTTTGTTTTATATCTAATAAAGCGCCGTTTAGCTCAAATTTAGGGTTGTTGCTATCAATGCAAGGTAAAATTTTCTTTAAGCTTCTGCCTAGCATTATGGCGTCTATGTCAAATTTAGCCTTGCCATTGATGTTTGGAAACTCTGGGAAATCTTCAAATTTATACATTGGAAGTTTGTATTTTGAGTTTTTTTGCTTGATGTAAAGATAGTTATTAACAGTTTCAAGCGTTACCTCTTCATCTTTTAGGCTTTTTATTATGTCAAGTAGCTTTTTACCATTTGCAGTCGCATAGCCCTCATCAACGATCTTTGCGTTGCTTAGTTTATATGCTAGTCCTATCTCGTGATCAGTCGCTTTTATGTTTAAAACTCCATCTTTTGCAGAGATATAGATGTGAGAAGTTATAGCACTAAGATCTCTTTTTTCGAGATATGGATTAGTGTTTGTTACTATGCTCTCAAGCATGTTTTTGTTTATTAAAACCTTCATTAAATACTCCCTCTTATTTTTAATTTTCTTTTTGTTGTATTAGTTGGTAGCGTGAAAGTGTGAAAAGCATCTTTTCTCACGCCAGCATCGTTATTTAAAATGTGAAAAGAATTTTTCATTTCTTCACATTTATTCACGAATTTCATTCTGTTTTTATCCTTTTGTTAAAATTTTGTTCTTTATCTCAGTCACTCTGAGGTTGAAAATTTCGTTGCTCTCCATGAGCTCGTTTATCTTTTTTATATTGTGACTAACGGCGCTATGGTCTTTCATACCAAAATAGTTTGCGATTTGTGGCATTGAATTTGTAGTGAGCATCTTTGCAAGGTAGATGATGATACGTCTAGCCTCGACGATGTTTTGCACTCTTGACTTGCTTTTTATATCGCTTGGCTTGATATTTAGTTCTTTGCTAACGATCTCTATAATAGTCTCTAAATTTATATTTTCATGCTTCTCTTTGATGAGATCTTTTAGCGTGTTTTTAGCAAATTCAAGTGTTATCTCAACTCTCATCAAGCTTGCATAGGCGTTTAAATTTATGATAGCACCCTCGATCTCGCGGATATTATCGCCCATGTTTGTAGCGATGTAGTCGATCACTTCTTTATTTAGATAAATTTTGTCAAATTCACATTTTTTGATGATGATAGCTATCTTTGTATCAAGCTCAGGTGGCGTGATATCAGCCATTATGCTTTGTTCAAACCTAGACTTTAGCCTCTCATCAAAGCCTTTTAGTATCTTTGCTGGGCGGTCTGAGGTCATGACGATCTGACCTTTTTTGGCGATGAGCTCGTTAAAGGTGTTAAAAAACTCTTCTTGAATTTTATCTGTTTTGCCAAGAAATTGTACGTCGTCTATTAGTAAAACGTCGCAGTTTCGATATTTTTCGCGAAATTTAGTCATCGAGTGGCTATTTAGATGCGTGGTAAAATCAATCATAAACTGATCGCTCGTCACGCAGATAACGACCTTACCTTGATCTAAGCAGTAGTTGCCAACTGATTGAAGTAAGTGTGTCTTACCAAGGCCAGTTGTGCCATAGATAAAAAGTGGGTTGTAAAGCACGCCAGGCTTGTCTGCGACTGCTTTTGCGTTTAGAAATGCAAACTGATTTGAGTCGCCGCAGACAAAATTTTCAAATGTATATCCAGGGTTTAAAATGCTACTTTGCGCCTTGATCTGCTTTACATTTACTTGGTTTTGCTTTATGTTTTTTAGTTTTGTTTGGCTAGTTATCTCGACCTCTGGCTTTTTGCCGGTTTTTACTTCGTAAAGGTAGGCGATCTTTTCTGCGTATCTAGTTTTTATAAATTTAGCCATCAACTCACTCGTGGCGTTAAAAACTATAAAATCTTCGTTTGAAGCCTTTTCGTTAAATTTTAATTGTTTGATGTAGCAGTCAAATTCATTAGCGGATATTTTTGTCTGTAAAAGCTCTAAAATCTCGTCTGCTAGCAAATTTAAACCCTTTTGAAGTAATTAATTTTATTAGCGATTTTATCTTAAATTTAATAAAACCTTTGTTAAACTCCGACAAACTTTTTCACGGCGTGAAAAAGTCGTGAAAAAGTATTGAAAAGATTGTGATGAAAATTTTAGGAATCGATCCAGGCACGAAAAATTGCGGTTACGCGATACTTGAAAAGAGCAAATTTAAAACTATACTTCTTGAAGCTGGGCTTATAAAGATAAAGCCAAACACGCTTCAATACCAAATAACAGAGCTTTGCGAGGGGCTTGATCTCATCTTTAAAAACCATAAATTTGACGAGGTCGCGGTAGAGGACATATTCTTTGCCTACAATCCAAAAACGGTCTTAAAGCTCGCTCAGTTTCGCGGGGCACTTAGCCTTAAAATTTTACAGCTTCATGGCGACTTTGCCGAATATACGCCACTTCAAGTGAAAAAAACTGTCACTGGCAAGGCAAAGGCTGACAAAGAGCAGGTGGCATTTATGGTGAAGAAAATTTTAGGTATAAATAAAGAGATAAAACCGCTTGATATCACCGATGCTATCGCGATCGCGCTAACTCACGCGAATAATTTAAGAATAAACTAAATTTGATAGGAAAAATATGGCAACACTAAAAGCTTTACTAATAGGAGATGTGAAAAACTACGGCTCACAAAATGCGACTGATAAGCTAAATTTACCTTGGAGCTCGGCTATTTTTAAAGTAGCTCAAAATGGCGAAATTTTTGCAAATGAGCTTGGCTTTGAGGGCGATAGCGTCGCTGATACGAAGCATCATGGCGGCCCTGAAAAGGCAGTATTTGCAAATTCATTTGCAAACTATGCCGAGTGGGAGAAATTTTTAGGATTAAAAAACATGGCTTATGGTGCGATGGGAGAAAATTTATGCGTTGATGGGCTTGATGAGAGCTGCGTCTATGTGGGCGATATCCACAAGGTGGGCTCGCTTGTGCTTCAAGTCTCGCAGCCTAGAAAGCCATGCTTTAAGCTCTCAAAAAGATGGGGCAATGAAAATATGGCGACACACATCTTTGAAACAGGCCTTACTGGCTGGTACTACCGTGTCCTTACGCCAGGCTCGTGCAAAGCAGGCGACGCGATAGAAGTTTTAAAAAGTGATCCAGTTCATATGAGCATTTTAGAGATAAACAGGCTCTTTTACGCGCCAAGTGAAAATTTAAATTTACTAGAGAAATTTAACGCCCTCACCACTCTTACAAATGGCTGGCATGATGATATGAAAAGACGCATCGAGGGAATTTATAGCACTGAATTTATGAGAACACTATAAAAAAGCTATAAACATTTTCATTTTTACTCCGATTTTGTTTTACAAATAAATTTCAAACAAAATTTAAAGGAGTAAAGGTGTTTCGTTCTATCACAAATAAAATAGCATTTGCCTTGATGATCTTACTCATCATCTCGTTTTGTGCTATTTCCGCAGTCAGCTATTTTACGTCAGAGAAAAAGGTGGTTGAGCTTGTTAGCCAAAAAGAAGATCAAATTCTAAAAGATGTAAAAGGTGTCATAGATACGTTTTTTGATGAAAATTTAGAATACGTTAAAAAATCTTCAGCTGTTATCAATGAGTTGCAAAGTGGCGATGATATAATGAATTTCGTTTTGCTTGAAAAAAAGATATCAAATTCCATAATAACTTATGTATATTATGGCGATGAAGATGGACGCTTTTTTCAGTCAGATGGTAAAAGAACAACCGTAGCTGATAAATATGATCCAAGAACTAGAGGCTGGTATAAGAGTACAAAAGAGAAAAATAAAGAAATTTATACCGAGCCAAGAGTCACTTCTACAAATGATCTAGTTATCACTTTTACTGCTCCTGTTACTAAAAATGGTAAATTTGAAGGTGTTTTTGGTATTGATATAGACATTAAAAAGTTAAGTGACAAGATCCTTGATATTGGTAAAACTAAAGAAGGTGGATATGCTTATATTATGAAAAAAGATGGAACTATGCTTATTTCTGATATAGCTTCAGAAGTTGGTACCATCTTACCTGCTACAAAGGTCGTCTCAGAAAAGTATAACAATAAAGAATTTGACGAAAATGGTCTGATCTCATATAAAAACTCTAAAAACCAAGATGTAACAGCTAAAATTTTACCTATCAACGATGATGGCTGGCTTGCTGCTGTTGCAATAGGTGCGGATACCTTTTCAAACAACACTATGCCTATCTTAAAAGCTCAGCTAATACTTGCGGTGCTCTTTATAGTCATACTCTCAGCCATTGTATTTGTACTACTAAAACGCTCACTTAAACCTATCGGAGTTATCCAAGAGAAGCTTTCTGATACATTTAAATTTATCACTTATGAGAGCAGCACTGCCCCAAGTAAGCTAGATATCCACACTACTGATGAATTTGGCGTGATGAGCGAAGAGATAAATAAAAATATCGACAAAGTCATAGCTGGCATCAAAAAAGATAATACCATGCTTGAAGAGCTAAATATAGCTGCAAATAATATGATAAGAGGAAATTTAGGCGTCAAACTAAGTGAGAACCCAAATAACCCATCTCTTATCAAACTAAAAGATTTACTAAACACTTTCTTTAGTTCTATTAGTAAAAATTTGGGTAATGTAATAAATATATTAAACGCTTACTCTAAAAATGACTATACTGCAAAGATTGAAATAGATGAAAACATTGAAGCTGATCTAAAAGCTATGATGCTTGGTATAAATAGCTCTGGTGTTGCTATTTGCAATATGTTAAATGATAATCTAAGCCAGGCACAAATTTTGGAAGAAAAAGCACAAATTTTATCTGAATCTATGAAGAATTTAACTTCAGGAGCAAATAAGCAAGCAGAGTCTATTCAAGAAAGTGCAGCAGCTATCGAGGAGATGTCAAGCTCAATGAATGCTATATCACAAAAGACAGCGGATGTTATAAGACAAAGTGATGAGATCAAAAATATCATCATTATTATCCGTGATATTGCTGATCAGACAAATTTACTAGCTCTAAATGCTGCCATAGAAGCTGCTCGTGCAGGTGAGCATGGACGTGGCTTTGCAGTTGTGGCTGATGAGGTTAGAAAGCTAGCTGAAAGAACACAAAAATCACTTGGCGAGATCGAGGCAAATACAAATGTCCTTGCTCAATCAATTAACGAGATGAGTGAATCAATCAAAGAGCAAACAACAGCTGTTGATATGATAAATCAAAGTGTATCTCAAATAGATAATGTTACAAAAGAAAATATTTCAGTTGTTAATACTACAAACGACGTAACTAGCGAGATAGACGGCATGGCGAAGGTCATACTAACAGACGTTAGAAAAAATAAATTTTAATACCCCAAACTATTCAAATATTACTAGGCTCATGTAAAATTACGTGGGCCTTTAAATTTTTAAATCTTTTTTACGCTAAAATTACCAAAAATTTAAAGGAGAATATATGCCACTACTTGATAGTTTTTGCGTAGATCATGTGAAGATGAAAGCCCCAGGAGTAAGACTAGCAAAGAGTATGAAGACCCCAAAAGGCGATGATATCAGCGTTTTTGACTTGAGATTTTGCAAGCCAAATGAGGAAATTTTGCCAGAAAAGGGCACTCACACTTTAGAGCACCTATTTGCTGGTTTTATGAGAAACCATTTAAATGGCAACGGCGTAGAGATCATAGACATCTCACCGATGGGCTGCAGGACTGGCTTTTACATGAGCGTGATCGGCACACCTAGCGAAGAAGCTGTGAAAAAGGCGTGGCTTGCTTCAATGAAAGATATCTTAGAAGTCAAAGATCAAGATAAGATCCCAGAGCTAAATAAATTTCAATGCGGCACTTACAAGATGCACTCGCTTGATGAGGCGCATGCCATAGCAAACAAAATTTTAGCACAAGGTCTAGTCATCATAAACAACGATGAGATCAAGCTTGACGTTGATGCTATGGGACTAAAAAAGCACTGATTTGAAACCAGTAAAACAAGAAAATCAAGCCTATCTAAAAGAGCAAATTTTAACCTATCTTGGTAACAAACGCTCTCTTTTAGGCTTTATCGAGCGAGGCGTAAAATACGCAAAAGACGAGCTTAAAAAAGAGAAGCTTAGCTGCTGCGATCTCTTTAGCGGAAGCGGCGTGGTGGCTAGGTTTTTAAAGCAAAATAGCGAATTTCTAGTCGCAAACGACTTGGAGCTTTATAGCTTCATCACAAACTCATGCTACCTACAAAACGCCACAAATGAGCTAAGAGATGAGATAAATTTCTGGCAAAAAAAGCTTGAAAAAGAGATAGAAAAGAGCCTTTGTGAGGGCTTTATAACAAGGCTTTATGCCCCACAAGATGACGAAAATATCGCTTGGGGCGAGCGGGTCTTTTACACAAGGAAAAATGCCAAATTCATTGACACCGCAAGAAGGCTCATAGATGAGATATTGCCAGCTGAAATGAGAAAATTTTTCATAGCTCCACTACTTTATAACGCAAGCGTGCATGCAAATACGAGTGGAATTTTTAAAGGTTTTCATAAAAATAAAGAGGGCATCGGTCAGTTTGGTGGCAGGGGGCAAAATGCCATCTCAAGGATCACTTCTGATATAAATTTGACTAAGCCAATTTTTTCAAATTTTAGCGTGCCATTTGAGGTCTATCAAAAGGATGCAAATTTATTGGCAAAAGAGCTTGATGGGCTTGATCTAGTCTATCTTGACCCACCTTATAACCAGCACCCATACGGCTCAAACTACTTCATGCTAAATCTCATCGCAAGCTATGAGGAGCCAAGTAAAATTTCAAAAGTCTCAGGCATCGCAAAGGACTGGAATAGATCAGTTTTTAATAAAAAAGCATCAGCAAGCGAGGCATTTTTCGAGCTGATAGCAAATTTAAAGGCGAAATTTGTGCTTATCTCGTTTAACTCAGAGGGCTTTATCAACCAAGATGAATTTGACAAAAACCTAAATAAAATGGGCAAAGTTCATCTGCTTCGCCAAAAGTATAACGCCTACCGCGGCAGCAGAAATTTAAAAGCTAGAAACATCCACGTAGACGAGCTTCTTTACGTTTTGAAAAAGTAAATTTAGACAAAAACACAATAAAACAAAAAATGATATAATCCCAAAAAAAACAAAAAGGCATACTATGCAAACAATAACAATAATAGGCGATAATATCAGTCAAAAAGCTATTGAGGCATTTAAAGCGATGGCACAAGCTATGGATCCAAAATATAAGATCAAGTATGTCAATAGTTCAAAAGGGCAAGAGATACCGACAGAGCAGACATTGCTTGATCTAAAAAACGCAAAAAGTGTTGGATTTTATAAAAATCATAATGACTTGATCAGTGAAATAAAACAAGAAAATCATTGATGAGAATTTTAGAAATTTTTAGCTCTTATAAAAAGGATTTGAAGTTAGTTTTAAAGCAAGGATGGGATGAAAAAGCGATTTCAAAGGTGGTTTTTCAACTACAAAATGATGAAAAATTAGCTGATGATTTAAAAGATCATCAGCTTACTGGAAGTTTGAAAGAATTTAGAGAGTGCCACGTTTTTGGAGATTTGGTAATAATTTATCAAAGAGATGATGAAATTTTAAAGCTTTTTAAAATAGGCAGACACCAAGATATTTTTAAAAGATATTAGAATACTTTTTAAATTTATACTTTGGTGCTGTTTTACACTTAATTTTAACCCTCATCCTCTGGCAAGCACTTCTCAAAGATAAATTTATGCTCATTTGGCAAGACATCGTAGATAGCATTTGCTAAATTTCTTATCTCCCAAAGGGCTGACTTTGAGCTTCTAAGAGAGATAAAATTTTGCAAGCTTCTAGCGTTTATGCTCCATGTAAGCTCGGTTTTATAGCACTCTGGCAAGCAGTATTTAACTATATCAAGGCTTTTTGTGGTTGAGGCTAAAATTTCACGTAAGTTTTCAAGCGCTTTTATGCTCGCGTTATCGACCATTTCGTCATTTGTTAGCACGATAAATTTAGCCGCACGCTCAAACTGCCCTACTTCAAATTTCTCCTCCTTTTTTAGCTCTTTTAGCGTGTAGCGGGTTGATTTGACGCTTAGGCTTGCTAATCGGTGGCGGGCTAGCTCTTGAAGTAGTGCGCGCGAGATGCCTTGGATGTAGAAGTTGTAGTAAAGATGCTCTAGTGTTGATGCGTGTTTAAATTTATTACCCACCCTATCTATCAGCTCGACGTCTTTTTCGCCGCCATTATCGCCTTTTTCAAAGCTTTGCCAGCATGTGCGGATCGCGTGAGAGCAGATATTTAGTGGGGTGTGATTTAGAAGTGTTACTTGCATATTTTCTCTTTTTGTGAAATTTTTTAGCATTTTACAAAAAGAAGGCTGATTTTATTTGTAAATTTAAAAGGGAGCGAGCGCCCCCTTTATGATTATTGTTTTAGTTGAAGAAGTGTGTTTAGCATCTCATCACTTGTTGTGATCGTTTTTGAGTTTGCTTGAAAGCCTCTTTGGATGACGATAAGATCTGTTAGCGCACGGCTTAGATCGACGTTACTAGCTTCTAGTTTTGAAGCTGCGATCGTTCCTTTATCACCTGTGCCTGCTGCGCCGATGACTGCTTCGCCTGAGTTTGCAGTTTGTGAAAAGACGTTTCCGCCCTCACTTTGAAGACCCTCGTTGTTTGTAAAGCTAGCAAGTGCCACTTGAGCTAGACCAAAGCTTTGTCCGTTTGTAAATGCACCGATGATAGTGCCAGTCTCATCGATCTTTAGGTCATTTAGTGTGCCACCTGTGTAGCCATCTTGTGAGATAGACTCAGTTGATGAGTCTTTATCAAAGCTTGTTAGTCCGTTAAAATCAGTTCCCAAACCAAAATTTAAACTAACATTTTGACCACTTTGTGAGCCGTTGTTAGCTGAAAATGTTATCGTAGCTGGGTGAAAACTAGCAAGTGAGCCATTTGAGTTAAATCTAACTGAGCCAGTGACAACGTTGTCTGGACCCTCGCCTGTGTAGTTTATCTTAGCAGGCTCTGGCACTTGGATAATCATATTCCACTCAGTTCCGCCATCTGTTGTAGTGCCTGTCTTTGCCCATTTGATACTAACTGTGTGTTTTGAGCCAAGCGAGTCAAAAATTTCAGCTGTTGAGCCGTGGCTTGACATCATCATCTTACCACTCGCTCTTAGAGCTTGACCTGGGCTTAGTGCGCCATCAAGTGCTTTCATGATAGTCGTAAAGCGAACATTTTCATTTACAGCAGCTGCACTAGAGCCTTGAGCTGGTTTTGTAAGACCAGTTGTAGTCATATAAAGTGCATGGTCGGCTCTAAGAGCCTTATTAGCTTCATTACTTGCTGGGTTTTCTAATTGAAACTGACCTAGTTTATTCACTGTGATCTTTACGCCGTCGTTTGTATCATCTCCACTTTCTAATATCTGATCTATAGCAGCTTTATGTCTTTGTGCAGGTGTAGGTGCAGGTGTCCCAGTAGCTGTATCATAAGCATTTTTGTATTGGTTTAGTTTTTCAGCGTATTCTGTTTTTACTAAAGCCATTGCAACGGCAGTTTTAGGTTCTGTAGAATTCTTTCCTGCAGCTTCTATTAATTCCTTAATTGATTTTATTTTAGGATAATTAGGGTCAGTGGTAGCAGGAAGCGTAATAGCATTTAAACCAGCAGTATGCTTGTTTGCAGGTGTTCCACCTGCTGCGTCATAAGCAGCTTTATATGTATTTAAGTAAGTGCTATAGTCTGGATCTACTAAAGCTTCTGCAACGGCAAATTTAGGATCTGCAGGGTTAGCCTTGCCAGCATCATCAGCTAGTTTTGTAGCTGTTCCTATTATGCGAACAATATCATTTAAACCAGCTTGATGACTTTCTTCTGGTGTCTTACCTGCTAATATTGCTGCATCATAAGCATCTTTATATCTTTGTAGTTCTTCACTATATTTTGTATCAGATAATGCCTTTTCAACAGCAGCTTTAGGATCTGGAGCATCTTTTCCAGCAGCTTCAGCTAGTTTCTTAGCGTCATAGGATGTAGAATTTGCGCCGATTTCTCCATCTCCGTTATAATCAACGTGGTTTCTAGCATCTTCTTGCATAGCAGCGCGAAGATCTTCTGTTGTAGTGATCTGTCTTGCTACCCTATCGTTATTTGGATGAACGGCTGTTGTTTGTGAGCTTGTATAGACATATTGGTAAGCTGTTCTGATATCTAATTTTTTAGGTAATCCACCTTGCACACCTAATGCTGCTGTTGCTTCGCCTATAGTGTCTCCGTCATTTACTACCAAATGTATGTTTTTTGTCTCTTCAGTTGTGCCAGAGTTATTTCTATTGATAAGCGTTAGTTTATTGCCTTCTGAAATTTCAGCCCTAACGCCAGTTGTATTATATTGGGCATTGATTGCAGCTGCTATATCACTTATATTTGTTACACTTTTAGCAATTTTTACACCATTTAAAGTTATATCTAAGTTGTAGTTTCCATTAAGCGAACCGATATTTTGAGGTGATTTACTACCTATAGCAAATTTTTGAGATTTTGCATTTGCGTAGCTTACCCATATACCTTGACCTTCACGTAAAGCTAGACCATTTCCAAGCTCGTCAAATGTCACGCCAAGATCGACGCCACGCTCTGTTAAAATTTGCTCGTTTCTTGAGTTCGTATAAAATTCGTCGTTATTTACGTCGTTTTCACTATGTATTTCATTTCCAGTTAAAACACCGTCATTGTCAAAGTCGCGTCCGCCTGCAACTGAGTCAAGTGTATATATAGGCGTGCTTCTTTGACCGATGGTGTTACCTGAGTCGAGGTTGCCTTTTATTTTAACTTCTGTTGTCGCTCTTGCTGGAGTTGTAAGACCTTTTTTGATGACGATGTTGCTTATAGGGCCTGTTGAGTCGATAGTACCAGTCTCGTCATCTCTAGTCCAGCCTTGAACGATATAGCCGCTGTTATTTACGAAGTTACCAGCCTTATCACGGACGAAATCGCCGTTTCTTGTGTAGTATCTTGTCGTTCCGCCATCTGGAGATACGACGAAGAAGCCATTTCCTTGAAGAGCAAGGTCGGTTTGTTTGTCAGTAGCTGTTAGTGTGCCTTGTGAGAAAATTCTTGTAGTTGAGTTTATAGTCGTTCCTAGACCTATTTGCATAGCGTTTTGACCGCCTAGCTGACCTTGTGGAGCGGTAGCTACTCTTGGAGTTTGGCTTAGTATATCAGCAAAATTTGCGCGGTTGTATTTAAAACCATAGGTATTGACGTTTGCGATATTGTTGCCTTCTACGTCCATGGCTATCTGGTGGGCTTGTAGGCCTGAAACACCAGACCAAAGTGATCTCATCATGAGCTTATCCTTTTTCTCGTTTTAAAATTTTTTATGATCTTTCTAAAGCAAAAGATGTTCCAAAATTTATATCGGTAAAAAATAGTTACTGAGGATATTTTAAATTTGGTAGATTGTGTTTATAGATTGATATGATAGTGATAGTCTGTTCGCCCTCATCTATGACGAATACAACAACATATCCCTTGAAGACTAAGTCTCTTACTTGAGTATCTTTCATAGTTAGATTTTCTCTGTAAGAGTATGGTCTTTCAGGGATTTTTATGATTTCGTTTTTTAGACTATCGCGAAAGGTATATGCACGGTCCTTACTATCTTGTTTTATGAATTTTAATATCTCTTTTAGACTCTCTTTAAAATCATCTGTAAAAAGAATTTTCATCTTAAATTTTGCCTTCTATTATGGCATCGGTTTCAGCGATAATATCATCAAGAGTGTAATATTTAAGCTCGCCACGTCTATGCTTCGCGATCAGCTCTTTTAAATTTTGTTCATTTTCTTTATTTATATAGTAGTCGTTATAATCTACAAATTCAACCCTTGCATGAGGGTTTATTCGTTTTATCTCTTGAACCGCTTTTTGTAAAATTTGAGTGATCTGTGGTGTCTCTTCGGTAACTAGCATACCTATCATTTTTACTCCTTACATAATTTTGGTTGTTTTTTATATATCATATTTTATCCAAGTATCATGGCTCCTACGATGCCACCGATGATTAGTGGGATGTTAAAAAATATAAATGTAGGCACGCAAGTATCATATATGTGGTTGTGCTCGCCATCAGCGTTTAGACCGCTCGTTGGTCCAAGTGTGCTGTCGCTTGCTGGGCTTCCAGCGTCGCCTAGAGCTGCTGCTATGCCAACTAGCAAGATGATAGCTGGCACGCCAAAGCCAAGACTAAGGCAAAGTGGCACGTAGATAGAGGCTAAGATAGGGATAGTTCCAAAGCTAGTGCCTATGCCCATCGTGACTAAAAGTCCGATAAGTAGCATCAAAAATGCTCCGCCTATCTTGCCGCCAGATACCAAGCTAGCGTATTTTACAAGCTCGTCTATACCGCCACTCTCTCTTAAAATGGTGCCATATCCCGCAGCAACAAGCATGATAAATGCGATAAAGCCCATCATAGCAAGGCCATTATCCATGATCTTATCTACTTTTTTGTATTCGATGCCGCCAAAAACAACCATTACCAAAAGTCCAAGTAATGCGCCAAGTGGCAAGAGAGAAGTGTAAATTTGCACGACAAAGGCGACAACCGCACCAGCTAAGACCGCCCACTCTTTTTTAGTCATCTCAAGGCTTTTTGCGCGCTCGATCTCATCAAGCTCGGCTTTTTCAAATTTAGAAGTTTTATAAATCCTTTTTTTACTATAAAAAAGTATGGCTAAGATGAGCCCCACAAACATCGAAGCACCACCTATCCACATGACTGATGAGATGTCTGAGATGGTTGTATTTATGCCATTGTTTGCTAGCTCTTTTTTAAGGATATTGTGAAAAAGCAGACCAAAGCCAACGCTAATGCTAACATATGGCGCTTGAAGTCCAAATGTAAGAGCGCAAGCCACCGCGCGTCTATCTATGCCCATTTTATTCATAAGAGCAAGAAGTGGCGGGATCAAGATAGGTATAAAGGCTATATGAACTGGGATCAAGTTTTGAGACAAACAAGCGATAAATGCGATGGTTAGCGTAAAAATGACCTTATTTGAGCTAAGAAATTTACTCATTGCATTTATCAAGATGGCTGTTAAATTTGTATTTGCGATGGCAGCTGCAAGAGCACCTAGCAAGATGTAACTAAGCGAGGTTTCAAGGTTGCCTTGCATGCCGCTTATGAGGCTTTGCGTAGTCTCTTTTAAGGCCGTAAAAAAGCTCTCAAAACCGCTTGCCAAACCACTTTCAAATCCACTAAAACCATGCTTATACATAACGCCAGCGACAAGGGCTGAGATGAGGATAGAAAGTAGGATGTTAAAGCGCAGCAAACATAGCACCGTCATCACCAAAATGCTAAAAACAACAGGGTTAAAGAGAAGCATGTGTGTCCTTTTTGTATGAGTGCAAGAATTATACAAGGGCGGGGCTTATTAAATTTTAAAAAGAGTGGCTTAAGTGGGTATGTGTTAAGATTTTTGGCAAATTTTAAAAGGAAAAAGCGATGGATTTAGAGAAAATTTATAAGGATGCTGGGGCGTATTTAGAGGGGCACTTTTTGCTAAGTAGTGGCAACCACTCGCAGTTTTATCTGCAAAGTGCTAAGGTGCTTGAAGACCCAGCACTTGCGGCAAAGCTAGCAGATGAGCTAGCGCGCGTGATAGAGAAATTTGGCATTAAATTTGATAGCGTTTGTTCTCCTGCACTTGGTGGAATTTTAGCTGGATATGAGCTAGCTCGTGCGGCGAAAAAGCGCTTTATATTTACAGAGCGCGTTGATAGGGTGATGAGCCTAAGGCGCGGCTTTGAAGTGAAAAAGGGCGAGAAATTTATAGTTTGTGAAGATATCATAACAACTGGTGGCTCAGCACTTGAAGCAGCGCACGTGATAGAGAGCCTTGGGGGCGAGGTGGTTGGCTTTGCGGCACTTGCAAACCGCGGATTTTGTAAGGTTGCAAATTTAGGCAATGAAGCTAAAGCAAATGCAAAACTGCCAAGTGATAAGCCATTTTTTGCTTTGGGGAATTTTGAATTTGAAATTTACGAGCCAGAGCACTGTCCGCTTTGTAAGAGTGGTAGCAAGGCTATTAAGCCTGGAAGCAGAGGCAACTAAATTTTATAAAATTTATCACTCAAAGCTTAAAATAATAATATTTGTAACTTATTCGTTATTTTGGGCTTTGAGTAAATTCTCTCAGCAAATTTCTTCTTTTTTCTTAAATTTCAAAAGTTAATTTATAATTAAGATTTGAATGTATAAAATGGCACGTAAATTTTAGGAGATCCCAAAATGCAAGGATGTGTGCTATGAAAATATCTACAAAGATAATTCTCACTTTTGTTTTCTCAGTTTTGCTTGTTAGCTGTTTGCTCATCTTTTTAAATAGCAAATTTTCAAGCGATCTAACTCAGTTTTTCACCCATAAGTCCTACGACGAGCTGGTAAATGCCAGAAAAGAAAATTTAAGAGATGACGTCGAGACGATCAATCAAATGATGCGTGAAATTTACAACGGCGGCAAAGAAAAAGGGCTAAGCGACGATGAGATAAAAAAAGAAATTTTTAGAGTCGTCTCAAAGCTAAAATTCTTTAGCGATAAAACTGGCTATATCTTCATCTATGACTACGACGGCGTTGTTTTGATGCACCCTGAAAAGCCATCGCTTGTTGGTAAAAATTTAATCGGCTTAAAAGATCCAAAAGGGCTATTTCTTATAAAAGAGCTCATTGAAAAAGCTAAACAAGGCGGCGGCTTCGTCACATTTGGCTGGGCGAAAAAAGAGGGCGAGGAGCCAGTGGAGAAGCTTGGCTATGCTGCAAATTTCGAGCCATATAAGTGGATGCTAGGAAGTGGCGTATATGTCGATGACTTGGCTGATGAGATAGAAAAGACAAAGGTCGTGCTAAACGAGCAAAATAGCCAAAATACAAGAACTTTTATCATCGCTTGTGCCCTGATCACGGTTGTTTTAATAGCTGTTGTGCTATTTATCTTAAGTAGAGCGATCATCAAACCTATAAAAAATATCGTTGCAAATTTAACCGCGATGTCAGATGAGATAAAAAGTGGCAAGGGCGATCTTACTAAAAAGCTTGAAGTTAGCGGTAAAGATGAAATTTCAAACATCAAAAGCTCGATAAATGACTTAACAAGCGAGCTAAGATCTGTTATAGAAAGTGTTAAAGGCCTAGCACATGAGAACTCATCTATCGCCGAGCAGCTCTCTTCAACCTCAGCTCAAACTACAAATTTAACCAACAAATCTTCACTAATCGTCACAGATACGACAAACATGGCAAAAACTATGTCAGAAGAGATAAAGAGCTCATTTGAGGAGGCTAAAAAGAGCAAAGAAAATCTTGAAAGAACCTGTCTATACATAAATGAGGTCTCAAACGATGTTTTAGGACTTAGTAAAAATGTAGATGAGGCTGCAAATAGCGAAATTTCACTCGCTAGCTCAATGAAAAGCCTGGCTGATCAAGCTAAAAATGTAAAAGATGTCTTAAATATCATCGACGACATCGCTGATCAGACAAATTTACTTGCTCTAAATGCCGCCATAGAAGCAGCGCGCGCAGGAGAGCACGGACGTGGCTTTGCAGTC
The DNA here is from genome assembly GCF_002913545.1 of Campylobacter concisus. Lineage (GTDB taxonomy): Bacteria > Campylobacterota > Campylobacteria > Campylobacterales > Campylobacteraceae > Campylobacter_A > Campylobacter_A concisus_AV. The sequence continues at coordinate 26,794 of NZ_PPBR01000090.1, read as the reverse complement.
GTGGCTGATGAGGTTAGACAGCTGGCTGAGCGCACGCAAAATAGCCTAAGCGAGATAAATGCGACTATAAATTTAATCGTTGAAGCGATCTCAAACTCAAGCCAAACTATCGGCGATAATGCTAAAAAAGCTGGCGAACTTTGCAAAAAATCAGCCCAAATCAATGAAAAAATAGAAAATATGAACCAGCTAATGAACGAGAGCGTTAGCTTAAATGAGACCTCTACGAAGGACTATCTAGAAACTGGACATAAGGTCGAAGAGCTGATAAAAGGCATCGTAAATATCGATGAAATTTCAAAACAAAACTCAAAAAGTATGGATGAAATTTCACTTGCAGCCGCTCATCTTTCAAAGATGACTGATAATCTAAACACTAGCCTTTCAAAATTTAGAACCTGATAAATTTAGCCAAATCTTTGGCTAAATTTAACTTTTTCTTTTAAATTTATCGCTTAAGTAGTGAGCTGTTTTTTTACTTTAAGCTTACGATCATGATGTAAATTTATGAAATAGTTTTTATTTTGTGTTATTTAAGTCGGTATTTTGGCTTAAGAGATGAGATGACGTATGCAAGAGTATGATATTTTAGATGTTTTATCAAACAAAAAGGTCCTTTGCTTAGAAGATGAAGAGGCGATTTTGCGAAATATCTGCGCCTCGCTGGAGCTCTTTTTTGCAGAAGTTAAAGGCGTCACAGACGGCTTTGATGCGCTTGAGCTTGCAATGAGTGGGGCGTATGACGTGCTAGTGCTTGATATCAGCGTGCCAAATATCGATGGTCTTGAGATCGCTAAAAAAGTAAGAGCTATCAATCAAAAAATCCCTATCGTGATCTTATCTAGCCACGTCGAGCAAGAGTATCTGTGGCGCGCGGTTGAGCTAAAGATCACAAGATATCTTGCAAAACCATACGATAAAAAATCTTTTGTTAAAGCGCTTGAAGATGTGGCGTTTGAGCTAGTTGGACGCACACCAACTATCAGGCTAAATGACGAACTTGAGTATGATTTTGGTAAAAAAGCACTTTATGTAAATGGCGAAATTTCTCATCTAAGCAAGAGCGAGAGCAAGCTTTTGGAGTACTTTTTAAACAACAAAAACCAAACTATCACTTATGAACAAATTTTTGACTACATCTGGGACTACGAGCAACCGACAAAAGAGGCTATAAAGACGATCGTAAAAGAGCTTAGAAGAAAGCTTGGCAAAGACGTGATCAAAAATTTATACGGCGTGGGCTACCTTTGTGAGATATAAATTTCAGCTAATAGTCGGTGCTTTTATCTTTGTCTATCTGCTAGTTTCGGCACTTGTTTTAAATTTCTACAACGATCTTGCGATGAAAGACGCCAAAAAAGAGGCGTATTATGTTTTGGAGGGCATAAATTCAGTAAGAGAGTACATCGCTGAAGTTCAGCGCCCACTAATCGAGCAGTTAAAAGAGCAGGGCATCTTAAAAGAGGACTTTTTTGACGAGAGGCTTCTATCGTCATCATATATAAGCCGTGAAATTTACAACATCCAAAAGAAAAAATACAACCTTGAATTTGACTACAAGCTAGTTGCCATCGCTCCGCTAAATAAAGCCCATCAGCCAAATGAATTTGAAGCCGGCGTCTTGCATGGCTTTAAAGAGAATAAATTTAAAGAATTTGTAAAGATAATAAAAGATGAAAATGGCTCACAGCTCTTTGTGGGTCTGCCTATAAAAAACCAAAGTCCAAGCTGCCTAGCCTGTCATAGCAGCGCAAATGCCCCACAACAAATGCTAGAAAAATATGGCATGCAGGGCATAGATATCCCAGACGTGAACGAAACGGTCGCGATGATCTCGTTTAAGATACCAATCCGCGCCATTTTTACCTACCATTTGCAAGAGGTCATCATCATAATGAGCGCTATAACGCTTATCTTTGGGCTATTTTTGCTACTTGTTTATAAGATGCATAGGCGTGGAGAAGAGAGCAAAAAGCAGACTGAGCAGCTAATGATACATCAAAGCCGCCTAGCCTCTATGGGCGAGATGATAGGCAATATCTCGCACCAGTGGAAGCAGCCGCTTGCTCAGATAAGCTCGGCTTTGATAAATTTAGAGCTTTATCAGGAGCGAAAAAAGCTTGATGAGGCGAAAATTTATGAGTTTATAGAAGAGACAAGCAAGCAGATAAATTTCATGTCAGAAACCGTTGATGACTTTAAAAATTTCTTTAGTCCAAATACCTTGAGAAAAGAGTTTAAGGTGCTTGAAGTGATAAATCAAACGATAAAAATTTTAAACGCAACGCTTAAAAAGTATCAGATCGAAGTGCAGCTTGATGTGAGAGAAAATTTTGAGGTATTTGCAAACTTTAATGAGATAATCCAAATTTTAATAAACATCATAAACAACGCAAAAGACGCATTTAAACAAAGCTACACAAAGCCAAGAGTGATAAAGATAAGCGCCTTTTTAAAAGATGATCGCAAGAATTTATGCGTGCAAAATAATGCAGGAGCGATAAAAAATTCATTTTTAAAGGTTATCTTTGAGCCACACTTTAGCACAAAAGAGAGCGGTAGCGGGCTTGGGCTATATATGAGCCGCCTTATCGCTCGCAAAAATAATGCCCTAATCTTTGCTAAAAATGTGGATGAAAACCACGTTGCATTTACAATTAGTTTCGAAAATTTATAATTTGTTAATTTTCCCCCTTTTCTGCCCTTTTTTGGTGTTAAGATTATCAGTATGAAATCATTTTGATTTTAGGATAAAAATTCAAAGGAGGAGACGTGAGAAACTTACACAAAGCCTTAGCAGGCTTACTCATGGGTGTTAGTATCTTTGCTTCACAAGCCTGTTGCGAAGAGCATAATATGCAGATGTCCGATAAAGCACGTGATGTTATCGCAAATCCTAAAGGCACACTGCAAAGTAGAGGTGTTGTCTCCTTGCAAGACTACGTCGTAGAAGAGCAAGAGATGTATAACTGGCTATTTAAAAACCACCCTATTTTTACAAAGTATGGTGGCAAAACCGTCGGCAAAATGGTCGTTCATGACCGCGGCTTAGAGTGGCTTGCCGAGGGACATGGCTTTGATATGTCAAAGCTTAGTAAAAGAGATGGTGGTAAGGGCTATAGCTCTATGATGTATAGAATTCCAGCCACCTCATCACTTCAATTTCCTAATAAATTTGTAGGTCCAGAAAAGTGCGGTGAGTGTCACCCAGCTCAGTATGAGGTCTGGAGCAGATCTCGCCACGCAACTACTATGCGCTTCCCTGGCGAGCACCCAGAGGTCAATAACAACCTAACTGAGCCAGTATTTGACAAAGATACCGCTTCTATCCTTCCAAAAGGTATTACTCCAGATGTCATCTATGCAACCGTTGGTCACTTAAGAACTAAGATGGGCTACGTCGATGCATGGCTACTTCGTGGTACTTACTACGTTGAGGGCGGTTTGCTAAGAGATGGCACAGGTCAGATCGTAGCTGGATCAAACCAATGGCAAAGAACATGGGCGTTAAATTTAGACGACGCAACTGTTAAAAAGATAAAAGAGCTCGTCCCAGAATTTCCTGGCACGCTTGAAGAGTATGGCGATAATGGCGGATATGTTAGAGGTCTTGCCTCATACGCCGCAAAACATAAAAAGTCGATGTTTTTCCAAGCAAACTCATCATATTGTGAGGTTTGCCACCCAGTTAAATTTGACTTTAAGTCAAAAGCAGAATTTTACGCAGCACTTGGTAATGCCAAAGAGCTTCAAAAACACACTATCTCAAAAGGCGTAAGCTGTGAGGAGTGCCACGGAGCTGGCGGTCACCTTGATGGAGCTACAAATTTTAGAACATCAAACTGCGAACGCTGTCACCAAAGATTTAACTTTAGCCCAGATCTAATGCGAGCTAACCCACTTAATAACGGCAAGCTTGATCTCTCACTTAGCTCTAAATTTAAATCAATGGGACCAGGATGCGGCTCAGAAGGCTCACAATCATACTTTACCGCTCACTACGATAAAGGTATGAGATGCGTCACTTGCCACGATCCACACGACAACACAGGTAACGTTGTAGGCGATAAGAGCGTAACTGGTATGAACTACAACCCAGATCAAGGCTATCTAAGTGCGTTCTACACTAAACCAAAGATCAAAAAAGATTGTAAAGATTGTCACGAGACTCAAGCATATATTGCATCAAAAGCAGATACTCACAAAAACAACACTTGTGCATCTTGCCACATGCCATTTATGATGAGCTGCGAGAATTTCTACGCTGTTCAGTTCCAAGACAACGCTGGCTTTGATACTCAAAGACGCTCTCACATCTGGAAGATCATGGTCGATCCAAAAGAGAAATCTCTAGTCCCAGGCGACGCTGCTAAAGGTCCAAGAGATGCTAAAGATTGGCACTTTGAGAGAGATAAAAATGGCCACAACTATGTTGATTTGATGTGGGCATGTGCTAGAACATCTTGGGCTGATAAAGATATGAAAGATAATAAAGGCTGCCATAGCCCAGTGCTATCTGAGCTAAAACCAACACTTCACTTCAAAAACCAAAAACAAGTTTATGATGAGGTTATGGGATGGCAAACTCCAGTTAAAAATGAATTCTCAGAGGTAAAAATAGGCATCGAGGGAATTTACTCACTGCTAGAGACTAAAAAGCTAGATCCAAGTGATAAAGCAAGAGTTTATGAGCTTGTCCAAAACGCTCAAGAGATCATCGATATGGTCGAAAAAGATGGTTCGTGGGGTATGCACGGATTTAAATTTACTAAACAAAGACTAGATGCATCTAAAGAGTATATAAAAGAAGCTCAGAGAATTCTAAACAAAAATTTATAGCATTTAGGGGCTAGTTTTAGCCCCTTTAATCTTAAGGGTTTGAAATGAAAAATGGGTTTTTAAAATGTTCGCTACTTCTTAGCCTAAGCGTGGCTAGCCTCTTAGCAAATGTCGATACAAACGACTCTTATGCCATAGGCGCAACAAGTGGCGGATATGTTTTAAAAGGACTGCTAGATCAAAAGCAACTAGGTGTTGGCTATGACGCTGATGCAGTGATAAAAGGCTTTAGCGATGCGCTAAAGAGCGAGCTAAAACTAAGTGATGATGAGATAGCAAAGCTACTAAACAAGAGAGCTGAAAGCTTAGATAAGATAGTAAAAGAAAAAGAGGCTGCCAAGCTAAAAGAGAATTTAGCCCAAGGCAAAGCCTATATGGAAAAAAATGCAAAAAACAAAAATGTAAAAACAACAAAATCAAATTTACAATATGAGATCATAAAAGGTGGCTCAAAAGGGGCTACTCCAAAGCCTGAGAGCATCATCATAGTAAATTATAAAGCAAGCTTTGTCGATGGCAAGGTCTTTGACGAGACAAAAGAGGCTCCAGCTCATCTTTCGATGCTAAATTTGATCCCTGGTCTTGAAGAGGGACTTATGCTTATGAAAGAGGGCGAGAAGTTTAAATTTGTCATCCCGCCTGAGCTTGCATACGGCGATAGCGGCATGGAGGGGATACCTGGAGGCGAGACTATCGTTTTTGAGATAGAGCTTATTAAGGTCTTAAAGCCTGGCGAACTAGCTGAGGCAGCAAGAAAAATTCATGAAAAAGAGCAAAATGAGGGCATTAAAAAGCCTCATTAAGGCATAAATGGAGTTAAAAATGCAAAATCAAAATAGCAGAAGAGCCTTTTTTAAACGCATGGCAGTTGTGGCTGCTGGTGCTAGCGTGGCAAGTAGTGGTTTTGCTTTTAAAAGTGAAGAGAGTGCGAAAAAACCACATTTTGGCATGATATTTGACCAAAACAAATGCGTCGGCTGCACGGACTGCGAAGTGGCATGTAGAAAGGTAAATTTAGTCCCAAAAGGGCAGATGAGACTTTTTGTAGAGGATAAGACTGATCCAAAGAATTTTCTTGATAAAAGATATGTAAGAGTATCTTGCCAGCAGTGCGAGGATGCACCTTGCGTGGCTGTTTGCCCAACAAAAGCCTGTCACAAGGATATAAAAACTGGCATCCAAACTACAAACATAGATGACTGCATCGCCTGTAAATACTGCATCGTAGCCTGTCCTTACGACGTGAGATATATCGATAAGTTTAGTCACTCAGCCCAAAGCTGTAACTTCTGCATAGATACAAATTTAAAGGATAAAAAAGATCCAGCCTGCGTTGAGGCGTGCAGATATGAGGCTTTGGTCTTTGGCGATTTAAACGATGAGAACTCGCACATTAGCCAGTTACTAGCTGTCAAAGATAGCATAAGGCTAAGAGCAGAACTTGGCACAAAACCAAGCCTTAGATATATTCCTAAAGTAAAAGCGGGGGTGTAAGATGGATGGTGCATTAAATTTCACTGCGACATTTTCGCATGGAGTAGAGTGGGGCTGGCCGATCGCTGTTTATCTTTTGCTAGCTGGTATGAGTGGCGGAGCGCTAATAGCTGCCATAGTTCTAAAGCGTTACAAAAGGCAAGATGGCTTTAGTCCATTTTTCAAGGCTGCTTCGCTTCTAGCCTTTGTTAGCATCATGCTTGGTATGGTTTGCTTGATAGCTGACCTTGAAAAGCCACTTTTGTTTTGGAAAATTTTGATTAATTACAACTTCACATCGGTTATGTCTATCGGTGTAGCCGCGCTTTGCGTGTTTATACCGCTTAGCTTTTTGATGTGTCTATACGCCTTTAATGCGGAGTTAAAGTCACTTTGTGGCTTTTTTGATGGCGTTATGAAAATTTTATCGCCACTTTATCCGCTCTTAAGCGCGCTTTGCCTGATTTTTGCTGTTATCATTTGCGCATATACAGGCTTTTTGATCTCAGTGCTTATTAGATTTCCACTTTTAAACACTGCTGTTTTACCAGCGCTTTTTATAGCTTCAGGGCTTAGTGCTGGCATAAGTGGTAGCAGCTTGATAGCGGCACTATTTTTCAAAGAAGATCCACACTCAAGCGACCTTAGCTCGCTTCATGGCGTGGAGTTTTACGTCTTATGTGCTGAAATTTTACTCATTTTAATGCTTTTTGTATCGCTTTTGCTTGGTTCAAGCTATCAGCAAGGCGCGGCAGTTGCATTTTATAGTGGCGTTTGGGCTAAATTCTTTTGGCTTGGGGTTGTTTTAGTTGGCTTTGTCTTGCCTCTTGTTTTAAATTTCGCACTTGGCAAGATGAAATTTAGCTTCTACCTTGGCTCATTTGCAGCAGTCGTTGGCGTTTTATTGCTTAGGGTTTTTATACTTTATGCAGGACAGACTTATAGCATTTAAGGCTTAAGGGCAAGTGATGAAAATTTTAAACATTTATCGCTTGTCTTTAATATTATTATTTATCCTTGCTTTTGGTGCAGGGGCGGCGACCTTTTTGGAAAATTTTTATGACACACAGACGGCTAGAGTGCTTGTTTATGAAGCGCTCTGGTACGAGTGCGTCATGGCAGCTTGTGCTATTTGTTTAGCCGTTAGCATCGTAAAAACCAAGATGTATAAGAAATTTGGCGCATTTTTGATACATCTTGCTTTTATCGTGATCTTCATCGGTGCTGTGCTTACAAGATACTTTGGCGAAGAGGGCGTTATGCACTTAAGAGTTGGCGAGAGTGGCAACACTATGCAAAGCACAAAGCCCTATTTAAGAGTGCAAATTTCAAATGAGAGCTTTGAATATCCACTAAAACTTAGCCTGCTTGGCAAAAACGACTTTCATTTCAAAAAAGATATAAACGGCAAAGAATTTATTATAAAGATAGTTGGCTACAAAAAGGATGAGAAAAACGCTCCAGCCATGCTTAGCATAGAGGCTGGCTTTGCTGGGCAAAAGAGCAAAAGTGCCAAGCTAAAAGGTGGCGCTGGATACGATCTTGAGCCAAGCATTTTGAGCTTTGACGGGCAAGAGGCGAAATTTTACTTTAGCTCACGAGCGATAAATTTACCATTTTCACTAAGGCTTGATAAATTTATCCTAGAGCGCTACGCAGGGCTAAATAGCCCATCATCTTACACGAGCAGGGTAAATATCGCAGGCAGCGAGCATGAAATTTCGCTAAATCACCCACTAAGCATCATGGGCTATAAAATTTTTCAGTCATCATACGACGCTGACGAGCTTGGGAGCGCCTTTGAGATCAGCTTTGATCCTGGCAAAGTGCCAACTTACATCGGATATTTTCTGCTTTGCCTTGGCTTTGTGGGAAATTTATTTAGCAAAAAGAGCCGATTTTTTAGACTTTGTAACTTCATAAAAGGCACGCAGTTTGCGTTTTTAGCCCTGCTTTTGCTTAACGCTACGCCAAATTTCGCAAGCGATGAAGCTATAAATTTTAAAGCTCACGCAGATAAATTTGCCAAAATTTTAGTTCAAACTGATAGCAGGATCGCACCAGCTGGCTCTTACACAAGGGCAGTAATAAGCAAAATTTCAACCAAAACGACGCTCTTTGGGCTTAGTAGCGATGAGCTGATGCTCTCTTTTGCCATCTCGCCACAAGAGTGGATGGATAAAAAGATAGTAAAGATCACGAGTGAGCGCGTGGGCGAGCTTCTTGGCGTTAGCGAGAAATTTGCTAGCTTTAATGACGTCTTTAACGAAAATGGCGAGTATAAGCTGGCTAAATTTGTAGAGGCTGCAAATGAAAAATCCGCCTCAAAAAGAGATAAATTTGATAACGACGTCATTAAATTTGACGAGAGGCTAAATGTCTTATACCTTGCGCTAAAGGGCGAAATTTTAAAATTTATCCCAGCTAAAAATGGTGAAGCGATCACGTGGCTAGGCGTAAATGAAGCTTTTAGCAAAGATGAAATTTCAAATGAGTTTAAAAGCGTTTTAGGAGCTTACATAGAAAATTTAAGCCTTTGCGTAAAAACTGGCGAGTGCGCTGGGGCTGATAGGAGTTTGGAGCAAATTTCAAACTACCAAAGAAGCACTCTAGGCTCTCTTGCGCCAAGCAAGGCAAAGGCCAGCATTGAAGTGCTCTACAATCAAATGGAGATATTTAAATTTCTTATCTATTTTTATATGATCCTAGCTCTTGCTTCACTTGCCCTTGGCTTTTATAGGATATTTTTTGGGAGGAAATTTAGATTTGAAAGAGCGCTTAGCCTTGCGTTTTTCACTGCATTTGCGGTGCATGCTCTAAATTTAGCCCTACGCGCTTACATCTCAGGTCACGCACCTTGGAGTGATGCTTATGAGAGTTTAGTCTATATCTCGCTTATAAGCGTGCTAGCTGGAGTGCTATTTTTCAAGCATCAAAGCTTCGCACTAGGCGCTGCTTCGCTCTTTGCAAGTGTTAGCTTGCTCGTTGCTCATCTAAATTTTATAAACCCACAGATAACAAATTTAGTCCCAGTTTTAAAGTCATTTTGGCTTAGCGTGCATGTAAGCGTCATCACAGCAAGCTACGGCTTTTTGGGCTTTGGCTTTGTGCTGGGGCTTGTGGGACTTATCTTAATGGCTCTAAAAAATGACAAAAATGAACAAAAGCTTAGCGAGCAGATAAGATACCTAGCCGCCACCGACGAGCTAAGCCTCATCATAGGACTTAGCCTGCTAACTATAGGGAATTTTTTAGGCGGCGTCTGGGCAAATGAGAGCTGGGGCAGATACTGGGGCTGGGACAGCAAAGAGAGCTGGTCATACATCACGATCATCGTCTATGCCATAGTGCTTCATTTAAGGTTTATACCAAAGCTAAGGGGCGTTTTTGCCTTTTTAACAGCTAGCGTGCTATCATTTGCTTCGGTGCTTTTTACATATTTTGGAGTAAATTTCTACCTTAGCGGGCTTCACTCATACGCAAATGGCGAGAGCTTTGGCGTTTCTGGGCTGATATACTTGATCTTAGCGGCTCTTGCCTTGCTGATCGCCCTAGCTTATCGCGGCAGAGATATAAAAGTAGTTTAGGAGATATGATGAAGAGTTTGATTTTACTGGCTGCTAGTTTATGCGTTTTAAATGCTGGCTACATCAAAGAGGCTTTAAACGCAAAAGATGATCACAACAAACTAGCGCAAATTTATGAAGATGCTTGCGACAAAGAGAAAAAGGCATCAGGCTGTTACAACCTAGCTGTGCTTTACAGCAGAGGGGACGGCAACGTCAAAAAGGATGAAGCAAAGGCGGCGATGCTTTATGAAAAGGCTTGCGATCAAAATTTCTCTATGGCTTGCAGCAACCTTGGCTACGTCTATGAAAAGGGCAAAGGCGTAGAAAAAGACCTCGAAAAAGCAGCTAAATTTTACGAAAAAGCATGCAGTGACAACGAGGGCTGCACGGAGCTTGGCTTGCTCTATGCAAACGGCACTGGCGTGAGAAAAGATCTAAAAAAAGCAAAAGAGCTCTTTGAGAAGGCTTGCAAGGCAGGTGACGGCATGGGATGTAGTAACCTTGGCTACTTGTATGCTCAGGGTGAGGGCACCGAGAAAGACTACGCAAAAGCCAAAACATACTACGAAATGGCCTGCGCAAACGAAGCTGGCATAGGATGTGATAATCTTGGCTTTTTATATGTTTATGGGCAAGGTGTTGATCAAAACCTTACAAAAGCGACGAAACTTTACGAGCAAGCGTGCATATACGCCTATGAAAAGGGCTGCAACAACTACGCTATCATGCTAGCTGAGGGCAAAGGCGTGAAAGAGGACGTAGAAAAAGCACGTGAAATTTTCACTAAAAGCTGCAAAAATGGCTTAAAAGAGGCGTGCGAGAATTTAGAAATTTTAGGAAAGAATTGATGAGTTTTAAAAACTGGGGCAATAAAGAGGCAAGCCTAGAGGCGCTATATGCGCTTGATAGTGCCTTTTTGGAGCCAGATGAAGAGTATCTAAGGCTCATTTCTAAAAAAGAGGATGAAAATAGCCTAAGATACGTGGTAGATAACGGGCAGGGCGATCTACTCGATGTGATATTTGCGCGTGAGGCAGTGCTGGTTAGAGGGTTTGACCATGAAAATGAGCTAAATGCGCTTAGCATGGCAGACAAAAGCGTGGTAGAGCAAATTTATAGTGGCGAGGCTGCTAAATTTCGCTCTTACTTCTTGCCAGATGAGATAGAGCAGACGACTTTTTTTATCTGGTATGACGGGATGGAGCATCAAAATTTAGTCGGTGGCAATAACGGCGGACGCTGGCTGCTTGGATATGCATTTGATGAGTTTGATAAATTTAGCGAGTTTGTAAAGGGCTATTACGAGATAGACTTTGATGATGAGATGTTAAAAAAGCTCTATGAAAAGGGCGAGTTAGAAAAAGAGAAACTAAAGGAGATAAGATGAAATTTATAGCTTTGTTACTTAGTGCGGTTTTTGCCTTGTGGGCTGGAAATTTGACGAGTGATGCAAACATAAACGCCTATAAAGGGTCAAAAGAGCGCATCGAGCTACCAAAGGACGCAAGATGTGCGGTGTGTGGCATGCCTATAAAAAACAAGCAGTGGGCGACACTTATAAAGGCTGGTGGCAAGGATTATTATTTTGATGGCGTAAAAGATATGGCGCACTTTTACTTTGCTGATGAGGTGGCAAAAGAAGCTTATGTGAGTGATTATTACACGCTTGAAAAACTCGATGCAAAAGAGGCGTTTTACGTGCATGGCTCAAACGTTTTTGGACCGATGGGCGAGGAGTTTATCCCGTTTAAAGACGAAGCAAAGGCAAATAGCTTTATGAAAGATCACGCTGGCAAAGGTGTCATAAAATTTGACGAGATAAAGACATTTATCGGTAAATAAAGTGAAATTTCTGGCATTTTTGGCGTTATTTTTTGGGCTCTCTTACACGCTTTTAGCGGCGCACTACCTTAGCTTTGACCACAAAGCAAAGCAAGATGAGCTAAGAGAAATTTCAAAGATAACAAGGGCAAATTTAGCTTCTAGCTTTAGCCTAAAAGAGCAAAAGGGCTTTGTCTATGATAAGTAGAAATTTCATAAACTACGCTGTGGTCCTGCTCTTTAAAGACAAAAAGGATCATCTCTTTAGCTTTTGCCTCTTTGCGCTCATTATCTTTGTGCTAAGCTCGGTGCTTTTCATCTCTGGCTCTATCCAGCATGATCTCATAAGTTTAGTAAAAGATAGATCAAGCATCGTTGTTAGCGCCTTTCGTGCTGGCAAAAGGGACCTTATGCACCCTGGCTATATCTACGATATCTCAAAGATCGATGGCGTGGCTGACGTTAGAGGCGTGGCGGATGGAGAGTACTACTTCGTGCAAAAGCGCGTCTGGTTTCATCTATATGAGGATGATAGCTTGAAAGAAGATGAGATGATAGTTGGCGATGGCGTAAAAGCTGCTATGAACGAGCTTTACTACGATGAGAGCTTTAACTTCTTAACAGAAGAGCGCATGATACCAGTAAAGATAGTAAAAACCATGCCAAAACAAAGCGCTCTTATCACAAATAACGCCATATTTTTGCACCCAAAAACGCTAAGGGCTATCTTAAATTTAAAAGATGAAGAATACACAAAGCTCTATGTTGATGTACCAAATAGCGAAGAGATCAGCCAAGTGGCTTTAAAGATAGAAAATTTATATCCAAACTCATTTGCCATTAGCATAGAAGATGAGGTGGCAAACATTAGACATCTTTACTACTATAAGGGCGGAATTTTTATGAGCATCTATGTTGGCGTTATGCTAATATTTTTCGTGCTACTTAAAAACCAAATTTCACTTGCTTACGGCAGTAAAAAGCGCGAGATAGCTATTTTGCGAAGTATCGGCTTTTGTATAAAAGATATCATTTTCCTAAAATTTATACAAAATTTCATTGTTAGCGTTAGCGCATTTTTGCTTGGAGTTATGTTAGCTTATCTCTTTGTGTTTGTTCTAAATGCTCCATTTTTAAAGGAGATATTTTTAGGCGATGAGCTTTTAAATTTTACAAATTTCACGCCTATTTTGGAGTTTGATAAGCTCTTTTTGATCTTTGTCTTTGGCGTCATACCATTTTTGGCATTTGTCCTTATCCCGTCGTGGCGTGTGGCGTGTGGCGACATAAATGAGGGGCTAAAATGATAAATATAAGAGGCGTTAGCCTAGTCTATAACCAAGGCAAACAAAACGAGTTTTGCGCTCTAAAAAATATAAATTTAGATGTTAATAACGGCGAGTTAGTGATACTAAAAGGCGTTAGTGGAAGTGGTAAAAGCACCCTGCTCTCGCTTATAGCCCTACTTCAAAAGCCAACTAGCGGTGAGATTTTGATAGATAGCACTAACATAGCAAAGCTGCCTGACGCATTTTGCTCTGAGTTTAGACACAAAAGGCTTGGGCTTGTTTTTCAAAATTTTAACCTCATAGAGGGCTTAAGTGTCTATGAAAATTTGTTAGCTCCGTTTGCTCTAACAAATTTCAAGGCAAACGTGCGTGAAGAGATGATAAAAAGGGCTCTTGAGCTTGCAAATATCTCTCACAAAAGAGATGAAAACGTATCAAATTTAAGCGGTGGCGAGCGCCAAAGATGTGCGGTGGCTAGGGCTTTGTCAATGGATGCGGATATCATTTTGGCTGATGAGCCAACGGCAAATTTAGATAGGCAAAATGCGCGTGCATTTTTAGGATTGCTAGAGTCATTTAAAGCGCTTAAAAAAAGCGTCATAGTCGCCACTCACGATAGCATTTTTGACGAGCTAAGCGCCACAGATAGGGCTCTTAGCCTACAAAACGGAGAGATAGTATGAGCGTATTTTTATCAAACGCCGTTATTGCCTTTTTGTTAGCGGAGTTTGTGCTGTTAGTTTTGATGGGCATTTCGCTATTTTACGTCGTTAGGATCGTGAAGTCGTGGGACTATAACGCGCTAACATCGCTTCAATACTCGCTTGAAAAGCAAAACTACCTTGTAAATACGATCTTGCTCTTTAGCGTCTGCGCAAAGATCGTTTTGTTTATATTTTTCGCACTTTGTTTAAATGAGCTCTCTGACATCGTCCCAGGGGCTATGTGCTCAGCTGGCGTAATCGGCTCAAATAAATTTGGCGGCATCTTGATGCTCACTAAAATTTTGCTCATCTTTGGGCTTGGTATCTGGCTGGTTATAAACAAGCTTGACTTGCAGGCTCTAAATTTCCCATATCTAAAGAAAAAATATGCCATTTTTATCTGCCTTTTTGTGATGATACTGCTCGAGCTTGGCATAGAAATTTCGTTTTTTTATAACATCCCGCTAAAAGTGCCAGTCTTTTGCTGCTCTGTCACTTTTCAAGCTCCAAAGCTGCCATTTGGCTATACAAATTTTGGCTTAGTAAGCGTATTTTTCGTGCTATTTTTTGTCATTTTGGCGCTAAATTTCTTAAAGCAAAGTATGGCAAGCTTTGTGGCAAATTTGCTATTTTTGGTGCTTAGCTACTACGCTATCACCTACTTTTTTGGCCTTTACGTTTATGAGCAGCCAAATCACAAGTGCCCATACTGCATGCTAAGAAGCGACTATTATTACGTTGGTTACCTCATCTGGGGCAGTTTGTTTTTGGGCGTTTTTTACGGCCTTATGCCATATCTTGTGGAGATCATCACAAAGACAAACTACTCACACAAGCTTAAATTTTCATCGATCTGGCTAAGTGTTTGCGTGCTGATCTGCTCGCTTTACATGCTCAAATACTATTTGTTAAGAGGATTTTTATTTTGATAAAGCAAATTTTTTCTCTTTGTTTGTTAGCTCTAGTTTTAGCCGTGCTCGCCTATAATGCCGACATAAGCGATGATAAAATTTTAGTCCTAAATAACGGCAAATTTGAGCCCATAGAGCAGCTTACGCCAAATAAATTTATATGTTATGAGAGCAGGACGCTCATCGCTGATAACAACGACACAGCTCAGGCGATCATGCCAAATGGCGACATCTACTTTTTCAACGACATCACCAATTCTTTCATCTGGTATATGGGGCAAAAGAGCAAAGATAAGATCAAGTTATATGTCTATTCAAGAGATACAAACCGCTACATCCTAGCGCAAGATGCCTGGTACTCGAGGGTCGATATCACGCCGATGGGATACGGCATAGGGGCGTATGAATTTCACACTTACGGCATAAACGACAACTACTTTAAAGAGGTCTTGCTCTACGCAGCACGCGGCGAAACGCTGCTAAATCCATACATAAACATCCTACTTTCAGAAAATAAGATATAAATTTGTAAAGATATTTTTTAGTCTTATTGCCTTAAATAATATTTTTATATAAACATATTATTTGTTAATTTGATATCAATTTTTATACTTTGTCTAGTTTTTTTTATCTTTTAATTGCTGAATTTGCTTTTCTAAACTTGCTATCTTTTTTTCTTTTGGTGTTAAAATATCTATTGCTAATGCGATGCATAAAATTATAATAAATAGCACACCCAATGATGACATCATAAAAGTTAATTCAGAGTATTTGTCAAAAAACTTTTGTTTTTTCTGAGCCAATGAGCTATCTGATGATATGTACGGATCGTTTTCTAGATATGGAGTATCTGTGTCTATGCAAGAAAGTCCTGTAAATTTTATTTGAATTTTAGCCTTTTCTTTTTGCCTAAGTTCTGGGATTTGAATAAAGTTTGCTTTTGTTTTATTAAACTCAATATTTTTAATATCGCTATTTATTTCAATATTATTGAATAGGGTTTCATAGATATTTGGGATTTTAACTTGAATATTTTTTTCATTAAAATTTGAATTATTTTCTATGCTTAAATTAATTAGGGTTATACATTGCTTGTGTTCATAGCCATTATTTTTTCAATTGATTGATAATTGGCGGACTTTACTTGATATTCTAAGTTGCCCGCGCTATATTTAGAAATAGCTATCTGTGCAAGAAAAGTTGAAATAATAGTAGCTACAATGGTTGCCACGGTATTTAAAAAATTTTTCAAATTTTATCCTTAGTATCTAACGTTATTAACTTTTAAAAAGTCTCTTAGGTCTTCGTATTCGCTATTTTCGAAGTAGCGCCATTTGCCAGGCTTTAGCATATCAAGGCTAACACGCCCAAAACTAACACGTTTTAGATCCATCACTTCAAGGTCAAAGTAGCCAAAGAAGCGGCGAAGTTCCCTATTTTGACCCTCATTGATGATGACCTTTAGTTTTGTGTAGCCACCGCTTGAGCCAAAGACTTTATAGGCTAGAAATGGCTTAAATTCCATTGATTTTATAGTGGTTTTTGCGTGCGCGCCTTTGGTGGCATCCTTGGCGAAAAAACCATTTGTCATCGCCTCTATCACCTCTTTTGTCACCTCGCCTTTTACCTTTAGGTAGTATTCGCGCTCTAAGTCGCTATTCATGAGCGCTGTGGCGATCGCTGGAGCGTCAGTTAGTAAAAGTAGCCCCTCGCTTGCGTAGTCTAAGCGTCCCACGCTAACAAATTTTGCAAATTTCTTATCTAACGTGTCATATATCGTCTTTCGCCCACGGTCATCTTTTTTGCTAACTAGCTCGCCCTTTTGTTTGTGATAAACGATAACGGTAAATTCCTTTTTTAGCTTTATCAAACGGCCATTTATACGCACTTTGTCATCTTCATCCACGCTTGTAGCAAGGTCGCTAACCACACGCCCTGCTATGCTAACCTTGCCAGCTTTTATCAGCTCATCTGCCTCACGGCGTGAGTAGTTTGTGTTATGTGAGATAAATTTATTTAGTCTTGTTTTTTCCATTTTATAGTCCTAAATTTGCAAGGTCGTGGATGTGTAAAACACCCACAGGCACGCCATTTTCTACGACAGCTAGAAGCTGAATTTTGTATTTTTCTATCAAAGCTAACGCATCTACGGCTAACATCTCTTTGTCGTTTATCTCTTTTGGATGCAAGGTTGCAAATTTCATCGCTGGCTCGTCTAAGTCAAAGTCCTCTCTCATAAGCGCACGCCTAAGATCGCCGTCACTTAAAAGAGCGTCTAGCACGCCATCTTTATCGACGATGAGAACCGTGCCAAGCTTGCCATGTGTCATAGTATCGATCGCACTTTTTAGGCTTGCATTCCAGCGGACTATCGGTAAATTTTCGCTTCTCATCACATCTTTGACCTTCAAAAATAGCCTCTTGCCAAGGCTGCCACCTGGATGAAAATTTGCAAAGTCCTCTTTTTTAAAGCCGCGCTTTTGCATCAAGCAAACAGCTAACGCATCGCCAAGAGCTAACGTTAGCGTTGTTGATGCTGTTGGGGCGGTATTTAGTGGGCACGCCTCTTTCTCTACATTTATATCTATAAAAGCGTCGCTAAATTTACCAAGCGAGCTTGTTTTGCTCCTTGCCATGGCGATTATTTTTACGCCAAAGCGCTTTACATGAGGCAAAATTTTGACAAGCTCATCGCTCTCGCCACTAAAACTAATGGCTAACAAGATGTCGTCTTTTTCTATCATGCCAAGGTCTCCATGCATGGCCTCTGTCGGATGTAAAAAAAAGCTTGGCGTGCCAGTGCTTGCAAGCGTGGCAGCGATCTTTGCGCCCACGTGACCGCTCTTGCCCACGCCTGTTACTATGACTTTGCCCTTTGCGTTATATATCAAATTTACAGCATCTTCTATCTCTACGCTTTTAGCGTGTCTTAAAAGCTCATTTGCTTCTATCTCTAAGACTTCAGCGGCGATTTGGTTGGCTTTTTGCATAAATTTTCCTTACATTAGATAGATGATCGGCACGATAGTTGGGTACTTTTTGACCTTTCTAAAGATGTGCTTTCTGATCACTTGGCGCACTTGTGACTCGAGTAGTCTGCTATCTTTCAAAAGCTCCTCTTTGACGTTACTTAGATACTGCTCTAGCACGCCCTCCATCTCTTTTCTAAACTCGGCGTCTTGCTTGTCGCCCACAAGGCCGTAGCTGATGACGCGAGGCTTGTTGATGAGTTTTGCGCCGTGACGTGAAATTTGAGCGATTATCATGACGACACCTGCTTCGGCAAGGTTTTGTCTGTCGATGACGACGTCGTCTGCGATTTGTTTATTTATTTGATTATCTATGAAGACTTTGCCAGTTTTTACAGTTTTTACACGTTTTAGGTACTTTTGACAAACCTCCATCTGATCGCCGTCACTCATCAGATAGATATTTCTCTCATCCACACCACAGCTAATTGCCGTCTCTTTGTGCTTTGCGATGTGGTTGTACTCGCCATGCACTGGCAAGAAAAATTTTGGTTTTATGAGGCGAAGCATCAGCTTTTGCTCTTCTTGCGCTGCGTGACCGCTGACGTGGATCTCGCTAAAGTCTTGATAAGCGACGCTCGCACCTGATTTTAGTAAGAAATTTAGCACCGTTGAGACGCTGTTTTCGTTACCTGGGATCGCTTTTGAGCTGATGATTATCTGATCGGTCGGCTTTATCTTTATATATTTGTGCTCATCTGTCGCCATGCGGTAAAGCGCGCTCATAGTCTCACCCTGAGAGCCAGTAGTGACGATAAGCACCTCGTCATCTTTAAATTTACCAACCTCGTTTGCATCGATAAAAATTTTCTTATCAAGCTTGATGTAGCCAAGCTCCATCGCAGTGTATAAATTTCTCTCCATTGATCTGCCGATGACACAGACTTTGCGGTTGTATTTTAAGCCCCATTCGATCGCTTGATAGACGCGGTGGATGTTTGAGCTAAATGTGCTCATTATGACGCGGCCTTTTGCCTTTGAAAATATCGCGTCAAAGGTCTTGCCAACACTACTTTCGCTCTTCGTAAAGCCCTCTTTGTAGCTATTTGTGCTATCGCTTAATAGACAAAGCACACCACGCTCGCCGTAATACGCTAGCCTGCCAAGGTCTGTTGGATAGCCATCTATCGGCGTGTGGTCGATCTTAAAGTCGCCTGTGTGGATGATAGTGCCAGCCTTTGTCGTGATCGCAAGTGCGGAGGCGTCGATGATAGAGTGGGTGATGTGTATCCACTCGACCTCAAAGTCGCCTATGAGATATGGCTTTCTTTTTTCAACTGATCTAAAGAGCGAGCGCTCTTGTTTTAGTCCGTGTTCTTCAAATTTATTATTTATCATGCCAAGTGGTAACGGTGTGGCATAGATAGGAAATTTAAACTCTTTGTAAAAATAAGGCACCGCGCCGATGTGATCCTCGTGTGCGTGAGTGATGATGACGCCTTTTATCTTATCTTTTATCTTGCGAACATAGTCAAAGTCTGGGATGAGGATATCCACGCCGTGCATGCTCTCGCTTGGAAAGCTCATGCCGATATCAACGATGATAGCGCTAGTTTCTGTTTCAAAGACCGTCATATTGCCGCCGATCTCGCCAAGACCGCCAAGTGGAGTTATGCGAATTTTATGCTCGCTTGAGTTTAGATACTTTAGTGGCTCAAGCCTTAGCTCGTGAGTGGCTTTGTTTGCCTCCATCGCGCTTGCGATATCTTGTTGCCACTGCTCGTTACCATTTAGTTTTGCAGGTAAATTTTTCTTTGGTTTTTTAGCCTTTTTAGGCTTTTCTTTTTGCTCTTTTGCCTCGTTTTTAGTTTCAGCTTTTGGCTCTTGTTTTGGTTTTTCTTTTTGCTGTTTTTGCTCTTTTGGCTTATTGTTTTCGCCAGTTTTGTTTTGATTTTTATTATTTCTTTGCTTTTTTGGGCGAGGATTTTGACTCTTTGGCTCAGCGTGCGTTTTGGCTTCAGCCTGCTCTGCTGCAAAGAAGTTATCTATCACGCTTTTGCTTGCTAGTGATGTTTGCTCGGTAGTTTCGCCCTCTTGTTTTGGCTTGTTTTTTGGCCTAAATCTTCGTCTTTTGTTATTTTTACTTTGATTAGTTACAACTTTCTCTTCGTTTTTGTCGTTCATTATCTTCCTTTAATCTTTCAAATACTTTTAGATAAGAATCGACATCTAGTTCGTGTGGACGTAAATTTTGAGCTAAGCCCAGGTCTTCAAAAATTTCTTCTAACGCCTTTTTGTCAAAATTTGTGGATAAATTTTTCAAAAGCGTCTTTCTTGGCGAAGCAAACGCAGCTTTTAAAAAGCCCTTGAAGCTTTCATATAAATTTGCATCTTTGAAAATCCCGTCTTTGCCAAAAATCTTTTTTGTTTTTTGTAGTTTGATGACTGAGGATGTGACCTTTGGAGGTGGATTAAAAAGTTTTGCATCCACGTCAAACAAAAGCTCACACCTGCCTTGAAGTGAAGCGAGGATCGATAAAGCGCTAAATTCTTTATCCTTGCTCTTTGCACTAAATTTAAGAGCAACCTCTTTTTGTATCATCACAATAAGCCCAAGGCATTTTTCGTCATCTATCGCATTTAGTATCATCTTCGTAGCAACGTAATAGGGCAAATTTGCGACTAAAAAGTAGTTCTGGCTACTTAGTCCGCCCTCTTGCTGCCACTGCTCTAATGCATCTTTACAAAAAAGTTTTAATTGTCCATTTTGGATCTCATTTGCAAATTTGACCTTTAAAATTTGAAACAGCTCACAATCTATCTCAAAAGAGGTCGTCTTGTAAATTTGCAAAAGTCTAAATGTCAAATCACCTAAGCCAGGCCCAATCTCAACGACGTTTTCTACGTCATTGGGTATCGCTTGGATGATCTTATCTAGTGTCGCTTTGTCTTGTAAAAAATTCTGTCCAAAGTGCTTTTTTGCCTTTATCATAGCCGCGATATTAGCCAAAAATTACTTATACAATGATTACAAGTTTAGTTTAATCATATATAAAATGGACTATAATCACTAAAT
This sequence comes from Campylobacter concisus, assembly GCF_002913545.1. Lineage (GTDB taxonomy): Bacteria > Campylobacterota > Campylobacteria > Campylobacterales > Campylobacteraceae > Campylobacter_A > Campylobacter_A concisus_AV. Next base: position 6,143 of record NZ_PPBR01000090.1, on the reverse strand, counting down.
AACAACAAAATAAGGCGCAAATTTGAGTAGGGCAAATACCTTAAAATACTTTTTATTATCACAATATTTAGAGCCAAAAACCTTAGACGAGCCAAAAAAGACAAATAGTAAATTTAAAAAATCAATGGACCTTGAGATCGCAAATTTCGATGAGAAATTTATGCAAATTTTAAGAGCATTTGACAGGTCGCTTTTAAAAAATGGTGTAGAAATTTCAATTTATGGCAGCATTTTTGAGACTGACCTGCTCGCCCTTGCGATATCAAAGCTAGCAAAGGTGAAATTTGAAAAAGAGCAAATTTTAGATGAGCTACGCTCTGAGCAAACGAGCTTTGAAAAGGCATTTTGTTATAAGCTTAAGCTCTCTGGCGATCTAGTATTTTGCAAAAATGAGCAAAATTTAGCCTTAAAAGATGCAAATTTAGATGATGAGCTAAGCGCATTTTTCACGCCAAGCTCATCAAATGAGCTCTTTATCCCAACGGCTCCTTGGGCGATGGTGCGCCTAAACCACCTAAAAGAGATCAGCCAAAATGACTTTAACAAAGAGTGCGAGCACATCAAGGATAAAATTTCTATCCATAAAGAGAAAATGAGGCTTAGCGACTATGTAAAAGCGGTGCATGAGGAGCTAAAAAGCTCGCTAAAGACGCCGTTTTGTAAAGACGTGATCAGGCTTGAAGTAAGGATCGCTGACCCAAATTTTAAAGAGAATGACGCCCTTTTAAATAGCTTTTTTATAGATGATATAAATTTACTTATCAAATTTTACGAGTCAGGCAGGACGCACGAGCTGACGGATCAGTTTTTAGACGAGGGCAGTGAGAATAAATTTGAGAGACTTGACGTTAGAGATGAGCTAAATCAAAGGGCTGTTAGGGATTTTTTTAAGGCTGAGCGCTACCCAAGATCAGCTTTTGCAAGTGATTTTGCACTAAATTTCTCACAGCAAATGGCGCTAAATAACATCATAGAGAAATTTAAAGAAGGTAACGGCGGGATTTATAGCGTAAATGGCGCTCCAGGCACGGGTAAAACAACACTTTTAAAGGACGTGATGGCTGAAGTGGTGACGCTTAGGGCGATGAAGCTCGCGCAAATGAGTAGGCACGATATCTTTGAGCCAGTTTATGACAGCGACGAAAAGGCGCTTTATTTTAGGCTAAATGACGAGCTGCAAGGCTACGAGATGGTCGTTAGCTCTTGTAATAACGGTGCGGTTGAAATTTTGAGCAAAGAGCTAAGCCAGCTAAAGAGCATAGGGGATTATAAGGGCGAGATTGATTATTTTAAATTTATAGCCACAAGGCTGCTCTCGGCCGATGAAAAGAGCGAATTTGGCGAGAAGTCCTTTATCTCAAAGCCAGCTTGGGGGCTATTTTGCGTGGCGCTTGGCTCAAAGCAAAACAAGTCAAATTTTGTTTTCAATGCAATTAACGGCGTAAAGATCGAGGCTACTCACAGCCAGTATGACAAGATATTAAAAGAGTATGGCGAGTTTTTGGAGCAAGATGGCTTTTTGATGGGGCTTGGCAAATATCTGGCAGTTGGCGAAGGGGTTGATGACTACGACGTGGCAAAGGAGAAATTTAACCTCGCACTTCACGAGGTAAATTTACTTTTTAGTGAGATCAGGATCAAAGAAGAGGAGCTAAAGAGCCTTAAAACAGAGCTAGCTGACGTCGATAGAAGGCTAGAGAGCTATAACTCAGCTAGGCAGATAGATGAGCTTTTATCTCCTCTTGAGAGCGAATTTGCTAGCGTTAGTGGCGGGCTTGAAGATAAAAAGGCTGAATTTAGCGAGCTAACAAGAGTTGTTAGTCAAAATGAAGCTTTGCAGGAGTATTTAAGCACGCCAGAAAAGCCGCCATTTTTTCTCTTTCAGCAAATTTTTAAGACAGAGGCCTTTGAAAAGTATAATGACGAGGCGTTAAAGGTTGGCGAGATAAACCGCCAGATAGCTGAGCAAAATTTAAAAGCTAGCAAGCAAAATGGCGAGAGCAAAGAGAAAAATGAGGCAAGGCTAAATGAGCTAAAAGACGAGATAGCAGGGCTTGAGAGCAGGGTAGCAGAGCTAAATACTAAGATAAATCTTTACAAAAGGCTACAAAGCGACTTTGCTAGACGTCAAAAGATACTTGGCAGGAGCGAGGAGCTAGATATCTTTCTAAACAGCAGCTTTAGCGAGAGCAACGAAGAGATGCAAAAGAGTATGCCATTTATGATGGAATTTGGCATAGACCAGAAATTTCACAAGACAAAGCTTTTTAAGGCTAGGATAGAGCTTTTCAAAGAGGCGCTAAATTTGCACAAAGCTGCCATTTTTGCCTGCAAAGAGGCTGTTAGGACAAATTTACGTGCCCTTAGTGTTATCTTTAACGATGAAAAGATGGCTGAGAAAAACGGCTTAGAGGCAAAGCATAGACGCGAGATCATCAAGGGACTCTTCTTGCTAACGCCTGTTGTTAGCTCGACTTTTGCCTCGTTTAATAATACCTTTAAAGAGCTTTTAAATGGCGATATAGGCATACTTTTGATAGACGAAGCAGGGCAGGCAAATTTAACTAACGCGTTAGGTGCTTTGCTTCGCTCAAAGATGGCGGTGGTGGTTGGCGACCCACTTCAACTTGAACCAGTCGTAATACTGCCAGTTAGTTTAAATAACGCGATCCTTAGCTACTGCGAGGCAAAGGAGGAGTTTAACTTGCTTAAATCCTCTGTGCAACTAAGAGCAGACAAGGCGCAAAAGATTGGCACATATATAAAAGGTAGCGGTGAGAGTATCTGGGTCGGCTCACCATTGATCGTGCATAGAAGGTGCGCTAACCCTATGTTTGAGATCTCAAACGAGACTACCTACGATGATATGATGATACTTGGTAGAAGCGCGGCTAGTAAATTTGCAAACACTAACGTGCAAACAAAGTGGATAGATGTTAGAAGCGAGGAGTGGATAGGAAACTACAACAAAGCCGAGGGCGAGGTGGTTAAAGAGCTCTTAGCAGGCGAGCTAGCTGGTGAGAAAAATAACATCAGGATAATAACGCCATTTAAAGATGTTTGTAGAAATTTAAAAGGTGCTGGCACTATCCACACTATGCAGGGTAAAGAGGCTGATGTTATTGTATTTGTGTTAGGGGGAGCTACAAAGGGCGCTAGAGCATGGGCTGCTAGCAAGCCAAATCTGCTAAACGTGGCGCTAACAAGAGCAAAAGAGGTTATTTATATAGTTGGAAATCGAGAAAATTGGGCTAGTTTGCCCTACTTTGAGGTGGCAGCTAGAAAGATAGACAAAGGATAAATTTGAATCATTTTGCAAAACGTATAATCCCATGCCTCGACGTAAAAGACGGCAGGGTCGTAAAAGGTGTAAATTTTGTTGGACTTGTCGATGCTGGAGACCCGGTCGAGATAGCTAAAAGATATAACGACGAGGGCGCTGACGAGCTTTGCTTTTTGGATATCACAGCCTCTCACCTTGGCCGTGATACGATAGTTGATGTAGTAAAAAAGGTTGCAAGCAAGCTTTTTATACCGCTTACCGTTGGCGGAGGCATACGCACGATCGACGACATCTCGCGCCTTTTAAATGCGGGCTGTGACAAGGTGAGCCTAAACTCATCTGCGATAAAAGATCCGAATTTGATCGACGAAGCGGCTAAGAAATTTGGCTCACAGTGCGTTGTCGTAGCGATCGATGCCAAAAAGATCGAAAATGGTTATAGCATTTTTATAAATGGCGGCAGGATCGATACCAAAAAAGATGCCTTTGCTTGGGCAAAAGAGGTCGAGTCGCGCGGAGCAGGGGAGATATTGCTAACGTCTATGGATAACGACGGCGTCAAGCAGGGATTTAGTCTGGAGCTAACAAAGATCTTTAGCGCGCTTTCTATACCAACTATCGCAAGTGGTGGTGCTGGCAAGATGGAGCATTTTAAAGAGGCTTTTGAGGCTGGGGCTGATGCGTGTTTGGCGGCTTCGATATTTCACTTTGGCGAGATCGAGATAAAAAAGCTAAAAGAGTATCTCAAGGCAAATGGCGTTGAGGTTAGGCTTTGATGTTAGTTATCTCGGCTGGAAAAAATGAAATTTTTGACTTTGCCTTGCCAATGGGGGTGGGGCTAGTCGATATGGCGATAAATTTGACAAAGTTTTTGCAAAAAAGATCGTGCATTGGAGCGGATGAAAAGGGTATAAATTTAAAAAACATTGATCCACACTATCTTGCAAAGATCGAGGCTAAATTTGCAAACTCATCAAACCCAGAGTTGCAAAATCTAAGCCAAAATTTGTCAAAAAATCCCGAGCGAAATTTATACCAGATGCCAGAAAAGATAGTTTTTGTTGGCTCGGCTGGTCTATATAAAGATGGTGAAATTTTGCAAATTTATGAAAGCTCGGTTGGGGCAAATATTGAAATTTCTAGTATAGAAAATAGATCTTATTCGCCTATCGAGTGTGAAATTTCTTCTATCGTTTCACGTGGAACTATCAAAACAAATTCATCAAATTTCATAACGACAGACAAAAATTTGGCTTATAAGATGTTTGAAAAGGGATATTTTTTAGAAAATATGGAGTTTTTTTCTGTTCTAAAAGTGGCTCAAATTTTTAAAATTCCAGCTTATGGAATTTTCGTAGCGACAAATTTTTGTGATGAAAATGCGCATGCTGATTTTATAAAAAATCACTCTGCGGCCAAAGAGCTACTAACAAAATATGTAAAGGAAAATGTGTGAAAAATTTGCTTGATCTTAGCATCGAAGAGTTAAAAGAGCTGGTCTCTCCCTCTTTTAGAGCTACGCAAATTTATGAGTGGGTGTACAAAAAAAATGCGACAGAATTTAGTCAAATGCTAAATTTACCAAAAGATATGCGCCAGGACTTGGCTGAGAAATTTTATCTTGATCCTCTAAAATGTGTGAAATTTGAGCAAAGTAGTGACGGCTCTATCAAATATCTTTTCGAGCTAAAAGATGGGCTAAAGATAGAGAGTGTTTTGCTACCTATGAAAGAGGAGATTAGCGACGAAGATGGTAAGATTAGTCGCCATGCTCGTTATACTGTTTGTGTTAGTTCGCAGGTTGGCTGCAAAATGGGCTGTGCTTTTTGCCTAACAGCAAAGGGCGGGCTTGTTAGAAATCTAACTGCTGGCGAGATCGTAGGGCAAATTTTATGGATAAAAAGAGAGAATAACATACCATACGAGAGGCGCATAAATGTCGTTTATATGGGTATGGGTGAGCCACTTGACAACCTTGCTAACGTTAGTAAAGCGATCAAAATTTTAGCTCTTAATGAGGGTCTAGCCATATCTTCACGCCGCCAAACCGTTTCAACTAGTGGCCTTGGCAGCCAGATAAAAAAGCTTGGTGAGATGGACCTTGGTGTCTTGCTGGCCATATCGCTACATGCTGTTACTAACGAGCTTAGAAGCCGCCTGATGCCGATAAATAAGGCGTATAATATCGAGGCTGTTATGGACGCTGTTAGAGGATTTCCTATCGATATGCGAAAGCGTGTGATGTTTGAATACCTTGTTATCAAGGACCTAAATGACAGCGTTAGTGACGCAAAAAAGCTGGTAAAACTGCTGCATGGTATCAAGGCAAAGGTAAATTTGATCTACTTTAACCCGCATGAAGGTAGTGAATTTGGACGGCCTGAGCTTGCTAGCATGCTAAAATTTCAAGAATATCTGAGGGATCATGGCGTCACTTGCACGATCAGACAGAGTAAAGGACTTGATATAAGTGCGGCTTGCGGACAGCTAAAACAGCGCAATGAAAATCCAAAATTTAAAACTAACGTTAGCGATAAGAACGCAGTTAAAATAGAAGAAAAACCAACTAACGATAAAACTAACGCGAGTAAAAAATGACAGCTCTTGATATCGCCGAGATCATTTTTATAGTAATAGTTGCTGGCATTGGGCTTGGACTTATCATTAAAGTTTTAAAAGAAGAAAATAAAACTTCAAAATAAATTCTAAAAATTTGGCATGAAATTTTGTGTGAAAAACAAAAATACAAAGTTGATTGCCAAAAATTTAAATCACAATGTGGCGACACTAAAAATCTAACTCTATCTTTTAATAGAAATTCTATTTCAAATTTAAAAGTAAAATTATGAAAAATTTTTAT
>NZ_PPBR01000089.1:0-35193 GCF_002913545.1 Campylobacter concisus | reverse complement strand
AATTAGACTATTTTAATAAAAAAGTCGTATAATCTAGTTAGTGAATATCTTACTTCAAAGGAGAGAGCATGAAAAATTCAGGTTTATCTAGAAGAGATTTTGTCAAATTTAGCGCTATCGGAGCCACAGCACTTGGCATGGGCGCTACAAATTTAATGGCCAGCCCAATGAACGAAAAAGATGTCAAATGGGACGAGGAGTATGACGTAGTCATCATCGGCTCAGGCTTTGCGGCTCTTGCTGCTGGTGTCACATCGGCCAAAAAAGGCAACAAAGTCGTTTTGATCGAAAAGATGGGCCGCACAGGTGGCAACTCTGTCATCAACGGCGGAATTTTTGCCGTTCCAAATAGCGACATGCAAAAGAAAGCTGGCATCAAAGATAGCACAGAGCTATTTATCAAAGACTGCTTGAAAGCAGGCCGCGGCATCAACCACGTTGATCTTTTGGCAAAGATCGGCGAGAGAGCGCAAGATGCCTACAAACTCACACTTGATTGTGGTGCAAAATATATCGATCAGATCACTCACGCAGGCGGTCACTCAGTGCCAAGAAGCCTTCAAACAGAGGTCGGCAGCGGCGCTGGCATCGTACTCCCTATGACTGCGACATTTGAAAAGTTAGAAGGCGCATCGATCAAAAAAAGGACAAAATTTGATGATTTCGTCTTTGACGACAAGGGCGCAGTTGTGGGCGTCATCGTCAGAGAAAACTACAAATTTGATGGCAATTTGATGAGTGACGACGTCGAAAACAAAGGCGGCGATACAAAATATATAAAAGCCAAAAAAGGCGTTGTGCTAGCAGCTGGCGGCTTTTGTAGGGATAAAATTTTTAGGCGTCTTCAAGATCCAAGGATCACACCTGAGACAGACTCGACAAACCAACCAGGCTCAACAGCAGGCGCGCTTCTAGCAGCATTTAGAGCGGGCGCTTATCCAGTTCAGCCAAGCTGGATCCAGTATGGACCTTGGGGATGTGCCGATGAGACAGGCTTTGGCGTGGGATCGATGTTTAACGTAAATGGTGCTTTTCCGTTTGGAATTTCAGTCGATCCAAGAACTGGCAAACGCTATATGAACGAGCTAGCTGACCGCAGGACAAGAACTGAAGCGATGTTTAAAGTCATCCATGAAAAAGGCGAAGACGATAAAAACTTCCCTATCAACTTCTGCGACTCAAGAGCCCTTCCTCACATGCTCCCAGCTCACTATGAAAAAGCTATCGCAGCTGGAATTTGCAAGAAATTTGACACACTTGATGCTTTGGCAGCTGAGTATAAGATCCCAGTTGATGAGCTCAAAAAAACAGTCGCAAGATACAATGAATTTGTTAAAAAAGGCGTCGATGAGGACTTTGGTAAGCCAGTTGTTGCGACTACGACAAAGGGCATTGATATCTCAGTTCCGCCATTCTACGCAGAGCGTGGCACGCCAAAAGTTCACCACACAATGGGCGGTCTAAATATCAACACAAAAGCGCAAGTCATGAACTCTCAAACAGCTATGCCTATACCAAATTTATATGCAGCTGGCGAGATCACAGGTGGCGTTCACGGAGCCAGCCGTCTGGGATCAGTGGCTATAACTGATTGCTTGACATTTGGTATGATCGCTGCTGAAACTATCGGCTAAAACTACTAGTGGCAGGCACTTGCTTGCCACTATAAATTTTTAAACCTATAAACTCCGTTTTTTACTCGCTCAAAAATTTTCTTCTCTTCAAGTAGCTTAAACGTGCTTATCACGGTTGGTTTGCTCACATTTAGCTTTTCACAAATGTCTGAAATTTTAAGCACGATAAAGCCATTTTCATCGCTTAGCTCGCAAAGTAAATTTATGATCTCCACCTTTTTCTCGCCAAGAAGCGCTTTGTAAATTTGCTCTTTCACGCTAGCTCCAAATTTTATATCCTATCGCCACGCACCAAAGCGCGCCACATAAGAAATTTGCGATCATCACGGCCGCACTTCCAGCGTCCTTTGCCGCCTTTGCTAGGGCGTGATAGTCTGGGCTCGCAAGATCAGTCACTCGCTCTAGGCCCGAGTTTAAGCACTCGCAAACTAGCACAAATGCCATGCTAAAGATCAAAAATAGATTAAAAATAAGGTCAAATTTCCAAAAAAATAGCGAGATCGTAGCTATCAAAAATATGCAAATTTCTATGCGAAAGCTCTTTTCGTTTTTAAAAATTTCAGCCAAACCCTCTCTTGCGTAGCCAAAATTTTTAAAAAATTTATACGTTGGCTGGTTTCTCATAACTTTCCTTTTTGTGATTTTTGGCATAATTATAATTAAAAAAAGGATGAAATTTGAAACTTATTAGCTGGAATGTAAATGGACTGCGTGCAGTCGTGGCAAAAGATGGCTTTGGCTGGCTTGATGAGGTTAAGCCTGATTTTTTGGGACTGCAAGAGATCAAGGTCAAAGAAGATGACGTGCCAAAAGAAATTTACAACCTTGGCTTTAAAGATATAAGTGTAAATTCAGGCGCAAGAGCTGGCTACTCTGGCGTGATGAGCCTTGCTAAATTTGACGTGCAAACGCAAAAAGCGGCCTTTTTTGACGACACGGAGGGGCGAGTTTTGGAGCATAGATTTGATGATATCGTGCTTTTTAACATCTACTTTCCAAACGGCCAAAAGGACGACGAGAGGCTAGCTTACAAGATGGACTTTTACGAGAAATTTCTAGCTTATTGCAAAGAGCTTGTAAGAAGCGGCAAAGAGGTGATATTTTGTGGTGATGTAAATACCGCTCACCGCGAGATCGACCTGAAAAATCCAAAGGCAAATGCCAAAACTTCTGGCTTTTTGCCTATCGAGCGCGCGTGGATAGATGAGGTGCTAAAAAGTGGCTTTATAGATACCTTTAGAGCCGTAAATGGCGACATTGCGGACGCTTACTCGTGGTGGAGCTACCGCTTTAACGCAAGGGCGAAAAATGTCGGCTGGAGAATTGATTATTTCTTCATTTCGCAGGGGCTAAAAGATAGGCTAAAAGACGCCTTTATCCTGCCAGAGATCGCTGGTAGCGACCACTGCCCAGTTGGCATAGAGATAGAAATTTAGAGCACTCCCTCTTCTAACAGGTGGGTAATTAGGATTTTAAAGCCTAGAAATATAAGTATCGCGCCACCTAAAAAAAGCGCCTTTTTCTCTAAAATTTCACCCATAAATTTACCGATGTAAAAGGCGGCTAGGCTTAGCACAAAGCAGACTACGCCGATGATGAGTGCACTCTCAAATACATTAACCGCTTCAAAGCTAAGCGTGACGCCAATGGCAAGTGCGTCGATGCTCGTGGCAAATGCACCTATAAAAATGGTCTTAGTATCCATACTTAAGGACTCGCCAGCCTCGCTGCTACAGGCCTCTTTTAGCATTTTAAAGCCAAGAAAACAAAGTATAAAAAATGCTATGAAGTGATCGATAGAGCTTATAAATTTAGCAAAGCTAATGCCTAGAAAATAGCCAAGAAGCGGCATGAGAAACTGAAAAAAGCCAAGCATAAAAGCGATAAATAAAATTTTGCCAAAGCCAAGGCTTTTATACCTTGCGCCGTTTGCCATATTTAGAGCCGCGCTATCCATGCTAAGAGCGAAGCTAAGAAGTAAAAGCTGCATAAATTCCCCTCGAAAGGGGTAAATTTTAGTGCAAAAATATTAAATTTATTTTAAGCGTTTAGATATTTTTTGTATGATTTTGCTTTAAATTTAAAAAAGGAGAGAAGATGAAAAGATCTCTTGTTATTCTTTGTGGCGCGCTTGCTTTAAATTTACAAGCCGCAAGCATGGATGATATGATAAATAAAGGCGTCAAAATCGCCACTCACGCATCAAGTGGCGACTATAAAAGCTTAGTTAGCGAGGCACTAAATGCCGCTGTGAGCGAGCTTTCAAAAGAGGGCTTTATAAACAACGCCACAGCTAAAATCCCACTCCCAAAAAGCCTTGAGATGGCGTCAAATTTAGCCAAAAAAGTGGGCGGCGAGAAGTGGGCGCAGGACCTTAGCAAGTCGATAAATAACGCCGCAACCACAGCCGTGCCAAAGGCTGCTGAAATTTTTAGCGAGAGCATAAAAAATATGAGCGAAGCTGATGTCAAAAAGCTCTTTAACGGCGGCAGCGATAGCGTTACGAAGTATTTAGAGAAAAGCTCCAGCCAAAAGCTAAAGGCGGCATTTACGCCGATAATTGAGAAAATGATGAGCGATAATAGCTTTGCAACAGCCTATAATGGGCTAAATTCTTTCATCGGCGGCTCAGCTAAAAACAATGAAACGATAAAATCAGTCAAAAGCCTAGCTAAAAATTTAGGCGCAAGCGAATATGTGCCAGATGAAGGCGAAGACCTAAACGCTTATATCACGAGAAAGACGCTAGATGGGCTATTTAACGTGATGAGCGAGAAAGAAAAGGGGCTAAGAAGCGGCTTTAGCCTAGATAGCGGTAAAAAGGTGCTAGACTCGATCTTTAAATGAGAAATTTAAGCGCTCAAAACAAAGCCGACATCGCTCTTATAGTAGTTGCCATAGTTTGGGGCGCTACGTTTTTACCCATGGCAAACGCGCTAAAGACAAATGGCGTCTTTGTTATGCTCTTTTGCCGGTTTTTTCTCTCGGCTATCTTTATGGGCTTTGTCGCGCTTAAATTTGCTAAGAAATTTGACAAAAAGAGCGTCATCTACGGCGTTATCCTTGGCGCGGTGCTTTTTTTGTCATTTGCCACGCAAACTTACGCTCTAAAGCTTACTTTTAGCTCGAGCGTCGCCTTTATTACGGGGCTTGAGTGCGTGATAGTCCCTTTTATGGCGGCTATCTTTTTTAAAAATAAGATAAGCATTTTTGCCATTTTTGGTGCTATCATCGCTATTTTTGGGCTTTGGCTCTTAAGTGGCGCCACTCTCGCACTTGGGAGCGGCGAGGCGCTAGCGCTTATTTGCGCGATATTTTACGCACTTTATACTACGCTAAATGGCCATTTTGTAAGAAAGAGCGAGCTTTATTTGCTTGTCTTTGTGGTCTTTCTCACAAATGCCCTGCTTTCGCTTGTTTTTGCGCTTTTTCAGGGCAGTATCGTGCTAAATTTCGATAGGGAATTTTTCATAGCGATATTTATCACGACGGTGATAGGCACTATATTTTGCTACTTTGTGCAAACGATCGCTCAAAGATACACGACCGCTAGCAAGGCGGCTTTGTTTTTCTGCCTAGAGCCAGTCTCTGCTGGGTTAATAGGCTACTTTTTTGCAGGCGAGATACTTAGTATCTGGCAAATTTTTGGAGCAACGCTTATCATCTTTGGTGTCATTTTTAGCGAATTTGGCAAGCAAATTTGCTCTAAATTTAAGCTCTAAAAGACAAAAAGCTTCATTTGCGAGTCTATTTTCTCATCTATAAACTCGCCCTCAAATCTCTCTTCTAACATCGCTAAAACCATCTTTTCATCGTAGTTTTTAGCTCCGTTTATCTCAAGGTGCCAGCAGATATTTTCAGCTGCTTCTTGCACGCTTCGTCTAGCGATCCTTGTCTCATTTAAAATTTGACTCTTAAAAGCGATACCTTGCTCATTTAGCCACGCTTCAAGCCTATCTACTACGTTTTTTTGAGAGAGCACGCGGCCAAATTTTTCAAAAAATGGCTCAAGCAGATCAGAGCTTCTAGGCTTATCCCAGCCAAGATAGAGCTTTTGCTTGGCGCAGTTTTGAAATTTAGCAAAATCTTCATCGCTTGCAACAGCTGGGCTCATCGTGCAAATGGCGATATCAAAGTGTCTAATGGGCTTAAATTCTCTCCACGAGCAAACCTCGCTGGTTAAATTTGTCACGCCAAATCTCTTTGCGTCCTCGTTTAAAATTTCTATCATCTTTTCTGAGCTATCGATGCCTGTTATATGCTTAGCCGTTTTTGATAAAAATATGCTCCAAACGCCCGTGCCACAGCCGATATCAAGGATATCTTTGCCACTAAAATCAACTCCCCAAGCTAAGGCTTTACTAAAAATTTGCTGCTGGATAGCGCTGATCTTGCCGTCAAATCTTTGGTAGTTTGACGCCTTTTTATCCCATAAATTTTGCATTTTAGCTCCTCATTTTTGGTTATAATTTTAGCAAAAAAGGTCAAAAATGAGAGATTTTATATATCACGTCACCATCCCACCACAAGCCATCGACATGCATGGTCACATGAATAATGTTTATTATTTCACGCTTATGCAAGAGGCTGCATTTGCCCACTCCGCCGCTGTTGGCGACACGGTCGAGGCGCAGTATAAAAGGGGAGAAATTTGGCTCATTAGAAAAAATGAAGCAAAATATATAAAAAGCGCAAAGCTGATGGACAAGATAGAAATTTACACCTACACGCAGACTGAGGGCAAGGCGACATCTTGCAGATATTTTGAGTTTAAAAAAGATGGCGAGCTAATAGCAACTGGCAAGACAGAGTTTGTCTATATCGATCTAAAGACAAACCGTCCCAAAGCGATCCCAGCGCAGATCATCGCGCTTTACTCGTGATCACACTCGTCGCAAACGCCCTTTATCACGGCGCTTTTTATATTTTTAGCGACGCTTAGGTGGGGCATGTCGATGTTTGTCACCTTGTGGCAGACGTCGCAGATGAAGTAGGCTTTGGCCTCATTTGCCAGCTCGTAGTAGCTCTTGTGGTTGTTTTCGGTTTTTATCACGAGGTTTTCTTTTTCAAAAATTTCCATACTTCTATAAAAGGTCGTCTTGTTTGCGTCAAGAATTTGCAAAATTTCATCGTAGCTTAGCGGTGCTTTGGCGTTTTGCAAAATTTTAACAAGCTTTATGCGAAGCGTCGTAGCCTTGATATTGTGCTCTTCTAAGAAATTTCTCGTGTTCATCTTTGCCCTTTTCATTTTTCGTATATTAACGCTAAAAGATTTAAACTATATTTAAAAGAAAAGGCTAAATTTAGGCTTTCGCTTTTTAAGTTGCAACCAAGTTGCATTTTGCTAAACTTCGCAATTATTTTTTAAAGGAGAGATAATGAGAAAAATTATCGTTTTTTTAGCTGTTTGTGCTTTGTCTCTTTTTGCAAAGCCGGTTGTGACTACTAGCATACTGCCAACGAAATTTTTTGTCGAGCAAATCGCTGGAGATACGCTAGATGTAAATGCGATGGTTGGCAAAGGCGCTGATCCGCACACTTATGAGCCAAAGCCAAAGCAGATGAAGGAGCTTGAAAAGAGTGAGCTTTACTTTGCTATTGGCATCGAGTTTGAAGACGCGTGGCTGGATCGCTTCTCAAAGACGTTTAAAAATTTACGTATCGTAAAGACGCAAGAGGGTATCGAAAAGATCGCTATGAGCGAGGAGCATGAACATGAAGAGCACCACGAGCATAAACACGAGGGTGAGCATAAACACGAGCACCATGACCACGAGGGCGAGCACCATCATCATCACCATGACGGCCTTGATCCACACATCTGGCTTGATCCTATCCTAGTAAAAACACAAGCTGATAACATCGCAAAGGCGCTAATAGAGAAATTCCCGCAAAATGCAAAGCTTTATGAGGAGAATTTGGCTAAATTTAAAGCTAGTCTTGATGAGCTTGATGGCTTTATCAAAAACGAGCTAAAAGATGTCAAAACTCGTGAATTTATCGTATATCACCCATCTTGGGGCTACTTTGCAAAGCGCTATAACTTAGAACAAATCGCCATCGAGATAGAGGGCAAAGAGCCAAAGCCAGCTGAGCTAAAAGAGCTCATCGAAGAGGCCAAAGAGCACGGCGTAAAGGTCATTTTCGTGGCTCCACAATTCCCAACAAAGGCTGCAAATTTGATCGCAAAAGAGACTGGCTCAAAGGTCGTCATGATAGACCAACTACCTGAAAACTGGCTAGCCGAGATGAAAAAAACGGCTGAAATTTTCGCTAAAAGTCTATAAAAATGTTAGCACGCCTGATCGTCATTTGCCTACTAACCATAAATGCTTTCGGGTGTGCTCTATGCTCGCTTTATAGCCCCACAGCTCACGTTAGCGCGAAATTTGTCGCACACGAAAATAACATCACGCAGATAGCCTTTACTTGGACCTTTTCGCAAAATTTCTCAGATCTTATGAAGCAAAATTTTGACCTAAATCAAGATGAAAAGATAGACGATAAAGAGCTTAGAAAGATCCGCCTAAATTTACTCGACTACCTCGTGCCAAGGCATTATCTAACGGAGATCGAGTACTATTACAAGGACGAAAACGCCACTAAAATAGAGCCAAATTTAAATAATTACAAGCTCTATTTTGACGAGGGCAGGCTTAAATTTGACGTGAGTTTTAAGACAAATTTAGTGATCGCTGACGGACTTGTCGTGTCGGTTGATATGGAGGATAAAGAGGGCTATTTTAATTTCAAATTTACGCAAAATAACGCATTTTTGGTGGGTAAAAGCTTCTGGGCGATACCAAATTCAAACTCAAATTTGATATTTTTTACATTTTCAAGCAAAGAAGCAGCCAAAGCTCACAATGAAAAGCCAGCGCTTAAAGAGCTGCTAAAAGAGCCAGTAGTAGGCGCGAGCGATGAGAATTTAAGCCAGATAGATAAGATCGATGAGGCGAAATTTGACATCGTCTCAAAAACTAGCCTAAGCTTGCTTGATAGGCTAAAGCAAATTTTAAGAAGCGTGGATTACAAAAGTCCGCTTGCGCTGCTATTTTTGGCATTTATATCATTTGGCTATGGCTTCTTGCACGCTGCTGGAGCAGGCCATGGCAAGGTGCTAACAAGCTCATATTTTGCCGCAACTGGTGGCAGCTACAAAAGGGCGTTTTTATTTGCACTAAAGATCGGCTTTTTGCACGTCGTGGGCGCATTTGTCTTTGTCTTTGCTAGCTTTTTACTGCTTCGTGAAGTAAGCAGCGACCTCACAAAGGACACCGCAAGCATAACGACTGCGTTTTCTGGAGTTGTGATCTTTTTTGTGGCGATATTTATGCTCTTTAAAAAGATCAAATTTTACCTTTCAAACAAAAATGAGACTAAATTTTATATTTTTAGATCAAATCTAAGCCAAAATTTGAGTAAAAATACAAAATTTAAAAGTGAATGTGGCTGTCAAATTTGCTCAACCAAAAAGCCAAAGAGCAAAGAGGAGTGGCTAGTAGCGGCTGCTGCGGCTCTTGTGCCCTGTCCAGGCACGATCTTAGTCTTTGTGCTGGCAAATGAGATAGGCAGCTACTTTGCAGGCGTGATAAGTGGCATATTTATGGCGCTTGGCATGAGTGTGGTGATATTTGTAGCGGCAGTTTTTGGCTCAAAGATCAGCACGAACATTAAGCTAAAAAAGCTTAAAATCTACGCAGAATTTGCAGCCCTTGGCATCATGCTTTGGCTTGGACTTTTCATTTTTGTCACGACATTTACGCAAAAGAGTCTGTTTTGAAAGATATTATAAAAATTAGAAATTTAAACTTTAGCTACGATAAACAAGTCGTTTTAGAGGATATTAACTTAGACTATAGTAGTGACGAGTTTTTAGCGATAATTGGCCCAAATGGCGGAGGCAAAAGCACGCTTTTAAAGCTCATTTTGGGTCTGCTTAAGCCTCAAAGTGGCGAGATCAAGCTCTTTGGTAAAGAGCCAAGCGAGGTTAGTAAATTTATAGGCTACGTGCCGCAAAATTTCTTATCAAATCAAAGCTTTCCGATGATGGTTTTAGAAGTTGTTTTGATGGGGCTAATCGATAAAAAAATCTTTGGTTTTTACTCAAAAGATGAAAAAGCCTTAGCGCTAAGTGCCCTTGAGAAGGTCGGTATGAGAGAGTTTGCAAACGCAAGGATCGGCGAGCTAAGTGGCGGTCAAAGGCAGCGCGTCTATATCGCTAGAGCGCTTTGCGCAAACGCAAAAGTGCTCATCTTAGATGAGCCAACGGCAAGCATCGACACAAAAGGGCAGGCTGAAATTTATGAAATTTTAAAGGGCATAAACGCAAATGGCGTGGGCGTGGTTTTGGTAAGTCACGACCTAAATATCGTGCTAAATTACGCTACAAAGATCGCTTACGTGAGTAAAAATTTGCACATTCATAAAACGCATGAAAACCTTGCAAAGAGAGAATTTATCGAGCATCTAGCTAGAACGCATAGCCATTTTTGTGATGTCGAGATCGCACTTGGCGAGTGCGGTTGTGAAAAAACAAAGAGCAATGTTTTTAAATTTTAAAGAGAGAAAATGAGTGAAATTTTAGAGTTAAATTTTATGCAAAATGCCTTTATTGCGGGCATTTTAGTAAGCATAATATGCGGCATGATAGGCTCGCTTGTGGTGATAAACAAGATGACTTTCATCGCTGGAGGCATCGCACACGGCGCGTATGGTGGCATAGGGCTTGCATTTTTCTTCTCACTCGAGCCACTTTTTGGTGCGAGTATATTTTCGCTACTTCTAGCGCTCATCATCGCCACGATCACACTAAAAGACAAGACAAACATTGACTCCGTAATAGGCGCTATTTGGGCGATTGGCATGGCGATTGGTATCATTTTCATCGATCTAACGCCTGGCTATAACGCCGATCTTATGAGCTATCTTTTTGGCTCGATCCTTGCAGTTAGTGGCACAGATATCGCGTTTATGAGCGTTTTAGACCTCTTGTTTTTGGCTCTTATCGCACTTTTTTACCGCCAGTTTGTGGCGATAAGCTTTGATGCGGAGTTTGCAAAACTTCGCGGGGTAAATACGACATTTTTTCACTATCTGCTAGTTTGCATGATGGCGCTTTGCGTGGTGGCTACGATCCGCGTCGTGGGGCTAATACTTGTCATCGCGCTACTTACCATACCGCCTTATATTGCTCAAATTTTTGCCAAAAGACTAGGGCTAATGATGTTAATCTCAACTATTTTTTCTATCATCTTTTGCTTTATCGGCCTTGTGATCAGCTTTTATTTCAACCTCACAGGCGGAGCTAGCATCATCTTAGTCGCCTCGCTTTGCTTTTTTGCGTTTAGCTTTAAATTTAAAAGCTTGCGCTCGTAGCTCTTTTTAACCTAAAAAGCGTCCAAGCCAAAAAGCAAATCGCCGTAAAATAGACGCTAAAAAATAGCGCTAGCCACATAAATTTGATCTCAAGTCCCAGCCAAAAGACCACCACGTAAAAGAGCGAGCATTGAAGCACGAGCTGTCTAAAGCCATTTAGCAAAAAGATCGCCACTGGGCGTTTTATCGCTTGTAGCGTGCTGCCTGAGATGTTTATAGTGCCGTAAGCCATGTAGGCAAGTGAGTTGATGCCAAGGTAGAGCTTTGCCACTTCTAGCACGGCTGGCGTGCTGTCAAAGAGCTTGATCGCGCCCTCGCCAAAAAGCCTGATAAAGATGTAGGCAAAGGCGCAGTAGATGAGCAAAAAAAGAAGCGATAGCTTGTAGCACTGCAATGCTCTTTGAAAACTCTTAGCGCCGTAGTTTCTTGAGATGATGCTAAGCACCCCTGCTGCCATGCCGATGGTTGGAAGCACTAAAATTTGCTCGATCCTTAAGGCTATGCCATAACCTGCCACTGCATTGACGCCGTAAAAACTCACAAATTTTAAAAGCACGAGCGAGCCAAGTGACATTGAGAGGTAGTTTAGACAAGCTGGCAAGGCTTGCTTTAGTATCTTTGCCCAGACGGCGAAATTTGGCACGAAGTAGCCTAAATTTCTAGGCTCTATCATCTTGCTTTTTCTAACTTTAAAAAAGAGATAGATCATGCCCAAAAACTGCACGCTAGCCGTTGCTAGTGCAAGACCTTTTACACCAAGAGCAAAGATGAAAGCAAAAAGATAGCAAAAAAATGCGTTGATAAAAAGGCCGCAAAATAGCCAGTTGCGGTAGCTTTTAGTATCGCCAAGTGCGACAAGTATGCCATTAAGCGATTTTATAAGTAGGAAAAATGGAGCTGCAAGAAAGATGACACCAGCGTAGTCAAGTGCTTCATTGATGTAGTGATGATCAGCACCTAAAAGCACTAGCAGATCTGGCGCTAGTAAGTAGCCACAAAGTCCCATAAATAAGGCAAAAAGAAGCACAAAGATGATGCCATTTGCCGCATAAAGTTTAGCCATTTTTGGTTTGTTTGCACCAAGGCTGTTGCCTATTAGCGCGGTGAGTGCCGAGCCAAAGCCAAGTCCGATGCCAACGACGCTTAGATAGAGCAAAAAGCTCATCGCCATGCCAGCAACTGCAAGGGTTGAAATTTTAGCGGCGAAAAATGTACCAGTGACGTTGTAAAGGGTGTTAAACATCATGCCCACGCCAGCTGGTAGCGAGAGCGAGATGATTAGCTTATTTAGCGGGTCTTTTAGTAGGTCCAAGCTGTCTTCTTGTTAAATTTCATCTGGGCTAAGCTCTATCAAATTTCTGCCGTAAATATATAAATTTTCATTGCTTTAAGTGCTCCGTTTTACTCCACTTTGCTAAGCTTGATCCCTGCGTCTTTTGCGAGTATTTTTATATCATCACGGGCGAAGGCGAGAGCTTTATATGTCGCTAGCAAAGCTCGCCTTCAAACCTATCTAAATTTATCTTTTATGAGACAAATTTGAAACTAAATTTTAGCTCACATTTTTATTTTTGATCTCTTGATGCCCTTTTTCTAGCGTAGATATTTAGGCACTCAACCGCTAGCGAGAAGCACATCGCAAAGTAGATGTAGCCTTTTGGCACATGCACGCCAAAGCCATCAAGCACGAGCGCAAAGCCAACTAGCACTAGAAATGCTAGTGCGAGCATTTTTATCGTTGGGTTGTTATCGACAAATTCTGAGATCGCTTTTGAGGCAAACATCATCACGCCAACTGCGATGATAACAGCAAGTATCATGATATCGATGTGCTGAGCCATGCCAACTGCGGTGATAACGCTATCGAGCGAAAAGACTATGTCTAAAATGCCTATCTCAAGGATAGTCGCGAAAAATCCTGGATGAGACTTGCTCTCGTGAGCCTCTTCATGCTTGCCAGTGACGTTTGCGTGGATCTCCATTGAGGATTTTACTATCAAAAATAGACCGCCTATTATGAGCACCAGATCGCGCCCAGTGATGCTAAGCTCGCCTATGCTAAAGAGCGGCTTTGTAAGCTTCATGATCCAAAATAGCGAAAGTAGCAGGATGATCCTAGTGATCATCGCAAAGCCAAGCCCTAAAATGCGGCCCTTGCCCCTTTGCTCTGGTGGCAGTTTGCCTACTAAAATAGCGATAAATATGATGTTATCTATGCCTAAAACTATCTCCAAGCCAGTTAGCGTAAGTAGCGATATCCACGCCTCTGGCGAACTCAACCATTCAAACATTTACTTCCTTTGTTAAAATTTTTATTATGCTCTCAGGCAAAATTTCATGCTCTATGGCGTGAATTTTAGCCTCCCACTCATCTAAACTCATGCCGTCCTCTCGCTCAAATGCCCTTTGCGCGATCAGTTTGCCCCCGTCAAGCTCCTCACTCACATAATGCACACTGACACCGCCTATCATCATATCGCTCTCAAAGCTCTCCTTTATCGCATGCGCGCCCTTAAAAAGCGGTAGGATAGATGGGTGAAGGTTTATGGCTTTTATCTGCGCCGTAAAAACTGGCGTTAGTATCCTCATGAAGCCTGCAAGCACTGTTAGATCAGCACCACTTTTTAAAATTTGCTCCACCAAAACAGCGTCAAATTCCTCACGGTTTTTAAATTTAGCACTCTCTATGACGAGCGTTTCAAGCCCAAATTTCTTAGCTCGCTCGATGCCAAATGCACCAGGCTTGTTGCAGATACAAAGGCAAACTTCTATCTTTACGCCGTTAAAAATTTGATTATGAACTTTTTTAAGTATCGCTTCTAAATTTGAGCCACTGCCGCTAAAAAGTACGGCTATCTTTTTCGTAAGCATTTTACTCCTTTGATGATGTCTGTTGGCTCCAGCGCGTAGCTGTTTTTGTCAAAATTTCTAAGGCTAAGCGCATGAGCTAAAGTGGCTGAGATGGCAGCATCTAGCGGCTCGTAGCCTTGAGCCAAAAGTGCTAGCACAAGACCGCTTAGCGCGTCGCCGCTGCCACCTTTTGCAAGCGCGCTTTTACCATAAGGCATGACGTAAATTTGTCCATCTTTGGCGATTATGGTGTTTGCACCTTTTAGCACAAGTACAGCCTTAAATTTCTCGCTCCAAGCCCTCGCGTAAGCGTATCTGTTTTCTTGCAAGGTTTGCACATCTATATCAGCCATTTTGCAAATTTTTAAAAGCGAGCAAAACTCCTTTGGATGAGGCGTCAAGACGCAGTTCTCGCTTAGTAGGTCAAGCACTTTTGGGCTGTAAAAGATATCAGCGTCAAGCACAAGCTTTTTGCCATTTAAAATTTGCACCTCAAGCTCTTCTACGCCCTTTTTGCCAAGCCCCATGCCAAGGGCTCCAGCGTTCATTTTCTCGCTTATCTTGCTAGCTTGCATGATGTGCGTTGGTAAATTTAAACCTTGCTCGCCTATCACGCTAACTAGCCCAGCCCCAAAGGCAAATGCCGCCTTTGCGCAAAGCTTGCTAGCCCCTATGTGCTCGCCAGATATGATAAATGCGTGGCCAAAGTCGCCCTTATTTACGCACTGATTTTTTCTATTTGGAAGCACGAGGTCGCTTTTTTCAAGCAAGTGATAGTCGCTCTCGCACTCGTAGTTTTGAGCGCTTATGCCAAGAGTGGCGAGCTTTATCTTGCCCACGTAGTCCTTTGCCGCGTCGCTATAAAGCCCTAGCTTTCTAGCTCCTATCGTGATGGTAACGTCTGCTTTTACGCAAGCACCAAGCACTTTGCCCTCGCTATTTAGCCCGCTTGGCACGTCGCAAGCGATGATGTAAGCGAGGCTGGCGTTTATCGTTGAGATGAGCTCTATGTGCTTTTCGTCTAAATTTCTATTTAGTCCTGAGCCAAAGAGCCCGTCTATGACGCATTTTGCGCTATTTAAGCTATTTTCTACGTCTTTGCTCTCTCGCACACCAGCAATTCTAGCTCGCTCGAGCTGTTTGGTGGCAAGTGGCTTTAAGCTTTGGCTAGTTAGGATAAATTCACATTCAAATTCGCCCTCTAGCATCCTTAAAGCGCAAAGCACGTCAGCGCCGTTGTTTCCACCACCGCAAATGCCAAGCACTCTCTCGCCTTTTTTAAATTTCTTACGTATGAAATTTGCTATGCCTGCAGCTGCATTTTCCATTAAAAGCTCTTCGCTAAGGTCAAATTTCTCGCCTGCTCGCTCGTCTAAAACTCTCGTGTATAAATATAAATTTTTCATTCTATGCCCTAAAACTAAGCGCCTCTAGGATGTGGGGCTTTAAAATTTGCTCGCTCTCATCAAGATCAGCGATACTTCTAGCTACTCTAAGCGTCCTTTTTATGCCCCTTTGAGAGAGGTTGTACTTTGTGGCGGCCTTTTGTAAAATCTCACTCGCCTCGGCGTTTAACGTGCAAAATTTAGCCACCTGCGCGTCATTTAGCTTGCCATTTAGCTCATCTTGACCGCGCCTTTTTTGAAAGATAAAGGCTTTTAAAACCATCTCGCTCATCTGCTGTGAGCTTAAACTAGCCTTGTCATCTGGCGAGCTCTCGTCCATCGCGACTTTTAAGTCTATGCGGTCAAGCACTGGGGCTGAAATTTTGGCTTTGTAGTTTTTTATCTCATTTTCGCTGCATTTGCAGTTTAGGTTGCGAGAAAACAAATTCCCACAAGGGCAGGGGTTTTGAGCGGCCACGAAGATAAATTTAGTCTCATAAGTCACTTTTGAATTTACCCTTGCGATGTGGATTTGATTGTCCTCAAGCGGCTCTCTGAGGCTTTCTATCACCTGTTTAGAAAAGTGTGGGAACTCATCAAAAAATAGCACCCCGCCATTTGCAAGTGCGATCTCGCCGATCTTTGCGACGTTTGAGCCTCCGCCAAAGATCGAGCTTTTTGTCGAGGTGTGGTGCGGCGAGCGAAAGGCTCTAGTGCTTGTAAATTCGCTATCTTGCAAATTTAGCGAGCGGTAGGCGGCGGACTTTAGCACCTCTTCTAGGCTTTGTGGCGCCATGATATAAACTAGGCGTTTTGCGCACATGCTCTTGCCGCTGCCTGGGCTTCCTTCAAATAAGATATTGTGCATGCCAACGGCTGCGATAACGCAGGCTCGTTTGGCTCTTTCTTGACCCAAAACGTCCTTAAAATCAAGCTCGTAATTTAAATTTGGAACATATCTTTTACCAGAAATTTCTATCACATTTGAAAATAGCTCGTGTGTGGCGTTAAAATGCGTGCTTTTAGCAAATTCTACGTCGCTAAAAAACTTGATCGCCTCTTCTAGTGTACTAACGCCATAAATCTCTAAATTTGGGATCATCGAAGCTTTGGCGGCTATCTCGCTAGGCACTAAAATTTTTGCCTTTTGCACCTGCGTACTTAAAAAAAGTAGGATCGAAAATAAATTTGCCGTGCTTTTTACACTGCCATCAAGTCCAAGCTCGCCAAAAACAAAAATTTTCTCCAAGCTTTTTGCCTTTTGAAGAGCGATGAGAAGTGCGATACTTAGGTCAAAATGTGAGCCGCTTTTTGGTAGGTCTGAGGGGGATAAATTTATGGTTATCTTTTGCGCTGGAAAGGCAAAGTCAAGCGCTAAAAGTGCCGCTTTTACACGCTCTGTGCTCTCTTTGATGCTGGTGCTTGCAAGACCCACGATGCTAAAGCCAGGAAGCCCACGAGAAAAGATCGACTCAACATCAATGATCTTTAGTCCGTCGCCGTAAGTAGCACATTTTAGGGACTTCATGATGTCTTTTCTTTTTTCTGCTTTTTGTATTCCTTGTCGAATTTTTTGCGTTTGTTAAAGCCTATTTTTTCTATAAAAAGATGTCCGTCTAAGTGGTCATTTTCATGCTGGATGGCGATCGCTAAAAGCCCGTCAGCCCTTAAGCTTTGCTCTTTACCAAAGCGGTCTTGAAATTTAATAGCAACCACCTCGCTTCTTTTAACGTCTTCGTAGTAGCCAGGCACGCTAAGGCAGCCCTCTTGATAGACGCACTCGCCCTCACGTAGCTCAAATTTTGGGTTTATGATCTCGATTAAATTTTCTTTATCTTGCACACCTTCTTCGTTGGCTAAATTTATGATGAAAATTCTCTTTGCAACGCCTATTTGTATGGCTGCAAGACCGATGCCTTCTTTTGCGATCATCGTCTCATACATATCATCAAGAAGTTTGTGAAGCTTCTCATCGAAGACTTCAACCTCTTTTGAAATTTCATAAAGTTTTTTATTTGGATAGGATAAAACTTCTAGGATCAAACTAATTCTCTGCTTTCTCGTCTAAAAATATAGGTTGCTCGTCATCTTGTGTGACTATCAGCTGGTCAAGTGTATATGAAATCAACTCTTCAGCGCTCCTTTTTTTAGTTATCATACTTGAGACGATTTGTATATCTAGTTTGCATTCTTCGTTGTCTATTCTCCAAGATATGGATGAGAGCATATTTAAAATTCTCGTGCATGCTTGTTTTGTGCCACTTTCATCGGTGTATTTCATCACCATAGCAAAGCAGCCATCACCGTAGTGAGCGACTATATCGCTTCTGCGTGAAGTTCTTAAAAGAAGTTGCGACATACTTTTAAGCATATTATTCCGCTCTTTTAAATTCTTAACTCGATTTGCAAATCTATCTTTTAATTTAACTAGTAAAAATGATGCGCTATAACCATATCTTTTAATGGCTTCTACTTCACTTTGTACTGTAACAAGCAGAAAGTTTTTGTTATAAACTTCGTAGTTTGTATCGTAAATAGATTGCTCTTCAATGGATTTAAACATTTTGCCAATTTCATTATAACTTACTTTTATAATATCAAGGTGCTTATGCATAATCTCATTGAGTCTAACAAGATCTTGATTGAAAGCACTTAGAATATTTTGAAGTGCAAGGATGTTTGTATTATTTTTGAGCTCATCTATATGCTTTTGTACCAGACCTCTCATAACACCTAAATTTTTATAGATGAGCACGACTGCTTGAAGCATACTTTTTATCTGTATGAAGCCCTGCTTTACCTCTTTTTCAATAGAGATATTACTATTAGTTGGCACTGAGCTTTCAGAACTTGCTACAATAGTATCACCTATCTCTTTTCTAAACTCATCTGATTGCTTATCAAGCATCTTTTCAAAGTAGATAGAGTAGTTTGTCGGTGTAGATGGGACGTTATCGTCGCTTAACTCGTGCAAAACGTCCTCTGAAAATTTATAGATATTTACCTTTTCTTTTTTAACAACTAGCTTTGTTTCAGCTGATTTTTTATTAGGATCTGGTGCGTTATCTATCTTTATCACTTTTGACCTTATTTAAAACTTTTCTCCAAAATTTTATCGACAAGTCCGTACTCTTTGGCTTCAGCTGAGCTCATAAAGAAGTCGCGCTCAGTATCTTTTACGATCTTGCTTAGTTTTTGACCTGTATTTTTTGCCAAAATTCCATTTAAAATTTCTTTCAAACGTAAAATTTCGCGGGCTTGTATCTCGATATCAGTCGCTTGTCCTCTAGCACCACCAAGTGGTTGGTGTATCATGATACGAGAATTTGGCAGTGCATATCTCTTGCCAGGTGCGCCACAGCTTAGTAAAAATGCACCCATACTTGCAGCCTGACCGATGCAGATAGTGCAAACATCTGGCTTTATGTAGTTCATCGTGTCATAGATGCTAAAACCACTTGTTATGACGCCGCCTGGTGAATTTATATAAAGGTAGATATCTTTATCTGGGTCTTCAGCCTCTAAAAATAGCAGCTGAGCGACGATAGAAGCAGCCATGCCGTCCTCTATCTCGCCACTTAGCATAACGATCCTGTCTTTTAAAAGACGGGAGTATATATCATAGCTTCGCTCACCTCTACTAGTTCTTTCAACTACGACAGGAACGTAATAGCTCATTACTCAGCCTTCTCTTTTTTGCTTGCTTTTTTCTCGTCTTTTTCTTTGTTGAAAAGCTCGCTAAATAGCTTCTCCTCGATCATCGACATCTTTATAGCTGGGAGCATGCCTTGGTTGCGGTACATCTCAAGGTGCGCTTTTGGATCTTGGCCGCTTCTATATGCCTCAAAATAGATCGCTTGAACGACCTCTTGATCGCTCACTTTCACGCCTCTTACACGAGCTAGCTCATCGATGATGAAAGTTAGGCGAACGCTATTTTCAGCGTCTTTTCTATACTCATCACGTTTTTTAGCTAGAGCGTCTTTGTCCTCTCTAAATTTCTTCATATCATCTGGAGTAAATGAGCTCCATGCGTTTCTAAACTGCATATCGATCTCTTGCTCGACGATATTTTTTGGCACGTCAAATTTAAATTTCTCAACCGCAGCTTCAGCAAATTTTGGTTTTAGCTCTTCGTTTATAAGTTTATAAATTTTCTCTTGGCGAATTTGCTCTTTTATGCGCTCTTCAAGTAGCTCTTCAGTTGGTTTTTCTTCGTTTGGAAGGATAGTTTTTAGCATCTCTTCGTCTAGTTTTTCAGGGATCTTTCTCTCTTGAATTTCATGAAGTTTGACTTTAAAAACAGCGTCTTTGCCAGCTAAATGTGCAGCGCCGTAGTTTTCTGGGAATTTAACCTCGATATCTTTTTCGCCGCCAACTTTTATGCCTACCATGCCATCTTCAAAGCCTGGGATAAATTGATTTGAGCCGATCTCAAGCACGTAGTTTTCAGCCTTGCCACCTTCAAATGCAACGCCATCAACAAAGCCTTCAAAGTCAAATTTAGCAAAATCGCCAACTTTTAGGCCTCTTTTGCTCTCTACTTTTTCAAGTGGAGCTATCATTTTTAGAAGCTCAGTTTTTTTCTCATCGATATCTTTTTTCAAAACGCGTGGGTTTGAAAACTCAGGTATCAAGCTCTCATAGCCGCTCACATCGACGCTTGGCTTAAATGAAACTGTTAGCTCAACATCGATTTTGTCATCTTTTCTATCAAATTTTGAAACGATAGGCTCGCCGATAAGGTCGTCATTTTTCTTGCCTGCTTTTTTGATAGCCTCTTCGACTACATCTCTTAAGACATCTTGCTCAGCGTCGTTTGTTAGCTCTTTCTCGTAGCGTTTTAGCACGACAGCGACTGGCACATGGCCTTGTCTAAAGCCATCTACTTTCATAGTTTTTGCTGCTTTTTTTGCTAGTTTTTCTACGCTAGACTTTATAGCATCTGCACTTATGGTTGTGCTTGCTAGGGTATTTACGCTATCTAGAGCTTTGATTTTGATTTCCATCGAATTCCTTTATGAATACAAATTTTTAGCCCAAAATATAGCAGAATTTTCCTTATTTCATTGTAAATTTGTAAATTTTTATAGATATAAAAGGCGTTTTAACGTAGAATTTGGCGATAAAATTATGGAGAAAATTTATGCAAGAGAGTTTTGAAAATTCAGTTAAAAATATGCTAACTATCATCGGCGAAGATCCAAACAGAGAGGGGCTTATAAAAACCCCAGAGCGCGTTTATAAAGCTTTTAAATTTCTAACTAGCGGATATGATCAAGACCCAAAAGAAGTCCTTGGTGACGCGCTATTTACCAGCTCAAATAACGAGATGGTTTTAATGCGAAACATCGAGTTTTACAGCCTTTGTGAGCACCATTTGTTGCCTATTATCGGCCGCGTGCATGTGGCATACATCCCAAATGGCAAGGTCGTTGGCCTTAGTAAAATTCCACGCATGGTAAATATCTACGCCAGACGCCTACAAATTCAAGAGCAGATGACCGAGCAGATCGCAAAGGCGCTTGAGGACGTTATCGCTCCAAAAGGCGTTGGAGTAGTCGTCGAGGCAAGGCACATGTGCGTTGAGATGAGAGGTGTGGAGAAGATAAACTCCACTACTACGACCTCGGCGCTTAGGGGCTGCTTTATCAAAAATGCAGACACAAGGCGGGAGTTTTTCTCGCTGATAAATTCGCCTAGGGAAACGCATTTTTGAGCTTAGAGCGTATAAATTCAAGACTTAAAGAGGGCGTGAAGCTCTCAAATACCTTCGGTGTCATCACAAAGATCACAGCTACTACGATAGAGATCACCGGACTTCGCCCAAGTATCGGCGACATCGTGCGCATAATGGCAAAAGACAAGAGCAAAAACGGCCTTGGCATGGTCACGCAGATAAAGACAGATGGCGCTTATATCAGCCCGTTTGGCTTTGTCGAGGGCTTTAGGATAGGCGACTTTGTCTATGAGAGCGATCAGGGCATGAGCATACCAGTGGGGCCAAATTTACTTGGTCGCGTGGTCGATCCATTTATGAAGCCAATTGACGGCAAGGGGGCGATCGATACGACTGAATATATGCCGATCATGAGAGCGCCCATAGATGCGATGAAAAGGGGGCTTATAAACGAGCCTTTTAGCGTTGGCATAAAGACGATAGATGGGCTGCTTACTTGTGGCAAAGGGCAAAAGCTGGGAATTTTTGCGGGATCTGGCGTGGGCAAATCAACCCTCATGGGCATGATCGTAAAAAATACGTTAGCTCCAATAAAAGTAGTCGCGCTAATAGGCGAGCGTGGCCGTGAAGTGCCTGAATTTATCGAAAAAAACTTAGGCGGCGACCTAGAGGGCACGGTAATCATCGTAGCGACAAGTGACGATAGCTCACTCATGCGAAAATACGGTGCCTTTTGTGCGATGAGCGTGGCTGAATACTTCAAACAGCAGGGCAACGACGTGCTTTTTATCATGGATAGTGTGACGCGTTTTGCGATGGCGCAGCGTGAGATCGGCCTTGCGCTTGGCGAGCCACCGACCTCAAAGGGTTATCCGCCAAGCTCGCT
Organism: Campylobacter concisus; assembly: GCF_002913545.1. GTDB lineage: Bacteria > Campylobacterota > Campylobacteria > Campylobacterales > Campylobacteraceae > Campylobacter_A > Campylobacter_A concisus_AV. The sequence goes on along the minus strand of NZ_PPBR01000089.1, from coordinate 13,380 downwards.
CACACTCTTGCCACAGCTAATGGAGCGCGCGGGCAAAGAGGAGGGCAAGGGCAGTATCACGGCATTTTTCACCGTGCTAGTCGAGGGCGATGATATGAGCGACCCGATAGCTGACCAAAGCCGCTCTATCCTAGACGGCCACATCGTGCTAAGCCGCGAGCTAACGGACTTTGGCATCTACCCACCTATCAATATCCAAAACTCGGCCTCGCGTGTCATGGGCGACGTGATCGGTAAAGAGCACAAGCTAAATGCGATGAAATTTAAGCGCCTCTACTCGCTTTTAAAAGAAAATGAGGTCTTGCTTCGCATCGGCGCATATCAAAAGGGCAGCGACAAGGAGCTTGACCTTGCGATCTCGAAAAAAGAATTTATGGAAAATTTCTTGAAACAAAGCTCAGAAGAGGCCTTTGCGCTTGAAGAGGTCGAAGAGCTGCTTGATAAGATCAATCAGTAAATTGTTTTTAAAGCATTGAACGTAGTGCAAAACTATGGAAATAAATTTTTATTATTGCACCATTCATCAAAATGTTTACACTTTTGCCTAATATTATCTATGCCGATATTTTTAGCTATGGTGGCTCCATGTAATACTTTTCTGTATTTTGGTAAATTTAGAATTTGACCCAATCTATGAGATGGACTGGTATCATAAGAATTGTTAATTTCTTCTGGGTTTGGACATTGATTAACTATTGCTGATAAAGAGCTTATTATTTGAGCTGCTCTTTGATTCCAGTCGGGATCTGCTTTTGCTATTTCATTTATATCGCTAAAAAGTAAGCTTTCAAATTCATGCGGTTGTATATACGGAAAAAATCTATTATTAGAAAAAATTGAATTTATATCATCTCTAAATTTTTCCTCCAAATATTTAACTTTTTTATATATATCTGGGATTTCGTTTAGTTGATTGTGGCCGGGAAAATTTGTATCAAGAGCATAGTAGTCAAACATAGTGGTTACATGTGCGGCTACGTCATATTTGACAAGCCTTAATATAAAATTCTTTACTCTATCATATGATAATGCTCCACCTTTTTTGTCTACGAGCAATGGTTGAATAGTAACTATTTGTGGATCAAAATAAGGAGCAAACACCTCTTTTATAAAATTTTCTTCGGTTTGGCCTTCGCATATTATATATACTCTTCTCATGGCCTACCACCTATTAAGTTACTTTTCCAAATTTCACCCATCGTATAGTCTTGTAGCCAATCGCCCAACTCTTCTTCTTTTAAGCGCCTAAAAACCGTTTCTTTATTTTTTCTATCTACTACTATAATATCCTCTGGAGTAAAATAATTTATAAGTTCTACTGACTGAGATGAGATAATTATTTGCTTTCTTTCGGCAACTCTTTTAATGAGCGTGCTTAGAATATTTATTGCAAACGGATGAAGCCCTAGTTCAGGTTCATCTATAATAATAGTATCCGGCATTAGCTCAAAAGGCTGCAATAAAAGAGTAGCTAAGCATATAAAGCGCAATGTTCCATCTGAAAGCATATGAGCTTTAAATGGAGTATCCGGATCTGACTTGTCATACCATTCAAGCTGTATATTTTCAGAGTTTCTAAAAATAAATCCACCAAAAAAAGGAGCTACTTCTTGTATTATTGAAACTATTTTTTCATAATAATCTAAATATTCGTCTTTTAATCTTTTTAAATACGCGGAAATATTTTGAGCGTTTGCTTTAAATATTATATTGTCGTTAGCTTGGCATACACCTTTTATAGGTGATGTTTCTCCGGTATCATGAAAATGGTAGAGTTTCCATTTTTGAATACCATCCAAAGAGTATTTGGCTACTCTTCTTGATCGTGCATATGCTTCTGCTTGAGATAGATTACTTTCAAAAATATTTTCTCCTATTGTATATCCGTATTCGAGAAATCTAACATGCTCTCGTTGTATTAGCAACTGATTATTCTGCGTTGGGACTAATGTAACGTCATAACCGTTTGATCCGAATTCAAATTTGAGCAATATTTGATTTGTAATTTTTCTTCCAAAGTATAAAAAGCTGTCAGGACCTTTATCTAAGGTATGCTCTTGGAGGCGCTTATATAACATGTAGTTAACCATTTTAAAAACGGATATAAAATTACTTTTACCTACTCCATTTGCACCTATTAATATATTTATATTCTTTAACTCAAAATCCCTTAATGATTTTATGGATTTATAGCCTTCTATAGTAATCTTTTCAATTTTCATAATTTAATCAACCTATCAATTATCATAGCTTCCAAATCCCATCTTTTTATCCTCGCCAAAGCTTGAGTTTAGCTCGCGCTCTATCGTGGTTTTGAAGTCCTCAAAGGTAAAAATTCCATCATCTTTTATAGCCACTTTTAAAGCGGTATTTTTTAGCGCAAGGACGATCTGCGCGCCACTTAGGTTAAACTCAGCCAGCTTTTCTACGCTAAAGCCATCTTCAAAGCTCGCATTTTCAGGCAAAATTTTACGCCAAATGGCAAGCCTGCCGTTATAATCAGGCTTTTTAAACTCGATCTTATAGTCAAATCTTCTAGAAAAAGCGACATCAAGGCTTTGCAAGAAATTTGTCGTTGCGATCAGCACGCCCTCAAAGCGCTCGATCTGCTCTAAAAAGATATTTTGCATTTGATTGTGCATCTTTTCAGCCCCACTCGAGCTCTCCACTCTCGTGCTTAAAAACTGATCGGCCTCATTTAGCAAAAGCACTGGCTCGCTGCCACTTTTTTTGCAAATTTCTTTGTAAGTATCAAAAATTTTCCTTACATTTTGTTCGCTCTCGCCGACATATTTGCTTAAAATTTTTGAGCAGTCAAAGCTTAGAATTTGCTTCTTTAGGCTCTTTGCAAGCCCAACGGCGCTCATCGTCTTGCCAGTGCCAGGCTCGCCATAAAAGATGATCTTAGCGTCTATGTTTTTTCTAGTTTTTATGCCCCAGCTGCTAAGTCTAGCGAGCACTTTTTTATCGACTTGCTTTAGTATCGTGCTTAAAAGCTGCTTTGTTTTTTCGTTTAGCACGACGTCTTCTAGGCTCGTTACTGGCTCAATGAGCTCAAAAATTTCTTGCTCTTTTACTAGGCTTTCTATCTTGATTTTCTTGCTGTTTTTGTCATTTTTTGGGTGCATTATGCTTTGCAAAATTTCTTCGTTTATAAAAAAACTTTTGCTAACGTTGCCATAAGCGTTTAAAACCTCGTCGTAGTCGATTAGAGCGCCTTCAATTAGCCTTGAGCCGTCCTCTAAAAGAGTGCGATTTTTGATGCGCTCAAGCTCGTCTTTGCTTATTAGCCCAACTAGCGTGTTTAGGTCGCGACCATTTTCGAAGTCGCCCGCGTACTCCTCTTTTAAAAGGGCTAAAAATATGATCTGCTCTTTTTCATCAAGCGAATTTTCTTTAAAAATTTGCTCTATTTTTAGGCTGATCTTGCTTAGTTTTACACGCTCGTTTATGCGCTTTGTAAGCTCAGAAATTTGCTCGTTTATGCGCTTTTTAGCGTCATTTGAGCCACCTTCAAATATCGCAGCCTTTGAGTAAAGCTCTATCTTTAAAAACTGATCTTTTAAATACTCCAAATGATCTTCATAAGGCGAAAGCTCTGGTAAATTTATATCGGCGTTGCCATCTTCTAGAATTTTTAAAAACGTGCTTGAGAGTGAAATTTCAGAGTGAAGTAGCGAAAGCAGCCCTTGGTTAGAGCTTTTTTGCGAGTTCTCTGGCATTTTAAAGAGGCTGTAGTTTTGCACTATCCAGCCGCTACCCAGCAAATTTTTTATAAATTTAAGGTATAAAAGCTGCTTGTCATTTTGCGTGCCAAAGACAGCCCCAAGTAGCTCAAAAACGCTCATGCTAGCCGTGCCTTGCACGTAGGCTTTGCTTAGGTATTTTAAAATTTCTCCCTCTTCATCGCCGCACTTTATAAGCTCGTAAATTTTGCTTTTTTTGAGGTCTTGGTTTAGAAAATCAAGCAAATACTTCACTAAATTTTATCCTTTATCTGCTCTTTTAGTACACGTTTTAGCACCTTGCCAGTAGCATTTCTAGGCAGCTCCTCGGCAAAATAAATGCTTTTTGGAATTTTGAAATTTGCTAAATTTTTCTTTAGATGCTCTCTAACCGTCTTTTCATCAAGATCCATACCCTCTTTTACCTGTATGAAAGCCACGACCTCTTCGTCTGCATGCACGTCCTTTACGCCAATTACTGCTGCAGCTTCAACGGCTTCTAGCTTATAGATCACCTCTTCGATCTCGCGTGGATAGATGTTTATGCCCTTTGATATGATGAGGTCTTTTTTGCGATCAACGATGTAGATAAAGCCCTCTTCATCGATCTTGCCAAGGTCCCCTGTCTTTAGCCAGCCATTTATAATGGTCTCATCAGTCACGCCTGGCATGCCGTAGTAGCCTTGCATGACGCAGTCGCCTTTTACGATGATCTCGCCGATCTGACCTACTGGTAGCTCCATCATCTCATCATCTACGATCTTGACCTCATAACCATTTAGCGCAGGACCTACGCTTAAAAGCTTTTGCTTGTCAAATAAATTTGCCGCCACGATCGGAGAGCATTCGCTAAGGCCATATCCCTCAACGAGCGTCGCGCGCGGGAATTTCACTCTAAAGTCATCGATAGTCTGCTTAGCAAGCGGAGCAGCGCCACTTACAAATAGCCTTATGCGGTTAAACCATCTAAAATACCATGGAATTTTTGCCTTGCCAATGGCTGTATATATAGCTGGGATACCCAAAAATACGGTGACTCGCTTTAGTAAAGCCTGTTTTAGCACGTTTGAAAAAGGGAAAACCGACTTTATAAGCACCATCGAAGCACCTGAAAATATCGGCAAAAGCACCATCGCTGTTAGCGTAAAGCTATGAAACATCGGTAAAAATACGATAAATCTATCGCTTTTTTTAACTTTAAAGCGCTCGTGTGCGCCGACTAAATTTGAGAGGATATTTTTATAGCATATCATCGCGCCCTTTGGCTTGCCAGTGGTGCCTGAGGTGTAGATGATGTGCATGAGATCGTCTATTTTAGGGTATTTTGTGATGCTTAGGGTGTATTTGTGATTTAGCGCTTCGCTGAAATTTACATTTTTTACAACGCCGTTATTTTCATAGCCCTTGCTCATATCCTCTTTTGAAATTTGTGGAGTTGAAGATAGATAGGCACTCTCGCCATACTCCTCATCAACGCTTACATAGTCGTCTTTTGAGGCACTTTGAAGTTTTTTTGGTGTTTGACCGATCCAGATGATCTTTCTTAAAATTTCAAGCTCGCTAAGTGCGATTAGCTCCTTTGCAAGCGAGCTGGAGGCAAAGAGCACCCTTGCGCCGCAGTCGTTTAATATATACTCAAACTCATTTGTCTTTAAAAAGGTGTTCATCGGCACTGCCACCGCACCGATAGCGGTGATAGCAAGGTATGAGATGATAAATTCTTTCGAATTTGCCACCGCCATAGCCACTTTGTCGCCAAAATTTACCCCGCAAAGCTGCAAGTAAGCCGCCACTTTATCGACGTTTTGCTTTAGTTCGTGGTATTTTAGCTTCTCTTTTTCATCAAAGATCGCTATCTGGTTTGGACTCTGCTTTGCTACTTTGGTCAAAATTTCATAAAAATTATTATAAGAGTATTGCATTTTTAGCCCTAGAAAGAGTATTTAAATGTCATTGCAGCTATCTGAATGCTACTTGCGTCAAATTCGCCAGACATTGAGCCAGTGCCATTGAGAGTACCATTTTTTATACCTGTCGCACGTTTTTTGTCTCGGTGCTGATAGAGATAGCCTAGTCCTAGCTCTAAATTTGGCGTAAATTTATAGTTTGCCCCAAACGAATATGCTTGAGAAGTGGTATTTGGAAGCTCTAAGCCAGTGTGTTCGCTGCTAGTTATATCCTCATCGTATGAAAAGCCAGCCATTAGTCTAAGTTTTTCATTTACGTCGTAAGCAAGGCCTATCCTATATGTGTTTGTATCCTTTGCGTTTTTAACGACTGGATCGTCCATAAACATTTTAAAAGCAGGGTGGTGTGAATGAATAGTCGTCTTGTCGTCATATTCAAAGTCATAATCTTTAAATTTAGACCAGTAAGTCCTCTCGAAAGCTAGCAAAAGAGTAAAGTCGCTAAATTTATATCCAGTCGCAAGAACTAGCTGAGCTGGCAGTGGGATCTCAACTCTTGTTTTGCCATGATAGCTTATAGGTGCTCCGTTAAAATCGGCATCGGCACTACCTTTAAGTTCTAAATTTACCTTCGAGCGGTAAGTCACTGCAAAGCTAAGCTCCTCGGTAGGTCTATATGTAAGAGCTACGTTGTAGCCGTAGTTTATGCCATCGCCTTGTATCTCTCTGTAGCCAAAACGTCCAAAGTCACTTGCTATCTTGCCCTTGCTATAAACGCCTCTAGCGCCCAGAGCAATGGCAAGTTTGTCATTTATGCGGTAAGCTACGGTTGGATTTAGCTCGACAACTTGTAGTTTAAACCTCTTGCCAGTAAAAGCAGTCTCTGGATCCTCCCACGAGATGCCAACAGCAGCGGGCACAGCAAGGGCTAGTCCAAATCTCCAGTTTTCATAAATTTCTGGCGTTACAAAGCTAAATGTGCCAGCTAGTGAGTCAAATTTCTTTGAGCTATAGCTCTTGCCATCATCGCTTTTAAAGTCGATGGAATTTATATGAAACCAACCAAGCGTGCTTTCAAAATGGTGAAGTCCGTCTAAAAACATCATATTTGCAGGGTTAAAATAAGCTGCATCAGCCCCAAAACTAAAGGCTACGTTACTAGCAGCAAGCCCCAAAGAATCAGTACTTTGCTCAGGGACCTTGTAACCCCCAGCATTTAATAAAGAACACGTCGCAACAATGCTTAAAAGCACTCTTTTCATAGCTTTTCCTTTTCTAGGTTTCTTAAAATTTTGATCTCATCTCCCCAAATACTCTCGTCAATCGTCTCTAAAATCAAGGGAATTTCGCCTATTTTATCATCATTTATTATATTTTCAAAAGCGCCAAGCCCAAGCTCACCCTTGCCAAGGCTCTCGTGCCTATCTTTTTTTGAGCCAAGACCAAATTTAGCGTCATTTAGGTGCATGCCAGATAGAAATTTATAGCCGATGATCGCATCAAATTCGCCCATCGTCTTAGCGTAAGCCTCTTTGCTTCTTAGATCGTACCCAGCGGCAAATGCGTGGCAAGTGTCGATGCAAACGCCAACTCTGCTCTCATCGTCCGCTCTTTTTATCAAATACACCAGCTGCGCAAAATCAAAGCCCAAATTTGAGCCTTGTGCGGCTGTGTTTTCGATGACAAGCTTTACGCCACTGGTGCGTTTTAACGCTTCGTTTATGCATCTAGCGATGTTATCTAGGCACTCATTTTGGCTTATTTGCTTTAGATGTGAGCCAGGGTGGAAATTTAAAAGCTTTAGTCCAAGCTGGCTAGCCCGCTCTATCTCGTCAATAAATGCTTCAAGGGATTTAGCTCTTGCCTCTTTTTCAGGATGGCCTAAATTTATGAGGTAGCTTGCGTGTGGCAAGACATGATCGGCGCTTATGCCAGAGGCTTTTAAATTTGCTTTAAACTGCTCTATCTCGCTGTAGCTCAGCTCCTTTGCGCTCCACTGGCGCTGGTTTTTTGTAAAAAGTGCAAAGGCATTTGCTCCTATTTTTGCAGCATTTATCGGTGTGTTAGATACGCCTCCAGCCGCGCTTACGTGAGCCCCAATGTATCTCATTTTAACTCTTTTATTATCACTTTTATTTTATTTTTGCTATCGATAAATTTGACGTAGTTATCGCAAACTTCGTATTTTATAAAATAAGAACTTAGATCTTGGCTAAATCCGCACTCAGTGGCCGTTAAGCCCTTGCCGTCGTAAATTTTCTCTCTTTTTAAAATTTCCTCAAATATGCTCTCATAATGTGGCGCTAAGAAAAATTTTTCATTAAATTCACTCTTGCTAAAGCAGGCGCCATTTACACAAATTTTGTCTTTTATGCGGATATTTGCGGTGTTTACGCCAGAGCTATAAATTTGCAAATTTAGCTCGTTTTTGTACTCGTGAAAAAAGCCGACGTCATTTATCTTTATCATCGGCGAAAAGAGCGTTACCTGAAAGGCTTGCGAGCTTTGCGGTGTTTTTGTAGCGATACAGCCTGAAAAAATGAGAGCAAATAATAAAACAAGTGAAAACTTCTTCAACGACTTTTCCTTTTAATGTAAATTTAAGTTAAAAAGTAATATAATCCCAATTTCATAACCGATCGTGGCCCATTCGTCTAGCGGTTAGGACATCGCCCTTTCACGGCGGTAACACGAGTTCGAGTCTCGTATGGGTCACCACTTCTAAAAGACAAAATCTTATCCACATAAGCTTTAAAATCTAGTTAATCCAAATCACCCGCTCTTTAAAAACAAATTCTATAATTTTTGTTTTGTAAAAAATAATCAAATTTAACATCTAGTAAAATTTAAAAGAAGAAGCTTTTTTAAGCAAAATAAGTAGAAAGCAGCTAAATTTAGCCTTTCAAAAGGCTCTAAATTAACTGCAAAATTTACATCTGATGTGGCTTTCCTAGCAAAAATCCCTGTGCATACGAAATTCCAAATTTCTTTATATACTCTAAAATTTCTTCGTTGCTCACAAACTCAGCCACGATCTTATAGCCTTGTATTCTAGCAAAGCTCACGATAGTCTCAACCAAAACCCTTGCGTTTTCGTCAGTTGGTAGCTTTTTGATGATCGAGCCATCTATCTTGATATTATCTATATCAAGCTCTAAAATTCGGTAGTAGTTAGAGTAGCCAGAGCCAAAGTCGTCGATTGAGATTTTACATCCATATTTTTTAGCTCTTTTTATAAATTCATTTGCCATGGCGTAGTCGCTAAGCTCTTCGCTCTCTAGCATCTCAAAGCAAACTCTACTTGGATCTGGGCAACTCTCTAGCTTTTCATCTAAAATTTCTCTCACACCAGGATCTGTTAGATCCGAGCTTGAAAGGTTGATAGAAAATGTATAGTCTGGATATTTTTTAACTAGATCAAAGGCTAGGGCGATCACTTTTTTTGTTATCTGAAGATAAAGTTGCGTTTTCATCGCGATCTCTAAGAACTCGCCTGGGTAGCGGATCTTGCCGTTTTGATCGACTATACGCACCAAAACCTCGTAGTATTTTGCCTCTGTCTCATTTTCTTGCACGTTAAAAATTCCCTGACACTCAACTATCACCTTGTCGTTTTCTAGGGCGTACTCGATGAGTTCGGTTATGAGTTGGTTTTTATAGTATCTCATCTCGATCGCGTCGTTTTCGAGATAGTAGTAGATCTCGTTGCCGCTATCACTTGCTTGTTGATTAGCTAGGATTGACTGCATTAGACGGTTTGTTTGCGGTGTGTCATTTGATAAAGATACGCCAAGAGTTATCTTGATACCAGGTAGGTTTTCAAATTTACCATCTATCTCGATGTTCATCCTGCTAAAGTTAAAATACTCTTTTATAAAGCCGATATCTCTAACGATGTCATCGCCTTGATACCAGATGTAAAACGCATCATCTTGAAATCTAAATAGCTCAGCATTTATAGAGTAGGTATCAACACAGAGTTTTAGTGTATTTGCCACCGCTTTTAACATAGCGTCAATAACCTTTGTCTGGTAGAAAAATCTTAGCATCTTGTAGTTTTTGATGCTTATGCTGATCACAATTCCATCTTTTTTCGCCTCTATCATCTCAGTCAGAGCAAAATAGTTTCCAAAGCCAGTTAGCTTGTCGATTGAGGATTGAATTTTTATCTGCTCATTTTTTTGAGTTAGCTCAGCAAGCATATTAAATTCTTTTGTCCTATCAAGCTTTATAGCCATGTAGCCCTCTAGCTTGCCCTCAAAGAAAAATGGCGCAAAACGTACTTTTTCATAAATCAAATTCCCGTTTCTTGTTCTGCTTATCAGTTCTTCATTTTCCCAAGAGATATTGTTTTTTATAGCATTTTTTATCTCAGCGTAAAAGCTCTCTGGGTGCATATTTGATTTTAAAATACTAGGTGTTCTACCAATAAGATCACGCATCTTATAACCTGTTTTTGCTTCAAAAGTTTTATTGACATATAAAAATTTGTTGTTAGTATCACAAAAAATTACTGAGCTATATGCGGTATCTATAGTATCTTCTAAAAGTTTTATTTTTTTTAGATGACGTTTGATCGCTTTTGATTGATAAAAAAACAATATACATATAAATGTAAAACTTATTAGACATAAGAATTGGGCGATTACGACATTACGAAGCATTGTCATATGAGATGCAAGAGTGTATTCTCTAAAATTTTTTAAATTTTTCCCAAGTTCTATGTTGCTTGATTCTTCTGCTATTGTGTTTAGGCTTTTTGCAAAATCTAGTGCAAAAGAAGCTTTATCTAATATCAATATTGCCTTTGAATCATTTTTATAGAGATCTTTATATTTTTTTATTTGTTCTTCTGTTTGGTTTAATGTTGCTGGATTAATTATAGCTGTGCTTTTTATCGCATAAAATATTCCATTAAGTGGAGTAAATTTTTGTTCCGTATTTATTTCAAACTCGCTTGAAATTATATAAGTCGCCATAGATGAACTAGCATAGTTTGATCTATCTACTAGTTTTCTTTTTCTAGTAAAGTCATTATTTAAGTTCTTTAAAAACTTAGAGTTTTTTTCTGTTTGAAAGATTTGGATGAGACTATTTAATTCATTAAGTTTACTTAAATTGCTATCAAAATTTATTAGATCTTTATTTACGTTATCATAGTTTAGACGAAGTATGTTGTTTTCTAGTGTAAATTTCAATCTATTGTTTATTAGTATAAGATTTAAAATAGTATCGTTAAATTTACCAATAATATTCATTGTTTGATTTATTTTATAAAGGTAAGTCGCACTACATACAAATATTATTATTAAAATAATTAAGGCTTTTAAGAAAAGGTTTGCTTGTTTCTTATTCATTTAATATCCTAGGCTTGCGTCCGTTTAGTGTTAGCAGAAATTGATAAATTTGTTCGATCTCTTCATTATTTAAAGCGTGAAGTAGTTGATGATAGCTTACAAAGCTTATGACCTCCTTTAGATCATTCATATCACCACTACTTAGGTAAGGGGCTGTTCTTGCTACATTTCTAAGTGATGGTACGCGTGAAAGGCGTTTAATGTCATTGGCGTCTTTCAGCCCAACACGTTGCATTAAATTTCCGCCTATATTTCTACCAGTGTGACAAGCTATACAACCTACTTTCGTAAATAGCTGAAATCCTTTTTTTGCTTTTAAACTTATGGCATCATTATTACCTGCTAAATATTCATCAAAAGGAGAGTCAATACTTAAAACAGCTTTTTCAAATTCTACTAATACGCTTACTATATTTTCATAGTTTATTCCATCATTAAATGCACTCTTAAATAATATTACATATTCACTTATGTTTTTTACTTTTTCAACTATATCATCTTTATTTGAATTTAGTTCATTTCTTGATATTATAGATTCGTTTACTTGTTCTTTTAGACTTCTGGCTCGACCATCAACAAAAAACATAAAATTTAAAGCAGCATTTAGCACGCTTGGTGGATTTAATACCTCCTTTTGACTAGTTAGAGACGAATTTGATCCACTTAAGTTCCAGTATAAGTTATGACAAGTTTCGCAAGAGTAGTTTTCTTTTGTGCTTAATCTTTTGTCAAAGAAGAGTTTCTTGCCTATGTAAGCCTTTTTCTCATCGTATTCTGATGAAAGCACCGGCTCAAAAGAGGTATTTGCTATCAAAGTACAATAAAATACCAGTAAACAAAATAAAATTTTTTTCACTAAAATCTCCATATCTTTAACTAGCTTATCATTATATCTTAAAATATCTTTTTGGGTAGCAAATTGATTAATTTGTAAATAAAATCATTAAAATAAGTGTTTATTTGCTTAAAAGAATGTATAATAAATACAAATTAGTTTAAGGAGTAAACATGAGAAAAGGTTTTTCAATGATTGAATTAATATTTGTAATAGTTATTTTAGGATTACTAGCTGCAGTTGCTGTTCCAAGACTAACCGCAACAAGAGATGATGCTGAAATAGCTAAGGTTACAGCAAATATTCAAACCCTTCTCTCTGATTTAACTACATATTATACATCACAAGGTAAATTTTCTTCTGATATAAGCCAAATGACAAATGTACCATTAGAGATTGATGGTAATAATAAAAAAATAGCTGATATGACAGCTGCTGGCAAAAAATGTATAAAATTTACTTTGGTAGATTTTGTAACCGATACTGGTGATACTAAAGGAAAACCTGCTGTTATAAAAGTTGAAAAAGGGGCAAACCAAAACGATAGTCTTTGTCTTAAAATACTAGGCAATAAAGGTATCGAAAAATTATTAAATAATCAATTTAAATATGTAAATGCAGCTGGTGTTGAAAAAGAAAGTGAAACCGGAGAATATCCTGTTAGCGGTCTTAGTGTAGCATTCTAGTCATTGCTCTAATAAGTTTTTTACGGATAAAACTTATAATAAGTCTCTATGTCTAATATTTTTACAACTAATTATTGGGTTTTTAGTATATTGTTTTGTATTGTAATTAATAGAATTATTAGATAATCATCTAAATTTAATACACTGGATAATAAGTATTTATTATAGTGTTAAAGATTATTAAATTATTTCAAAACGCAATAAAATATAGTAATTTAAGAGTTAAAGCCATTTTGGAAATACATAAAAAATTATAAAATGTCTTGTTTTTCTAAAATTAAACACAAAAACTATTCTTTCCTTGACAAGAATAATATTTTTAGATAAAATGCGACTTTTTAATGAGGTAGTGGCATAAACTTAACAAACACGACTCAGGCGGGGTGTAGCGCAGTCTGGTTAGCGCATCTGGTTTGGGACCAGAGGGCCGAAGGTTCGAATCCTTTCACCCCGACCATGTTAAATGGTGAGTGTAGCTCAGTCGGTTAGAGCATCAGATTGTGGTCCTGAGGGTCGTGGGTTCGATTCCCATCACTCACCCCATTTTGGGCGCTCGTAGCTCAATTGGATAGAGCGACAGACTTCGGATCTGTAGGTTATGGGTTCGACTCCTATCGGGCGCGCCACTTGAAAGACTTTATGCGCTCATAGCTCAGCTGGATAGAGCAACGGCCTTCTAAGCCGTAGGCCTCAGGTTCGAATCCTGATGGGCGTACCACTTATTATTGTTGTGCGGATGTGGTGAAATTGGCAGACACGCCAGACTTAGGATCTGGTGCCCCACGGCGTGGAGGTTCAAGTCCTCTCATCCGCACCATCTTTTTTAAACTCCATTTTTAAAATTATCAAAAACTCGATTTTCATTTGAAT
>NZ_PPBR01000088.1:0-501 GCF_002913545.1 Campylobacter concisus | reverse complement strand
ATTCAATACATACTTTCATTTTTCTTTGGCGGCGGAATTTTCTGCACATACGGACTTTCGCTTGCTAGGGCAAATGACGAGATCACAGACAAGACAAAGAGCGTCCAAGTGGCACGTGCGCTGCTTTTTAGCTACTCTTTTGCCTCGCTTTTCTCGCCACTTCTTATGAGCTATGCGATGAAAATTTTTGGCGCATTTGGCTTTATCTATGTCTATTTGGTGCTTTATGTTGGGCTTATCTTATTTGCGCTAACGCAAAAGACCATACCGCAGCACATGAGAAAAGAGTACAACGACAGGCTCGTTGCAAGGACGGCTGGCATCGCGACTATTCAGCAAAATGGCAATTTTACCGATAGAGAAAATAAAAAGTAGAAAATGGACGTAGCAAATTCTCTAAACATATCAAACACCTCGGTTCAAACTGGGCAAAACGCCACTCAAAACGCGCCTGTTCGTAAAAACGAGGGTTCGCTTTTTAAAAATCAGCCAGCTGGGACG
>NZ_PPBR01000087.1:0-1976 GCF_002913545.1 Campylobacter concisus | reverse complement strand
CACGATATAGCTTGCTTTGTTTTCTATACATCACATGTCTTAGAACGTGAGATCAAGGATGGAGTAGTAACTACCGTTAAACAAAACGTTGCGCTTGCAATGGATACGGTTGAACTATTTAACAAGGACAATGTTAATAATGCAGAGACGTTAATGAGCGTCTTTAAAGAGTTGGTTGGAAAAATCTCAGTTGATCATCAGATGAGTAAGACTGGCAATTACGAAGCACTTGAACTAGTCTCTCAAGGCGGTATTTTAAATAACAACTACGATATTATTGATAAATTTAGCAGAGCATCAAATGGCGGAATTTCAACCGTTTTTGCAAAATCAGGCGATAGTTTTTTAAGAGTAAGTACTGCCGTAACACAGCCAGATGGTAGCAAAGCTGTCGGCACACTACTAGATAAAAATAGTTCAGTTTATAAAAATGCAATAAACAAAGAACGATATGTAGGTGTTGTAAATTTATTTGGTCGCAACTATATGAGCATATATGAGCCTATTGTTAATGGTAATGACGTTATAGGAATTTTGTATGTTGGTTACGACTTCACAAACGGTCTAGAGGATCTTAAAAAGACATTTGCTTCTATGAAACTAGGTGAGCATGGATACTTCTCTATCTTTAATACAAAGACTAATAAATTTGATATCCACCCAAATCAAGCTGATAAAGAGCTAAGTGGTGAGCTAAAAGCTACTATGGATAACATCACAAAAGAGAGAGAAGGTGCTAAGCTTGTTGTAGCTGATGGAGTTGAAAGAATAGCGGCATTTAAACCATTTGACAAACTAGACTGGATTTTGCTTGGTTCAGCTATTACAGATGATTTTTTAACACCTCTAAAAGTGGTTAGTAAAAACTTCATCATTGCAAGCATTATAGTTACATTGCTTCTTATAATAGTATCTATATTACTACTTAAAAAGATGGTTGCAAATCCTATTGATAGATTAGGATCAAATTTAAATGCTATAACATCTGACTTTACTCTTAAAATCCCAATCTACGGCAAAGATGAGATTGCTAAGATTAGTAATGATATAAATGATTTTATAGAGAGAATAAGAGTACTTATAAGCGACACTAAAAATCTTTCAAATGAAAACAGCTCAGTTGCAAACGAGCTAAGCTCTACATCTCTTCAAACAGGCAAGCGTGTAGAAGAGTCAACTCAAATAGTAGAAGAGACAAATCAAAGATGTAAAGTAATGCAAGAGAATATGAAAGAGTCACTAGCAGTTGCTCAAGCTGGTAAAGATGACCTTCAAAAGGCAAGCACTCATATAAAAACAGCTACTGAAGCTATTAAATCTCTATCGTCTCAGATCGTTGATTCTGCTAATGTTGAAAATCAAATGGCGGGTAAGATCGAGCAGCTTAGCCGTGATGCTGAGCAGGTAAAATCAGTCCTTGTTGTTATCAACGACATCGCTGATCAGACAAATTTACTAGCCCTTAACGCAGCCATTGAAGCAGCAAGAGCTGGCGAGCATGGACGCGGCTTTGCAGTCGTTGCTGACGAGGTTAGACAGCTAGCCGAGAGAACTCAAAAGTCTCTAACAGAGATAAATGCAACTATCAACGTTATTGTTCAAGCGATCAATGATAGCAGCGAGCAAATGGGCATCAACTCTAAACAAATTCAAGAGCTAACTCATGTGGCAAGCGACGTTGAAAAGACGATAAATGATATGAGCGCAACGATGAATAACGCCATAGCGATGTCAGATAAGACTATGCAAGACTACATCGCAACTGGTAAAAATGTAAATGAGATCATGGATGGCATCTCAGAGATCAATCAAATTTCATCTGAAAATGCTAGAAGCGTCGAAGAGATAGCTTCTGCAGCTGAACATCTAAATAAGATGACAGATGCGCTAAATACTAAACTTAGCGTCTTTAGAACTTAAGTTTTTACCTCTTAAATTTAATGTTTTAGGTCTAGCTTTGGCTAGACCTTTTTAAA
>NZ_PPBR01000086.1:0-6429 GCF_002913545.1 Campylobacter concisus | reverse complement strand
TGTCCTTGTTAAATAGTTCAACCGTATCCATTGCAAGCGCAACGTTTTGTTTAACGGTAGTTACTACTCCATCCTTGATCTCACGTTCTAAGACATGTGATGTATAGAAAACAAAGCAAGCCATACAAATGGCAAGAACTAAAGCGATGATCGCTGAGACCTTGACTAAGATGCTACGCAAATTCATCTATATCCTCCTTGGTTTAGATTTTAAGGGTTTATTATACAAATTTTTTCTCGTAAAACATATAGAATTTTAGGGAAAAATAACGAATTTTAAATTTTTGTTTGCTTTATATTTATAATTATAACTTTTATGAAACTGGAGCAAAAATTTATAAAAAATTGCTATTTAAATTTAGCTTTTTAAGCAAAATTTATAGTTTGGCAAAAGCAAGAATTTCTTGTTTTTACGGGGCTAAAATTTAAATTTGTATCCTTTTGTTGATTTGTCGTATATTTTATTAGATTGGTTTAAGGTTCAAAGCAAAATAACAAAAAAGTGAAATTTGGAGTGTTTTACTCTTGTTTTTGTAAAGTAATTTTAAAAAGATTAAATAAAAAAATTAATTTCATACCAATTTGTGACAAAATTTGAGTTCAAAAATCAAAAAATTTCTTAGATAAATTTATAAAATTTGATGAAAAATTTGGTTGCAGGGTAAATTTATATATTTTTAAATATAATCACGCTCTGGCACGGTAAGCGGTCGCTTTTGCATCTTGCAAAAGAGGAAAGTCCGAGCTGCGATAAGACAAAGTTCCATCTAACGGATGGCTAGGGAAACCTAAGGGATAGTGTAACAGAAAGCAAACTTCCGCCTTGGCGGTAAAGGTGAAACGGCGGGGTAAGAGCCCACCGGCACGCTTGGTAACTTGCGTGGCCATATAAACCCAACTTGCAGTAAGAAGGGATGGTTTTGGTCTTATATTAAAACCCTTCGCTAGAGCTTGTTTGTAAAAGCAAGCGTAGATAAATGATCGCTCAAGACAGAACTCGGCTTAACGCCGTGCCTTTGCTTAAATTTAGAGTAAATTTTAAGTAACAAGCAGTTGGTAAATTTGAAAGATTTTCAAGACGAAACCGGCAAATATGCCGTGCCTTGAAAGTTTGGTATTAGATTAGTTTTTTACGTATTTTTGAGCTTTTTGTAGTTTTGTAAGCTCGTTTTGGATGTGTGAAGATTTGGTTTTAAAAAGCTCTATCGCACCGCCGATTAGCGCTTGTGCTTCTTGAGCCGAAGCTAAGCTTTTAAACATATCTTTGCTAAAGCTTTGTGATAGTGCAGCTAGCTTTCTTGTATCTTCGTTTATTAACGCTAGCTTAAATTCATTGATCCAGCTATTCACCTGATGTTACCTCTCTCCATGCTTCTGATAACTGCTTTACGACATTTGTTACTTCGTTTAGTGCATTAATATCATTTTGGATATTTGCCATAGCAAGAAGCTGCATCTGCCTTGTATAAAGTCCGCTAAGATAGTGAGCTACGTCGCCTTGAGAATAATCAAGTGAGTTTAAAAGCTCGACAAAGATAGCGTTTGCTCTGTTTATATAATAGACTTTTTTCTCTATATCTCCAGCTTCGATCGCTTTTTTGGTGCGAAATATAAATTTTAAAATTCCGTCATAAAGCATTTCTATTAATTTAGTCGGGGACTCGATGCCTCCGAAACTCGACTGTGCGTATGCACTATATGCACTTTGATTCATTTTTCTCTCTTATTTTCTACTGTTTATCTCAGCATCTATCATTGATTTTAGAGTTGAGAACTGATTTTCTAAACTTGCGATGATAGAGTTATACTTGATGAAGCGCTCTTGCATCGTTGTATATTTCTCATCTAAAAGCTTTTGAGTGCTCTCTTTATTTTTAGTGATAGACTCACTCTCGTCTTTTAGCTGTTTTTGCATAGCGATCATAGTACCTTTCTTGCCAACAGCGCCATCAAGCATATTAGCTAGCTTTGTAAAAAGACCATCAGTTTTTTTAGTCACTGGATTTACAGTGGCTTCGCTCATACCAAGAGTTGCTAGTGCAGAAGCTTTGCCTTTTACTTCGATATTTTCGCCATCGCTTCTTTTTAAGATGATCCTCTTGCCACTTTGATCAAGGCTAGCTGTGACACCGTCTATACCAGCGTCATTGATGGCTTGTTGAAGTTTTAGAGCGTTATCCTCAGCTGTCCCGCCAGCTGCGGTTGAAAATATAACTGACTTACCATTTATCGTAAGATCGCCAGCTTGGATATTTAACGCACCTGCGCTAACGGTTGAGTTGCCCATGTAGCTTATCGGCTCAGTCTTGCTTGAACCCATAAAAAATTTCTGAATTTCTTCTGGATCTTTACTAAGAGCTGCATTAAATTTATTTAGATCAAGCTGAAGCTGACCGTCTTTATCTGGCACTATGCCAAATTTACTTAGCGCTTTTCCTTCGCTATCTTGACCATTTACTAGACGTCCGATGTTTGATCTAAGGCTTGAAATTTCACTTACACCTTGAAAAGTGCCAGCGCCTTTTTCTTCGTCATATTTTGTAGCGATCTCAAGGTTCATAGTCATTAGGTTGTAGTCTTTTATAAACTCTTCAACCGCTTTTACGACCTCTTCAGTGTTTTGAGAGATGCTGACATTTGTTCTGCCAGTCTCATTTAGCGTGATATTTACGCCAGGTCTTAGATCATCAAAGCTATTTTTGCTTCTTTTGATATTTACGCCGTTATATGTAAATTCTGCATCTTGTGCTTTTAGAATTCTATTTTTCTCCAAATTTGATGTCATCTTTGGCGAGCCATCAGGATTTGTTAGCGCATTGCCGTGCTCGTCTGTGTCTTGAAACTGCGTATCATCCCAGCCAAGCTTGTCTAAAATGCCAGCAGTGTCGTTTGAAAATTTGATAGTCTGCGTAGCGCCAGTGCTGCCTGATTGAAGCATTATTTGGTTTGGTTTATCGCCACCAACATTTAAAATTCTAGCTTGCAATTTACCGCCACTTACGTCATTTATCTTATCAACGATATCTTGATACGTTGTCGATCTTGTCACACCGATAGAGAATTTTTGTCCGTCTATCTCAACATCAAATGAGCCAGTATTTGTCGCACCCACCATGCTTGAAGAATTTTTGAAATTCTTGCTTTGAAATGTATCTTTTTGAGCAAGTTTTTGCACATCGATACTAAAGCTTTGCACGCTAACGCCGTTTGCCGCTGAAGCTGTGACGCTTTTGCCAGCGTTATTTGTATTTCTTTTTAGATAAAGTGCCTCGCCTCCAAGTGTTTTGCCACTAACATTTACGTTGCTAACAAGAGTTTTTAGAGCCGCAAGGTCCTTTTGCTTAAGCTCATTTTTCTCTAGTCTTGTTGTAAGTGGTTTGATCTGTCCAGCCTCATCAGCCTCTTTTAGTTTCTTGATAAGCTCATCGTTTAGGCCGCTATTTTTTGTACCGATGCCTAAATTTGTTACGTTACCTACTGCCATTTTTAACTCTCCTTGTCAAAAAGTATTCCGATACTTTCTTTGAAATACTCGCTGATTTTTATAGCTTCTTTGCTTGGAAGCTGTGTTATCTCTTCGCCTGTTTTGGCGTCTTTTACTTGCACTACCATTAAATTTAACTTCTCGTTGTAAGCAAATCTTACATTAGTATCGAGCTGCTGCATCTGATAGTTTAGCCTATCAGTGACCTCTCTTGTTTTTTTAGCAAGATCATCGTTGCTAAGTTCGTCAAGCTCGTTAGCATCCTTTGATTTGCCATTTTTGTCGGCATTTACTTTGACATCAGAGTGTTCGATAGGTCTGCTGTCTATCTGACGCTGAGCCGATGTGCTCATGCTTGCATCAAGTGTTTGATTTGCTGCTGCTTTAAAAATCTCCATATTTTTACTCCTTAAAACTTACGCTAGCTCCTACATCGGTAAAATTTTAAATTCCTTTAGTATTTATATAAATTTTTGATTATTTAGGTTAAAATCGAGCAAAATTTATAGGACGGGATATGAAAATTTCATTTGAATGTGACTGCATTTTGCTGCAAAAGACCTTGTTGCTTTTTTGTGGAAATTTAGCCGCTCATCATAAGGATTGTGATTTTGTAGTAAGTGACCGTGAGATCGTCACAAAAAAACCGCTATTTATAATAGGTAAGAATGCTCATCTCTCTCATCCATTCACAAGAGCCACTCTTCTTGATACGCTCGAGGAGTTTTACTCAGCCACGCAAATTTCAAAGGCAAAAGAGCCAGATCAGATAGTAAATGAAAAGAGTTTGGAGCAAAAAGTATCACTCTTAATCGATAAATTTAAAGCCGATCTGCTTGAAATTTTAAGGGCAAATCAGTGAAACTCTATACCAAAATTTCAAGTGGTAAATTTAAAGGCAAAAGGCTAGAGCTACCAAGTCTAAGCACGACAAGAAGCACAAAAAGCATCGTAAAAGAGTCCTTTTTTAACGTCATTAGAGATGAAATTTACTCGCTTACATTTATAGAGGGCTTTGGCGGAAGCGGCGTGATGGCAAGCGAGGCTGTTAGTAACGGAGCGCGCGAGGCTATCGCTATCGAAAAAGATAGGGCTGCTTTTAAGATCACGCAAAGCAACCTTGCAAGCCTGCAAAGTCCAAATTTAAAAGCTATAAATGGCGACAGCTTTGCGCTTTTGCCTGATCTTGTAAATTCGCAAAATGGCAAGGTTTTGCTCTATCTTGATCCGCCATTTGATATAAGAGCTGGCTTTGATGATATCTACGAAAAGCTTGTAAATTTGATCTCACAGCTAAAAAAAGAGAAAATTTATATGATAGTTTTTGAGCATAACAGCGACTTTAAATTTGGCGATGAAATTTCTGCATACAAGCTTGTTAAATTTAAAAAATTTGGAGCTACTTCTCTCTCTTATTTTCAGTAAAATACATTGGAATTTAATCAGATTTTATTTTATTATTGGCAAAACACAGTAGATATTTTTTGTGTTTTGTGCTGTATCTAAAATTTTATTTTTAATACTTAATATCTTTTAAGAAGTAGTGGCGAGACGTAGTTGTAGTTAAATTTTAAATACCATTATGGATTTTTACCATTAGTAAATTTGTTTTTTGAGTTTTTTTGTGATCAATAAAATCATCTAAGCTTTCCAATAATTTAATGTTTGTTTGTGTTTGTTTAAGCTCCTTTAACTTTTATTGTTTTGGGCTAGAATTTTAGCTATTTTTTCGCCAGTAGCTTTTATTGCCACGTTAGAGTTTAGTCCATATCGATTGCCTAGAAAATACGTTATTACAATCATAGAACCGTTTTCATTTATGAAGTAATAAAATTTCTTATCGCCTGCAATATCTTCATTTACCTGCACATCGTCTCCACCAAATGCAGTAATAAATTTGTTTTTATAGCTTATTCCTACACAGATTATTAAGCGCGGTTTATACTCCTTTATCCACATCCTAAACATAGGGAAACGATTTTGCTCTATCCAGTGCATGTATGCACTTTTATTTTCTAGTCCGGTTGCTTTGGCAAATCCCTCACTCCAGAGACTATGACTAGTATTTTTAAATGCAAGTGGATATAAGTTTAGTTTGAAAAATCCTTTTGCTCCATATGTAAATGGTTTTACTGTTTCGTTAAATTTTATGTGGTCAATTTCGCCATTAAGTGCACAAAGCAGTTTAACGGCTTTAGTATTAAATTGATAGTCTAAATTTATCTTGTGACTTTCATATCCTGTTGGTGGCTTACTAACATCATTCTTAAACTCATCAGCTAGTTGTTCTGGCTTAAATCCACCACCCCATTCCAGTCCGCACAACCAAGTACTCTGATTTTTTGGACTACCTATGTCACCGCCGTCACAACCGCTAAAACCCAAAGCCCATTTTTTGAAATCTTCGTTAATCATTATTTATTCCTTTTTACTTAAAAATTATTTAATATGTTGTAAGATTAATAAAAAACTATACCTCTCTTTTTTCGGTTATCGTATAAAAATTTTCAAAACCGCATTTATCGCATTTGGTATAAATTTTTATATCTTTTATCCTAAAAGTTGTACTTACTGTTTTATTGTCTACTTTTTTAGTCCCCCTTGCCAGTTCTTCTCGCAGCGTATCTTGACCTATTTTTTTGGTACAAAAACTATTTTTGCAGTTTGGGCATTTTGAATAAAATTTAAGCCCAAAATACACTAAAGGAATAACAACTACAAATAGTAAAGAGTATATATCATCTTTTAAAAAATGGACACACAAAGCACTAATTCCGATACCGACAACAAACGATATAAAAGTAGCCAAAAACCTACCGACGCGTCTCAAGTCTTCAATAAAAAACATTTTTATCCTTTGAAGTAAAATGGTAGTGTATTTTACTTCTTTTTACAACAAAATTCAATTAAGAATTTATTATTTTTTTATTTGCAAAATTTTAATG
>NZ_PPBR01000085.1:0-31524 GCF_002913545.1 Campylobacter concisus | reverse complement strand
ATAATAACGCTATTTAATAGCATATCTTAAACTAATATAAAATAAAAATTTAATTTCAAAAATACAAAATTTGTCAGATAGCTGACGGAATTTAATCGCCAGAAGTTATAGAATTGTTTCAAAAATTTCAGGAAGGAGCGTTTGAGATGTTAAATAAAAATTTAACTATCTCTATTCATGTGATTAACAATCACTCTATTAGTGAGCAGGGCGGTCTTGCCTTGTTTTTTAGGAGGAATTTATGAAAAAACATAAATTTGTGATTGCCGATTCTAAACGCTGCATAGGATGTGCGACCTGTATGGCTGCATGTTTTAAAAGTGCTTATGAACGCGGCAAACTATCACGTGCAAGGCTAAGCGTCTTAAGAGAAGCTAGCGGTGTTATGCCGACTCAGTGCAGACAATGCGACGATGGCCCTTGCGCAAATGTATGCCCAACTGGAGCGTTGCGATTTAACGATAATTGCATCGAGCTTCACGAGGAAATTTGTATAGGTTGCAAGATGTGCACGATCGCTTGCCCTTATGGTGCGATAAGCTCAAGTGCAGAGCTTATGCCTTCAGTAAATTACGCTGTAGAGCCAAAATACTATCTTGAAGTAGAGTCACAATCAGGCGCAAAAAACATCGCAGTAAAATGTGATATGTGCTTTGGCCGTGAAAATGGACCAGCTTGCGTTGATGTATGCCCAACAAGCGCTCTTATAATGGTAGATCCAGAAGAGGGCAAACATAAGCTTGGCAAGAGGATAGACTACGAAGCAGCGAATAAATTTGCTACTAAAATTTTAAACGGACAAGGAGCATAAGATGACTACGGTTTATATGCTATTTCTTGTAAGTGCCGTCGTTAGTATCTTGCTCTACTGCGCTCCAAAAGCCGCTGTTAAAGTTGGTTTTGGACTAAGTGCTATAAGCTGCTTTTATGCGATGTGTCACTTCGTTGCAAATATGGGAGTAAGTGATAGCTTTGCTCTTATGGATGGCTTTTTGTATTCGCCAAAATTTGCGCTAAATCCACTTGGAAATTTCTTCAGCTTTGTTGTTGTTTTCATCGGATTTGCAAGTAGTGTTTATGGTATGAGCTATGCAGAAGAGTACATAAAAAAAGCAAATGTTGGTGTGTTTGCATGTTTGTTTAACACATTCATCCTTTCAATGCTTCTAGTAATCAGCGCTGATAATGTATTTTGCTTTGTTGTTTTATGGGAGCTTATGACTCTTGTATCATCATTTCTTATCATCGTCAATGACGGTAAAAATACACTTAAAGCGGTTATGGTATATCTTGGCATCGCACAAATTGGTGCATTTTGTATAACCTGTGGATTGCTTATCACAGCTTACTATGCAGGAAGCTTTGAATTTAGTGCATTTATGGGTGTTAAGATGCCATTTGGCGCTTCTGCTGCTGTATTTATACTATTCTTGGTCGGCTTTGGTAGTAAAGCTGGTATGTGGCCATTCCACGTTTGGCTTCCACAAGCTCACCCAGCAGCACCATCAAACGTTTCAGCCCTTATGTCAGGCGTTATGATTAAAGTTGCTCTATTTACACTAGTTAAATTTACACTTTACCTACCACTTAGCACATACTTTGGTCTTACAATACTCGCTCTTGGTGCAGCTAGCTCACTATTTGGTGTTTTATACGCTCTTTGCCAACACGACTTCAAAGCTTTGCTTGCTTACCACTCAGTTGAGAACATAGGCATCATCTTGCTAGGTCTTGGAACAGGTATCTACGGCGTTGCAGCTGGAAATTTAACACTTGCAGCAGTAGGTTTTTTAGCAGGTTGCTACCACGTAGTCAATCACGCTATATTTAAAGGTCTGCTTTTCCTTTGCGCTGGTTCAGTTATCCACGCTACTCATACACAAAATATGGACATCCTTGGTGGTCTTGCTAAAAAAATGCCATGGACAAGCCTTGGTATGTTTATAGGTATCATGGGTATCGCAGCTTTACCTCCAGTAAATGGCTTTGTTTCAGAGTGGTTTACATATCAAGGTATGCTTCAAGGTGCGATGGGAGAAGGAACATTAGTTAGATATGCATTTACACTTGGCGTCGTAGCTCTTGCGCTAACAGGCGTTTTGGTTGGTATGCACCTTAAACTTTACGCTGTTATCTTTGCAGGTACTCCAAGAGATCAAAAAATTTGGGAAAATGCTAAAGAGAGTCCGATAGGTATGGTTCTTGGTATGATCATCCTAATGATAGGCTGCGTTGGCTTTGGTCTTGGCGCAAACTACATAGTTGATTACATCATGCAAGCTGTAAATTCTATCGCTATAAGCGACTATAAAGCTAGCCTTGGTGCTATAAATGTAACTTCACCTATGGGCAGCATGATCTCAACTCCACTTATCGCTTTAGTCCTATGTGCGACTATGATTTTGCCATTTATCATCCTTGCTGTTATGAAAGCAAACAGAGATAAACCACGCGAAACTGATCCTTGGGCTTGTGGCTTTAAATATAGCTCACGTATGCAAATGACAGGTGGTCCATTCACTGGCGACCTTAGAAAAATTATGCAATGGCTATTTAGAGCTGATAAAAAAGTAGTTACTAGAAATTATTTTGACGCGGTTGAGTATCACAACCATCCAAAAGATATTTGGTGGGGAATGTTTTATGAGCCAGTCATTAAATGGTGTGTGAAATTTGCTGATAAGCTAGGTATCGTTCAAAGTGGTTATACAAATGTATATGCACTTTATATCTTGCTATATCTTTGTGTCATACTTGCTGTGGGCTACTTTTTAGTTTAGGAGACGAAAATGCAAACTATACTTTTAATGATATTTCAAGTAGTCGTTATCGTTTTGGTAGCTCCTTTGTTTGATGGTATGGCAAGAAAACTTAGAGCTAAACTTCAATCAAAACAAGGTAGCGATTTCTTTCAAACATATCGCGACATTATAAAGCTTTTTAGAAGAGGAAGAACCGTCCCTGAGTGCTCTCACTGGGTATTTAGATGGGCTCCATTTTTCCTTTTTGCAACTTCAGCTGCAGTGCTAGCTGCTATACCTATCACTTATAGCAAAGACACTGTATTTGGAGCTTACTCAGATATATTTGTTATCCTCTATCTTGGTGCGCTACTTAGATTTGTATTTGGTGCAGCTTCAATGGATAGCGGCAACCCATTTGCAGCGACAGGTGGCGGCAGGGAGCAAATGCTTGGTGTTTATGTTGAGCCAGTTATGATTATGTGTTTAATCGTAGTTATGCTTGCAGCTAAAACATCAAATTTAGTTGAGATCCAAGAGATGGTAAAAACTGGCGTTATCGGATATCAAATTCCAAGTTTTGCTGTTGCTTCTATCGCATTTTTGTGGTGTATGTATGTTGAGACTGGTAGAAAGCCATTTGACTTAGCTGAAGCAGAACAAGAGCTTCAAGAGGGTGTTCTTGGTGAGTACGCTGGTAGCGACCTTGGCTTAGTTCAAGCATCACTTATATTAAAACAGTTTGCTATGATCGGACTTTTCCTAAGCATATTTGAGCCATGGAATTTTAGCAATCCTTTCTTAGCTATTATCGTTTTTGTGATAAAAACTGGAGTATTTTACGTCGCAGCTGTATTTATAGACAACTTTGGACCACGCTTTAAAATGACTTCATCTTTACGCAAAAATGCTCTTGGTGCACTTGCTATTTCGTTTGTTGCACTAACACTTTATGTAGTAGGAGCGTGAGATGCAAACACTAGATATATTAGCCATTTGCATGATCGTAACTTCGCTTGCGGTTTTTGGTCTTAGAAGCTTGAAACTCTCAATCATCGCTTATGCGATAGAGACACTACTTTTAGTTAGTATATTTTTCTTGCTATCTGAGAAATTTAACGCTGAGCAGCTAAAAACTTGGGCGATCGTTGCGTTTTTTACCAAAGTTCTTTTTGTGCCAGGAATTTTGTTCTGGCTTATCAAAAAACTTGGCGTAGTTAGCGAAGATGAGCCAGTTGGTGGATTTTTTGTAAGTCCTGTTATTGCTATGGGATTTTCTCTAGCTCTTTCAATGAGTATCCACCCTATATTTTTAAAATTCTCTCTTATCAAAGAAGAGATTATGTTGATCGCTGCTGGAACAGTATTTATGATGGGAATTTTTGGCTTCATGCTAAGAAACTCATTTGTAAAACAAATTCTAGCTTACTGCTTGTTTGAAAACGGTATCCACCTAAGCCTTGCTCTAATGGCTTACAACTCACATGAGCTAGTTGAGCTTGGAATTTTAACAGATGCGATATTTGCTGTTATTATCATGAGCGTTCTAGCGATTAGATTTTATAAAGCTTATGATAGCTTAGATACTTCTAAAGCTTCAAATTTAAGGGGTTAGAGATGGATAGTTTAGCTTTAATACTTATCTTACCGCTCCTTGGTGCTTTGATCTTGTTTTTAAGTCCTAAAAACTATGCAGTACTTAGCGGACTTCATGTCTTGTTTTCTGCTGCGACATCAGTGGCTTTACTTAACAATGTTCTTAAAGTTTTAAGTGGCGGAACTTTTTATAGTTTTGATAAATTTTTATTCTTAGATAGCTTGGGCTGTGTTTTCTTGGTGCTTATCGCTGTAACTGGATTTATAGTAAATTTCTACTCTATCCATTACATGAGATGGGAACTTGAAGATGGACACATCCACTTAAGCGATCTTAAAAAATACTACGCACTAAGCCATGTATTTATCTTTACAATGACTTTAAGCGTTATCTGCAACAACGTTGCGTTTATGTGGGCAGCTATCGAGGCTACAACACTAGCTTCTGTGTTTTTGGTTGCTATACACAAAGATCAAAAATCAACAGAGAGTGGTTACAAATACATTGTTCTTTGCTCAATCGGTCTAGCATTTGCTCTTTATGCAACCGTTCTTCTATACTCAGCTACATATAGCACATTAGGAGACGGCGAGGCTTCTATGCAGTTTTCAAGCATAATGGCTAACGCTAAAAATTTAAACCCAGATGCAGCAAAACTTATCTTTGTGTTTGCGCTAATTGGTTTTGGTACAAAAGCTGGTCTTGCTCCAACTCACACTTGGTTGCCAGACGTTCACGCTGAAGGTCCAGCACCTATCTCAGCATTGCTATCAGGTGTACTTTTAAAATGTGCGATGCTTGCACTTTTAAGATACTACGCTATCACAGCTCAAGCAGTTGGATTTAGCTTTGTTGAAGGCGTGATGATCGTATCAGGAACTATCACACTTTTTGTAGCAGGATTTTTCCTAATAAGACAACACAATGTAAAAAGAATGTTTGCATACCACTCAATCGTTCACATGGGTGTTATCGCATTTGCACTTGGTGTTGGCGGTAAATTTGGTCTATTTGCAGCGATATTCCACTGCTTAGCTCACAGCTTCACAAAAGCTTTGGCTTTCTGCTCAACAGGTAACATAGCAAGAATTTACGGTCACAAAGATATGAGTAAGATGGGCGGCATGGTTAAGATCGCACCTATTACAACTATTATGTTTGGTGCAGCTGTATGCTCACTAGTTGGTGTTCCAGCATTTGCTATATTTGTTAGCGAATATAACGTCTTTGTTGGAGCTATCACAAGTGGTCAATACATCGCAGTTGCGCTATTTGCTATTGCACTTGCAGTTATTTTCATAGCTGACTTTGCGCACTTTAACATGGCAAGCTTTGGCGAGCCAAAAGGTGTGGTTGTTCATAATAAAGAGATGAGTTTGTTTGAAAATTTACCTCTTATAGCACTTTGTGTCCTTATCATAATCTTTGGTGTATGGAAAGTAGATAGTTTTTATACGCTAGTAAATAACGGTGTTAATATAATGATGGGAGCTTTAAAATGAGAGGCGATAAATTTGTTGAAATCCTAAAAACAAAGGTAAAAATTTTAGAAGTAACTCGTCAAGCAGACGATCAGATCACAGTTTTGGTTGATAGAAACGATCTTCCACTAGCTGTTAAAACACTTTATTATGATATCGGTGGCTTTATAAGCACTATGATACCAAACGACGAGCGTCAGATAAATGGCTGCTATGCGCTTTACTATGCTATCTCAATGGAAGGTAGCAAGATGACTGAGGCGGATGATTTTGCGGCTGAGGATAAGTGCTTTATCACAGTTAAAACTCTTATCCCAGGAAGCGATCCGACATTTCCATCAGTTACTCCGCTTGTGCCAGCTTGTGTTTGGTATGAAAGAGAAGCTTATGATATGTTTGGTCTAGTAGCTGAGGGTCTGCCTGATAAAAGACGTCTAGTTTTAAGTGATGACTGGCCAGACGGACTTCACCCACTTAGAAAAGATGCTATGGACTACCGCTACCGCCCTGATCCAGTAGATCACAGAGATGAGCCTGATGCGGAGTTTTTGTTCCCAACAGGTGATGCAGTAGTTGATGTACCACTTGGACCACTACACGTTACATCTGATGAGCCAGGTCACTTTAGACTTTTCTGTGATGGCGACGAGATCATCGACGCTGACTACCGCTTATTCTACCAACACCGCGGTATGGAGAAGCTAGCTGAAAACAGAATGAATTATGATCAAATGGGCTATCTTGCAGAGCGCGTTTGCGGAATTTGTGGTTATGCTCACGCTATTGCGTGTATCGAAGCTGCAGAAAAAGCTATCAAGCTTGAAATCCCACTAAGAGCTCAAGCTATACGCGTTATCTGTCTTGAGATCGAGCGTCTTCACAGCCACCTTTTAAATATCGGTCTAGCTTGTGAGGTCACTGGTAACTACAACGCTTTTATGCACATCTTTAGGGTTCGTGAGTACTCTATGGAGCTAGCTCAGCTTGTAACTGGCGGACGTAAAACATACGGCAACGTCGTTATGGGTGGCTTAAGACGTGATATGACAAACCATGAGATCAAAAAAGGCTTAGAGATCATCAACAAACTTGATATTCAAATTTCAGAAATTTGGGATGCAGTTTTGGAAGATAAACGCCAAATCGGACGCTGGAAAGGTGTAGGTATCTTAGACCGTCAAATAGCACGTGACTTTAGCCCAGTTGGTCCAAATATGAGAGGCTCTGGCTTTAAACGTGATAACCGCTACGATCACCCATACGACTTCTTCAAACAGATAGAATTTGAAGTAGCAGTTGAGCATGGTTGCGATGTTTTTGCTCGTGAGATGGTTAGATATAAAGAGCTAAAAAGCTCTATCCACATCATCCGCCAATGCTTTGAGATGATGCCTCAAACTCCGATCATGATCGATCCTGTGACTATGATCAAGCCTGAGAATTTCGCACTTGGTCATGACGAAGCACCACGTGGCGAGAACGTCCACTGGATCATGCAAGGTAGCGCTCAAAAAGTATATCGCTGGAGATGTAGGGCTGCGACATATAACAACTGGCCAAGCCTAAGGTATCAATTTAGAGGAAACAACATAAGTGATGCTGCACTTATCGTTTGCTCACTTGACCCTTGCTACTCATGCACCGAGCGTGTTACTTTGGTTGATGTAAGGACTAAAAAAAGTAAAATTTTAACAGAAAAAGACCTTAAAAAATTCTGTCAAGATGGCGGGGTTAGTAAGAAGGATTTAAGATGATGAAGTTATTTGACATCACAGAAAAATATGGAAAGGCGACATACGCCTATCCATTTGAGCCATATATTGTGCCTGAGAATTTCCGCGGTCAGCCAGACTATACATACGATCTTTGCATAGGTTGTGCAGCTTGCGGTATCGCTTGTCCTAGTAACGCAATAGAGCTTAAGATGAACGATGAGCAAACAAGACTTGTTTGGCAGTTTGACTGTGGTCGTTGCATATTCTGCGGACGCTGCGATGAGGTTTGCCCAACTGGAGCTGTAAGACTTAGCGATAGCTTTGAGCTTGCGGTTAAATTTGACAAGAGCGCTCTTATACAAAGAGGCGAGCTTGAGATGCAAACTTGCAAATGCTGCGGCAAGCCATTTACGCCAAAAAGGCTTATAAATTTCACTCTTGAAAAGCTTGGCACAGCAAATTTACTCCCAGGCAGACTTGAAGAGGCAAAAGAGTACCTTTTTATCTGCCCAGAGTGCAAGAAAAACCAATCTGCTGAGAGGCTAACAAAAGGCGTTGAGGAGGCTATAAAATGAGTCTATATCAAGTCCCAGAGGACATAAAAACAGCAAATGACCTAACTGCAAAGTTAGAGCATTTAAAAAATATCAAAAGAAGCTTTAGCGTTTATAGGATTGACTGCGGAAGCTGCAATGGTTGTGAGATCGAAATTTTCGCTGCTATCACTCCGATGTGGGATCCAGAGCGCTTTGGCTTTAAGCTTGTAGCAAACCCAAGACACGCTGATATCTTGCTTTGCTCAGGACCAGTCACAAGACAGATGTACTACCCACTTCTTCGTGCTTATGAGGCAGCTCCAGATCCTAAGATCGTAGTTGCTTTTGGCGCTTGTGGTAGCACAGGTGGAATTTTCCACGACGCTTACAGCGTTTGGGGTGGTATAGATAAGATAATCCCAGTTGATGTCTATATCCCAGGCTGCCCTCCACACCCAGCAAGCGTTATTTATGGTCTTGGTATGGCTCTTGGCATCATAGATCAAAAATTGCACAAAAAAAGCTATGAAAATGACAGCACTACGCCTCCACCAGTTGAGAAGTCAGTAATGGGCGATATCTTGTTTGAACGTGACTTGCAAGCTGAAAGTAAAAGGCTGATGAGCTATATCTTTGGTAGAACACTATTTGAAAAATATATGGATGCTATCAAAGCCTCAAGAGATATCCACAACCCAGAGCTTGCACGTGAAGCGGTTGTAGCAGCTATCAAAAAAGAAGATGATCCTAGATATGCTGAGTGTATGGCACTTTTGCATAATGACATCTATCTAAAATACGCAAAAGCTGGTAAAAATTTTGCGATCGATGTTGATAGCGAGGTTTGGAGTAAAAGATGATTCAAGTTTATAAGCTTACAAAAAGGCATATGGACGACAACGAGAAGCTTCCACGCGAGCTAAAGGAGATAAAAGTTTTCTCTACTTGCGTGGGACACGGCGTTGGCACGATTGATTTTAGCGAGAAGATCTTGGAGCTAAGCGATGAGGAATTTGATGAGATGATCAAAAACTCAGGCGAATATGTGAAATTTAAGATCGGAAATTTAAGCAAGTATTTTGAAGTTGAAATTTTTGCTGAGCATATCGCTAGACTCTTGCCACAGCTTTGTGAGTGTAAGCTTAAAGAAATTTTGGCAAATTTAAAAGAGGGATATATCGTGCTTAGGAAGGACTTTTGATGAAAAAGGCCATCCTTTGCATCGGTAATCCTATGCGTGGCGATGATGATGTGGGCAATGAAGTCGGTCGCATCGTAGAGCAGGAGCTAAAAGAGTGGAAGGTATTTTTTGGGCAAGATGTGCCTGAGAATGAATTTTCAGCTATTAGAGAATTTGCACCTGATATCTTGATAGTAGTCGATGCGATGAGCGGTTTTGATGAGGATAAGATAGAGTTTTTTGATCTAAGTGATGATAAAGACTACATCTACTCAACCCACAATCTCCCAACGCCAGTGCTTTTAAGCTATTTGCGAAAAATTTGCCCAAAGACGCTTTTTCTTGGCATTAGCGTCTTGCTTGAAAATGTCCTTGATTTTGAAGAGGGTCTAAGCGAGCAGGCTAAAAAAAGTGCGAGAAAAGCTTTTTTAAGAATTGTAGAGATTGATAAAAATTTAGTTGGTTAAATTTAGCAAGTGCTAAATTTAATCTGGGGTTTGCTAAAGATAAATTTGATCGTTTTGGATTTGAAATTTAGTGTAAAAATAAGCTTTAAACATTAAATTTTAACGCCAAATCTCTATCTTTGGCACTGCTTCTTTGCTTTTATTTCTTATAGATCAAAGAAGGTTAAATAAAAAGGAGACGTGATGTTAAATCCGGCAGAAACCGCTCAAGCGGTGTCAAGTTCTATGGAGCACAAAGCTCATACGCCACTTGTAAGCATTATCTTCCTTGCTATCATGGCTGGTGCTGCTATTGCAATGGGTGATATCTTCTGGGCTCACTCAACAGTTGGTATGGCTGAAAAACAGTCTATCGGTCTTTCAAACTTCATCGGTGGTATCACATTTAGCTGCGGCCTCATGATGGTTGTATTTTATGGCGGTCACCTATTTACTAGCTCTGTTTTAAGCGGCGTTAGTGCGTATGAGGGTAAATTGCCACTTGGCAAAACCATAAGCTACTGGGTAATCGTTTGGATATTTAACTTCGTTGGCGGTGCATTGATCGCTTATATGTACTACTACTCTGGTTTGCCACTAAAATACGACGGCTACATCTTGCAACACTTCGTGCCAGCAGCTATTGGCAAGATCACAGCACCATTTCACGAGCTATTTCTTCGTGGTATCTTTTGTAACGTCTTTGTTTGTATGTCTATCTGGACTGCGACAAGCGAGAGCAACCTATCTGGTAAATTCTTTGCCATTATGTGGATGATCGGCGCATTCGTTGCTTGCTCAATGGAGCACTGCGTTGCAAATATGTTCATCATCACTGAAGCTATCATCTCTAAAGCTCACTATATAGCAGCAAGTGGTGGCGATATCAACGCTGCAGCAGCTTTACTTCACACTACAGCTGATAAACTAGATGTCATCAACTGGACAAATTTCTTAAGCAAAAACTTGCTTCCAGTTACACTTGGTAACATCTGCGGTGGTCTTTTCTTTGTTGGTCTTGTTGGTTTCATGGCTAATAAATTTGATATGAAGAAAAAAGCTTAATAAACTTCCTTTTAGTCTTTGCTTTTATGGCAAAGGCTAAATTTTAAATTTCTCTTTTTTACCTTAAAAGTTTCAAAAAAATCTCTTGTTTTTTATCTAAAAAATGTCACACTCATCTTAAATTTATCGTTTTAACTCCCCCTTATTTGAAAATTTGTGACATTTTGGAGTTTAAAAGCTCTTAGCTAAAAAAATTTAGAGCAATAATAAAGCTAAAATTTAATATAATCCCACGAAAAAAGGAGAGCTTATGAAAATTTTTAATGCATTTTTTACTGGCATTATATTTGTTCTTGCTCCTATTTTTACGCTATTTGTCGGAATTTACAACAACTACTTTTCATTTTATGGCATAAACGAGTATTTCAATGTGATTTTTGTGGATAATGTGCCTTTTTTGTGGCTTTTACCTGTGTTTTTTATATTTGGCTATTGTTTCTTTTACGCGCCATTTAGGAAAATTTTTAGAGCCTTTTATCTGCTCTTGCTTGTGCTTTGCGCACTTAGTTGGTATCCTGATTTTGGACGAAGCTTGGGCGAGGCTTATTTTATGAGTAAGCCACTTGAGATGGATCTATCTTCAAATTTACAAAGCGAGCAAAAAACAAGCGGCAAAGTCCTTTATGATGGACGAAGAGAAATTTATTTTTTAAGAAGTGACAATGATAAAGTCGTTAAAATTTCAAAGTAAAGTTTTACCTTTATTTAGTTACAATGGCATAAAAATTTAAAGGTTTAAAATGCGCATAAAACTTCCACACGTACCTTATGTCTCACATAAAATAGCAATAGATCTTTTAAACTGTGGTTTTGTAAAGTTAAACAAAGGTATCGAGCCAATCGTAGCAAAAGCAAGTGAAATTTTAACTACTGACGTTCAAAAAGAAAGAGCGCTAGATGAGCGAGTAAATGAGCTTTTAGAGAAAAACGAGGACGAGATGCAAACTATGCAAATCGACCGCAAAAATATGTTTTGGCTCGTTAAAAAGAAACTTGCTGGCGAATTTGACGTCATTTTAACTCATGAAGATAGAGTTAGCAATGTTGCCCACAAGATACTTGAAGCTATCTGGAAGAGCGATTTAGTCGAGTATAACGTATCAGAAAATCGCGTGAAAAATGTCATTTATAGCTCGATAGATGAGTATCTAAAAAGTTATGAGAAGATAGAAGATAGCGTCTATGAGATGATGCAAAACTACAAACGCAAACTTATCCCTGGAACTGACGAATACGACCTGATTTTCGAGCGTTTGTATCAAGATGAGCTTAAAAAAAGAGGAATGCTTTAATGAAAGCTTATATTTACATTGAAAACGGCGTTTTTTTAGAGGCAAAAGCCTTTGGTGCTCACGGCGAGTGTGCAGGCGAGCTCGTTTTTAATACCTCAATGACTGGCTATGAGGAGATCATGAGCGATCCAAGCTATGCTGGTCAGTTTATCGTCTTTACTATGCCAGAGATCGGCATCGTTGGCATAAACGAAGATGATATGGAGAGCCTTAGAATTCACGCAAGTGGCGTCATAATGAGAAACTACAATGAAATTCCTTCAAACTACCGCTCGCAAAAATCTTTAGGCAAATTTTTCGAAGAGCAGGGCAAATTTGGCGTTTATGACGTTGATACTAGATATTTGACAAAAATGCTACGTGATGAAGGCGCTTTGATGGCTTATATCTCAACGCAGATAAGCGACAAAGACGAGCTAAAACGCAGGCTTGAAAGTAGCGGACGGATAGAAAATATAAACTATGTAAAAACAGTCAGCGCAATGGATGAGTATGAGCACAAAAAAGGCGCTTGGGATAGAAATTTAAAGTCATATAAACCGCTAAAAAGTATCGGCAAAAAGATAGCTGTTTTTGACTTTGGCGTAAAGAGAAATATTCTAAATGAACTATGCGAAACCGGTCTTGAGGTCATCGTCGTGCCACACGATACTAAGGCTGAAGTTTTGATAGATAAATTTAAAAATGGCGAGATAAACGGGGTATTTTTATCAAATGGTCCAGGCGAGCCAAAGAATTTAAAGGCCGAAATCGCTGAGATCAAAAAGATGATAGAGGCAAAAATCCCGATATTTGGCATCTGCCTTGGACATCAGTTGCTTTCAAATGCCTTTGGATACGAGACATATAAACTTAAATTTGGTCAGCACGGAGCAAACCATCCAGTCTTAAATTTAGAGACAAAAGCGATCGAGATAACAACGCAAAATCACAACTACAACGTGCCAGAGAGCATCGCAGAAGTAGCGGTTGTGACACATAGAAATTTATTTGACAACACGATCGAGGGCGTAAGATACAAGGACTATCCGATCTTCTCGGTGCAACACCACCCAGAAGCAAGCAGCGGCCCTAACGAGAGCAAATATATATTTAAGCAGTTTTTAGAAATTTTATAATATGCAAAACATAAGCCTTTACATGATTATCTCAGTTGCGCTTTTGAGCAGCTTTAGTCATTGTGTGGGTATGTGTAGCGGGTTTTTGAGCTTGCAAGCTCTATTTTTTAAAGGCAAAAGCAAGAGTGAAATTTTAATGCTAAGCACGCTTTATAACCTAGCTAGAATTTTTGCTTATGTGGCTTTGGGAGCTTTGTTTGGCGCTTTTGGAGCAGCTATTAGTTTTGGTATGCAAGCAAGAGGCGTGATATTTTTCATAGTTGGCTTAGTGATCGCATTTATCGGTATCGCCTTGCTTTTTAGGGGCGAGCTTTTAAAATTTGTTGAGAGTGAAAAAGCACTTAAATTTATAGTAAAAATGGCAAAAACAAGCGTGCAAAAGAGAAATTTGACAAATTTCTTACTGCTTGGCTTTTTAAATGGTCTTTTGCCTTGTGGCGTGGTCTATTATTTCTTAGCGCTTGGAATTTTAAGTGCAAACGTAGCTGACGCATCCTTAATAATGCTTATCTTCGGGCTTTGCACCTTACCAGCGATGTTGCTAGCTAGTTTTGTTTTTGGCTTACTAAGAGAGAAATTTAAAGAGATCATGTTTAAGCTCTCAGCTTGCATAATGATCTTAAACGGACTTTATCTATCATTTTTAGGATATAGAGCAAATGCCTAGTTTAAATTTAGATGAAAATTTTTTATCAAGTAGCGATGGCATAAGGATTGCTAAGCTTGCGATGATGGGCGAGATGATGGCAAATATAACTCACCAGTGGAAGCAGCCGCTAAATGAGCTAAGCCTAGTTTTATATAAGATGAAAAAGCTCGCTGGTGACGAAGATGGTGAATTTATCGGCTCTTATGAGAGGGCTATGCAGATCATAAAGTATATGTCAGAAACTACTGATGAGTTTAGCTCGTTTTTAAATCCAAACACACTTTCTCAAGAATTTAGCCTAGCAGACGCAGCTAGAGCATCGATACAGATCGTAAAAGGTGTAATGAAAAAAGAGGGCATTCATATAGAGCTTGAGGTGCTAGGGGACTCTAAAATTTATGGTCATAAAAATAGGCTCATGCAAGTCATCATAAATTTACTAAATAACGCAAAAGACGCACTAAATTTACAAAAGATAGAAGATAAAAATATAAAAATAAAGATTGATAGCGATGAAAAATTTGCTTACCTAAGCGTAGAAGATAATGGTGGTGGCATAGATAAAAATGTGATAGATGAGATCTTTAAGCCATATTTTACCACCAAAGAAGATGCCAAAGGCACTGGCTTAGGACTTTATATGTCAAAGCAAATAATCGATCAATTTAACGCAGAAATAACAGCGGGCAACAGCGATAATGGAGCCTGTTTCTTAATAAAGTTACCACATAAGGAGAAAGTAAATGAGTAGAATTTTAAAAAATCTAACCGTTTTACTAGTCGAAAACAATAGTGATAGCAAAAAGATTATTTATGATATATTAATTGATAATTTTGAGAAGGTTATTACAGCTCAAAACGGTGATGAAGGTTTGAAAAAATTTAAAAAATATAATCCAAATATGGTAATTACCGATGTTTTTATGCCAATTATTG
Source organism: Campylobacter concisus (assembly GCF_002913545.1). GTDB lineage: Bacteria > Campylobacterota > Campylobacteria > Campylobacterales > Campylobacteraceae > Campylobacter_A > Campylobacter_A concisus_AV. Next base: position 16,768 of record NZ_PPBR01000085.1, on the reverse strand, counting down.
ATGGTCTTGATATGGCGAAATGCATCAAAGAAATTTCTAAAGATACTCCAATTATAATTTTGAGTACTCATTGTGAAAAAGAAACTTTATTGAAGGCTATTGATGTTGGTATTGATAAATTTCTTATCAAACCAATCATGCCAGGTGATTTTTTAGAAACTATAGAAAATGTTGCAAAAAATAAGATAGAAACAACAAATATCATCAAAATTGGAAATGGATATAGTTTTAATAAGATTAAACGTGTGTTAATTAGAGAAGGTGTTGAAATTTCACTTACTAAAAAAGAGCTTGCATTTGTGTCATTGCTTATAAAAAGATTTGGTACTCTTGTATTGCATGATGAGATTAAAAGTGTTGTTTGGGTTGGTGAAAGTGTTACAGAAGCTGCTATTAGAACCTTTGTTAAACGTGTCAGAGATAAAGTTGGCAGTAGTTTTATAAAAAATGTCCCAGGGCTTGGTTATAAAATAGAGCGAAAGATCTCTTAGTAAAAGATAATTTATATTAATTAAGTTTTTTTATAGTCCTTATACTTTAAAATAACGAATCATTAATATAAATTTAACTAGGAGGATATTTTATGCGACCATCTCAGCTACTACACTATGATTATAGTGTAGCAAAGCTATTCATGTTTGCCACGATACTCTTTGGTATCATAGGCATGGTTGTTGGCGTAGTTATAGCTTTTCAAATGGCCTGTCCAGAGCTTAACTACATAGCCGGCGAATATTCGGCGTTTGGGAGGTTGCGTCCTCTTCATACTAATGGCATCATTTTTGGCTTCATGCTCTCAGGCATCTTTGCCACTTGGTACTACATCGGACAGCGTGTTTTAAAGGTCTCGATGAGCGAGTCGCCATTTTTGATGTTTATCGGCAAGCTTCACTTTTGGCTATATATGCTTGTTATGATTTTAGCTGTTGTTACGCTTTTTATGGGTGAGAGCACAGCTAAGGAGTATGCCGAGCTCGAGTGGCCATTAGATATCGCAGTGGTTGTTGTTTGGGTACTTTGGGGTGTTAGTATATTTGGCCTAATCGGTATCCGCCGTGAAAAGACACTTTATATCTCAGTTTGGTACTACATCGCTACATTTTTAGGCGTTGCGATGCTATATCTATTTAACAACATGGAAGTTCCAACAAGACTTGTTAGCGGATATGGCTCATGGCTACACTCTGTCTCTATGTACGCTGGCTCAAACGACGCTTTGGTTCAGTGGTGGTACGGCCACAACGCGGTTGCATTCGTTTTTACAGTGGCGATCATCGCTCAAATTTATTATTTCTTACCAAAAGAGAGCGGTCAGCCGATATTTTCATATAAATTATCGCTATTTTCATTTTGGGGTCTGATGTTCATCTATCTTTGGGCTGGCGGACACCACCTCATATACTCTGCTACGCCTGATTGGATGCAGACTATGGGTTCAGTCTTTTCTATCGTTTTGATCCTGCCTTCATGGGGCTCAGCGATAAACATCCTTCTTACGATGAAGGGCGAGTGGGCGCAGCTTAGAGAGAGTCCGCTTATTAAATTTATGGTTCTAGCTTCGACATTTTATATGTTCTCGACACTTGAAGGCCCGATACTTTCTATTAAGTCTGTAAATGCTCTAGCGCACTTTACTGACTGGGTACCAGGACACGTTCACGACGGCGCACTTGGCTGGGTTGGCTTTATGATCATGGCGGCACTTTATCACATGACGCCGCGCGTGTTTAAGCGTGAAATTTACTCAAAGTCGCTAATGGAAGCTCAGTTTTGGATACAAACAACAGGTATCGTCTTGTACTTCGCGTCTATGTGGATCGCTGGCATCACGCAAGGTATGATGTGGAGAGCGACTGATAGCTACGGAAATTTACTCTACTCGTTTATAGATACGGTTGTCGTGCTTATCCCATACTACTATATAAGGGCTATTGGCGGACTTCTTTATCTAGTTGGCTTCTTGATGTTTGCTTATAATATCTACAAATCAACTTCTGCTAAAGCTATCTTAGCAGAGCCAAAAAGCGCTTCGCCTATGGGTGGCGGGGCAAAAGCTAGCGCGGAGGTGATGTGATGTTTGCTTGGTTAGAAAAAAATCCATTCTTTTTTGCAGTTTGCGTCTTTATAGTCATCGCTTACGCTGGCATAGTTGAAATTTTACCAGACTTTGCAAACAGAGCTAGACCGCTTGAGGGCACAAAGCCTTACACCGTTTTAGAGCTAGCTGGCAAAAACATCTATATGCAAAATGGCTGCAACACTTGCCACTCTCAAATGATCCGTCCGTTTAAAGCTGAGACTGATAGATACGGTATGTACTCGCTAAGTGGCGAATTTGCCTATGATCGTCCGCACCTTTGGGGCTCAAAAAGAACAGGCCCAGATCTTATGCGTGTGGGCAACTATAGAACGACTGACTGGCATGAAAATCACATGCTAAATCCAGCCTCAGTAGTACCAGGCTCGATCATGCCAGCATATCCATTTTTATTTAAGAAAAATGCTGACATAGAGACTGCTTACGCTGAAGCGCTAACGGTCAAAAAGGTCTTTAACACGCCTTATGACGAAAAAGATATGCCAGCTCTTGGCACGCTAGAGCAGACAAATGCTAACGTCAAGGCTGAGGCTGCAGCTATCGTTGAAAATATGAAAGATGAGCAGGTAAAAAGTGCATTTGAAAAAGGTGAAATTCGCCAGATCGTAGCACTGATCGCTTATCTAAATAGCCTAAAGTAGGAGCGTAAGATGGAGAACATTAGAGAGTTTCAAGCTTATGGCTATTTTTTCTTGACAGCATTTTTGGCGATCACTTTGTATGCTTATTTTTTTCATCTTTATAAGAGCGAAAAAACTGGTAGAAGAAACTATGAGAAGTACTCAAAACTAGCGCTTAACGATGAGATCGGTGGCGAAATTTTAGAGCGTAAGGCTACAAAGGAGAGCGTATGCAATGGCTAAATTTAGAAGATAATGTAAATTTACTAGCTCTTATAGGAGCAGCTCTAATCATCGTGCTTACCATCGTTGTAGCTGGCAGGTATGTAGGGCAGATGAAGGTTAAAAAAGATGAGAGTGTTGAGCTTAGCGAGCACAACTGGGACGGCATAGGAGAATACAAAAACCCTGTCCCACTTGGCTGGGCGGTCGTCTTTTTACTAGCGCTAGTTTGGGCGGTTTGGTACTATTTGCTAGGCTACCCACTAAATTCTTACTCACAAATCGGCGAGTACAACAAAGAGGTCAAAGAGGCAAACGCTAAATTTGAAAAAGAGTATGCAAACCCAAGCAAAGAGACGCTTCACGCTATGGGCGAAAGTATCTATCTCGTGCAGTGCTCAGCATGTCACGGCATCACAGGCGATGGCATAGGCGGCAAGGCTGCAAATTTACAAATTTGGGGCAGCGAAAAAGGTATAGTCGAGACTATACTAAATGGCTCAAAAGGGCTTGAATACCCTATGGGCGAGATGCCAGCAGGCTTAGCTGACGCTGATGGCGCAAAGGCGATCGCAGCTTACGTAGCTAAAGAGATAAGCGCGATAAAAAGCACTAAAAATGAAAATTTAGTAGCCACTGGCAAAGAGCTTTACGCTGCATGTGCCTCATGTCACGGCGAAGATGGCAAGGGCATGGATGGTATGTCGGTCGATCTTAGCAAATATGGCTCAGCTAGTCTTGTGGCTGACGTGCTAAATCACGGCAAAAAAGGAGCGATCGGCACTATGCCTAAATTTAATGATGGCAGGCTAAATGAGATCCAGCAAAGCGCAGTTGGCGAGTACGTCATATCGCTATCAAAGGGCGAATAATGGAAAATAAAAATAGAAATATCTTTGCCTTAAACGGCATTAGCGGATTTTTAATAGCGGTGGTGCTTTTGCTCTCTATCCTAGCGGTGCTTACATACGTTGGCATCGGCTTGCAAAAAGAGGTCGCAACCAAACCTTACTCACTAAAAGATGCAGCTAGCATCGAGATGAAGAGCGTAGATAACGCTAAACACGTCATTGTAAAGGAGTAGCGATGCTAGGCATAATAGAAAAAGCCATTATCCTGCTAATAGTCGTCGCAGGCGCCATTTGTGCCTGGTCAGTACTTACGCCAAATCACCTATTTGTAGGCTAAGCTTGAAGAAATTTGCACTCATTTTTATCATTTTGCTGTGGCAAAATTTGGCTTGGGGTGCAAATTTTGTTATCAATGATGATGGAATTTTAAGCCAAAAAGTGAGCCAAAAGCTAAATGAGATCGGCAGCGAGCTTTATCAAAAAAGTGGCATAAATTTAATAGTTGGCGTATATAAAGATGGCGAGCTGGACGCGCTTTTTAAAGAGCAAAATTTAAGCTCGCCCTTTGTGTTTTTAGCGCTCATAAAAGATAAACAAAAGGTTGAAATTTTTAGCGATACAAACACTTCAAAGCTCTTTAACAAAGAGCAAATTCTAAGTGTAAGCCCAGAATCAGGTACCATTATCCCCATTTTGGTCTCAAAAAACGGCAAAGATGTCTATAACGCCGCTATCTTAAACGGCTACGCTGATATCGCCGAGCAGATCGCTGAGAGCTTAAATTTAAAGCTAGAAAGCGGCATCGGCAGCTCGAACAAGACGACCTTAAATTTCTTGCGAATTTTCATCTACGGCTTGATTGCATTTTTCGTGCTCATAATCTTTTATAAAAAGGTAAAAAATGGCTAAAAAGAGCTTTTGGCCTTATGGCATCGTGCTTAGCATAGTCGCTATCATCTTGGCTTGTGCCGCGACCATCGTTGTTGCGATCAACAACCCAGTCGAGATGGATAGCGCTTATATGCAAACTCATCAAAGCGTCGATGAAAACATCACATTTATAAAAGAGAGCGAGGCTAGGTTTGATGAGAAATTTGACCTTAAATTTGAGCCATTTAAAGGTTTGCAGGGTAAGTTTAAATTTCTTCTAACGCCAAAAAATGGCAAAATTTCAAGCCTTAGCTATGAAATTTTACTAACCCGCCCACAAACAAACAAAGATAACAAAACATTAAGCGCCTCATGGCAAGAAAACGAGCTTGTAAGCGAGAGTGTTGGACTAAAAGAGGGCAGGTGGCAGCTACTTTTAAGGCTAAATGATAAGCAAGATACGAGATATTATAAATTTGATTTTAACGCTACAAAGTAAGTTAAATTTGCATCTAAAAGTTTTTAGCCAAGGTTAAAATCAAATTTAAATTTTTACTTTCTAGCCAGCCAAAACGCTTACTCAAACCTCTTTAAAGCCAAAATTTAAGCCCAAACGCTTGCCAGTTTTAACGTACTCTTTAAATTTATAGATGAGCGGCGAGTATTTTTTAGTATCTAGCTTTTCATCTTTTAACAAATTTTCATCCACAAAGATGCCAACTATCTTACAAGTGACTATACAAAACCACTCCTTTATCTCGCACTTTTCTATGATCGTTTCTATCTGTATCTTGCACTCTTTTATGCGCGCGCTTTAGTTTTTGGCGCTAAATTTAAGCAATATAAACCCGACGGCGCCCGAAACTACCGAACCTAGCAAGATAGCGAGCTTGTCGGTGTAGGCAAAGGCATCCGTGTCGTTGTAGGCTAGGCCGTTAACGAAAAGGCTCATCGTAAATCCTACGCCGCAAAGCACGGCGATGCCGTAAAGCTGGATGAAATTTGACCCTTCTGGCAGCTTGGCTAGTTTAAATTTGATTGCCAAAAAGCTAAAAGAAAATACTCCGACTTGCTTGCCGACGAAAAGCCCCAGCGCCGTGCCTAGCGCGACCGGAGACAAAATCTCGTCCAGTCCGACGCCTCGCAGTGAGATGCCTGCGTTTACGAAGGCAAATATCGGCAGCACGCCAAACGCCACCCAGCCGTGCAGGTCGTGCTCGATGCTTTTTAGCATAGATTTGCCCGGCTCGTCTTTAAAGCTAAGCGGTATGAAAAAGGCCGCCACGACGCCGGCAAGCGTGGCGTGAACGCCAGATTTTAGCACCGCTACCCACATCACCGCGCCTACGATTAGATACGCCGCCTTGCTCTTTACGCCGAGTCTGTTTAGCGCAAAAAGTGCGGCTAGGCAAACGCTCGCGACCGCAAGCATTTGGGCGTTAAGCTCGCTCGTGTAAAATAGCGCGATAATCACGATCGCGCAAAGGTCGTCGACGATCGCTAGCGTCATGAGAAAAATTTTTAAACTAGTCGGTACGCGAGGCCCGAGTAGGCTCAAAACCCCCAGAGCAAACGCGATATCCGTCGCCGTCGGTATCGCCCAGCCGCCAAGTGCGAAGGAGTCGTGCTTCGTAAAAAGATAGAAGATAACCGCGGGCACTATCAGGCCGCCTGCCGCGCCGATGGCAGGCAGCGCGATTTGCGACGGATTTTTTAGCTCGCCCTCCAGCACCTCGCGCTTTAGCTCAAGTCCGATGAGAAAGAAAAATACCGCCATCAACCCGTCGTTCACCCACAAGATCAGGGGTTTGCTTAGTCCGTATTCGCCGAAGCTCACGGTAAATTTGGTCTTTAAAAATTCGTTGTAAAAATCACTCAAAAACGTATTTTGACACAGTAGCGCCGCGACCGTAGCGATCATCAGCAAAATCCCGCCGCTGGCTTCGTGTTTTAAAAACTCTTTTATTCCGCCCATTTTGCTTCCTTTTTATAAATTTTGGCGATTATAGCGTATTTTTCGCTCGCATAAAATTCGGGCGAATTTGGCTATAATCAAGTCAAATTTAAAGGTAAATTTAGTAGACGCGTCGCTAAAATTTGCCATGCCGCGCTTGCGGGAGCAGGACGCTTGCGCACGGTTTTTATAGATTAAGGAGCGAAAATGAATGAAATTTTAGATATATGTAAGCGTGCAAAGGCTGTTTGCGGCGAGCTTTTGAGACTTGATAGCAGGGCTAAATTTGCATCTAAAAGTTTTTAGCCAAGGTCAAAATCAAATTTAAATTTTTACTTTCTAGCCAGCCAAAACGCCAGTTCAAACCTCTTTAAAGCCAAAATTTAATCCCAAACGCTTGCCAGTTGTGACGTATTCTTTAAATTTATAGATTAGAGGCGAGTATTTTTTAGTATCTAGCTTTTCATCTTTTAACAAATTTTCATCCACAAAGATGCCAACTATCTTGCAAGTGACTATACAAAACCACTCCTTTATCTCGCACTTTTCTACGATCGTTTCTATCTGTATCTTGCACTCTTTTATGCGCACGCTTTTTGCCTTTATGCCTGGCTCTTTGTGCAAATTTGCTACCTTAAATTTATCGCTTTCATAGCTGTATCCAAGGGCTCTTTTCTCCTCCGGCACCTCCTCGTCGCCTGTTAGTTTTTCTATCTTTTTTATAGCTTCAAGCAAGCTCTCATCACATAAATTTAGCGTGATATCTGAGCCATTTTGGATGTTTTTATAGCCTTTGTTATCAACTCCGATGCCAAGCACCACGCTATCTCCTAGCGTCCAAGACGATGAAAGCACGGTGATATCGTCTCGCCCTTTTTGATCTTTTGTGGTGGCAAGCAAAACCGGAAAGCCGTAGTAAAAGCCAGATCTGTTTAACTCTTTATGCATTTTTGCTCCTTTTTGAAATTGTATCCCCCAGCACTTTAAGGCTTAAATTTTTAATGAATTTAGAAAAATTTTCAAAGCTTAGCTTAAGTGAGAAAAAGCGCTCTTTTATCAGCTTTTGGCTATCATTTTTTAAAAATTTAAGAGAGAAAAATGCGCAATCTAAATCAACTTTTCGTCTTTACAAACTCGCGTAAGATCAGGGAATTTAACGCTGGTTTTAATGACGAGCTAATCCCAAAGAGCCTAAGTATCGCCGAGTTTTATAAAAAGGCCGTTTTTGTAAAAGGCCGCTTTGAGTGCGATAGCACCTACGCTTTGGTGCTTATGAACAGAGCCTGTGCCAGCGTCAAAGAGGCAAACTCGGTGCTTAAAATCCCAACTGAGTTTTTTGAGTTTTTGAAAAATAACGACTATCTTTTTTCATTTTTTAAAGAGCTAGCTATCAGCAAAAAGAGCATTGCTGAGATAAAATTTAACGACATTTACGCTGATTTCGAGGAGCATTTAAGCATACTTGAAGCGGTTTTAAAAGAGTATGAGAGCTTGCTTGATAAAGAGGATCTTTATGATGATATAACCCTGCCAAAAATTTACTCGATAAATGAAGCTTACATAAAAAGTTTTAGTGAAATTTCACTGCACATTGATGGCATTTTAAGCGAGTTTGAGTGGGAAATTTTAGAGAAAATTTCAAAACTAACCACGCTAAAAATTATCTTTCAAACTAGCGTTTTTAATAAAAAACTAATCGAAAAGATAAGGCAAATTTCAGCCATTAGCGAGTTTGAAAACTATAAAAAATATGAGCTAAATTTAAACACAAATGAGCTAGTTTGCCTAGAAAATATCACAAAATTTGAGCCAGTTTTAGTAAGAAATTTCGCCACAAGAAGCTTGCAGTGTGCCTACGCTATGGCAAAGGCGAGCGAGTTTGTGCGTGAGGGCATAAAGCCTGAAAATATCGCAGTGATCTTACCAGATGAGGGCTTTAGCGAGATTTTAAGGCTTCATGATAGCGCTAAAATTTTTAACTACGCTATGGGTGAGAGCTTTAAAAATACAAAATTTTATGAGGCACTTTACTACATCACAAGAGCGATCAATGAAGAGGCAAGCCCAGTTTTTGATCAAAGCAAGTGTGAGAGCTACGAGGAGCTTGGATTTATCTTAAGCGAATTTGGCGTGAGCGAGCAGCTTTTTGAGAAATTTAAGGCTGGCTATTTTGAGCTGTGTGAATTTGGCAAATTTAAAGAGCTAATGGATGAGCTTTTGGTGCTTGAAAATGAGCCAAGATGCGAAGAGAAGCTCGCACTTGAGCTTTTTAGGATGGAGAATTTATGCAGGTATTTTAGCTTTAGCTTAAAACAGCTAAGTGAAATTTTCTTGCTAAATATCTCGCGCCTAAGCATTGACGACGTGGGCGGCGGAAAGATCAGCGTCATGGGTATGCTAGAGAGCCGTGGGATGAAATTTGATGGCGTCATCATAGTTGATTTTAACGACAACTTCATCCCAGCAAGAAGCGCAAACGAGATGTTTTTAAACTCAAAAGTGAGGCAAAAAGCTGGGCTTATAAGCTATATTGAGCGCGAGAATTTGCAGAGATTTTACTACGAAAGCCTCATAAATAACGCCAAAAAAGTGGCGATAAGTTGCTGCGTAAATGAAGAGAGCATACCTTCAAGATTTTTAAAAAATTTCAAAACGATAAAAGATGAAAAATTTAGCGACGAGGCCTATTTGAAGCTATTTTTAAAGGGAGAGGCGAGCTTAAATTTAAGTGATGATGAGGTTATTTTAGAGCATGATTTCTTCGCAAATCCACTCTCGTTTTCGACGCTAAATTTATTTCTAACCTGCCCAAGAAAATACTACTACACAAAGATAGCCCACATAGATGCGCCAAAAGCTATTGCAAGCGAGCTTGGCACAAAGCAAGGAAATAGCGTTCATAGCGCACTTTTTGAATACTATACGAGTGAATTTTATAAGCAAAACAACACCTTTGATCTAGCCGTTTTTAAAGAGATGCTAGCAAAGCAAAATCTTACGCCACTTGAGTTTGAAATTTGGACGCATAAATTTAAAGAGTATGAAATTTATGAAAACGAGCGCTTAAGGGCCGGTTTTAGGGTGCTTGAGTGCGAAAAAGAGGTGCAAAGCGAGTTTTGTGGCGTACAGATAAAGGGATTTATCGATAGGATCGACGTTGGCGCAAACGGCGATGTGCTTATACTTGATTACAAAACGGGCGAAGCAAATGTAAATTCGCTCCAGCTTGCATTTTATGAAGCACTTTATGGCGGCAAGGTGCGAAGTGCCTACTATGCCCTAAAAAACGAGCCTAGCTTAGTTAGCTCTAAAAAAAGCGTAGAGGATCTAAGCGGCGAGATAAAAAAGCTAAAAACCATAAACAAAACCAAGATAAACTTTGAAAGAAAGAGCGGTGCTTGCGCATTTTGCGAATACGTCACACTTTGTAGGAGAGAGTTATGAAAAATTTTTTAGCCCTAAAAGCAAGTGCTGGAAGCGGTAAGACTTTTGCGCTGAGCGTTCGCTACATCGCTTTGGTGCTTCGAGGCGAAAATATAAACGAGATCGTCGCTCTAACTTTTACAAAAAAGGCAGCAAACGAGATGAAAGAGCGCATAATCGCCACTTTTTTGGACTTGCAAAACAAAAAAGGCGAGCTTGAAGCGGTGTGCGCAGAGCTTGATATAAGCCAAGATGAGGCGATAAAAAGGCGAGATGAGAGGCTTAGCGTCTTTTTGCAAAGCGAGCTAAAAATTTATACATTTGATGCATTTTTCTCTGGGATTTTGAAGAAATTTAGCCAAAATTTAGGGCTTAGTCCAGACTATAGCGTGCAAGATAGTTTGCAAGATCTGGCGTGGAAAAAATTTGTAAAAGAGGCGAGCAAGGATAAAAAGCTTCTTAGTGAGCTAGCACTTATGATGATCATTTCAAGCCAAAAAGAGGCTAGCTTTTCGCAGACTTTGGCGAAATTTTATGAAAGCTTTGGCGGCGAGCTAAAAGATAGTGGCGCAAGCTATCCAGATGATAGCAAAGTAAGGGCGGCGCAAAGGGCGATAAATGAGCATATAGCCTTGCAAAATGGCGCTAGCGATGTGGCCAAAAAGACATTTGGCGAGCAGAATTTATTTGAGCTATTTAAGAGTAAGGTTTTTGCTAGAGAAAGCCTAGACTACCGCACTTTTAGCAAAATTTACACAAGTGAGCTTGATAGGCTCTTTTTTGAGCTAAAAGAGGCAGCGAAAAACTACATTTTAGAGGTCGAAAGGTATAGGCTAAGTGGCTTTAGCAAGCTATTAAAGCTTTATAAGGCTTCAAATTTGGAGCTAAACAAAGAGATAAATGCGCTAAGTTTTGCTGGTATAAACAAGCTGGTTTTTAAGCTTTTGGTGCAAAATTTGGATAAAGAGGCGCTTTATTTTAGGCTTGATGGCAGGATAAATCACCTCTTAGTTGATGAGTTTCAAGATACAAACGTGATCCAGTATGAGATCATCTTGCCACTCATCGCTGAAATCGTCTCTGGATACGGACAAAACGGGCTTGGAAGCTTCTTTTACGTGGGCGACACGAAGCAGAGTATCTATAAATTTAGGGGTGGCAAAAAGGAGCTTTTTGACAAGCTTGGAGATGATTTTAGTCAGATAGATATAGAAAATTTGCCAAGCAACTACCGAAGTTTGAAGGCTTTGGTGAAATTTAATAACGCCGTTTTTGAAGAAATTTATCATAGATATGGGCTTAGTTTTGAGCCACAAGAGCCAGCTAAAAAAGATGAGACGCTAAATTATGAGGTAAGTGGCGAGTGTGCGTATTTTGAAGTAGAAAAAGACGACTACGGCTACTTGCGTGTGCTAAGTGATGAAGATATCGCAGGTGCGGTAGTTTCGCAAGCAAGTGAGCTTTTAAAAGCTGGCGTAAATGCAAGCGATATAACCGTGCTTTGCTGGAAAAATAGCGACATTAGCCTCATCTCAGAAGTGCTTAGTAGCGCAGGGATAAAAAGCGTCAATGAAGGCACTTTGGAGCTAAAAAGAACGCCGCTTGTCGCTGCTATCATCGAGTATGCAAAATTTTGCCTATTTAAAGAAGAAATTTATGAAAAAAATGTAAAAGCGCTAGTAAATGCAAATGTCAAAAAACTAAGCATAAAGCCAGAAGTGAGCGCGACAAATAGCCTATTTTACCTAGCTAAAAATTTAGGCATAAACATGGCAGACGTTGATATCTTGAGACTGTTTGAGCTAAGCGCGGGGTATAAAAATTTAAGTGATTTTATATTTAACCTTGAAAATTTTAGCTCTAAAATCAGCCCAAAAAGTAGCGACGGCGTGAGAGTGATGACCGTGCATAAGTCAAAGGGGCTTGAGTTTGATAACGTCATAGTTTGCGACATGATGGGCAAGGGTAGGGGTGATGATTCAAATTTCATAACCGAATACAGCGAAAAAGGCGAGTGGATCGTAAAGAGCAGAATTTCTGGCAGGGAAAATTTTGATAGCGACTACGCAAGCGTTTTAGAGCAGATGAAAGAGCTTGAAAAGCAAGAAAATATCAATAAAATTTACGTCGCTTTCACAAGGGCAACAAAGTCGCTCATCATCATCAAACAAGCCGTACCAAGCGGAAACAGCCCAAGCTTTTTTTCATTTTACACAAGAAGTGACAAGAGCGAAGCAAATGACTATCTTGATCTAAAAGAGTTTAGCTTTGGCAAAATTTTGCCTAGCAAGAGCGAGCAAAAAGAGGCAAAAAATGATGAAAAAATGCCTGAAATTTTAAAGATAGAGAGGCAAGAGGTTGAGGCGAAAGAGCAAAAGACGAGTGGTAAAAATTTAAGTGCGATATATTTTGGTCTGGCGTTTCACTATCTGCTTGAGATGAGCGAGAAATTTGATGAAATTTCACTAGAAAAAGCTAAAAATTTGATGCTAAATAAATTTCATAAATTTTTGTCACTTGAGGCACTTGAAGATGCCTTTGCTAGGGCAAAAATGCTTATAAAAGAGCCAAAATTTATAGAGTGCATAAAGGGCAAAGAAATTTATAAAGAGCAGCCATTTAAAGTAAAAAATGAGCTAAAGCAGATGGATCTTTTTTGCTTTAATGAGCGTGAAATTTGCGTGATTGATTATAAAACGACAGATAAAAATATAGAAGAGAACAAAAAACAAGTGAAAGAGTATAAAGATGCGCTCGCTAAATTTTATGAAAAACATAGTATAATCGCCGTCATTTTCTATGCACTTGAGGGCAAAATTTCATATATTGAAGTTTAAACGCTACTTAATTTAAGCTTTGTCAAAGCATTGTTTAAATACAATCACAACTCAAAAATTAACTTGGCAAAGGTAAGAAAATGACAAAAATAACAAAGCCAAACGAAGTTAAGCGAGACTGGATCGTGGTTGATGCAGCTGGTAAGCGCTTTGGTAGATTGCTAACTGAGGTAGCAACTATACTTCGTGGCAAAAACAAACCATGCTTCACGCCAAACGTAGATTGTGGCGACTATGTTATCATCATAAATGCTTCTAAAGTAGAATTTACTGGTAATAACAAAGCTGAAGATAAACTTTATCACAGACACTCAGGATATTTTGGCAGCGTAAAGAGCGAGAAATTTGGCGATTTGATAGCAAATAAGCCAGAAAAACTATTTAAATTAGCTGTTCGTGGCATGCTTCCAAAGACAAAACTTGGAAGAGAGATGATAAAAAAACTAAAAGTTTATGCTGGCAGTGAGCATCCTCATACGGCACAAATAGCTAAAAAAGAAGGAAAATAATTATGGCAAAAGTTTATGCAACTGGTAAAAGAAAAACTGCCGTAGCAAAGGTTTGGATAAAGTCTGGAAGCGGTAAAATCGTAGTAAATGGTATGGATCTTAACACTTGGCTTGGCGGTCACGAGGCTATCAAGCTTAAAGTTATTCAACCACTTTTAGTAACAAAACAAGAGAGTTTAATAGACGTAGTAGCTACAACTTTAGGTGGCGGTTATTCAGCACAAGCTGAGGCTTTAAGACACGGCATTTCACGTGCTTTAGCTGATATGGATGCTGATTTTAGAGCGGCACTTAAACCAAAAGGCTTGCTAACTAGAGATTCTCGTGTTGTTGAACGTAAGAAATTTGGTAGAAGAAAGGCTAGAAGAAGCCCACAATTCTCTAAACGTTAATGGTTTTTTGCAAGTGCTTTTGCATTTGCAAAATTTAGGTTATGTAAATTTCGAATTTACATTATTAATTAAATTAGAATTTAGAGTTGGTTTATATTTTTTTAGTTAAAATGAAACCACTTTAAAATAATCCCTATTTGAAAGGAATTCTATTATGAAAAAGATTGCTTTAGCTATGGTTGCCGCAACAGCGGTTTTTGCGTCTAACGCAGCATACAACTATGAGATCACTCCAACTATCGGTGGTGTTCATCCAGAAGGAAATTTACGTGTAAAAGACCACAATTTTGTTGGTATTAGAGCGGCTAGAAACCTTGAAGATTTCTTCTTTGATCAAGTTGAACTTGGTGTTGATTACTCTCAAAAACTTAAAGAGAGAACAGGTAACGTTGTAAGAGAGGGTAGAGCTCTTAGATACCACGCTAACCTTGTAAAAAATATCGTTGATTTTGGACCAGTTAGCCTATATGGTTTAATCGGCGCTGGTTATGAAGATGTTCCAGCTATTTTTGTTAAAAACGAAGATGGCGGTTTTGGTCAATACGGTCTTGGTTTAAGATATCAAGTAACTGATAGATTTGCTCTTAAAGCAGAGGCAAGAGATGCTATTAAATTTGAGCACGCTGATCATAACCTATTCTATTCACTAGGCTTTGGCATCGGTCTTGATTCAAAAGCAGCTCCAGTTGTAGCAGCAGCTCCAGCAGCAGCTCCAGCAGCAGCTCCAGCTCCAGTTCTTGATGATGACAATGATGGCGTGCCAAATGATATCGATCAATGCCCTAACACTCCAGCTGGTGTAGTTGTTGACGAAAGAGGATGCGAGAAAGTTATCGTTCTTAGAGACCTAGATGTTAACTTCGCATTTGATAGCTACAAAGTTGGACCAAAATATGCAGCTGAGATCAAAAAAGTAGCTGACTTTATGGGTGAACACCCAGATTATAAAGTTGTACTTGCTGGTCACACTGATAGCGTAGGTGCAGAAGCTTACAACCAAAAACTATCTGAAAAAAGAGCAAAAGCAGTGGCTGAGGTTCTTGCTGGTTACGGCGTAGAAAAAGCTAAAATTTCTACAGTTGGTTATGGCGAACTTAAACCAATCGCTACAAACAAAACTAAAGAAGGTCGCGCTCAAAACAGACGTGTTGAAGCTACTTTCAATAAATAATTTTATTATTTAAAATTACTTCTTTAGGGCTTGGCTTCGGCTGAGCCCTTTTTTATTTCTGCGGAGATTATCATGAAAAAAACTATACTTTTTGACTTAGACGGCACACTTATAGACTCTACTTCTGCTATTTTAAAAGGCTTTGATGCGGCGTTTTTGGCTCACGATAAAAAAGTGCCAGATCATGATACACTAAAATCTCTAGTAGGATATCCGCTTGAAATAATGTTTGAAAAACTCGGTGCAGATAAAAATTTGCTTGCCGACTATGTAAAAGAGTATAAAGCTTGCTATGAGAAGATCTATTTAGATGAGACTGTGCTTTTACCGCATGCTATGGATGCTTTAAAAGAAGCTAGCACGTTTGCTGATGTTGGTGTTGTTACGACAAAGACATCAAAATTTTCTATCATTTTACTTGAGCATTTGGGCGTTATGAAATTTATAAAAACGGTTGTTGGACGAGATGATGTCGTTAATCCAAAACCAGATCCAGAACCTATAAATTCAGCTTTAAAGAGACTAGACAAAGAAAAAGATAATGCCTTTATGGTTGGCGATACCATAATGGATCTAAAGGCTGCTAAAGCTGCTCTTATAACGGGCGTTGGCCTTACATGCGGATATGGTAAAGAGTCTGATTTAAGGCAGTTTAGCGAGCATATATTTGCAAATCCACATGAGGCTGTCAGCTTTATCAAAGAAGCATAATAGTGAAAGTTTATTAAGGCTCCTAAGTCTGATACCATTTAAACGTAAATTTATTCATAAATTTTTTGTTTTAACTTATTACAAAACGCTTTAGATAGATAAAAAAGAATTTTATAATTTCATATCAAAAATACCTGCTGCTATTTGATTAATCTAGATAATTCTTCTTTTTAGTAAATTCTGCATTTGATTTGTTATTTTAGATAAATTTGCTAGCAAGATATGCAATAAATATGCTTGTATTAGAAATTCGTTAGGTAGAGACTTTGTTGGTCTCGAAAAGGAGCCAGAATTTATAAATATTGCACTTTTAAGCGAAGCTGGCGTGGAGGCTGAGTTTGTCTATAAGATAAGCGAGGGCAGACCAAACGTCGAAGATAGACTAAAAAATGGCGACATAGCACTTGTTATAAATACAAGCGATACTAAATCAAGCGTGGATGATGGCAAAAAGATCCGCCAAAATGTACTTAGATTTAAAATTCCATATTTTACAACTATCCGTGCAGCACTTGCAGCTGCTAAGTCACTAAGCACAGTTCAAACTGGCAAAGCACTTGAAGTAAAAAGCTTGCAAGAGTATCTAAGCGAGAAATGAACCAAAAAGAGTGTGCAATAGAAGCGTTAGCTAGCCTTGGTGGCATGACAACGCTTTTTGATCTTTACCATAAAACTGATGTTAGCACTTGGGGCAGCAAAACCCCATTTGCTAGTATAAGACGGATAGTGCAGACTAATAAAGAATTTTATAAGGTCAGAGCTGGACTTTGGGGACTTTGTGAGTTTAGAGATAAAGTTTTAGCCAAAACAGGCGATAGCAAGAGTGAGCAAAATGAGAAATTTACACATTCTTATTTTTAAGGTGTTACGCCAAGATAGTAAATTTAAGTCATTTCCAAACATTTATCCCTGCTTAAGATAAGAACAAAATTTATAAATCAGATAAGAAACTTTTCGAGCTTGTAAGCTTGAGTAAAAAATAATAAATTTAGTGGCAGTTTTATCTGCCACTAGCTAAATTTCACTTCTATTTAATTAGCTATTTTTTAAAGCA
This sequence comes from Campylobacter concisus, assembly GCF_002913545.1. Lineage (GTDB taxonomy): Bacteria > Campylobacterota > Campylobacteria > Campylobacterales > Campylobacteraceae > Campylobacter_A > Campylobacter_A concisus_AV. The sequence goes on along the minus strand of NZ_PPBR01000085.1, from coordinate 56 downwards.
CTAGCTACCTTTAGAGCGCTTGCAAATGCAAAATGCAAGTTATATCCGCCAAGCAT
>NZ_PPBR01000084.1:0-513 GCF_002913545.1 Campylobacter concisus | reverse complement strand
CACTATATGAGCCATCTTTTTGATTGACCACGATCTTTTCGCCATAGACATTTTTCTCAGTCTCTACCTCGTGCAAGTAGCCATTGCCAGTTACTGTGTATATCTGCTTTGCTGGCTCGTATGTGAGCGTATCGCCCTTGCCGTCATAGTGCTTATCTTTCATGAAAATTTTAGCTCTGGCGTTGCCTGTGGCTACATATTTTACTGGCTGGCGCTTTTTATCAAAATGCACAACGACTTTGTTTGCCTTTAGCTCGTCGTATGAGCCTTTTTTGATATTTACATTGCCCACAAATTCGCTGATCTGCTTGTTTTCATCAGCAAAAAAATCGTTTGATGTTATCTCAACCTGCTCTGCATTTAAAAATGTAAAGCCCAAAATCATCGCTAAAATCGCTGCTTTTCTTCTACCCATGCCCTTAACCCTTTTATCTGCGTTTGTTTTTTACCAAGATCGTAGCTTCCACTATCTCCTAGTGCTTTGTCGCCATTTCTAGTGATGGTGAAATTTGC
>NZ_PPBR01000083.1:0-470 GCF_002913545.1 Campylobacter concisus | reverse complement strand
CATATGTGAGGAGGGCGTTTAAGCTTATAACCACTTTGATCGTGCCAATGCTCACTCTAGCGCACTCGCAAACGATGATCTCATCTTCAAAGTGCTCGGGGTCTATGCCCTTGTAGCTTGCAGCAGCTGCCTTGATAACGTCATAAGCCAGAACTGAGCAGTGCATCTTTTGAGGTGGGACGGCTGGAGTGTCTGGGTTGTCACGCATAGCTCTTTCTACATCAAGGTTTGTGATCTTAACCGCCTCATCGACCGTTTTGCCGATGCAAAGCTCAGCCATCGTATCAGAGCTAGCTATAGCCGTGCCACAGCCAAAGCTTTTAAATTTAGCGTCTACTATCTTGTCAGTTTTCTCATCAACGAGCCAGTAGAGCCTGACCGCATCGCCGCAGCTCTCTGCGCCAAAGTCAGCGACGATAAGTTTTGCGTTTGCTTTTTTGGCGTCCTCTTCGGTTAGTTCGCCCATAAAT
>NZ_PPBR01000082.1:0-659 GCF_002913545.1 Campylobacter concisus | reverse complement strand
TGCCCCTGCTCTTGTTGGCTTTAGCGTGCAAAAAGATGAGTTTTGGTTTAAAGAGCTTAGCGGCATTAGTCTAAGTGCTGATGTAGTGATAAATACCAAAAACGAGAGCCATAAATTTAGTGGTGATCTACTTTTTACACATAGAGGCATAAGTGGTCCAGCGATACTAAATGCCTCACTTTTTTGGCAAAAGGGACGAATTTGCATAAATTTTTTGCCTAAATTTAGTGAGAAAAATTTAGTAAATGGCAAAAAGCAGCTTGGCTCAGTTTTGCCTTTGCCAAAGAGATTTGTGCTGGAGTTTTTAAGAAATTTTGGCTTAAAAGATAGAGCGTTTTATGAATTTAGCGATGATGAAAAAAATATCATAAAAAGGCTTTTTGCATATCATTTTGCCCCAGCTGGGACATTTGGCTTTGAAAGGGCTGAAGTTACAAAAGGTGGTGTAAAAACTAATTTTTTAAATGAAAATTTAGAGAGCAAAAGCGTAAAAGGGCTTTACTTTATAGGAGAGGTTTTAGATATCACTGGTATGCTTGGCGGATATAACTTGCATTTTGCATTTGCAAGCGCTCTAAAGGTAGCTAGTGCTTTAAAAAATAGCTAATTAAATAGAAGTGAAATTTAGCTAGTGGCAGATAAAACTGCCACTAAATTTA
>NZ_PPBR01000081.1:0-438 GCF_002913545.1 Campylobacter concisus | reverse complement strand
CCCTTAAAAAGTGGCAGGATAGATGGGTGAAGGTTTATGGCTTTTATCTGCGCCGTAAAAACTGGCGTTAGTATCCTCATAAAGCCTGCAAGCACCGTTAGATCGGCCCCACTTTTTAAAATTTGCTCCACCAAAACAGCGTCAAATTCCTCACGGTTTTTAAATTTAGCACTCTCTATTATCGTCGTCTCAAGCCCAAATTTCTTAGCTCGCTCGATACCAAATGCACCAGGTTTATTGCAGATACAAAGGCAAACTTCGATCTTTACGCCGTTAAAAATTTGATTATGAACTTTTTTAAGTATCGCTTCTAAATTTGAGCCACTGCCGCTAAAAAGCACGGCTATCTTTTTCGTAAGCATTTTACTCCTTTGATGATATCTGTTGGCTCCAGCGCGTAGCTGTTTTTGTCAAAATTTCTAAGGCTAAGCGCATGAG
>NZ_PPBR01000080.1:0-528 GCF_002913545.1 Campylobacter concisus | reverse complement strand
TGCCCGGGGCGCGCCACAACATCTTCGCGGGGGGGGGGTTTGCGGCTGTTTTTGACGTCTTGGGCTTGGGGATGGTTGGCGTTGGGGACATCAACCTGCCGTCAAAATTTAAAAACTTCATCAGCATAAACTCACAGAACAGCTCAGGCCTCATCGGCGTTTTCAACCTGGGTTTTGCCTCAGCGCTCATCGTCTCTCCTTGCGTGGCAGCACCACTGGCAGGCGCACTTCTTTACATCGCGCAAAGCGGAGACGCCATTTACGGGGGCATCATGCTCTTTGACATGGGGCTAGGCATGGGCGCGCCGCTTCTTGTGGTCGGGCTAAGCTCAGGCAAGCTCCTGCCAAGACATGGCGGCTGGATGGATGAAGTTAGAAAACTCTTTGGTTTTTTGAAGCCCATCATTGCAGTTTGGACCCTCGCAAGCGTGCGTGGAGCGTTTTTGGACCTTCTAGGATAGTGCGTCATAACCGTTTTTGTCGCCACTTATCCTTGTGTATCTGAGGCGGCAAATTGCCGCTGGCCGT
>NZ_PPBR01000079.1:0-477 GCF_002913545.1 Campylobacter concisus | reverse complement strand
GTTTCAAAAGGAACTGGTAGTTTTTCTACTTGTGTATATTTTATAACAACGGCATCCCAGTCATTATTTGCTACTTTAGCCAAAAACTCGTCTCTTTCTTTTGGGCTTAAAGAGTTTTCGTCTGCCACTAGCACATTAGCGTTAGGAAATGCATCAAAAATACTTTGATCCCATTGGGTTACAAGATTGTTTGGAACGATGATTAGAGGTTTTTTTACAAGCCCAAGCTCTTTTTGCTTCATAACAGCAGCTATTGCTGCATATGTTTTGCCAGCCACAACTTCGTGATCAAGTAAAATATTTTTTTGAACCATGCTTCTAAAAATAGCATCTTTTTGGTGCTTTCTAAGTTTTATATTGCCATCAAGCCCTAAGATTTCTAATCCATCTCCATTAAATTTGTCTTTAACGTAGCAGTTAAATTTGTCGTTGTAAATACGTTCTAGTTCTTTTGCTCTAGCTCGGTCGCTATATATC
>NZ_PPBR01000078.1:0-1525 GCF_002913545.1 Campylobacter concisus | reverse complement strand
TATGGCACAAGATGCTAAAAATGTCAAAAAGAGAAACTGGGCTTTTGTTGCATACCCTGAGAGTATGCCAACCAACTGGCTTGAAATATTGCAAGAAACAGGCGCACCTATTGCTATTTCACCGCTACACGATAAAGATTTGAATGCTGATGAACACGAGAAAAAGGCACATTATCACGTAATTTGTTGCTGGGACGGTCCAGTTCGTTTTACTCAAGCCGAAAAATTGGCAAAATCTGTTAATGGCACAATTCCTATTCCTTTAGAGAGCATACGGGGCTATTATCGATATTTTACTCATAAAGACAACCCAGAGAAGCACCAGTATGATGAAAGCGAAATAAAGTGCCTTAATGGCTTTGCAATTACTGATTTTGTTGAGCTTAGTAAAAGTGAAGTAGTAAAAATTAAATATGATATTCTTGATTTGATAGAAAAGAACGGTTTTTGTGAATATTATGATTTGATTGAGTTTTTAAAAAATGACAATATTGAACGATTAGAAATAGCAATGAATAACACATTATTTTTTAATACTTATCTAAAATCAAAGAGACATAAGGGGTTAAAAAATGGCATTTCCTAAAAAGCACGAAAAAAGTAAAACTAGGGGGATAAGAATTAGCTGTGTCACAGATGAATTTTTAAAAGATTTATCAAGTAAAGATAAAGATTTTACTGCCAATGATTTTATAAATTTGCTTATCGAGAATTCTGACGAATATAAAAATTTTCTTGCTCGTAAGGCTGCCGAAGATAAAGAGCCTAAACTATTCGCATAGTCGCTATTTTAAAGGGGGTTAAGGGGGTGAAACCCTCCTTACGAGCACCCGCAGGATATACAAAACCGCAAGGATTTTGTATATACAAGGGGTATGCTCGCCCATAATAAAAATATACTTTTCAACTATAATTTTGTCGGACATTTTCGGCGTTAAAGCCTATCCTGCAATCAATAAAAAAGATGGGGTATGGGGTTATTACCCCATAAGTGTGGAGCATTAGGGCAACGCCCGCCCTAAGTGCTAATTAGAGAGCATAAACGCCGAAAAGCTCAAAACAAGGGGCCCCACGTCAGTGGGGAAGTGTTTTGAGCGGAAGGCTCTTGGCTATATATAATATAAGTGTGTAACCTACAAACTCCAAAAATTGGCAATTCTTGTCAAATTAATAAAAAACTCTTACCTTTAAGTTTTTGCACTGATCGAATTAAATTTTATAGCTGATTTTTGTGTTTGAATTTGGGGGGTTACTACGACACCCCCCAATGGGTGACTTGTGACATGTGACGTAAGTTTATTTTAAGTTATATTGTGACACAATTCAAGTATCAAAAAAAAAGAGAACCTGAAACACCTTTTTAAATTTATGGTTCTCTTTTTTAGAATGGAGTTAAATTATGGCACAAGATGCTAAAAATGTCAAAAAGAGAAACTGGGCTTTTGTTGCATACCCTGAGAGTATGCCAACCAACTGGCTTGAAATATTGCAAGAAACAGGCGCACCTATTGCTATTTCACCGCTA
>NZ_PPBR01000077.1:0-9850 GCF_002913545.1 Campylobacter concisus | reverse complement strand
CCTTTAGCCAATAAATAAAATAGCCCTGCCATTTCGCCAGCTGCTGCGTCAGTTCTAACGCTCGGTGCTTTAAACACACTCTTTTTAACGTCAGCATCACGTCCAAGACCAAAAATAGCATACTCCATATCTAGCTTATGCTCTTTTGCTCTTTTAGCAGTCTCGCGCTCTAGCTCTTTACCACCGTAAGTAGCCACCGCTTGCATACTTCTTGAAACACTCACGTTTGAAGTGAAAATTTGCACTGCATTTGAAGTCTTTTGCACACTTGATTTGATCTGATCGTCAAAGTCAGAAATCTCTAGCTGTGCGTTTTTCTTTGGCGCAGCTAAGCTGTCAGTTAGCCAGGAGTGCTCTATGCCTTTAACACTTGAAGTGCCAATAAGTTTTAGTATAGGCGTCTCGTCAGCACCTATTAAAATTATGTTTTCGTAGACTGAGGGCTTTAAGCCTTCACGTTTTGTAGCTGGGGCTTGAAACCCAGTTGTAGTTATTGCCATTTCTTTGCTCCTTTTATGCAATTTAATGGCAATTTATCATTAACGACTGTGCCAAATCTACCCAATTTTGGCAAAAAAGAATAAATTTTGTTTAATTATAAAAAAGAGAGTAAGCCCTAAAGATAGGGCTTTTAGTTGTTATTTGAGTTTTTAGTAGATGTATAGCTATTTTTAGTTGCTTGACTAATTTTATTTTTAGTTAGCCTATTTACTGCTTTAGCTTTTACTCCGTCGCTTATGTCTTTGTTTAACAAGACTTTCCTAACTAAGCCTACCTTATCGCTACTATTGTCTATCGCATCAAGTAGTTTAAGCTTTGGGTTTTCAAACTTCATGGGCTCTTTTAAGTTTCTATCAGAATAAAAGGTTATAATGTCATTAGAAACGGCAGGTTGTGGTAATTCGTCCGTGTAAGGAGTCCCTGCCGTTTCATTACCAACTACAAGTCTAAATCTAACGCCTTTATCATCTTCCCATTCATAAAGCCTTGCTTTGCGATCATTTATAAAAGGCTCTTTATACTCTTTAATAAATTTACGCATGTTTTTACCCAAATTTAGTAATTCTTCTTTTGTAACAAAGCCGACTTTATTTTCATCATCTAAGTGCCTTATGCTTATATGTTTAGCTCCCTTACTTAGATTTCCGCTTTCGTATCTTATGGCATTATCTATATTAGCCATATCTTGTTTTAGCCAAGTAGCTTTTTTACCATTATATGTAACATTATAGATGCCTCGTTTTTCTTTTAGTTCAGGTAGTTTTTTACTGAAATTTACTCCGCCCTCTCTACTTACAAATGTCTCATTTGGATTTATATCAAAGGTCTCATGTGGGTGTGTCCCTGCAGCATCATCCAAATTTAGCCTATTTTGAACGTTTCTAGCTTCTACTTCGCCATGTATTTTTTGATACGCTTCATACATATCTTTACCAGTGATTGCATTTTTCTCATCTTCTATAGCCCATTTTATATTTCTTATCTTGTTGTTTGCTTCACTCCCCTTCTTAAAATAAGGCTCTCTTTCTTTTAATAATCTTTGTGCCTCTGGACTATCCTTTAGCCCTTTGTCAAAAAGCTCTATATATGCTTTTTGGAGCGGCTCTTCTTTCTTCCAAGCCTCGTTTGCTATTTTTTCAAGTTTAGCTAGCTCACTTTCATATTTTTTCTCGATTGTTCTTACAGCAGCATTCCATACTATGTCATATTCTCCACCCCTTGCAAAGCCTTCGATATCTTGTATAGCGTGTTGCACCTCGTGCATAAGCGTTGATTTATCGCCTATGTTGTTTATGGCTATCTCTTTTTTATTAGGGTCATAATATCCTAGGTTTTCTCCTTTTTCGTCGATTATCTTTTTAATCTTTATATCCTTTAACTCAGGATATGCTTTAAATAGCTCTTTATGCTCTAGCAAGTCGCCTAATTTGTCTGCGTTTTGATTTTTGATTTTAGCTGGGCTATCATCTATCTCAAACTTCCAAGCGCCATCTTTATCTTTATACCAACCAGTGCTTTGCCAAATCTTAACTTCATCTTCGCCTTTTTCTAGCATAGCTTTAGCTTTTGAGAGTTTATTAGCACTAGCATTAAGTGCCTTTTCTCCTGCAAAAGAATTTATACTATTGCTCTTTGCTGATCCATAAATTTTAGTTAATAATTTTGGATTATCTTTTGCCATTTGCGGCATCTTTTTGCCAAGCCCAAGAATAGAATTGTAAAGCTCTGGGCTTACTCTTTTTACCCCCTCGGCTGTTATCTTTGACCCAAACAATGCATATATAAAACCTTTTGCAAACTCTTCAGGGCTTACATTGCCATTTTCATCAGCGCCATTTACTGTGCCACCAAGTAAGCCACTTGCTATATGTGGGCTTGCATTTATTGTTCTACCACCTTTTGGATTAGATAGGCTTCCGAATTCTCGCTCAAAGTCTTCCATGTCAGCATAATCACTAGCTTTTTTATACTCATAGCCGAGTGCTTCGCTGCTTTCAAGATCAGATTTTAGTTTATTAAAAGTAGCCTCGTCCATCTTTCCAGCTCTTATCTTTGCAACATCAGCCTTTGTGGTTAGAAAGTCTGCTTTGTAGTTTTTCTCGTAACCTGCTGGTGTTAATTTATATTCCCAACCGCCAACTCCGTCGTTGCTCTCAATATTTCTATCAGCTATTCTATTTCTGCCATATTTTGCATTTTTCGCCAATATATTTTCTCTATCGCTTAAAAACTTATCCACATCATATTCATTTAAAAGCTTTTTAAACTCTTCTTGTGTTTGTTTTGGTATAATGCTTTCATCAGAGCTAGAGAATGTGCTTTTGCACCAGCCGTCGGTCCAGCCTGATTAACATCAGCACGTTGGAGTGTAGGGTATGGCGTCCCTACCTTTAGCTCTTTCTCATTAACTTTTCTTAGTCTATCCATCTCATTTTTATTTGTGCTTTTTGATAAGTGTCCTACAAGCCCACTTTCTTTTACTATGCCAAGCTTCCCTACGCTCCCGTCTTCTAAGACCTTAGCTATTAAAGCTATATCTGGACGGTTGTTCTTAAAAAAGTGAGTTGGGTTATTTTTTATCTCTTTTAGCAGCCTATACACATCGCTTGGCTTACTAAACATCTCTGGGTGTTTGCTAGCTAGATAATCTAAATCCGCGCTTATTTCTTCAGTTGTTATCTTTGATAAATCCCTTACTTTTGGGGCTAAGTCCATTTTTACATTTAAATCACTTTTTGGCGCTGGACTTTCTTTTGTGATGAAATTATCCCCTTTTATTTCTCCAGTTTGAGCCTCTTCTCTTAACGCCTTTACCTCGTTTTTAAAAGCTTCTAGTAGTTTAGTTGAGTTCTCTGGTGCATCTTTTATCTCTATCTTTTCAAGATTATTAATGACACTTTTTAGATCGCCTGCATTATTAATTGCATTTCTTATATGATTTTTTAAAGATGCGTCATTGCCTAATACTGGGAGTAGTGATTTTAACCTTTCAATGGCTAAATTTCTCTTCATTGTCATAAGCGCTCCAGTTACTGAATGCCCTATACCTTGTTGTAGCTCTTTAGCTTTTGGATTAATTGCTGTTAGTTTTTCAAGCAGTGATGATGTGTTATTTAGTATAGGAGCTTTTTTATTTAACTCTCCCATTATCTCTACCGCTCTTTTACTCTCAAACGGAGCATTTTTTAAAGTATCACTCACTTTAGAAAATCAGTTATTCCGTCTTTGGTAAATTTTTCTATTACGCCACGGATCAGGTTAGTTTCTAATGCTTCTTGTTCGCTACTGCTTAATCTGGCTGTAAGAGCTTTTAAATCTAAGCCATTTTCCGCGTTGAGAGCTTTTAAGAGTGAGTTTGTTATATCGCCACTACTCTTTAACTCACCCATAACATCATGATAAATTTTAGAGTTTTGAAGTTCTTTAAAAAGAGCATATTCGCTTCTTGCTTGTTTTAAAACATCTTTTGCTTTTTGGCTAAGAGCTGGGTTGTTAAATGCTTGCTCGGCGACATTGTCTATTAAGCCCTGTCTTTACTTTTCAAGCAAAGGATCATATTATCATTAAGTAAAATTTAGTCTAAAGATTTTAAAAACTGGCATAAAAACAAATTTAAAACATAATCAAACCAATAATCTAAAAATAAATATAAGAATCTTACCATATATAAATAACAACAATAACAACTAGGATTAATAATATAAGAATTAAAGCAGATTAACAACAAAGCCCGCAACGACCTACTTTTCCAACATCCCAGTAAGGGAGAGTATCATCAGCCAGGACGAGCTTAGCTTCTTGGTTCGAGATGGAGCAAGGCGTTTCCTCGTCTGTATAGTCACGGGCAGTGTTAAATAAAAGATATAATAGCTAAATCTCTTATTTAACACTACTAGATAAAGTTAAAAGTCATAAACAAAGTTTTATAAAAACATATCTTATTAAGTTTTTATCCTTAACAAGGAAGTGATGCTTATTAAAAGATAAGCAGACGAGCTATTAGTACTGGTCAGCTAAAGGACTTTCATCCATTACACACCCAGCCTATCAAACACATAGTCTATATGAGCTCTTAAAAGAAGATTCATCTTGGAGTTGGCTTCCTGCTTAGATGCTTTCAGCAGTTATCACATCCCAACATAGCTACCGAGCGGTGCCCTTGGCAGGACAACTCGTACACCAGTGGTTGGTTCGACCCGGTCCTCTCGTACTAGGGTCAACTCTCCTCAATCTTCTTGCGCCCACGGCAGATAGGGACCGAACTGTCTCACGACGTTCTGAACCCAGCTCGCGTACCGCTTTAAATGGCGAACAGCCATACCCTTGGGACCTGCTCCAGCCCCAGGATGCGATGAGCCGACATCGAGGTGCCAAACCTCCCCGTCGATGTGAGCTCTTGGGGGAGATCAGCCTGTTATCCCCGGGGTACCTTTTATCCTTTGAGCGATGGCCCTTCCACACAGAACCACCGGATCACTAAGACCGACTTTCGTCTCTGCTTGACGTGTATGTCTCGCAGTTAAGCTGGCTTATGCCTTTATACTCTACGAACGATTTCCAACCGTTCTGAGCCAACCTTTGTAAGCCTCCGTTACATTTTGGGAGGCGACCGCCCCAGTCAAACTACCCACCAGACATTGTCCTACTTGAGGATAACTCAAGCTAGTTAGCTATCAGAATAAAAAAGAGCGGTATCTCAACAATGGCTCACCATAAACTGGCGTCTATGGATCAAAGCCTCCCGCCTATCCTGCACATTTTTATCCCAATAGCAGTGTCAAGCTGTAGTAAAGGTCCACGGGGTCTTTCCGTCTTGCCGCGGGTAGGAGGAATTTTCACCTCCACTACAATTTCACTGGATCCCTCTTCGAGACAGCTCCCATCTCGTTACGCCATTCATGCAGGTCGATATTTAATCGACAAGGAATTTCGCTACCTTAGGACCGTTATAGTTACGGCCGCCGTTTACTCGGGCTTCGATCAAACGCTTCGCAGAGCTAACGTCATCAATTAACCTTCGAGCACCGGGCAGGCGTCACACCCTATACATCCTCTTACGAGTTAGCAGAGTGCTGTGTTTTTGGTAAACAGTCGGGAGGGACTCTTTGTTGTAACCTTCAATGCTTACGGAGTAAATCCTTCACAAAGTTAGGCACACCTTATACCGAAGATACGGTGCTATTTTGCAGAGTTCCTTGAAGAGAGTTCTTCCACGCGCCTTAGAATACTCATCCCACCCACCTGTGTCGGTTTACGGTACGGGCAACTATAACTAAACTTAGAAACTTTTCTTGGCTCGACAGTATCAAGGATTTACGATTCATTCCGAAGAACTTCACGCACCTGTAAGGCCTCGGCTTAAAGGAGTTCGGATTTGCCTGAACTCCAACCTGCACCTTTCGACCAGCACTACCATCCGCTGGCTCCTCTAACTCTAAGCGTCCTTCCATCGCACATTATAGTTGGCATTGGAATATTAACCAATTTTCCATCGCATACCCCTTTCGGACTTTGCTTAGGACCCGGCTAACCCTACGATGACGAGCATCGCGTAGGAAACCTTGGGTTTACGGCGTTGGGGATTCTCACCCCAATTATCGCTACTCATGCCTGCATGCTCACTTGTATTCGCTCCAGCACTCCTTACCGGTATACCTTCAACGCAAATACAACGCTCTCCTACCACTTAGTAAAAACTAAGTCTAAAGCTTCGGTACTCATTTTAGCCCCGTTATATTTTCCGCGCAGAATCACTAGACCAGTGAGCTATTACGCTTTCTTTAAAGGATGGCTGCTTCTAAGCCAACCTCCTGGTTGTTTAAGTAACTCCACATCGTTTTCCACTTAAATGAGATTTAGGGACCTTAGCTGTTAGTCTGGGTTGTTCCCCTCTCGACGACGGATTTTATCACTCGCCGCCTGACTGCCATGATTACACACTAGGTATTCGGAGTTTGATAGGGTTTGGTACATTGGTGTATGCCCTAGCCCATTCAGTGCTCTACCCCCTAGTGTTACTACATGACGCTATACCTAAATATATTTCGGAGAGAACCAGCTATCACGATGTTTGATTGGCCTTTCACCCCTATCCACAAGTCATCCCATAGCTTTTCAACGCTAGCGGGTTCGGTCCTCCACCGGCTCTTACACCGGTTTCAACCTGCTCATGGATAGATCACATCGTTTCGGGTCTGCAACGTCTGACTAAACGCCCTATTAAGACTCGCTTTCGCTACGGCTCCGGGTTTCCTTAACCTCGCCAGACATCACAACTCGCAGGCTCATTATGCAAAAGGCAGTCCATCACCCTGATAAATCATAGGGCTCTGAATGATTGTAAGCAAATGGTTTCAGGTTCTATTTCACTCTGATCACCTCAGTTCTTTTCACCTTTCCCTCACGGTACTTGTGCACTATCGGTCTAGTAGTAGTATTTAGGGTTGGATAGTGGTCTACCCAGCTTCAGACAGAATATCACGTGTTCCGCCCTACTCAGGATACTGCTAAGTAAAACAAAGCTTTCATATACGGGGGTATCACCCTCTGTGCCTAACCTTTCCAGGTTGTTCTATTAGCTAAGTTTAGTCTATATTGCAGTCCTACAACCCCACTAGTAAACTAGTGGTTTGCCCTCTTACGCGTTCGCTCGCCGCTACTAGCGTAATCTCTTTTGATTTCTTTTCCTGAAGGTACTAAGATGTTTCAATTCCCCTCGTTCGCTCCGTTATACGGTAACTAATATCTCTATTAGTTGGGTTGCCCCATTCAGAAATTCCCGGATCAAAGCCCCTTGACGGCTCCCCGAGACTTATCGCAGCCTGGCACGTCTTTCATCGCCTCTACTAGCCAAGGCATCCACCACTTGCTCTTTGTAGCTTACCTTTTCTATATTAGATTATTCTAATTCGCATCACTTCCTTGTTAAAGATAACTTTATGTTACTACATTTAAATTCTAGCTCTCAAGACGGAAAGCATTGACTACTATTTAGATAAGTTTTAAATCCTAAATAGATTGTGATGTCAAACTTTTGCATTAAATGCAAAGAGAATAGAAATTTAAATCTTTAACAAGTCCTGTAAAATTGTTTTTAAAACTTGCTTGTGACTATTAACAATATTAATTAAAAGAACATTTAGACTTCGCAGACTAGCAAGCTAGTCTTTACGACCAAAGAGTTATACCCTTTGGAAACCCCTAAAGCACAAAGTTGCTTTCGGCAACTTCGTAATCAATAAAGATTAAGACGCTTAAAAGTCTAAAGTAAATGTTTCTAAAAACACTTAATATAGACTTTTAATGTTAAACTATTTTATGGTGGAGAATAGCGGGATCGAACCGCTGACCTCCTGCGTGCAAAGCAGGCGCTCTCCCAGCTGAGCTAATTCCCCAATTAAATTCTCTGGTGGGCCTAACAAGACTTGAACTTGTGACCTCACCCTTATCAGGGGTGCACTCTAACCAGCTGAGCTATAGGCCCCTATAGGTCTATCAATCTTTCAAAACTAAACAAGGATGATTGAGAATATCTTTCTTATAGATATCTTGTGAGAGAATATCTATATGTACTCTAGAAAGGAGGTGATCCAACCGCAGGTTCTCCTACGGTTACCTTGTTACGACTTCACCCCAGTCGCTGATTCCACTGTGGACGGTAACTAATTTAGTATTCCGGCTTCGAGTGAAATCAACTCCCATGGTGTGACGGGCGGTGAGTACAAGACCCGGGAACGTATTCACCGTAGCATGGCTGATCTACGATTACTAGCGATTCCGGCTTCATGGAGTCGAGTTGCAGACTCCAATCCGAACTGGGACATATTTTATAGATTTGCTCCATCTCGCGATATTGCTTCTCATTGTATATGCCATTGTAGCACGTGTGTCGCCCCGGACATAAGGGCCATGATGACTTGACGTCGTCCACACCTTCCTCCTCCTTACGAAGGCAGTCTCATTAGAGTGCTCAGCCGAACTGTTAGCAACTAATGACGTGGGTTGCGCTCGTTGCGGGACTTAACCCAACATCTCACGACACGAGCTGACGACAGCCGTGCAGCACCTGTCTTAACATTTCTGCAAGCAGACACTCTTCTATCTCTAGATGATTTGTTAGATATCAAGTCCGGGTAAGGTTCTTCGCGTATCTTCGAATTAAACCACATGCTCCACCGCTTGTGCGGGTCCCCGTCTATTCCTTTGAGTTTTAATCTTGCGACCGTACTCCCCAGGCGGTATACTTAATCCGTTAGGTGCATTACTGCCAAGACTAGCTTAGCAACAACTAGTATACATCGTTTAGGGCGTGGACTACCAGGGTATCTAATCCTGTTTGCTCCCCACGCTTTCACGCATTAGCGTCAGTTGAGTTCCAGCAGATCGCCTTCGCAATGGGTATTCCTGGTGATCTCTACGGATTTTACCCCTACACCACCAATTCCATCTGCCTCTCCCTCACTCTAGATTATCAGTTTCCCAAGCAGTTCTATGGTTAAGCCATAGGATTTCACAAGAGACTTGATAATCCGCCTACGCGTCCTTTACGCCCAGTGATTCCGAGTAACGCTTGCACCCTCCGTATTACCGCGGCTGCTGGCACGGAGTTAGCCGGTGCTTATTCGTTAGGTACCGTCATTGTTCTTCCCTAACAAAAGGAGTTTACGCTCCGAAAAGTGTCATCCTCCACGCGGCGTTGCTGCTTCAGGGTTTCCCCCATTGAGCAATATTCCCTACTGCTGCCTCCCGTAGGAGTCTGGACCGTGTCTCAGTTCCAGTGTGACTGATCATCCTCTCAGACCAGTTATGCGTCATAGCCTTGGTGAGCCATTACCTCACCAACTAGCTGATACAATATAGCCTCATCCTACACCGAAAAACTTTCCCTATCTAACTTATGCTAGAGAGGAGTATAGAGTATTAGCAGTCGTTTCCAACTGTTGTCCTCTAGTGTAGGGCAGATTAGCTATACATTACTCACCCGTGCGCCACTAACTCATAAGAGCAAGCTCTTACTTGTCCGTTCGACTTGCATGTATTAGGCACGCCGCCAGCGTTCACTCTGAGCCAGGATCAAACTCTCCATATTAATTACCTATCTAATAGATAGGATTTTTATTATGAAGTTTTTAATCAAAAAAACTTTTAGTTTTTATATTAGTTTGTCTAATCTATTATTTAATCATAATAGACTGGCTCAATCGATCACTTGTTTAGATTTCAAAGATTGACTAATAGTTTAACAATTGTAAGTTAAAAGAACAACGATAAGAAAAAGGCTTTATTAACGTTGAAGTTAAAGGTGGTTTCTCGTTTCGTGAGCTGGAATTATATATGAGGGATGCTTAAA
>NZ_PPBR01000076.1:0-42676 GCF_002913545.1 Campylobacter concisus | reverse complement strand
AATTTAAATAGTTTGATTATTTGCTTCTTTTGCAAATTTATAAAACTCACTTTCGGCGTCAAATTTGCTTTTTATGGTGTAAAAAATTTCATCAAATTTAAATGAAATTTCATCCGAATGAAGCAAGAGCCTTGTTGATCCAGTTAAATTTATCCGTTCACACTCGCTCATCTCTTTATCTAAAATTTTCTCGATCTGCGGACGTGACAAACCATAAAGTGGTTCGCCAAGGATCTTGTGTTTCACATGAAACAAATGCAAGCGAATTTGATGTTGCCTGCCAGTGAGCGGGATAGCCCGAATTAAAGTCGTATCGATATCATCAAAATATCTGATCGGCAAAATTTTAGTCACAGCGCTCTTACCATTTTCGCAAATTTGCATTCGCATTTTCACATCGTCGTAGTTGTTCGCTAGATCCATCTTAGCATCGATTGTAAATTCTCGCTCGATCTTGCCTTGCACCATCGCGACGTAGCTTTTAGAAATTTCTCTGTTTTCAAAGATTTTCTTTAGTTTTATCGTAGAATTTATATCTTTGCCCACGACTATTACGCCGCTTGTTTCAAAGTCTAGCCTATGTGCTACGCTCGCATCTCGCCCAAAAAGTGTGTAAATTTCATCGTTTAGCGAGTAGTCACAGTGCCTGCCATTTGGGTGGCTGAGCACCCCGCTTGGCTTGTCAAATACCGCAAAGCTCTCGCACTCAAAGATCGGCTTTAGTCCCTTTGGCTTGGCCTCATAGTCGATCAAAAAGACATCGCCACACAAAATGGCATTTTTCTCGCTCACGACACTGCCTTCGCATATCAGCCTGCCTTTGTCGATGAGGCGCTGGGTTTGGCTCATGTTAAAGCCATTTTGCAGTAAAATTTCATAAGCTTTTTGATGATCTGCAGTGGCGATAAATTTATTTACATAGGGCAAAAATGATCCTTTGAAAAACGAGCGAGCTATCTTAAGCCCAAATTTATAAGCGTATAACCGACATTTCAGCCCGGATTTTATATAATCAAAACTTAAATTTAGAGAAATTGCACGACGTGATTTCTGGCTCAAAAAGCCAAATTTATACTTTCAGGACAAAAGCAAACTAACACAAAAGGTTCAACAATGGTCGAAAGATACTCACGCAAAGAGATGGCTGAAAAGTGGAGCATACAAGCAAAATACGACGCTTGGCTCAAAGTAGAAAAAGCTGCTGTTAAAGCTTGGAATAAGCTTGGCTTCATAAGTGACAGCGACTGCGAGAAAATTTGCAAAAACGCTAAATTTGAAGTGGCTCGCATCGACGAGATAGAAAAGACGACAAAGCATGACGTCATCGCATTTTTAACAAGCGTCAGCGAGAGCCTTGGCGATGAGAGCAGGTTCGTGCACTACGGCATGACTTCAAGCGACTGTATCGACACAGCCGTCGCGCTTCAGATGAAAGAGAGCCTAGAGCTCATCATCAGCGACGTAGAGGAGTTTATGCAGGCGGTCAAAAACAGAGCGAACGAGCACAAGCACACGCTCATGGTCGGCAGAAGCCACGGCATCCACGGCGAGCCGATAACTTTTGGCCTTGTGCTTGCCATCTGGTACGACGAGATCGCAAGAGCGCTAAAGCTCATCAAAGACGCAAAAGATACGATCAGCTACGGCAAGCTTTCAGGCGCTATGGGAAATTTAGCTCATGCACCGATGGAATTTGAAGAGCTAACATGCGAGGAGCTAGGTCTTAAGGCTGCTCCAGCGTCAAATCAAGTGATCCAGCGCGACCGCTATGCCCACGTGGTGAGCGCCATGGCTATCTTGGCTTCTACTTGTGAGAAGATCGCAGTTGCCATTAGGCACTACCAAAGAACCGAAGTTTACGAGGCAGAGGAGTACTTTAGCCCAGGACAAAAGGGCTCAAGCGCTATGCCACACAAGCGCAATCCTGTCCTTAGCGAAAACATCACCGGCCTTTGCAGGGTGCTACGCTCATACGTCACGCCTTCTCTTGAAAACGTCGCACTTTGGCACGAGCGCGACATCAGCCACAGCTCGGTTGAGAGATTTATCCTGCCAGATATGTTTATCACGGCTGATTTTATGCTGGTTCGTATCAAAAATTTGATAGCAAATTTAGTCGTATATCCAGAAAATATGATGAAAAATTTAAATTTAACAGGCGGTTTAGTCTTTTCACAGCGTGTGCTTTTGCAGCTGCCACAGCGTGGAATATCTAGAGAGGACGCCTACAAGATCGTTCAGCGCAACGCCATGAAGGTCTGGGCGGACTTGCAAGAGGGCAAAAAAGCGATCGACGAGCAAGGTCACAGCCTATTTTTACAAAATTTGCTAAACGACGAGGACTTAACTAAGAGCCTTAGCAAAGATGAGATCAAAGAGTGCTTTGACTACAACTACTACACCAAAAATGTAGATAAAATTTTCGCCAGAGTTTTTGGCAAATAAATTTAAACGCAAGGGGTAAATTTAGCCCCTTGCAAAATACCCTAATACAAAACCACCTTAAATTTAGCTCGCCAAATTTATCAGCCAAGAGCGACATTTTCAAGTAGCTTTTACAAGTGTCAGCAAAATTTATCGGCGATGTTGGCGCATTTAAATTTTGGTCGTTAAAGCTAACACAAAAGCTCATCACGTTTAACGCCTTCGTCGCTCTCTCGCACTAAAAATGATAGTTTTAAAAGCCTTTATTTTTCTCATTTTAGCTCTGAATTTTATATTTATTGAGTAGTTTTTGGCAAAGAGAGTTTTTATATCTTTTTGGATAAAATCTCAAATTAAAATTTAACACGGAGAGACATTTTTGAAAGTTATAAAACGTAATGGCAGAACAGAAGAGCTTGATATCAGCAAGATCAAAAAATACACAAACGAAGCTGTCCTAGGTCTTAGCAACGTAAGTCTTAGCGAGCTTGAGGTAGATGCGAAAATTCAGTTTAGAGATATGATAACGACTGAGGAAATTCAGCAAACTCTTATAAAAACAGCAGTTGATAAGATCGACATCGACCGCCCAAACTGGACATTTGTCGCTGCGAGGCTATTTTTGTTCGACCTTTATCACAAAGTGACTGGCTTTAACGGCTACAACCACCTAAAAGACTACCTCGCAAAGGGCGAAAAAGTAGGCCGCATCATCCCTGGGCTAAAAGAGAAGTACGACCTTGAAGACCTAAACGCATACATAAAGCCTGAGCGCGACCTTCAGTTTGCATACCTTGGCATTAAGACGCTTTATGATCGCTATCTCATCAAAGACAAGAGCGGCATGCCTATCGAGCTGCCACAGCACATGTTTATGGCGATCGCGATGTTTCTTGCGCAAAACGAGTTAGACAGTCAAGGCTGGGCAAAGAAATTTTACGACCTCATCTCTAAATTTGAAGTGATGCTAGCCACGCCAACGCTCTCAAACGCAAGGACTACACGCCACCAGCTAAGCAGTTGCTACGTAGGTAGCACGCCTGATAATATTGAGGGCATTTTTGATAGCTACAAAGAGATGGCGCTACTTTCAAAATTTGGCGGCGGTATAGGCTGGGACTGGAGCAAGGTACGTGCGATGGGCGGCAGTATCGACGGACACAAAAACGCAGCTGGCGGTATCATACCATTTTTAAAAGTAACAAACGACATCGCAGTAGCGGTTGATCAGCTAGGCACTAGAAAGGGCGCGATCGCTGTTTATATCGAGCCTTGGCACATGGACGTGAGCGATTTTCTCGATCTTCGTAAAAACTCAGGCGAAGAGAGACGCCGCGCGCACGAGCTTTTCCCTGCACTTTGGATAAACGACCTATTTATGAAGCGTGTCAAAGAAAATGGCCGCTGGAGCCTCTTTGACCCAGCTCAAGTAAGCGACCTTTGCGACCTTTACGGCGAGGAGTTTGAGAAGAGATATTTAGAGTATGAAAACGACGAAAATATCCAGAAAAACACCATCCTTGCAAAAGAGCTTTGGAAGAAAATTTTAACTAGCTATTTTGAAACAGGCATGCCATTTTTATGCTTCAAAGATAACGCCAACAAAGCAAATCCAAACGACCATGAGGGCATCATCAGAAGCTCAAATTTATGCACCGAAATTTTCCAAAACACAGCGCCAAACTACTATAAGATCAAGATCACTTATGAAGACGGTGGCGAGGAGCTATTTGACGAAGAAGAAGACGTCACGGTCGATAGTGGCATAACTAAAAAAGCCAAAAAGCTTAGCGCGCTTGATAGCCTAAAAGGCAAGCAAATTTTCATAGTAGAAAAAGAGAGTATCGAGGGCAAAACGGCGGTTTGCAACCTTGCAAGTATAAATTTAAGCAAGATAAACAGCAAAGAGGACATCGAGCGTGTCGTGCCGATAGCTATCAGGATGCTTGATAACGTTATAGACCTAAATTTCTACCCACACAAAAAGGTAAAACACACAAACTTAGCCTCTCGCTCGGTCGGCCTTGGTGTCATGGGTGAGGCGCAAATGCTAGCTGAGAAAAACGTAAAATGGGGCAGTTATGAGCACTTGGCTCTAATTGATAGCATAATGGAAAACATAAGCTACAACGCGATCTACGCTAGCTCAAATTTAGCCGTAGAAAAGGGCATCTATCCAAAATTTGAAGGCTCAAAATGGAGCAAAGGTATCATGCCGATAGACACTGCAAACGAGAACGCAAAAGCGCTTTTAAACGACAAAGGCGGACTATTTGACGAAAATGTCTGCGACTGGGACAAGCTAAGAGAGAAGGTCAAGCGTGATGGTATGAGAAACGGCTACCTAATGGCGATCGCTCCAACTAGCTCGATCTCGATCCTTGTTGGCACTACTCAGACTATCGAGCCAGTCTATAAGCGCAAGTGGTTTGAGCACAACCTAAGCGGTATGATTCCAAATGTCGTGCCAAATTTAAGCCCAGATACTTGGCAGTTTTACACGCCAGCTTACGAGCTTGATCAGAGAATTCTTATAAAAGCAGGCGCGATCCGTCAAAAATGGATCGACCAAGGTCAAAGTCTAAATATCTTCATGAGCCTAGATAAGGCAAGCGGCGGATATTTAAGTGAAATTTACACGCTTGCATGGGAGCTCGGACTAAAATCAACCTACTATCTACGCTCTGAGTCACCAGACAGCGAAAAACTAAACGACGTAGCTGA
Source organism: Campylobacter concisus (assembly GCF_002913545.1). GTDB lineage: Bacteria > Campylobacterota > Campylobacteria > Campylobacterales > Campylobacteraceae > Campylobacter_A > Campylobacter_A concisus_AV. The sequence goes on along the minus strand of NZ_PPBR01000076.1, from coordinate 37,528 downwards.
CCGTTCGATCGAGTGTGAAGGTTGTCAGTAAATCTATTGGATATCTATGAATTTTTACCATAGGTATCCTTTGTATCCACATTAAAAACAAAAGGTAATTATTTTGTCCAGCTTAACAGATATTGAAAAAAGATATTTAGAAATGCTTTTTGAAATGGATACTGGCTATGTTTTAGATTTTACTGATCGGACTTTTTACGATTTTATACAAAATATCACTGGAATCGATATACATGCTATTAAATATAACATTTATGGAAGTTCCAAAGCCAAAAAATTAAGAGCCTTTTGGCAAACTGAAAGCGACGCAGTAAATGGAAGAGTATTAAAGAATTTATTGGAACGCTATAAATTTAATGTTGATAGCGGAAGGATTAAATTTAACGAAAAAATTTACAGTGAATGCATAAAAATCACCAATAGGCTTCTTGGTGTTCAAAATACTATAGATTCGAAAGATGAATTATTAAAGAAAAAATTTGATGACATTAATATTAAAGATTTAACTTTGGATTATGGACTAGAAAAGGTCTTGGAGTATAGAGTTACAGAGATAGATAAATGCTTGGGTATCGGTGCATATATGTCAGTAATTATACTATGTGGAAGTATCTTAGAATGTCTTTTGTTAAACTTTATGCTAAAAAATCCAAAACAATTTAATGTATATAACGAATCTCCAAAAGACAAAACTGGCAAAGTGAAACCTTTTCAAAATTGGAAACTAGCAGAAATGATAGATGTATCTGGCGGGATAGGGATTTTGTCTCAAGATACTAAAAAATTTTCACACGAATTAAGAGATTTTAGAAACTATATACATCCTATGGAACAGATGGCTAATAATTTTAAACCTGACGACCAAACGGCTAAAGTTGCTTTTCAGGTTTTAAAAATGGCTATTTTAGATTTAAAAAAGCAAAGAGATACGAAACTATAATAGTATTAGTCTAACCTAATTATTTTATAAAAAATAATTAGTTTTTAAAATTAATGTAACAAATAATAATTTATATTATATACCCTTAATAAAGTAAATATATCATTTAAGAAAACTTTCCAAAATTTTATATTTTTTGATAAATATTATTAAACAAAAGAAAATAGTTGTCTATTGTTTAAGCTTTCTTGTCCTATACTTTAAAACTCCATATTAAAAAAATCGGAAAGAGTGGGCGATGCGTGAAATTTTAAAACGAGACGGCACAAGGCAAGAATTTGTAGCATATAAGATAGTAGATGCAATAAAAAAGGCATTTGCAAGCGAAAATGTGGCTTATGACGAGCAAGTTTTTACAAACGTAGTCCAAGATATCTTTCAAAAATCAAGCGCAATAACAGTCGAGGACATCCAAGATGCTATCGAAAAAGAGCTATTTGCTGGCGGTTACTTTGACGTCTTAAAAAGCTTTATGCTCTACCGCCACACGCATAAGCTTCAACGCGAGCAAATTTTAGGTTTAAACGCTGACACGACCTATATAAACTCGACCCAAACGATAAATGAGTACATAAACGGCACCGACTGGAGAATTTCTGCAAATTCAAACACGAGCTATTCAAACGCAGGCCTTATAAATAACACCGCCGGCAAAGTGATCGCAAACTACTGGCTGGACGCTGTTTATAACAAAGAAGAGGGGCTAGCTCACAGAAACGGCGACTACCACATCCACGACCTAGACTGCCTTACAGGGTATTGTGCTGGCTGGAGCCTAAGAGCTTTACTAAATGAGGGCTTTAACGGCGTTCGTGGCAGGGTCGAGAGCAAGGCACCAAAGCACTTTAGAGAGGCGCTTTATCAGATGGCAAATTTCTTAGGCATTTTGCAAAGCGAGTGGGCGGGCGCTCAGGCGTTTTCTAGCTTTGACACCTACCTTGCGCCTTATGTTTTTAAAGACGATCTAAGCGACGCCGAGATCAAAAAGGCGATAACTAGCTTCATTTTCAACCTAAACGTCCCTGCACGCTGGGGACAAAGTCCATTTACAAACGTAACCATAGACATCACATGCCCAAGCGACCTAAGAGATCAGATACCAACGAGCGATGACATACACCTTTTTACGAACGTAAAAGATGAGAAAATTTTGAAAAAAGCAAACGAGCGTGGCAGGAAAAATTTGATCGATATGACCTACAAGGACTTCGAGCCTGAGATGGCACGCATAGATAAGGCTTTTTACGAGGTTTTAACAGCTGGCGACAAGTGCTCACAGCCTTTTACATTTCCGATACCAACGGTAAATATCACAGAGGATTTTAACTGGGATAGCGAAGTAGCCGACGTGCTCTTTGAAAATACCGCCAAAATGGGCTCAAGCTACTTTCAAAATTTCATCGGCTCACAATACACTTACGATGAAAATGGCAACAAAATAGAAAACGAAAACGCCTACAAACCAGGTCACGTGCGCTCTATGTGCTGCCGCTTGCAGCTTGATCTAAGAGAGCTTTTAAAGCGTGGTGGCGGTCTTTTTGGAAGCGCTGAGATGACTGGCTCGATCGGAGTTGTGACTATAAATTTAGCCCGCCTAGGCTATAACTTCAAAGGCGATAAGGTCGCACTTTACAACAGACTAAGCTACCTTTTAGACCTAGCTAAATCAACCCTAGAGAAAAAGCGTAAATTTATCCAAGAGATGTATGACAGAGGGCTTTATCCTTACACAGCTAGGTATCTAAAGCACTTTAACAACCACTTTAGCACGATCGGCATAAATGGCATGAATGAGCTACTTAGAAATTTCACTGACGATAAAGAGAACATTTCTACCAAATTTGGACGAGAATTTGCCCTTGAGATGGTTGGCTTTTTACGTGATAAGATAAGGACATTTCAAGAAGAGAGCGGAAATTTATATAACCTCGAAGCAACTCCAGCTGAGGGCACGACCTACCGCTTTGCCAAAGAGGATAAGAAGCGCTACCCAGACATCATCCAAGCAGGCGAGGGGGACAATATCTACTACACAAACTCAACCCAGCTACCTGCAAATTTCACAGACGACGCTTACGAAGCGCTTGATCTACAAGATGAGCTACAAAGCGCCTACACTGGCGGCACCGTCTTTCACCTATATATGAAAGAGCGCATAAGCTCGGCTAAAGCTTGCAAAGAGCTTGTAAAGAGTATAATCTCAAACTACAAACTCCCATACATCACGATAACGCCGGTCTTTAGCGTCTGTGCAAAGCATGGCTACATAGCTGGCGAGCATGAGTTTTGCCCACTTTGTGATGCCGAGCTGATAGAAAATGAAAAGAAAAAATCCAAATAAGGAGAGGAAATGACAGAAAAAGAAATTTTAGAAAAAGTACAAGAAAAGCGCACAAGATGCGTGGTCTATACTCGTGTTATGGGTTATCACAGACCAGTTGAGAGCTTTAACCTCGGTAAAAAAGGCGAGCACAAAGAGCGAATAAAATTTGACGAATACGCGAGTTGCTGCAAGAGATAAATTTCTTGCCTAAAAACAAGAATAAATTTAAAAAAATAAACTAAAATGCAAGCCAAAGGCACGCCCCTTGTGCCTTTGAATTTAAAAAAAGGGTCAAAAACTTGCAAAGAGTCTTTAGTATAACGCCATTTACGACGCTTGACTATCCTGATAAAGTGGCAGCTGTCATCTGGTTTGCAGGTTGCAATATGCGCTGTGGATACTGTTACAACATCGAGGTTGTAAAGTCAAATGGCACTATAAGCCTTAGCGAAGTTTGCGACTTTTTAGATCGCAGGGTCGGCAAGCTAAATGGCATCGTCTTTAGCGGTGGAGAATGCACAGCGAATCCTTTATTTTTTGATTTAGCACGTGAGGTAAAGGCACGTGGCTTTAGCTTAAAAGTAGATACAAATGGCTCGCACTGCAGTGTTATAAAAGAGGCGATAGATGAGGGGCTGATTGATTACATCGCGCTTGATTTTAAAGCTCCAAAAGAGAAATTTATAGGCATCACTGGCTCAAATTTATATGAGAAATTTGCCGCCACGCTTAGATATCTGCTTGAGATAAATTTTAAATTTGAAGTTAGAACGACCGTGCATGCGGACTTGCTAAGCGAAAAGGATATCTCTGAGATGTCTGAGCTACTTTTTGAACTTGGGTATAGAGGGGAATATTTCTTACAAAAATTCTTTAACACTGGCGAAAATTTTGGAGGCTTAGGCGATCCAAAAAACAGCTTCGATCCAGATAAGATCACATCAAAACTACCTATCAGACTAAGAAATTTCTAAATTTAGCGCAGATAAAAATAGCTAAAAATAAGAAAATTTAACTAAAATTTACCCCAAATCACAAAAGCAAATAAGGAGAAAACTATGCAAAATTTCAGCTTTTTAAACCCTACTAAAATAGAATTTGGCAAAGACAAAGAGCAAAACATCGGCAGATATATGAAAGAATTTGGCGCAAAAAAGACGCTCATCATCTATGGCAGCGACAGGATCATACAAAACGGACTTTTTGACGTTGCCACAAAGAGCCTAAGCGCAAATGGCATCGAGTTTTGCAAGATAGGTGGCGTGAAGTCAAATCCAGTGCTAAGCAAGGTAAATGAGGCTATAAATTTAGCTAAAAAGCAAGGCGTCGATAGCGTGCTAGCCATAGGTGGCGGCTCGGTGCTTGACACGGCCAAGGCTGTGGCTGCTGGAGTAAAATATAACGGCGATGTTTGGGACTTTTTTACTGGCAAAAATCCAAAAGAGGCGCTTATGATCTTTGACATCATAACGCTTGCTGCAACTGGCTCAGAGATGAACGGCGGCGCAGTCGTCACAAATGAAGCCACAAAAGAGAAATTTGCCATGCACGGCGCTTGTCTTTACCCAAAAGTATCGGTGGTAAATCCACTTCTTCAAGCAAGCGTTAGCAAGGAGTACTTGGTCTATTCGGCCTCTGACATCATCGCTCACAGCATCGAGGGCTACTTTACGGCGAGCATCCAGCCTGAGATCATAAATTTATACATCGAAGCAAACATCAAAACGGTCATGAAAACGACTGAAATTTTACTAAAAGAGCCAGAAAACTATGACGCTAGAGGCGAGTTTGCCTGGGCTGCGACGATGGCGCTAAATGGTCTAACTTACGTTGGCACGGCTGGCTACTCTTATCCAAACCACATGATCGAGCACGCCATAGGTGCGGTGGTTGATTGCGCGCACGGGGCTGGGCTAAGTGTAGTGATGCCAGCATGGATGAAGTGGTATAAGAGTAGAAATTTAAAGGCATTTAAGCGCTTTGGCAAAGAAATTTTTGGCGTAGATGACGCAGACGAGGCTATTAAAAAGCTAAAAGAGTGGTTTAGCAAGATCGGCACGCCAACAAGCCTAATTGAAATCGGCGTCGATGAGTCAAATTTAGACGAGATCATGGCGCTAGTTTATGACTACGCCAAGGGCAGGGGCTTGGAGCAAATTTATACAAAAGAGGCCATAAGCGAAATTTTTGCCTTAGCGAGATAGAATTTATCCAAAATTTACAAAGGATAAACATGAAAAAAGTCGCCCTTATCGCAGGAGCCAGCGGCGCTGTGGGAAGTGAAATTTTAAAAGATTTATGCGAGAGTGAGCACTACAACAAGGTGGTCGCCCTTGTTAGGCATGAGCTAGAATTTACCCATGAAAAGCTTGAAGTAAAGATAGTAAATTTTGATGATTTTAAAGATGAGGTGCCATTTATCGCTGATGACGTTTTTTGCGCGCTTGGCACGACTATGAAAGTGGCAAAGCACAAAGAGCAGTTTTACAAAGTCGATGTGACCTATCCGATAAATTTCGCCAAATTTGGCTTGGAGTGCGGTGCAAAACGCTTTGTCTTGCTCTCGGCTGCAGGGGCAAACAGAAAGTCAGGCTCGTTTTACCTAAAGGCAAAAGGTCAAGCAGAAGCAAAGATAAAAGAGCTTGGATATAACTCATTTCATATCGCTAGGCTGCCACTTATCGAGGCTGAGAGAAAGGAATTTAGACTAGGTGAGTATTTGGTGATAAAGGCGTTTAAATTTATCCCAAAAGGCTTTTTTGACGAGTATCGTCCGATGAAGGCGGCTGACATCGCTAAGGTGATCGTGGAAGTAGCACAAGATGATCACAGTGAAGGTGTAAAAATTTATAGTCCGGAGGAATTTACAAAATGAAAAAATATATAGTGATCACTGGGGCAAGCTCAGGCATAGGAGCGGCCGTGGCAAAGGCATTTGCAAGGCGTGGGGAGAATTTGATCCTTATCGCAAGGCGGGGTGAGCTTTTAGAGGAGCTAAAAAGCGAGATAGCTAAATTTGCAAATGTCGATGTGGTGATAGAGCTTTGTGACCTTTCAAAGCAAGAAAATGTCCTCTTGCTTTGGCGTAATTTAGAAAAATTTGAGCTAAAAGCGCTTATAAACAACGCTGGCTTTGGCGACTATAACAAGGTCGGCGAGCAAAATTTAGACAAGATCACTCAGATGATAAATTTAAACATCATCTCACTTGTGACGCTCTCAACGCTCTTTACTAAAAAATATAAAGACAAAGATACGCAGCTTATAAATATCTCTTCAATAGGCGGCTACAAGATAGTGCCAAACGCCGTCACCTACTGCGCTAGCAAATTTTTCGTAAGTGCCTTTAGCGAGGGGCTTTACCACGAGCTAGCACAGGACAAGCAGGCAAAGATGCAAGCAAAAGTGCTGGCTCCAGCTGCTACAAAGACAGAATTTGGCATGGTAGCAACTAGCAAAGAGAGCTACGACTACGACGAAGCGTTTAAAAAGTATCACACGAGCGAGCAGATGGCGGAGTTTTTGCTTCGTCTTTATGATAGCCACTACTGCGTTGGCTCGGTCGATAGAGATAGCTTTGAGTTTAGCCTAAGTAAGCCAAAATTTGACTATGCGATCAAGTATAAGCCAAAAGATAACTAGGCTTTAAAGCCTTGGTAGCCTACGCCAAGGCTAGCGAAACAAAAAGTAGGACAAAATAAAAAGGCAGATCATGAAATGCGTTAGAGTTGCTATTTTAGGGGTTTGTTTGGTAGGCGCTTGCTTTGGAAATGAACTTAAATTTGATGAAAAGAAATTTGAGCTAAAAAGCGTGCAAGTTGGCGAGAGGACGCTTAAATTTAGAGCCTATGAGGGCATAGTCTATGTGGCAAAGCCAGTTAGCGACTATGAGGTGCTAAATTTTTACGTGCCAGAGGGTAAATTTAGCGACCAAAAGAGCGCTATCTTTATGCCAAATGCGATCGGTGGCTACATGAGCGCTAAACCACAAAAGCCAGAAATCCAAAACGAAAAGCCAAATGCCACCCTCGAAGCGCTTCTTAGAGGATACGTCGTGGCAAGCGTTGGCGCTAGGGGCAGGACGCTAAAAGATGGCGAGCGCTTCATCGGCAAAGCGCCAGCTGCGATAGTCGATCTAAAAGCGGCCGTTAGATATCTTAAATTTAACGACAAATTTATGCCAGGCGACGCAAATAAGATCATCTCAAACGGCACGAGCGCAGGCGGCGCGATGTCGGCACTTCTAGGCACTAGCGCAGGGGCAAAAGAGTATGAGCCATATCTTAAAGAGCTAGGCGCTGCAAAGGCGGACGATCAAATTTATGCCGCTTCAGCCTACTGCCCTGTGACAAATTTAGAGCATGAGGACGAGGCGTATGAGTGGATGTTTGGGGATTTGGATAAATTTGAAAGGATTGATTTTTCAAGTCTTGATGCAAGCATTTTTAACGACAGGAGCAAAAAGCCAAAGACTATCACAGGCGAGCTAAACGCCACGCAAAAAGAGCTCTCACGCGAGCTAAAGAGTAAATTCCCAGCCTATCTAAACTCGCTAAATTTAAAAGACACCAAAGGTCACGCGCTAAGCCTTGATGAAAACGGCGAGGGCAGTTTCAAAGAGTATATAAACGCCCTTATCTCAAAGGCATTTACCGCTACAAAAAGCAGCGACAAAAGCACGCTCACGCCTAAATTTATAACTCTTGATACGCAGGGCTGCTCGCTTGGATATACATTTAAGCTTGAAGACTTCATCGCCTCGCTAAAGCGTGCCAAAGCGGTGGTTGCCTTTGACGGATTTGGGCTAGAAAATCCAGAAAATGACCTTTTTGGCGATAGTAAAACGCCTGCAAAGCACTTTACTAAATTTGCAAAAGAGCGAAGCGAGGGCGAGATGGCGGAGGCTAGCGTCATAAAGATGATGAATGCGATGAACTACACTAAAAATAAAGAAGCGGCGAAATTTTACCGCATAAGGCAGGGCACAAACGACACCGACCTAGCCCTTGCCGTGCCTGCTATGCTCGCACTCTCGCTTAAAAATGCTGGCAAAGAGGTTGATTTCGAAGCGGTTTGGGGGCAAGGACATGGCGGTGACTACGATTTAGACGAGCTTTTTGCTTGGATGAAAAGAGTGGTTGAGAAATAAATTTAAGGAAATTTGATGATAAAAAAGCTATTTTTACTAGCGGTTTTGGCGGCTTTTGCCTTTGGGGCGGAGGCAAAAGTGAGCTTATATGAGCTGCTTTCAACGCCAAATAACAAGAGTTTGCTAAAGCGTCTTGGCAGGGAAAATATACTAAGCTCAAAGAGCGAGCCAGACATGCAGGCGATCTTTTTTGCGAGCGCAAAGAGCAAGCCAGAGCTATTTTATGTGCTTGAGTTTTACAAGGACGAGGCGGCTTATAAAAAGCATATAGGCTCGGCGCACTATAAGAAATTTGCAAGTGCGAGTGATGAAATTTTGGCAAGTAAAAAGGCTATAAGCTTGAAAAAACGGGCTGCGTTTTCTAAAAATTTAACGCCAGAGCGCCTAAAAGATGCCTATTTTCACATTACAAACTTAAGCCTTTTAGCAAAGAGCGATGCGAAATTTGAAAAGATCATCAAAAAATATATGCAAAAAAGCGTAGATGATGGTGCTTATGCGCAGTTTGCCTTTGGTCAAAAAGAGGCACCTAATAAGTGGGTGCTGGTTGAAATTTACAAAGACGAAGCTAGCTTTGAGAGCTACCGCCACAGCGAAAACTACAAGGCTTATGCCAAAGAGCGAGCTGGGCTGATAGATGAATTTGACGGCTTTGGACTAAAAAACGAGACCTCATTTAGCAAGGTAAAATTTTAGGAGATGTTATGAAGAAAATTTCACTTTTTTGCGCACTGGCACTCATTGGCAGCACGGCTTTTGCCCTTGATAGGGCAGGATGTGAGAGTTTAAAAGATGTGAAAATTTTAAACAACGAGATGATAGATGCGCTGTAGAGTGAGAGTGGCGAAGTATCAGCCGATAAGATGTCTGCGCTAACTGGTGGCAGTAAAAACACTATCAAAGCAAAGCCTCACTGCGTGGTACATGGCAAACTCTATAAGCGCACTGGCAGTGACGGCAAAGAGTATGCGATTGATTACGAGCTAAGGCTGCCAGAGCAGTGGAATGAGAAGTTTTTGTTTCAAGGTGGAGGCGGTATGGACGGCTTTGTAGCGCCCGCTCTTGGCGCAGTGCCGATACGCACAAGCACGGCCACGCCAGCGCTTCTTAGAGGTTACGCGGTGGTTACTACAAACTCAGGACACCCAGAGCCAACGGCAGAGTTTGGACTAGATCAGCAAGCAAGGCTAGACTACGCCTATCAGGCGATCGGCAAGGTCACGGACGCATCTAAGCAAATTTTAGCTGCCGCATACGCCAAAAAGCCAAAACATAGCTACTTCATGGGCTGCTCAAATGGCGGCAGGGCAGCACTAATCGCAGCCCAGCGCTATCCACTTGAATTTGACGGCGTCATCGCTGCAAACCCTGGCTTTAGGCTATCTCGCGCGGCGATCGCTCAGCAGTGGGACAACCAAGCCCTTATGAAGATAGCTCCGAAAAATGAAAAAGGCGAGAAAATTTTCGCAAATGCCCTAACGCAGGACGACCTTGACAAGCTAAGCCACGCCGTGCTAGAAAAATGTGACGCCTTAGACGGACTAAAAGATGGGATCATCAATGCGTGGGAAACGTGCAAATTTGATCCAAAAAGTCTAAATTTAGATAAGCAAAAGATAGAGGCGATAGAGAAAATCTTTAACGGAGCCAAAAACAGCAAGGGCGAGCAAATTTATAGTGGCTGGTTTTACGACTCAGGAGTGAGCGCTGAGGGCTGGAGGCAGTGGAAGCTAGGCGACTCACAAAGTGCTAAGCCAAACGCTAGAAATATCACGCTTTCAAGTGGCTCGGTGAATTACTACTTTTTAACGCCAGCGCAGCCAAATTTTGACACGATAAATTTTGACTTTGACAAAGACACGCCAAAGACTTTCGAGACCGCTGCGATAAATGACGCCATCTCAACAGACCTTAGCACATTTAGCGCAAATGGCGGTAAGCTCATCATCGTAACTGGCGTCTCAGACCCAGTTTTCTCGGCAAAAGATCAAAGGGATTGGTTTAAAAAGCTAGAGGCTGATAATAAAAATAGCCAAAATTTTGCGGCATTTTTTGCGCTACCGGGGATGAACCACTGCGGTGGCGGCAACGGCATAGATGACGTCGATCCGCTTGGTGCGCTTGAAGCGTGGCACGAAAAGGGCGAAGCGCCAAAGAGTATGCTAGCAAAAAGCAAGAGCTACGCTGGCAAGGAATTTTTAGTGTGCGCCTATCCAAAGGTAGCTACATACGTGGGTGGTGATACCAGCAAGGCAAGTAGCTTTGTTTGCAAGTAAATTTAAGGAGAGAAAATGAGTGAAATTTTAGTCGTATCAGGTCATACAGACCTTGAAAATTCCTTTGCGAATAAGATCATTTTAGGCGAGCTAAAAAAGCACTTGCCAGAGGCTAAATTTGACATACTAAGCGAGCTTTATAAAAACTACGCTATCGACGTAAAAGCCGAGCAAGAAAAGCTAGTAAAGGCTGATGTGATCGTGCTTGTTTATCCATTTTTCTGGTACGGCGTGCCATCGCTTTTGCAAAAGTGGCTTGAGGATGTGCTAGTTCATGGCTTCTCTCATGGCAGTAAGGGAGATAAGCTACATGGCAAGAAGCTGGTGCTTTCATTTACCTCTGGCGCGCCTGAGGAGCTTTATAAAAAAGAGGCGCTTCAGCGCTATGAGATAGAGGAGTTTTTACCGCCGCTTAAGGCGTTAGCAAATATGTGTGGCATGGAGTTTGCAGGCTATGTTTATAGCGGAGGGCTGTCATATCAGAGCAGGCACGATGAGACAAAGCTTGCTTTGATGAGGCAAAAGGCGCTTGATCATGCAAAGAGGCTAGAGGAGCTGATAGGTAAAATTTCATGATACCAGCGAAATTTTATAGATATGTTTTTGCGTTTATAATGTCAGCATTTATGGCTTTTTTTATGTCGTTTGTGCTGACGTATCTAAACCTTGGTTTTGTTGATGGCTTTGTGAAAATTTGGCTAATCGCCTATGTAAAAGCCTTTGTAGTGGCGTATCCTGTGCTTTTGCTAGTTTCGCCGTCTGTTGCAAAGATCGCGCAAAATTTATGTAAAAAAGAGGGGTAAATTTAAAGTGTGGCTAGAGAGCCTAGCCACGCGGAGTTTTATTTTAAAAGACCTTGTTTTTTCATTTGATCCATTACTTGAGCAAACATCTCTTTAGCTTGTTTGCAAGTAGCGTCTTGTTGCTCTTTTGGAAGTGCAGCAAGTTGATCCATTGATTGTTTCTTTTGATCTTCATACATTTTTACTTGTTGTTCTTGACCAGCTTTTTTGTAAGCTTCAACCATCTTATCGATGTCTGAGAAGTAAGACTTGCAAGTATCTGTAAGATCTGCAGCGTTTAGGCTTAATGCAAAGCCAAGAGTAGCTAAAACTAAAAGTGATTTTTTCATCTCTTTCTCCTTGTGAAAATTTAAGGAGATTATATAACTTTTTTATTTTAAATAGATTTAAATTTATTAAATTTAGCCAAGACAAGCGCCTTGGCTAAAATTTTGGCTTTTTTAGCCTAAGAATTCGCGTTTAAAATACTCTTTTGGAGCTTTGCAAAGTGGGCAAGCGCCTGGAGCTTTTTTGCCTCTGTGAACGTGTCCGCACACCTCGCAAACCCAGATATCTTCTTCGTCGCTCTCAAAAAAGCCCTCTTCATCAAGCATCTTTTTAAGCTCTAAATACTCTCTTTCATGCTCAACTTCAACCTTGCCGATCGCGTTAAATAGCCTCTCAACATCTCTTAGCTCTTCTTCTTTTGCGATCTTTGCAAAGTCTGGATACATCGTCGTATGCTCGTAGTTTTCGCCAGCTGCAGCGTCAAGTAAATTTTTATCCATCTTATCGATCGGATCGTTCATCATCTCGTGATACTTCTTAAATTCAGCCCTTGCGTGCCACTTCTCGTTTTCAGCTGCCTCGTAAAAGTGTCTAGCTATCGCGTGATAGCCTGCTTCTTTAGCTAGGTCGCCGTAAAGCTCATACTTGTTTCTAGCTTGTGACTCGCCAGCAAATGCCTTCATCAAATTTACCGCTGTTAAATTCTCAGTCACGCATTTCATCTCTTCGCCGCAACAGGTTAGTGTGCCGCCGCCAACCTTTTGAACCTCGATCTCGTTGCCGCATTTCTCGCATTTGTATGTTTCGTACTGTCTCATTTTGACTCCTATTTTGATAAAATTTGAGCGGATTATAACCAAATAATTAAAATATGTAAATAATAATTTTTATTGATAACGTATATTATTTTTATAAATTTAACAAAAAACAAAATCGCCAAATCCACCATCATAAATTTAAAAAAGATAAATTTCAGCCAAAATTTATTCTAGCGTTAAAAGTGCGGTTGAGCTTGGTTGTAGAATAACTCAAAATAAATTATCCAAAGGAGATCATCATGAGTTTTCTATCTAAATTTAGTAAGGCTATCTTTGCCGTTGCAGTTGCTGGTGCGATCAGTGCGAGTGCATTTAGTGAGGGCGAGGACTACGTCAAGCTTGAAAAGCCACTAAGTGTGGGACAAAATACGCTAGTTAAAATTTTTAGCTACGCTTGCCCATTTTGCTACAAGTACGACAAGAGCGTCACTCCAAAGGTAGTTGAGAAAATCCCTGGACTAAAATACGAGCCATTTCACCTAAAGACAAAGGGCGATTACGGCGAGGTTGCGAGCAAGGTCTTTGCCGTGCTTATCGTTATGGACGAGGCAAAGGGAGTGAGCTTATTTGATGAAAATTCGCTATTTAAAAAGGCTAAATTTGCCTACTACAAAGCTTATCATGACAAAAAAGAGCGCTGGGGCGATGGCAAAGATGCTGAGGGCTTTTTAAAGACTGGGCTTGATGCTGCTGGCGTTAGCAAAGCAGACTACGAAAAAGAGCTAGCTAATCCAAAAGTGACTGAGCTACTTAAAAAGTGGGATGAGAGCTATGACGTGGCTAAAATTCAAGGTGTGCCAGCATTTGTCGTAAATGGCAAATATCTCATCATGACAAAATCGATCAGCTCGCTTGACGGCATGGCAGCACTCATCGAAGAGCTTCTTAAAAAATAAGGCGCCACATGAGCTTTTTTAAAAAAATGGCTAAATTTCAAGACTCACGCATCTCTTGGGCGATCCTAGTCTTTGTAAGCGTCGCGCTTGTAGTTATCGCGCACTCGCTCTTTCAAAACTACGCTTATATGCCTCCTTGCGAGCAGTGCGTCTATATACGTTTTGCCTTTTTATGCATGGCGCTTGGTGGCGTGATCGCTATCATAAACCCTAAAAATTTACTCTTTGCTCTAGTTGGCTACGTCTTTGCCTTTTGGGGAGCGGTGCAGGGCATAATGTATAGCGTAAAGCTAGCCAAAATCCACGACGCGGTGCATGGCGATGATCCTTTTGGCGTGCAGGGCTGCTCGACTGAGCCACACTATCCATTTGGCTTGCCGCTTGAGAAGTGGGCACCTGACTGGTTTATGCCGACAGGCGACTGCGGATATGACAGCCCTATGGTGCCTGATGGCGCGGTGCTAAGCGATCTGCAAAAGAGCATAGTGGATCTTTACGCAGACGGCTGGTATCTTGTGCCATCTTCTAAATTTATGTCGATGGCGGATTGCACGCTGCTTGGATTTGGTATTTGCTTTGTTGTGCTTGCACTTATGCTTGTTTCAAAGCTTCTATCTTTTAAGAAATAAATTTTAGTTAGCCCTATTTTTGGGCTAACTTAGGATATACTGCGCGCATGGGTATTAATTTAAAATCACAAAATATTAAAATTTATGCGATCATCTTGCTAGCAAGCCTCTTTGTCGTGCTTCTTGGGCTAAACAGCTACAACAAAGCAAAAGAAAAGATCATCGAGCTATCTGATAAAAACAATATCGCAGTTAGTAAAAACATCGTTAGCAACTTTCAAATTTGGCTTGATGAGCGCTTAAATTCACTCATCCGTGCGTCAAAATTTATCCAAAACTCTAATATCATTGATGACGATACTAGGGTGGCAAATTTCATAAAGCTCTTTAAAGAAAATGCGAAAGAATTTGATCTCATGCAGCTTCTAAGAGAGGATGGCGAGATCTTTGTAGATGGGCAAAAGATCTCAGAAGAGGTGATGTCAAAGCGTGAGCGAGCAGGGCTTATCTGGTATGTCGAGACAAAAAATACAAATGCCCCAAGTGTAAATTTCATGCAAAATCACAAAATTTTAAAAGACTCTACTTTAAATTTATGCGTGCCAGTTGAAAAAGACGCGAAATTTGAGGCGGCACTTTGCGGCGTCGTGCGCATAGGCACTATCTTTGATAGCATCAAAAACTTTAGCCTTGCGCCAAATTCTTACTCATTTTTAGTAACTCACAGCGGTGAGATCCTCACATCGATGGCCGATATAACGCTAAAAAGAGAGATCGAGGAGAAATTTAAAGAGCTATTTTTAAAAGATGAGGATATCACTAGCCTAAAGATAGGGCAAAATTTGATCCAAGTAGCCGAGATACCGACGATGAACTGGTTTATCGGAGCTGGCACAAACAACGAAGAAGAAATTTTAGCCATGACAAGAGAGGCGCTAAAAAACGCCCTAAATTTACTCTTTGCCTTCGTCGCACTTGCATTTTTGGCAAACAGCCTGCACAACTTCATGTATAACAAGATAAAAAAGGTGCAAGATGAGTACGAGACCTTGCTAGCGCACAGAGCCAAGATGAGCGAGGCTGGAGAGCTCATAAGCGGCATAAGTCATCAGTTCATCCAGCCAGTAAATTCGCTAAAACTGATGCTAAGCTCGGCGATAATGCTAAAAAAAGAGGGCAAGCTAAGCGATGAGGAGCTTTTAAATTTACTAGAAAAAGGGCAAAGCTCGATCGAGCTACTTTCAAAAACAATCGAAATTTTTAGAAATTTTTACAAAAGCGCTGAAAATGTGAGCGAATTTGACATCCAAACAAGCGTTAGAAATTTAATAACACTTATGCACACAGAGCTTAGCCGTGCAAACGTGAGCGTGAAATTTAGCGGATTTGAAGAGATGAAGGTCTGCCAGATAGAAAACATCATCCAGCAAATTTTACTAATCCTAATCCACAACGCAAAGGACTCACTAGTTGAAAGCTACAAAGATGAGCCGCTAAAACGCGTGATAGAGCTAAAATTTAGAAGCTTTGAAGATAAGTGCTACATCGGCGTTTATGATAGTGGTGGCGGCGTGAGCTACGAGATGAGTAAGAAAATTTTTACATGGCTAAACACAACTAAAAAGCAAGGAAATGGCATAGGGCTTTACTTTGCTAAAAAGCTCGCGCGTGAGAAGCTAAATGGCGACATCACGCTTGCGCACAACCTAAAGCCAACGATTTTTGAGCTAAGCTTTGATAAGAATTTAAAGGGTTAAAAGATGCAAGAGGCACTAGAAATTTTAAAAAAAGTATCTATCTTGGTAGCTGAGGACGACGAGATGGCAAGGGAGCTCATCATCACTGGCCTTAAGCCATACTGTGGTCAGGTCGTAGGCGCAAAAGATGGGCAAGATGGGCTGGAGAAATTTAAAAAACAGGGCTTTGACATCGTGATGAGCGACATTCACATGCCAGTGCTAAATGGCTTTGAGATGATGAATGAGATAAAAAAGCTAAAGCCTCATCAGAAATTTATCGTCTTTACTTCATACGACAGCGATGAAAATTTGATCAAGAGCTATGAGCAGGGGGCGACCTTGTTTTTGAAAAAACCTATCGATATAAAGGATCTTAGATCGATGCTGATAAGCCTAAGCTTCGAGCGAGATGAGAAGCTAGTGCGCCTAAGTGATGAGGTGAGTATAAATTTAAAAAGAGAGAAAATTTATAAAAACGGCAGTGAGCTATACCTTAGCTTTTTGCAAAATAAGATATTTTGGCTATTTGCCTACAACCTAAACAAGCTTGTCACCTACGAGATGATAGAGGAATTTGTCTATGAGAGCACCGAGGTGAGCAAGGCTGCGATACAAAATGTCGTTTTGCGCCTAAAACGCGAGCTTGGCGTGAAATTTAAAAACATCAGCGAGAGTGGGTATATCTTAGTTGTACCATAGTACAATATACAAATTTGATAAAAAATACTAAAATACATCAAAACCAAAAATAAGGAATAAAGATGACAGCTATAGCTGGTAAGGTAAAAAGCGTCACATCTGATGTTATAGCGATAGATAAAAATGATCACATAAGAGTTCTAAATGTAAATGATGAGGTTTATATTGGAGAGAGCATAAAAGGCGAGAGCCAGAGTGCTAGTGTGACTATTACGGCATTAGATGGCAATGATATATCTTTAAGTGGATATGACACGATATGGCTTGATAGTAGCGTGGTAAGTGCTGATACTAGCGCTGAAAATAGTATCGATACTGATGCGCTTTTTAGAGCACTTATTGGAGAGAACTATCCTGATATACTTGATCATATGAACGAAAAAGTAGAAGATATACTCACAAAAATAGAGGTAAAAGAGATAGAGAGTAGTGCTAATAGTCAAGAGATTGACGAAAATTTATCAGATAAATATAATGTAAACAAAGATATTTTATCTGACTCAAACGAGCTAAAAGTAGATAACTCTTATGAGCATGCAAATTTTGACGCAACTACGATATATATCGAGATTGATAACGATCTAAACAAACTTTCATAAATTTGAGCCGCTTGGCTCAAATCCTTTTAAAAACTCAAATTTAACTAACATCTCTTATAATAAGCCAAAATTTACAAAAGGAAAATGATGAAAAAAATTCTAATCATCGCAGGCTCTTGCAATAGCGGCACAGCAGGGCTTCAAGCCGATATAAAGACATGTGCTAGGTTAAATTGTTACAGCGCAACGGCGGTTACTTCGCTAGTTGCTGAGACCACAGACGCGATAAAAAGCGTAGTTTGTCTTGAATCTAGCTTTGTTAAAGACGAGCTTTGCACGCTTGCTGAGGAATTTAGCTTTGATGCCATAAAGATCGGCATGCTCTTTAGCGAGGAGATAATGGACGTGGTGCATGAGTTTTTACTCACTCAAAAGTGTAAGATCGTGCTTGATCCAGTCTGCGTCTCAAAGAGCGGCCACAAGCTCATAAAAGATAGCGCAGTAGAGAAGCTAAAAGAGCTAATGAAGCTAGCAACCGTCGCTACGCCAAATTTAGACGAGGCAAACGTCCTTTTTGGAGGGAATTTTAAAGATCTGCCTTGCGATATCATCGTGAAAAAACATGTAAGTGAGGATAGCAGCATAGATACGCTTTATAGAAAAGATGGCTCACTGCAAAATTTCAAAACTCCGCTTGCTAATCCGCTTGTGATGAGCGGCACTGGTTGCACTTTCTCAACGGCGCTTGCTTGCTACCTTGCAAAGGGAAAGAGCTTAGAGGAGGCCATAGGGCTTTCAAAAGAGTATATCTGCTCCATTATAAAAGAGAGCATCGATACAAAACTAGGTAAAAACCGCCTACTTTGGCACGGAGTGAATTAAAATTATTCTCACAAGATCATGGTAGAAGATGATGTTGTGAGGTTTTTGATGTTATAGATTGTTATTTTAACTTTCTTATTATATAAGTGAAGTCATTTTTATTATTCATTAAATAATCTATACCGCTGGTTAAAATTATCTCAACTTTTCCATCTACTAAAATATACCTATCATGAAAGCCATTTTGATATGGTGACGTATTATTAGCAGGATAATCTTTTACTGTATAATCATTGTGAATTTGTTTTATTTTAGTTTTTTGCTTTTGCTCTAATCCAAAACATTCTAGTGTTAATTGCTTTTTAGGAATACATTGTTTGATAAATTTTTCAAAAATATTAAAATTACTACTTATAAATTTATCATAGATAACAATATAATTCGCATTTTCAAGCAATGTTTTAATATGTGCAATAGCTTTATCTCGTGATGATGATTTAAATGTACCGGTTAAATTATTTTCTATCTCATCGCCATTTATATTTACATATGGAAAATCTTTTTTTGTATTTGATAAACAAATTTTATATATAGTTTTTGAGAGTGCTTTAGATAAATCATCATAAATATGGCCACTTGATACTAACTTGGATTTTAAATCATTATCTAATATACTGAACTGTTCTTTTGTTGGTAAAATTTCAGACTTATAATAATGTAAAAATTTTCCTATAGCATCACTGTTTACTGATTCGCCGTGTTTAAATTTGATAAATTCTTGTAATAAATCATCTTCACAACACATAGAAAATACCATTACATTATCTCCAATAATTCACCAAGACTAACATCTAAAAAACCAGTAGGAAAATTGATTTTTTCTTTTTTAAAATTTACCAAATGCCCATTTTCATTTATATCAATTATTTCAAATTCTTTATTTGGATCATCTTTGTAAAAAAATCTCACATCATTGGCATTAAATTTTCTCTTATAAATCTCATACCTTAATTTGTGTAAAAAATATTCTGAGTGAGTTTCTATAATTAGCTGAACTTTATTTTTTGATACAATTTCCGCAAAAAAACTAGCCAAATTTGATATAGCTTTTGGATGCAGATGAATTTCTGGGTTTTCGATCATAAAGATATTATTTGGTTTTAACCATAAGGCAACAATTAGTATTCTTACGACATAACTTACACCAGTTCCAACATTAAAAGTAGAAAGAATATTTGAGGTAATAAGACTAGATTTATAGCCGGCTTTTATATTTGAACCATCTATATCTTCCGTATAAAGCTCAATATCTAAATCTAAAATTTTTTTAATCCAATACTTAAGATTGCCAGATAACGTTTCGTCATTATTATGATCTGCTACAAAACTTACAATCTGATCTTTATATTTTTGAAAAAAACCAAAAACATTTTTACCATTTATTCCAAATTTTATATTTTCGCTATAAGTTGCTATATCTTCTTGTCCTATACGATTAGAACTAATATAGTATAAATTATCTTCAAAAACTAAAGGAGATTTCTTATTTATAACCCAATTACTGTTACTATCACATTTTAATATGTATTCTCCATCGTCCATTTTTATTTGCAATGTAGCTTCATTGCTGTTATTATTAAAATTTCTAATTTCTTGAAATTTTTTAACCTTTATTAATGCCTTTTCTAGTTCCGAATTTTGGTTAGAATAATAAGACAATAGTAAAATACTCTGCATTAATGTAGTTTTGCCAGATGAATTAGTCCCAGTAAATATAGTTAGCGGCTTTAATTCAATTTCTTGATTATTTATACTTTTAAAGTTGCTAATTTTCATTTGTTGTATCATTGTAAACCCCTATAAATTTTTCTACACTATCGAATCTGAATTTAATATTATCTTTACTATCTATTCCATATGTAAACCTTTCTGGTTTGTCAAATTCTTGCGTCTTAAATTTCTCCAATTCTTCTTTGTCTATTTCTATATTTTTTTCCAAAGCCAGCATAAACATATATGTTATACACTCAAATAAACCCATGTTTATAGGTCTTTTTCTATTATTGCCATCTTTGTTCTTAAATCTAAAAACACTATCTCCATAGTTATCAGATATGTATTGCATTGTTTTATCAAATGCATCTTTTAAGTATTTTATTTCATCAAGAGTCTTTGCGTTGATATACTGCATGACATTTTTTAAAAAGTCATCAATGTCAGAATTAAAATCGATTTTTTTCCCAAATTTATCTTTTCTAAAAAAATAGAAAGCAACAAATCTAAGAATTAGATATCTATCTTTCATTGTGGTTGCATTTAGAGAATATCCTGTTGCTTGTTTAAAACTTTCTAGTTCACTCATTTCTTTTATAAGTTTGGTTGATGTTCCTTGATATAGAGCGTTTCTCATTTCTTGATTGTTTAATTTTGTTCCGCCCCTATTTAGTCTGTCAAATATATTAAATTTAACCCTCTCTGGTGCCGGAGGTAAAATAGTGTAAATGTCTAATTGGTAATCTTCTATTTTATTTTGTTCATATACTTCAAGGTCTTTAAAATATTTATTATTTAAGGTTCTCAATATTTCTAATTTTTCTAGTTTAAAATTATTGTTTAAAAAATCTGCCATGCAAGTTAAACGTTGTCTTCCATCGACAACTTGTTTGATACCCTTTTCATCCTGAAATAAGTATATAACAGGTAATGGTATCCCCATCAGAATAGATTCTATTAGTTCACTTTTTTGTTTTAGACCCCACCTTCCTTCATCTCTTTGAAAATCTGGGTTTAATACAATATTGCCTTTTACAGGGTCGTCGTATTTTCTTTTAAATTCAAAAACACTCATTCTGCCCTTATCTATTCTTATTTCCTTTAGTGGGTATACTGTTTCAATATTTTCTGGACCAAGACTATCTTCGCCCTCAAAATCAAATAAATTATTATCCATAACTGTCCTTTATATAAAATTTTAAGTATCGTATTTTTTACGCCTCTAATATCGCTCCATTGCTTGCGTTTGTGACTAGTTTTTGATACTGCCTTAGCCAGCGAGAGCTTAGTGCTTTATCGACTGGTTTAAATTCCGCTCTTCTTTTTGCGATCTCAGCTTCGCTTAGGCGAACGTTTATCTCATATTTATCGACGTCTATATCGATGATGTCGCCATCTTTTAGCAGGCCTATCATGCCGCCCTCGGCTGCTTCTGGACTTACGTGACCGATGCTTAGACCTCTTGTCGCCCCGCTAAAGCGACCATCTGTGATGAGCGCCACGTCTGCGCCAAGGCCTCGTCCCATGATGAGCGAAGTAGGGCTTAGCATCTCTTGCATGCCAGGGCCTCCGCGTGGGCCTTCGTAGCGGATGACGACGACGTCGCCTTTATCTACTTTGCCGCTTGAAATTCCAGCTATGGCTTCATCTTGCGAGTTAAAGCAGACCGCTTTGCCACTAAATTTACGCTCACCAACGATGCCAGCTGTCTTGATGACACAGCCTTGCTCGGCTAAATTTCCAAACAAAATGGCAAGTCCGCCAACTTGCGAATAGGCATTTTCCACCTTGTGAATGACGCTTTCATCTTTTATGTCGCTAGATTTTACACGCTCACCCAAAGTCTCGCCGCTAACTGTTAGGTTGTCCAAATTTAGCATGCCATGGTCTCTTCGTGAAATTTCTTTTATCACCGCATTCATACCGCCAGCTCTGCCGACATCCTCCATGTGCACGTTTGGCAAGCTTGGGCTGATCTTAGCGATGTGAGCGATGTTTTGGCTGATCTTATTTAGCTCTTTTATGTCTAAATTTACGCCAGCCTCTCTTGAGATGGCTAGCATGTGAAGGACGGTGTTGCTGCTGCCACCCATCGCCATATCAACGACAAGTGCGTTGCGGATCGCCTTTTCATTTAGTATGTTTCTTATCTTAAATTTCTCATCAAGGGCGATCTGGCAAATTCTACGAGCAGCCTGCCTGATGAGCTCCTCACGCTCTGGAGTTAGCGCTAAGATGGTGCCGTTGCCAGGGAGCGCTATGCCCATCGCCTCGCAAAGTGTGTTCATAGAATTTGCCGTAAACATACCGCTGCAGCTACCGCCACTTGGACATGCGTTGCACTCGATATCTCTTAACTCAGCCTCGTCTATCTCTTTGGTCTCAAATTTACCAACCGCCTCAAACGCAGTCGCAAGATCGATCGGCCTGCCATCTTTTGTGTGACCTTTTTTCATCGGGCCGCCGCTTACGAAAATGGTCGGGACATTGACCCTTAAAGCGCCCATAACCATGCCAGGGACGATCTTATCGCAGTTTGGCATACAAACAAGCGCGTCAAGTGCGTGCGCGTTCATCACGGTTTCGATAGAATTTGCGATGATTTCGCGGCTAGGCAAGCTATATAGCATGCCCTTATGCCCCATCGCTATGCCGTCATCCACGCCTATGCAGTTAAACTCAAACGGCACACAGCCATTTTTGCGAATTTCATCTTTTAAAATTTGTGCGTATTTGTTTAAGAAAAAGTGCCCAGGGATGATCTCTATAAAGCTGTTTGCAACGCCGATAAATGGCTTAGCAAAGTCCTCGTCTTTTAGCCCAGTCGCACGTAAAAGTGAGCGGTGTGGGGCTCTTGTGTAGCCTTTTTTTATTATATCGCTTCTCAAATTTGATCCTTTTTTTAAAATTTGAGAGGATTTTATCACATCTAAAGTATCAAAAATTTTAAAAGTTTTTACAAAATTTAAAAGAAAATTTTTAATAAGTTCTATAACGCAAATAACACGTTAAATTTAACTCTCTCTTAAAAGATAAGACGTATAAAATGAAATTTGCCTCATTTTAATCAAAATGATATATAAATTGATAACGTAAAATTGTCATACATGTATCACGGATACCAATTTAAAAGGCTTTGCTGTACCTGGATATAATAATATGCAAATCAAAGAGTTAATCATATAATATTTTTGAGATTAATTTATATCAAGAAGATACTTTGCTCATTTGTTTGCACTGAAGAAATCGGATATGTGCAAAGTAAAAAAACAAAAATTTACTAGATGAAGTAAATGAAACAATAGATTTTATATTTAGAACCTGTAACAGAAATGGTGGCACGAAGAAGGCTTTAGAAGATAAGAAGCTAAGTAGAGAAATTTTAAAAGATAAATTTAAATCGATCTTTTTAAAATTTGGCCAAATAGATGAGGCTAGTTTTAAGAGTGCAATCCTTGCAAATGAGGAAGCAAAAGAGCTAAACGAGATAGCGATGGCTCTTGAGATAGACGAAGATGTAAGCTTGCTAGAGCTAGAGCGAGCGATAAATTTTGACCTAACTAGTGTCAAAGAAGAAATTTATAAATTTCAACATAATAACTAATACACTCGGTGTGAGAATGGGGCTTACACCAAATATTATGCTGATAAAATTTTTATTTCATGGATTTTTGTAAGAGTTATTTAAAATTTAGGAGCAAATGCCCCTAAATTTTAGTTATTTGCATCAAATTTCTTGAGAGAAAAAAGAACAAATTTGTAGCTAATAAACAGCGTTACTGGCCAAAGTATCAAAAAAATTCCTGCTTCTAACATCTTTTATCCTTAGTATGCGTGATGATCGTTTTTGATCTCATCTTGCGTGATCTTCTTGCTATCTATCGCTCTCCAGACGATGAAGATATAGGCAAGCACTACTGGCACTAGCAAGCTAACATAGGCCATAACGCCAAGTGTGTAGTGGCTAGAGCTTGCATTTTTGATAGTTAGCGAGCTAGAAAGGTCGCTAAATGACGGATAAAATGCAGTGCCATTTAGTCCTGTTATCAAAAATAGCGCGGTTACAGCAAGCGTTACGCCAACGCCATAAGCAAAAATTCCGCGGATGCTTTTTGTAAATGCCCCTTGGAAAATTCCAACAAGTACCAAAAGAACGCCAACAAGTAGTAGCACGCCAGCTACAGGCATCTCGATCAAATTTATAGCGTATTTGTAAGCAACAAGGCTAACTACGCCGTTTGAGTCGTATGCAAAGCCATCTTTTGTAAGTATCCAAGCAAGAAATCCTAAGAAAAATGGCAAGAATAGTACGGTATTAACAAGTAGCTGTTTTCTAGCGTTTTGTATAAATTCGCCATCAGCGATGTTATTTATAAGATATAAGCAACCGCCTACGCGAGATAGGAAAAACATTGCTATTCCAAGCAAATACAAGTAAGGATTTGCCAATGCTTCAAGGCCGCGAAATGGAGTCTTCCACTCGACAAAATTGTGCTCATTTAGCACAAAGTCACTACCACTAAAAAATGTACTAACTGCCATGCCAATAAGGATAACACCAAGTGAGCCATTTATGAAAAGGAAAATTTCATAAGTCCTAGCGCCTAAGAAGTTATCAGGCTTTTTGCGGTACTCGTAGCTTACAGCTTGGATGATAAAGCAAAACAAAATAGCCAGCCAAACCCAGTAAGCGCCACCAAAACTAGTAGCGTAAAATAGCGGAAACGCCGCAAAGCACGCGCCACCAAACATAACAAGCGTCGTAAATGTAAGCTCCCATTTTCTACCGATAGAATTTATGAGCATATCTTTTTTAAGCTCGTCCTTGCCAAGGCTAAAGATGAGCGACTGGCCGCCTTGAACGAACATCATAAATACCAAAAGTCCACCAAGAAGGCTAACTATAAACCACCAATAAATTTGTAAATTTTCTAAGCTTAAACTATGCATGATCGTTAAATCCTATCTTTATTTGCTTAAGCATGATCTTGATCTCGGCAATTAGCAAGACCGTAAATAAAACAGCAAATAATATAAATGAAATTTTGACATTTGAGTCAGATAAATTTGTAGCTCCGACGCCAACGGTCATGAGATCTTGAATTACCCAAGGCTGACGGCCGACTTCTGTTACTATCCAGCCAGCCTCAGCTGCGATGTAGCCAAGCGGTATGGTAAAGAGGCAGACCCACAAAAATGCTCTTATGTTTTCAAATTTATATTTTCTTGAGAGATTTAGATAAAGAGTGATAACAAAAAGAGCTATGAAGTAAGTGCCAAGCGCAACCATGATGTGGAAGCTATAAAATGTAAGTGCGACCGGTGGCACAGCATCTTTTGCGTCCTTAAGATAGCCATATCCTAAGAAATTTAGATTGCTCTCTAAATTTGAAAGTGAGCTTTTCATCAAGCTCTCGTCATTTGCTTTTTTAGCCTCTTTGTAGTTTTTAAGAGCTTCGATAGCTACTTTGCCTTTTGCCATCTTCTCTTCGACGCTTATTAGATTGTGCTCGCTGTTGCCGTAAAGTAGGTCGTTTATACCTGGTGTAAATGAGTCAAGTTCTCTGTTTGCCATGATGCCAAGTGCGTAAGGCACCTTTATCTCAAGCAAAAAGGCATCGCTCTCATCGCCAAGCTTTTTAGCTGGGTTTAAAATACCAGCTGCAACTAGGCCAGCGTTTTTCTCGCCCTTGTAAAGTCCCTCCATGGCTGCTAGCTTCATAGGCTGCTTTTGAGCCGCAAGATATGCGCTCTCATCGCCGCTAAGTAGCAAAAATGCCGATGTGATAAGACCAAATGCACTAGCAACGACGATGCTTTTTTTAGCAAGCAAGATGTGGCGTTTTTGGATCAAAAACCAAGCAGAAATTCCTATCACAAAAAGAGCTGAGATAGTGTAGCCGCTAGTTACTGTGTGTAAAAATTTAGTTATACCAAGTGGATTTAGCGCGACTTCGAAGAAATTTTGCATCTCCATTCTAGCTGTGTCTGGGTTAAATTTCATGCCTATTGGATATTGCATCCAGCCATTTGCGATCAAGATCCAAAGTGCGCTTAAATTTGAACCGATCGCAACAAGCCAAGTTGAAAGCAGGTGAAATTTCTTACTAACCTTATCCCAGCCAAAAAACATAATGGCAAAAAATGTACTCTCCATGAAAAATGCTAGCAAGCCCTCGATCGCAAGCGGAGCGCCAAATATATCGCCGACAAACCAGCTATAATTCGCCCAGTTTGTACCAAACTCAAACTCCATGATGATGCCAGTTGCCACACCGATAGCGAAATTTATACCAAAGAGCTTTAGCCAAAATTTCGTTATCTCAAGCCAGGCTTTATCGCCAGTTTTGACATATATCGTCTCCATAATGGCGATGATAAAACTTAGCCCCAACGTAAGCGGGACAAACAAAAAGTGGTAAATGGCAGTCAGCGCAAACTGAGCCCTAGACCAATCAACAAAATCCATCTCAGACATTTTATTCCTTTATTAAATTACGAATTACAAATTCGCTTTTTTCTTCGTCGGTTTGAAATTTGGTATTAAGAGTTTCATCAAAGATGAAGACCTTTAATATCCCAAACATAATGATAAGCTTTATCGCTATGAGAAGCCATAGTTTCTTGCCTATTTTCATATTTTTAAAGCCGTCTATATATAAAGAGGCGATGTTTTTTAAGCAGTTTTTAATCATGATGTCGAAGTCTATAACAAAAAAACTTAAAGAATAATTTTTAAAAATTGCAAGATTAATGCCTTACTAAATATTTAAGGGGTATAATCGGCAGATTAAAAAATAACTAAAGTTAAGGAAAATTGATGGCAAAAGAGACGAAGTATATTTTTATCACAGGTGGCGTTTTAAGCTCACTTGGAAAAGGCATCGCAGCTGCGTCTATCGCGACATTACTTAAAAATTCTGGCTTAAAGGTGAGCGTCTTAAAAGCTGACCCATATATCAACGTAGATCCAGGCACGATGAGCCCACTAGAACACGGCGAAGTCTTTGTCACAGATGATGGCGCTGAAACAGACCTAGATCTTGGTCACTACGAGAGATTTTTAGATGAGAGCCTAAGTCAGGATAATAACTTCACAACAGGTAGAGTTTATAGTTCGGTTATCGAAAAAGAGCGCCGTGGCGACTACCTTGGAAAGACTATACAAGTGATCCCTCACATCGTTGGCGAGATCGTTGATCGTATCAAAAAAGCAGGCGAGGGCAAAGATGTACTCATCGTTGAGATCGGCGGAACCGTTGGCGACATCGAGGGACTACCATTTTTAGAGGCGATAAGAGCGCTAAGAGTAGAAGTTGGCAAAAAAAGAGCGCTAAATATCCATCTAACACTTGTGCCATTTATCAAAGTAGCTGGCGAGCTAAAAACAAAGCCAACTCAGCATAGCGTAGGCGAGCTAAGACGCATCGGCATAACCCCAGATATCATTATCTGCAGATCTGAAATGCCACTAAACCGCGAGCTAAAAGATAAGATCGCAGCAAGCTGTGGTGTTGAGAAAAACTGCGTCATAGAAAGCTTAGACAGCGCAAGCATCTATCAAATTCCACTTTCATTTTTAAAGCAAGATATCTTAACGCCGATCGCTGAAAATTTAGGCTTTGGCGAGCTAAAACCAGACATGGCAAACTGGGATAGCCTAGTAAAAAGGATCATCGCCCCAACAAACGAAACTACAATCGCCTTTGTAGGTAAATATATCGATCTAAAAGAGAGCTACAAGAGCTTAACTGAGGGTATCATCCACGCTGGAGCAAATTTGGACGCTAGGGTAAATTTACGCTGGATAGATAGCGAAAAGATAGAAGAGAGCAATGTAAATGAGCTTTTAAAAGATGTGGATGGCATCTTGGTAGCTGGCGGCTTTGGAGAAAGAGGCGTTTTAGGCAAGATGCAGGCTATAAAATTTGCTCGTGAAAATAAGATCCCATATCTTGGAATTTGCCTTGGTATGCAGCTAGCGATGATCGAGTTTGCAAGGGATGTTTTGGGCTTAGAAGATGCAAATTCTATGGAATTTAACAAAGAGTGCAAAAATCCTATCATCTATCTAATAGATAGCTTCATTGATGCCCACGGCAAAAAGCAGATAAGAACGCACACAAGCCCACTTGGTGGCACTATGAGGCTAGGTGCTTATAACTGCGACATCAAGCCAAAGACGCTTTTGGCTGAAATTTATGGCAACGCAGAGAGCGTAAAAGAGCGTCACCGCCACCGCTACGAGGCAAATCCAAAATACAAAGAGACCTTTGAAAAGGCTGGTCTAATAGTAAGTGGCGAAAGCGACGGACTAGTAGAGGCGATCGAGCTAAAAGGCCATCCGTGGTTTGTAGGCGTGCAGTGTCACCCTGAATTTACTAGCCGCTTAACTAGACCAAATCCTGTGATACTAGGCTTTATCAAAGCAAGCTTGGCTAATCACGTAAAATGATAAATTTGCAAAAAATATTTAAGTAAAGATAAAGTATATGATACATAAAATTGTAGTGCAATTACTATTGAAAGGATTAACATGAAAAATTGTGTTTTAAAAGGTGTTTTAGCACTTTCACTTGCTAGCTCATTTGCATTGGCTGAAGGTGGATTTGCTGGAGTTGAGGGTGGCTATGATTTTAGCTCAAAGCTAACTAGCGGTGGTAGCATAAAAGATAATAGACCAAACATAGGCATAAAAGGTGGTTATGATTTTGATACAGCTAGAGTTTATGGTGGATATTTCTACCATGCTAAAGCTAAAGACAGCTATAGCAATATAGTGGATGCAAAATGGACAAATCATAAATTCGTAATAGGTGGTGACTACACACCAACCATAGCTGACAACTTTAAACTAGTTGCTGGTCTTTATACTGGTCTTTCAGTGATCAATTTTGATGCTACTGCTAATACAAATGCGGGCAGACTAATATATGATGTTACAAAGTCTGGCTGGTTATTTGGTGCTAAACTAGGTGGTGAGTATAGTTTTGATAAAAATAATGCACTTGAATTTGGCTTAAAAGCTGATAAGTCTTGGTATTCTTCATCTGATTATATTGATCTTAAAACAACAGATGTTGGCGCTTATCTAGGCTACACATATAAATTTTAATTTTTGGGGTCTTATGACCCCTTATTTTTACTTAAAATTTCTCTCATTTTTTACTTCAAATTTACAATGGCTAATTTATAAAGAGTATCAATTTAACAAAAGTTTTTTGCCCTAAAAATCTTACTTTCATTGAAAATTATAAGAAATTAAATTTCAAAAAGATATAATCAAAGCATTCAAAATAAAGACGAAAGATTACGATGAAAAAAAAGCATTTTTGTTGCCAAATTTTTGGCAGTTTGGGCGTAAATTTAAGTGAGCAAATAGCATTAGTAAAAGTTGGCAGGGCGTCAAAAAGTCCTTGCCAAAGCTATGTTAACTAAAGAGGATATTAGGAATTTACTAGCACGTAGATTTTGTAACGACATACACAAAAAACTTAGTGAAATTCCAACGCCAAGCGCTCTAAAGGATATCTACAAAGGCGCTAATCGCATCAAAGAAGCGATCGAGAGAAATGAACACATCGCTATTGTTGGCGATTATGACGTTGATGGCGTGGTTTCAAGTGTGATTTTAGCCGAGTTTTTTGATGATCTTGGCGTAAAAAACTACCTAGTAAAGATCCCAAACCGCTTTAAGGACGGATACGGCTTAAACCCTGAGATCATCGACGAGCTTGCAAGCGATGTGAGTCTAATAATCACCGTCGATAACGGCATCTCAGCTAATGAAGCAGCTAGCATCTGCAAAGAAAAAGGCATCGATCTCATCATCACAGATCACCACATGCCACCAGCCGTTTTACCAGAAGCATACGCCATCATCAATCCAAAACAAGAGGACTGCAGCTTTCCAAATATCGAAATTTGCGGTGCTGAAGTGGCTTGGTATTTGGTTGGAGCGCTAAAGGATGTTTGCAAGCTAAACTACGATATGAGCAAGTTTTTAGAGCTTTTAGCCATCGCGATAATAGCTGATATGATGGAGCTAAGAGATATGAACAGGATGCTTGTTCGCATGGGTATTTGCAAGCTAAATGCCTCGAAGCGCTCGGCATTTTGCGTCATAAAAGAGTTTTACGGCAAGGATAAATTTGAGTGTGATGATATCAGCTTTCTTATAGCGCCTCTTATAAATTCAGCCGGACGCATGGACGATGCGATGAATTCATTTAACTTCTTGCGTGCAAAGAGCATTGAAGAGGCTTACAACTATCTTGATACGATTATCGAGTTTAACAACTCCAGAAAAGAGGAGGAGCGCCAACTCTTTGAGTGCTCGCTAAAGGACGTAAAAGAGGACGATGAGGTCATCATCACTTGGGGAGAGCAGTGGCATGAAGGCGTGATAGGCATCGTGGCTAGCCGCCTCGCAAAGCACTTTGCAAAGCCAGCTATCGTCTTTAGCATCGATAAAGGCCGCGCAAAAGGCAGTGCTAGAAGCGTTGGTAAGCTTGATATCTTATCGTTAATCGCAAGTCACGAAGATCTGCTAACAAGCTACGGCGGTCACAAAGGTGCAGCAGGGCTAACTCTTGCGCCTGAAAATTTGGAAAAATTTAAAGATGCGATAAATAAAAGCTGCTCATGCCTAAATATGCAAGAGTGCAAAAGCTCAGACGAGCTACTTGGCGACATAATGCCAAGCGAGATAGACTTTGAGCTACTTGAAATTTTGGAATTTTATGAGCCGTACGGACAGAAAAATCCACGTCCAGTCTTTAAGATAGAAAACGCTGTCGTGAAAAACGAGAGGCTCATAGGTAGGGATCAAAACCACCTAAAACTTATCTTGCAAAAAGATAACAAAACGCTTGAGGCGCTATTTTTCAACTTCACAAGGCACGTTAGAGTAGGCGAAATGATAGATATTATCTTTTGCGTATCTAAAAATTCGTTCCGCGGACTTGTTACGCCGCAGCTTCTCATAAGAGAAATTTTATAGCATTTTGCCTAGTCGTTTGAAATTTAATCACTAAATATCTTTAAAATCTACACTCCAAACATCACTGAAAACTTTAAAGCTGTGCTTGGCGGTTATGCTGGTCTTGGCTATCTAAGCGTTAGACAAAGCTTTGAAAACGAAACTAGCAAGAAAAATTTTAAAGGCTTGCTAGTTGGCGCAAAAGCTGGTGGTATCTACTCATTTGACGCTCACAACGCACTAGAGTTTGGTTTAAAGGCTGATAAGACATTTTATAAGAAAAATAGCGGCGCTCAGCTAAGAGATACGAGTGTGGGAATTTACACAGGCTACACTTATAAATTCTAATAAATTCTAATTCAAGGCAAGGCTTAGGCTTTGCCCTCTCCTAAAAACTCACATTTGATCTTTAAATTTATAACTCAAGCAACTTTTAAGTGGCACAAGATAGAATGGCTCCTGCTTAAAAAGGAGAAAAATGAAAACAAAATCACTTCTTGCCATTGCGCTCTGTGCCGTTTTTGGTAGCTTTGCCTTTTGCGAACCAAAAAGCGAGCCAACGCTAACAAAAAGTAGAAATTTAGTTGGTCAGACGGTGCCAGGCGCTATTTTTGGCATTAAGGTGCCAAAAGAGTATCAAGCGAAATTTGACAGCGCAAAGCCTAGGATGCAGGAATTTTTAGCAAATATGGCATGTTATAAGGCTAATAAAAATGATAAATTCATGGAAGGTGGCACAAGGGCACCTGCGCTAAGAAGAGATGATAGCCATTTAAAAAGGGCTAGTGGCACTTGTAGCGACAATGTCGATATTTTGAGTATAAAAAATGTGAAATTTATCGCCAAAAACGCCTTTAGTTTTAGCGTTACATTTATCACAGCAGATGGCGAAGAAACTACAAAATTTGATGATATTATATTTACGCAGCACCCTAGCGGCGAGTGGCTGGTTAGGTGGTAGTTGTAGAGGTAAAAGCCTCTACTCTCTGCCCTCAAGAAGTGGCACAAAAAGGCACTCGTCTAAAAACTCTTTTTCTAAATTTCCACTCTCATCTTTTCTAAATTTAGCGATAAACTGCTTGCCATCTCTTTTCATCGGAGCGACCAAGATGCCGCCATTTTTTAGTTGAGCGAATAAATTTGGCGAGATCTCATCAGCAGCAGCCGAGAGTAAAATCCTATCAAACGGCGCGTAGCTTCGCCAGCCGTTGTTGCCATCATCATATCTTACGTGTACGTTTTTGATCTTTAGCGTCTCGAAGCGTTTTTTTGCCTCCATGGCTAGCTTTTCTATGCGTTCGACGCTAAAAATTCTATGTGCGAGCTTGCTTAGTATCGCTGCTTGATAGCCGCTGCCACAGCCTATTTCTAGGATGTTATCCACGTTTTCGCACTCTAGCGCCATCGTCATCTTTGCCACCGTTAGCGGCGAGCTGATCCACTGATTACCCAGTATCGGCTGCGCGTCAAGCTTGTAAGCATGCGCAGGGATAGGCACGAAAATTTCACGCTCGGTCGTTGATATCGCGTCAAACAAAAGCGGACTTAGCGTGATCTCGTCGGCTATGTCGCTAGCTAAATTTTGGCATTTTATCGCTTCTAATTGGGTCAAAATTTCTATCCTAAACAAATTTTAAATCGTTATTATACGATTTAAAGCTTATCTTAAAATTTATAAAAGCCCTAAATTTTTCTTTATCTGTGTGATCAAATTTGCGTCAAAAACTGCGCTTTGCTCTAGCGTGCCATCTGGCAAAAAGACCCCAGCGAGCTCAAGATCAAGCGAGCTTGATATCATGACATAACAGTTGTTTGCGATGGCTAGCGCCTTGCAAAGGCTAAGGTAGGCTTCCTCTCTGGCCTTGCCCCACATGGCTGGCACCATGATGATGTCGCACCCTCTTAGTTTTACCCAAAGCCTGCTATCACGCAGCTCAAAGCATATCAGCACGCCAAGCCTTAGCCCTCTAAAATCAAAAGCATTTATATCGCTCACCTCACCAGCGGCAAAGATCTCGTGCTCTAAATTTGGCCTAAAAAGCTCAGCCTTAAACTGCGAGTGAAAGACGTTGCTTGAGTTAAGAAGTAAAAATTCGTTATAAATTTTTGGTTGGTGCGGATTTAGATTTGAAATTTGAGCGAGCCCTGCGCTTTTATTTAGGCTGCTAAGGTGCGTAAAACCAAGAAATTTATCTGGGCTAAGCGCCTCTTGCAAGCGCTCAAGCAGCATCGCATCAAAGCTGCCTATCATGCCACCAAGCATAGCTTTGTTCGCCCCTGCAAAAAAGCCGTCGAAATCATAACCGCTGATGCAAAGCTCACTTGCAAGCAGGAGAGAGTTTTCAGGTGCAGCCTCAACTAAATTTGCAAGCTCCTCTAGCCGCTCGGTAGCATTTTTCGCCTTTAAAGTTAGGCTTATTAGGTTTAAATTTTCGCTCATTTATTTTCCAAATACAAATGTTACAGGTTTTTCATCGTGGCAGTCTTTCGGAATTTTGCAGTTTATATCCGTGCCACCGATGTTTGGTGTAGCTTTTAAAATAACGCTTATAGCTGTGATCTTATCATCACGCTGTGAGAGTGGATCATTAAAAACCCAGACCTCAAAGCCTAGACCTCTAGCCTCATCATGTAAAACTACTCTTACCTCTTTTAGGTCTTTTGCTTCAAAGCCGCACTGCTTGTTTATGCCAAGCATCACGTCATTTCCTAGCACTGACCCTAGCGGCGCGAAACTTGGTGCAATTTCGCCGTTTGGCATCTCTTGATAGACTTCCGCTTGGCTTGTCTCTTTTATCTTGACAAGCTTGTAGGCGTAGAAATTTTCGAGATTATTTTTATTTGCTTGATCAATTATCCTTTGACTACTGCTTGCACACCCCACAAAAAGTACGCAGACAAGGGCTAAGATGCCATTTTTAAAAGTCATCAAAGCTGATACTTCCCTTGCTGTAGTTTGTCACCTTTGCTTCAAAGAAATTTGACTTTTGGTCGTTAAATTTAGCAAAGTCATCGACCCATTTGATCGGGTGAGCGACGTTGTATTTGCGTTTTAGACCGATCGCAACTAGGCGCTGGTCGATGAGATAGTGGATGTACTGCTCGATGATGTCGTCTGTAAAGCCCATTATTTGATTTTGGGTGATGTATTTGCCCCATTTTATCTCTAAATTTCCAGCTTTTTCGAACATATCATAAATTTTTGCCTCAGTCTCAGGCGTAAAAAGATCAGGCCTCTCTTTGCGGACTGAATTTATCATGTTTTGAAACAAAAGCAGGTGCGTGATCTCGTCGCGTTGGATGAAGCGTATCATCTGCGCTGAGCCTAGCATCTTGCCAGCGCGAGCTAGAGCGTAGATCGCTGTAAAGCCGCTGTAAAAGTAGATGCCCTCTAAAATTTGGTTCGCAACCATCGCAAGAAGCAGCTTCTCATCAGTCACTTCGCCTGCAAGCTCCTCATAGACGCTTGAGATGTAGTCGTTTTTCTCGCGTAAGACGTCGTCGTGCTTCTCCATCTCGTAGATGAGGTCGGTATTGTCGCAGATCGCCTCGACCATGACAGCGTAAGACTTGCTGTGGTTTGCCTCTTCGTAGGCTTGGCGGCTTAGCACGGCGTTGATCTCTGGTGCGGTGATGTAAGGGTTGATGTTGTCAGCTAGGTTGTTTGTCTGAAAACTATCCATCGAGATGAGCTGGCTCCAGACGAGGTCGTACATGCGTTTTTCAGCCTCTGTGAGGTTGTAGGCATAGTCGCGCACGTCGTCGGTGGTATCGACCTCTTTTGGAAACCATGTGTTTGCCTCCATGAGGTCCCAAAGCTTTAACGCCCACTCATATTTTGCCTTGGTGAAATTTAAAATGCCGTGTGGGTTGCCGTTAAAGACTCTTCTGTCGGTCAAATTTTCATTTGAACTTGGGTTGTAGATGCGTTTTCGGTTCATAAATTTCTCTCTTGTTTGTGGTAAAAATTTCTTAAAATCTTACCCAAAGCAAGGTAAAAATTTACTTTTATTTAGAGTGCCTTAGTCCTTTTTATGGTCATCAAAAAGCCAGTTATTATTAGTAAAACGGCGATCACGCAAGAGATGGCAAAGACGATCTGACCGACCTCGCCAAACATCTCTCCAGTGTGCAGGCTAAGCACCTTGCGGCCAGCCTTTTTTGCCTCTGGGATGCTCTCAGCCTTGCTAACAAGCTTGTTTTCTTTGATTTTTCCAGCGCTCGCGTCAAGCTTTAGTTTGCCCACTTGGCTCTCGCTAGTTTCGTAGTTTATGGTGTAGGTGCTTTGGTTGTTTTCAGGTACGTTTATCGTGAGTGATTTTAGCTCTAGTGTGACATTGTCTTTAAAAATTTGCTCCGCAGTCTCGATCTCTTTAAATTTCTCGTCGCTTATTGGGATTAAATTTCTTTGAGGCATTGCCCTTTGCGCTTGGCTTGGTTTTAGCTCGAAAAATACGCTATTTACGCTGTTTCTGACCCAGCCATAAGACCAGTAAAGGCCAGTTAGCGACATCACGACAAGCAGGATCGCCACGTAGGTGCCAAGGCTCGTGTGGAGGTTGTAAAAGCAGGCGTAGCCCTTTGCACTTGGCTTGATTTTGAGCGAATTTAGCAAATTTCTCTTGATCGCTGGTGCGTAGAGGATGAGGCCGCTGATCGCAAGAAGCGCCATGATGATCGAGCTAATGGCGACTATTTGCTTGCCGATGTTGGCTGGGACTTTGCTATCAAGCAGGGCAAGGCCTAAATTTCTATGCAGGCTTAGTATTATCATGCGAGTTTTTTCGCCCAAGTCCTCGCTAATTACCCCGCCAGTGCGTGGATCGATGAAGAAATTTAATAGCTTTTTATCTTTAGTGACGCTGATGCTGTAAGCTTTGTTTTCGCCACCGATTTGCACGTTTTCAAGCGTGTCAAATTTGATCTCACTTTTTGCCTTAGCGAGAATTTCGCTTAAGCTTAAATTTGGCTTTTCGCTAGGCGCTAAATTTATATATTTTTCATTTATCGCAGACTTGATCTCCTCTCTATAAGAGGCAAAAGGCGCTGCAAGTGTCATGATAAGTAGTGGTATAGTAGCGATCAAGCCGATTATTAGGTGGATGTTGAAAATGATTTTGTTACGCTTGAAAAGCATATATCTCCTTTTAGATTTTAATAACGAATATTAATTTATTTTTTGTTAAGCAGAGATAAAATTTAGAAGATTATTTTTTAGTTATCTGGATGTGATTTTGGATTTTGCGGCTGGCAAAAGGAGCTCAAATGTTGAAATAGCCGCATTTAGATCCTTTTTGTCTAAAAATTTAAACGGCTTTAGCAGGTAGTAAAGTGGCTTAAATTTCGCTATTAAGCGCAAAGAGTGCTCGTAAATTTCGCTGCCATTAGCTTTAATGTACTCATCAATCGCCTCCTTTACAAGCTCGTTTGAAATTTTTTGTCGGTAGAGCTCGTGGATAAAAACTAGCAGATCACGACACTTTCTAAGCTCTATATCATCGCTAAAAAATTTTGACTCAAAATCAATAAATTTTATCTCGTCATTTTTTATGGCGATATCCCTAAGTGCTGGGCGTCCGTGTGCAAAATTTAGCGCGTGAAGTCCAGCTAATGCGCGGGCTGCTTTTAGTAAAATTTCATGCTTAAAATTTTCATCAGTGCTATATTTAAATAGTCTAGAAACTGGCCCACCAACATCTTCTATAACGAAAAATTCATCACTTTTTAGCACGAGTTTTGGAACAGGAGCATTTGCCTCGTTTAAAATTTCAAGCTTTTTTATCTCAGCAGCAAATGACCTATAAGGGTTTGGTTTAAAAATTTTAGTTAAAAAGCTGCCTTCGATGCTCTTTTCAATGCGTTTTAACCAAAATTTTTGCCCATCAAATTCAAAGCTAAATACACGCTCGTCGCGGTGATCTTTTAAAATTTCATTTACATATTGTTTTAAATTTTGCATGTTGTAAATGTAGCGAAAGAATTCTAAATTTTTACATATATTTGACTTAAAATTTCATGAAAAACGTGAAAATATTTTTTAGCAAAAAAGAGATTAAATTCATGGTGGAGTTAAGCGGGATCGAACCGCCGACCTCTTGAATGCCATTCAAGCGCTCTCCCAGCTGAGCTATAACCCCAAAAGATTTGGTATTTTATCTTTTTATGGCTTACATTTTTTTGAAAGTCGTTTTTATAAAATAAATTTTTAAGCAACTTTTGGGTAACATTGCAACCTTTAATGCGGGAATAGCTCAGGGGTAGAGCACAACCTTGCCAAGGTTGGGGTCGCGAGTTCGAATCTCGTTTCCCGCTCCATTAATTTTGCCCGAGTGGCGGAATGGTAGACGCAAGGGACTTAAAATCCCTCGGTAGTTTTTACCGTACCGGTTCAAGTCCGGTCTCGGGCACCACCAAAACGGCGACATGGCCAAGTGGTAAGGCATGAGCCTGCAAAGCTTTGATCCCCGGTTCGAATCCGGGTGTCGCCTCCAACTTCAAAAATAACTACATAAAGGGATAACGATGAAAAAATTGCTTTTAATAGTATGTATGGCATTTTTTGCAGTAGGTTGTTCAAACACTTGGCATGGCGTAAAAGAAGATACTCATAATGCCAAAGAATGGACTAAAGAGAAGATCAATGACGGCGCTAGTTACGTCAAAGAAAAAACAGAATAATTCTTAGTGATTATAGCAAATTTTAAGCAAAGTTGGCTATAATCACAAATCTTTAATCGGGAGATGGCTGAGCGGTCGAAAGCGGCGGTCTTGAAAACCGTTGAGGTGTGAAAGCCTCCTGGGGTTCGAATCCCTATCTCCCGGCCACTTTACTTCAACCTTATTAGATTTTTTTAAAAATTATAAATTTTTTTGATTTGAAACAATTTTTATACTAAGGAAATTTATATTTAACTTTTTATTGTTAGATATTCTG
>NZ_PPBR01000075.1:0-1465 GCF_002913545.1 Campylobacter concisus | reverse complement strand
ATTTCTCTACTTTTGCATCTGGTGCTTGATAGCTTGTTGGATATATAAAGCCCTTTATTCCTTTGCTTTGCAGTAAATTTTGAGCATCACTTATAGTAAATTTAGAGTTATCTATATCATATATAAGCGTAGGAGTTATGCTATCAATACTGCTAGCTTCTTCACTTTTATCTTTGAAACTTGCCACTGATATAGCTGAATAGTTTTTAAGTATTGATTTTAGATTGTATGGCTCTATTCGTATCGTTTCCCAGCTATTTAGCACTTGAGTTTTTGGGTTCTTATTTGGCGTGCTAAAGTCACTACTTACACTTAATGTTATCTTTGGCTCATTTTTATTGGCTCGAAGCTCTATAAGCATTTGCTCTAGCTCATTAACTACGTGAAATAATGCTCCTTTTCTGCCATTATAGACTATCTTGCACATTAGATCAGTTAGATTATAAGTTCCTTTAAACCCATCCACTCTTACTTTATATTTGTCATTTACCATTTCAGGTTTTGCGGTGATGTTAAATTTTGCATTGATCATAGGCAAAAATTCTCTTATATCCACTGCATTAAGTCTCTTTGCCCTATCATAGTAGTCTTTTTTGAAACCATCATCTTCCTCTATCATTCTTAATATATAATCAGCTGTAGAATTTTTAGCATCAGCTAGCAGCTCTTCAACACTTATGTTTTGCTCTTTTGTGCTGTCTTTTGGCTCGATTACCACATCTGTTTCTATCTTCATTTGCGTATCTTTTTCTTTGCCTTTCCTAACCTTTTGTGCTGCACTTTTAAAGCTTTCATATTGCTTTTCTAGTTGGTCTTCATCCATGCCTAAAGGCTCTATATTATTTAATCCATACTTGTTAGATAAGATGTCATTAACCACTCTTTTAAATTTCTCTACTGATTTAGCCATGATGGCTTTTGCTTGTTGTTTGGATGCACCTTTTGTATATATAACTCCACCAGTTTTTACACTATGAGTAAATTTCATATTTTCAAAAGAGACTATTAGATGGATGTGAGGCTCTCTTTTTAATGGTTCGCCATTTTTATGTTTCTTGTTTAATGTTCTATTTTCTAGTGCCCCTTCTGGGCGAGGAATATATGGCTCTTCTTTTATTATAGGAAGATGAGCTTCAGCATAAAAAAGTAGCTCATCTATGTCGTGATTTGGGAAAGTTAGCCTTAAAAAGTCCATTATAAACTCATCTATATTGCCACTTTCATATAGCCTGCTCCACTCCTCTGAAGTAAATGACAAGGATATATGATAGTAGTTATATTTCTTATTCTTTTTCTTGCTCTGGTGCCTTTCAGACATCTCGATAAGATCTAAATTTCCAGCCAGTGGCAATCTATCATCTTTTTCATCTCTAGTTAGCTTTGAATCTCTTTTCTTACCAGTTTTTAGATAATCAGCTACGCCTTTTTCTCCCTTTGAGATCTTAACTATCATAGTTACTCCTTA
>NZ_PPBR01000074.1:0-10811 GCF_002913545.1 Campylobacter concisus | reverse complement strand
GTATTAAATATTCTATATACAGCCTAGGATCAAATTTATAATCAATATGAGAGATAGATCCAGAATGCATACAAGAATTTGTTTCTACGCCAAAATTATTAAGAACAGAAAAAATGACCCTACTTTTGTAATTACCCATCGTTCCAGTAAATATTTTATTAAAATATATTTTCTTATTTTTCATTGCATTTTTGCAGTTTTTATAATCAATATATCCCTTATAAACTATTTTCTTTAAAATTGCTACCAAAAGATTGTAAAATTTATCTTTATCTATCTCTTCTGAGGTTATTTGGGTTATATTTTTTGATATGTTCTCAATGAAACTATTCAACTTAGGATCATCAAATTTCACAATATCGTTTACTTTTATCTCGTCAAAAAAATATTCAAAGTCTATAATTGAATATTTTATATTTGAATTATTTAAAAACTCTATCAACCATTTATTTCTATTTAAAACAACAACCTGTTCTTTTTTTGAAAAAAATATAAATATTTTTTTCAAAAAATATTTATAGTCTTTTTTATTATATATTCCAGATAAATAAAAATTAACAAATGGCACTTCTTTTCCACCAGAATACAGATCTGGCAAATAATATGGGGAGAGACATCTTTTGCCAATCTTGCTATCAATTATATTTTTATCAGTATAGATTACATCAAAACCACTTTTTTTTAAACGAGCATCTGCAAGGATATTAGAATATAATGCGATCAAATTTGAGATAATAAAAGGACATGTTATTTTTAAAACATCAGAAATCTCATCATTTTGATTTTTTATATAGTCAAAATAAAGAAAATCAAATACTTTTTCAACAAACCCATCAACATCATCACAATCAACAGGATCCCCTTGATTAATAGAAGATTGATATGATATATCTGGAGAGCAGTAAATATCTAAATAAAACTTCATGTCATACTTTCAAAAGAAGAAACACATGCCTCTCTAAAGCTATCTATATCTTTTAACAGTAAATTTTTATCAAAGTATTTTACGCCTCGAAATAGTGGCACCATTTTTGTACCCATGCCTCTTTTAAAATGTGCTATATTTATCTGTTTTTCGTCTAAATAATCTAAAAATCCATCCACTAAGTTATACCCTGCAGGCTGAGAGTACTCCATATGCTTAAAACCCATATCATGAAAATACTCAGTAGCTTTTTGCAAAATAGCGTGATATATAGGAATTCTCATATTTGTAAATTCTGGATCATCTGCAGCACTCATATATACAACAACTTCACTCGTATGTAAAAAATAGCAAAGACCTATAAATTGGCCTTTATATCTTAATCCTATAATAGTAGCATTGCCATTTTGTAGCATTTCATACTGCTTATCAAAGGTTGTTTTAGGTCTTGTTTCTCTACCAGCAGCCTTTTTGTGAAGCTCTCTATATGCCTCATGGATTTCATAACTTGGATTTTCTTTAGATACGACAACAAAGTCATATTCACTATTTTTAAAAATTCCATTTATTAACGGCTTATAGCACTTTCTTAGTCTTGACCACAAAGTACTTTTTTCATCGCATAGATCAAGCACGCAGTTGCTGCCAGTAGCGTCTATAAAGCCATATTTGATAAGAAAGTTATATTTGTTAAAAAACTCCATAACCAAAGAGTCCAAATAAAACATTATCTTGCTAACATTATAGTTTTTACTTATCTCAAAAATTTCTTTAAAAACTATGTCATAAACCCTATCGTTTATCGCAAGCGGAGCAACTGTAAAATATCCAGACAAAGATATAGAGACAACGCCATTTACTTGTTCTATTGGCAAAAAACAAATTCCAACACACTTGTTGCTCTCAACAACCACAAAGCTTTCATCACTAAGTATATCTTTGGAATAAAATTTCATATAGTCTAAGTATGAGCTTAGATATCTTGGGCTGTGAATATTTTCTGAGATATATTCCTGCCATCTAGCTTCAAAATTCTTACGATCCTCTTTATATCGCACTATCATATGCTAAATCCATCATCAACTACAATATTTTGCCCATTTACATATCTACTCATATCGCTCAGCAGATACACCAAGGTGCCTTTTAAGTCACTATTGTTTAACATACCCTTGTTCAGACACTGATCTTTATATTTTTCCAAAAACGGCTCTGGCTGGTTATCAAATATACCGCCAGGACTTAGCGCATTTACCTTTATATTCATCCCTTTAAAATACTTTGCCATATATTTAGTAAGGTGTATAAGTCCTGATTTTATGGCAGCATATTCAACCGGCATAGTCATTGTTGTGTTGTTATATATTTCAAATTTTGGAGCAACCACTCCATAGATTGAGCATATATTTATGATATTTCCATATCCTTGCTCTTTAAAATATCTTGCAAACTGCTGAGATGCGGCAAAATAACCGCCCAAATTTAGTCCCAAATTTTCTATAAAGTCACTATACTCAACATCAAAAAAGTGCCTTCCATAGTGCTTATTCCGAGGGTATGCATTATTTACTAGTGCATCTATCCTTTTATACTTATCATGCAAATATTTTATACAAGCCTCCAAAGAGTCTTTAGACGTGATGTCGAGTTTTACAAAGTCTATATTTTTTGAATTTAGCTCTTTAGATAGCGCCTCTTTTGCCTCTTGCCCTATTTTTTCATTTATATCCGCGATAATAGCTATGCCGTTGTTTTCAACAATGGCTTTTATAAATTCTTTACCAATAAGTCCAGCTCCACCAGTAACGACAACTACTTTATCTTTTAACACTGCTGTTCCTTATATAAATTTTACTTTTAGTTAAATTTTCTAAACACTGGCTTAATAGAGCTACCTACTAAATATTTTTCATAGCCTTCATCAACTGCTTTTTTGTAAACTTCAAAAGTTTTTTCTAGTGCGTTTTTTGTCTTTGCAAGTTCATTTTCTCCGTGAGCATAAGAGAGCGCCACCCAAGGAATAAGCACACCATTTTTGATCATTTCTTGAGAAAAAAGAGTTCTTAACCCTAAAGAATTTTGACCATTTTTATCAAAGGTCAAATAGTACGGGCTGCACTCGATCCCGCCTGCTACGAAATTTCTTTCGATTTCATATTTTTTTGCAAGCTCATTTATCATCGAGATTAGTTTTGTGCCATAGTCCCAAATATACTCAACCACATTATGCTCTTTCATAAATTTCATAGCCGCAACAAAAGCACCTAGGCCACTCATCTCTGCACCATGTGTTGTCGACAGCAAAAAGACTCTCTCCCTGCCTTCAAATTCTATACTGCCAAGCTGCATTATCTCTCTTTTTCCAGCTATAGCTGCAACTGAAAATCCATTTGCCATTGCTTTTCCAAAAGTGCACAAGTCGGGCTTAATGTCATAATAATATTGAGCCCCTTTTAAATGCCATCTAAAGCCAGTTATCATCTCATCAAGTATAAATACTGCTCCATTTTTATGGCACAGATCTCTTACTTTATGTAAAAAGTTATCTTTTGGATGCTCTGTTGCCGCTGGCTCTAAAATCACACAAGCTATTTGATTAGGAAATTCATCAAAAAGCCTCTCTATGCTTTCAATGTTGTTGTAGCCAAACGTTTTTGTGCCTTCAGTATCCTTTTGCGGTATACCCTTGGTAAGTTGCGTAGAGCCAATAAACCAGTCATCATAGCTAAAAAATGGATGCTCTGCGCATCTTGCAACCAGCTCCCTTCCAGTGTATGCTCTACTAAGTTTGATAGCTGCTGTTGTTGCTGTTGAGCCATTTTTAGTAAATTTAACCATATCAACACTATCTATCATATCTATTAATAATTCAGCAGCCTCTAGCTCAATCATACTAGGCTTAGTTAGATTGTTTCCAAATTCTATTTGCTCGATCGCGGCTTTGTTTATTTCTTCATTCGCGTAGCCTAAATTTACAGCCCTAAGCGCCATTCCATAGTCTAAAAATTCCCTACCATTTTCGTCATATACATATGCACCTTTCCCTCTTTTTAAAATTTGTGGGGCATTGGCTGGATACTGGTCAAACCCTCTGCTATAAGTATGGGCGCCGCCTGGTATTGCTTTTAATAATCTATCTTGATAAGTCATTTTTTATAACCTTTATAATTCATTATTGCTTCAACCATTACAAAATCATCAATATCATCTATCTCTAGCGATTTGTATTTTGGAACTTCATAGCCTATGGTGTTGTCGTGATAAAATGTTTTTTTATCAAGCAAAACATCCGTTTTAGAGACATAGATCGTTCCTTCAAAGAAATAAACATCTTTTATCTCTTGCCTTCTTAAAACCCTCATATCTTTATTTTCATATCCAGAAATTAAGCCTTTTTCATCTTTTGAGACTAAAAAAGCTGGATTCTGACTCTCTGTTTTGCAAATTCCAACAATCGAATCAGCTTTTGACTCTAGTAAAATTTCAATAGCCCTATCTATATCGCAAACTTCTCTCAAAGGCGACGTAGGCTCTAATAAAACGATATAGTCAAACTCTTTTTTTAATTCATTTTTATAATAATCTATAGTGTGTTTTATGGCATCAAAGGTTGTAGCGGTGTCACTTGCCAAGTCGCTTGGTCTTAAAAAAGGGACATTTGCACCATACTTTTTTGAAATTTCTACGATTTTCTCATCGTCAGTGCTAACCATGACCTCATCTACATATTTACTTTTTAGTCCAGCCTCTATACTCCATGCAACAAGCGGCTTCCCGCATAATTCTTTAATATTTTTTCCAGGCAACCCCTTGCTGCCTCCTCTTGCCGGTACAATCGCTAAAAAACTATTATTTTTATACATTAAAAAACTTCTTTATATTCTTCATTTGCTCTTTGATATTCTTCCATGCGTCCGATATCAAGCCAATACTCTCTGATCGGGAATGATATAACATCTTTACTTAATCTTATTAGCTTTTCAAACAGCGTAGGCATATCATAAAACTCATCTTGTGGGATCAGATCTAAAATTTCAGGTGAGAGCATATATAT
Source organism: Campylobacter concisus (assembly GCF_002913545.1). GTDB lineage: Bacteria > Campylobacterota > Campylobacteria > Campylobacterales > Campylobacteraceae > Campylobacter_A > Campylobacter_A concisus_AV. The sequence goes on along the minus strand of NZ_PPBR01000074.1, from coordinate 5,832 downwards.
CCCAGCACTTACAAAAAATTTCTGCACTGGTTTTTCTGCGATAGCAGTTATTTTATTATCATTCATCTTTACTACGCCGTAAGGTACCTCATAGTCGTACTCTCTGACGCACATTGTAGCTGTGGCTTTATGTAGCGTGTGATAGTTAAAAATGTGCTCGAAATTTACATTTGTAAGAAGATCACCGTTCATTACAAAAAATGGCTCACTCGGGCGCTCTTTTAGCAGGCTTAACGCCCCTGCTGTGCCCATCCTTTTTTGCTCTAAAACATAGTCGATATTTACACCAAATTCTTTTCCGTCACCAAAATAGTCTCTAATAATGCTTGCATTAAAATTTACGCACATCGTGATATTTACAAAGCCATACTCTGCAAATCTCTCGATTATCGTTTGAAGGATCGGCTTATTTCCAACCTTTAGCATCGGTTTTGGCGTATCTTGCGTGAGTGGTCTTAGTCTAGTACCAAGGCCTCCTACCATTAGGATAACTCTATTTGTCTTGATCTTTGGCTCAACAAGCTCTTCTATCTCTTTTAAGTCTAAAACTATTCCATTATCATCTACTATTGGTATCTGGTGAAGTTTTTTAGATAACGCTATCTTTAAAATTTCTTCTTTTGTGTTAGAAATTTTTGCAATAGCTGGCTCTTTAAAAACGATCGTCTCTATAGAGCTATCAAGGTCCAGTCCTCTTAATATACCCCTTCTTATATCGCCATCTGTTAGTGTCCCAAGAAGCTTATCATTGTCATCAACAACTAAAGCTATCTGCATAGCTCCGCTATCTATAATACCCAAGGCTTCCTTTATAGTAGCATTTTGTTTTAACTTTATGTTTTCTATATTTTTCATAAAATTTCCTTTAAAAGCATAAAACTTTCAGCATATTCACATCCACAAGTTGCCCCTCTTAAGGTAGCCAATGCTCTTAAATTTCTCTCACTTCTTGGAAATGGATGTTCCCCTATTTCACTTTTAAAAATTTTCATTATTTCTATTTTTTTATCAAGATAATTGCTTATATCCACAAATGAATTTGGCATAAAAGCATCCTCTTTGAGACCTGGGGCAAATTCTGTTTCACTTAGAATTTCCATCATATATATCTTTTTGATAAATGGATATCTAAATGCCTTTGTGCAGCTATAGCTCGCTTCAAAAATTTTCCTATGGTCGCTATGCACGTCACTTTTAAATGGAAGGTATATGATGTTTGGCTTTACCTCGCTTATTACTTTTGAGACTTTGCCTATAAGCTCTCTCATACCATACTCATCTACTCGCATTGTATTAAGTCCTAAACTAAAAACGCCATCAAATTTATAAGCATCCGAAGCTTGCTTTATCTCATTTTCTCTAGTGGTATAATAATCGCTATTCTCATCCGTTTTTGTGCAAATAAGCCAGTAAATTTCATCTCCATCATGCTTATGCTTAAGCAGCGTCCCTCCACAGCCCAATGTCTCATCGTCTGGATGAACAGCTACTACTAAAATTTTATTTTTCATATTAACTTTCTTTTTATATGCCACTTTCTATCATTCAAATCGACTTTATCTAAAAAATCGACAATTTTTTTATGAGCATAGCCATCTCCGTAAGGATTTTGTAAATTTTTGACAGAATCTCTATATTCCTTGTTATAAAAAGCTTTTTCTATAGATTTTTTTATCTGATCTTTGTCGTATTCTACAAATTCTACATTTCCAGCATTTAGTCTCCCTTTTTGTCTGTTTCCTATGTTTACAACAGGTAATTTATAAAATGGAGCTTCCAATATACCCATGCTTGAATTACCGACCAACACCTTCGCGTTCCTCATAATATTGACAAATATCTCCCTGGGTAATGTTTTATAAAATTTTATATTTTCGCTACAATTATCATCTATGACTTTTAAAATATCATAAGAGCCTGGATCTGTGTTTGGATAAATGCCTATCACTTTAACCTTATTTTCAAAAGCAAATTCACTTATTGCATTCATTGTTATATTCATTTGTCTATAGCTGTCCTCAATCTCAGACGATAGAGGGTGTTTTAAAACAACCAGATACTCACTGCTATCTATATCAATATCCAAAAATTCACCTAATTTTTTCCTATCAATAATCTTCGTCTCTAAGATATTATTGAGCGCTGGGTTTCCGCTAAAACAGATTCTAAATTCTTCCTCACCCAATCTTTTTATATTTTCTGCATATTCATTCGCTGTAGCAAAATGAATGTGAGCAAGTTTGCTGCAAGCCATCCTTATCGGATCATCGGAGTTTCCATAGACAGGATCCCCGCCGCCAATATGAGCAACTAAAACATCCATATAGTTACCAACAACACAAGTTGCTATACTCTCTTCTCTATCTCCAGCAAAAAGTAAAAAATCAGGTCTTTCTCTATCTACTACTTGAGTAAGCCCTTCGATTAACAATCCAACTCCTTTTGATCTTTGGGTTTTTCTATTTGTCATGAGCAGAGAATCAATTTTTTCAGCTATATCAAAACCATCATCTTTGATTTTATCCAATGTAAATCCATGCCAATCTGAAAGATGGGCACCAGTAATGACAACTTTCAGATCAAAATTTTTATTATTTTGTAACTCTTTTAATACAGGATACAAAATATCATATTCAGAGCGAATTCCTGTTATTGCTAGTATCTTTTTCATCTATTCTCCATCTCCAAGTAATTTTTTATTTCTAATAAATTATCTATGTTATAGTCATATGCAAACTCAATATGTGAAGTATAGCCATTTATAAATCTAAAGGCTTTTATCCCTGCTTTTGTTGCCCCAACAATATCAGTATGTGGGTTATCCCCCACAAAGATAGCATTTTTATTTTCAACACCCAAAAGCTTTAAAGTCTCCAAAAACGGCTTTTCATTCGGTTTTTCAAATTCTTTGCCAAACTCTCTAGCGTAGACTATTTTATCGGTAAATTTTTCTAGATTCAAAGCTCGAACTTTATTTTTTTGAGCCATCACCACACCATTAGTTAAGATTGCCTTACAAATATTCTTGCAATTCAGGTAATCCATCAGAATATGAGCCTCTTCATATATCTTCAAACGACAATTAATATTTTTGTATATTTCAAATAGTTCATTTTGTCTATCTTTAGAATAAAAATTTATTTTTTTTAAGATATCTGTAAAGATATCCTTACTGTTCAATATAAAACGATCATCGTAGGCGTTCTTAAACAGATCGGCATCTATGCCATAAACTTTTGAAAATTCTTCAAATACCATTAAGAAATACAACTTTTCATCGTAAAGAGTATTATCTAAATCAAAAATAACCGCTTTTATCATATGTTACAGCCAAACCTGATCGAAATATCTAAGAAATGTTTTTGGAGTTTGAAATTTAGATTTATCTATTTTTATTTTTTCTCCAAGAGCAAGTTTTAAAGTTTCCAATGGGAAATTAAACCCTATATCTTTGTCTATTCCGCTACTTGCACCGATTCTTGGATTTAAATCAAAAAGCGCAATCTTGCCATCTTCTGTAGTTGCTAATTCCATGTTATTTACGTAAGATAAATTAAATTTTTTAATGATGTTCGAAGCTAGTTCTTCTATTTTTCTATCATAATAAACCTTTCCCCTAAAAGTCTGCGAAGCATTACCCCACTCCCTCGTATGAGTTAGCGTAAAAAAATTCTCTCCGTCTTTGCAAATTGAGTAGATACTATAATACGGATCATGTAAATATTCCATTACAATCAAATCATCAAATTTATTTTGATCTTTAAGAATTCTATCAAAAAAATTAAAAGGGTACTCATTTGTTGGCTTTGATTTAAAAATATTTTCAAAGTCAAATTTATCGCTAAGAATATACACGCCCCTTCCGCCCCTTCCAAACCTTGGCTTGATTACAACTTTTTTATCTGGATATCCTATTTTTTTTATAGATTCTAAAAAATCGAAATAGCTATTAACGATAAAATATTTTGGGCAGTGTTCGGGGATACTAGATTTTAACTCATCATAGACTATTCCTTTGTCATATGCCTTAATTAGATTCTGATATTGCCCGACAATAACCTTGCAAGGCATTTTTTCTATGAATTTGGCAAGAACCAGATTGTCTTCGTTACCACAAGGCAATATTACTTCTATGTTATATTTCCTTGCTAATTTTTCAATAAATTCCACAAACTTAGTCTCATCTATAGCACTATTTGGAGAAATTTCAAAAGTATCAACAAATTTTCTACCAACAGCAAATTCAAATGCATCAACCCCTATAATATTTATGTCATACTCTAGCGTATTCTTAAGTGCTTTTAGTATATCCGGGCTAGTCATTCCGCCAACAGTAGTTACTAATAAATTTACTTTCCTCATATTAATACTTCCTTTAGTTTTTTAACAATAGTCATAGCATCACCCTTACCGATTAGCATGTGCATCGGTAAGGATATGTGTGTTTTTGAAAGCCTTTGTGCATTTAGCATTTTCTCTCTTTTTGTATCCTTAAATAATGGTTGATCGTGAAGTAACGGAAAATATGGAGCATCCGCTTTTATATTCATTTCATTTAGCTTTTTAATAATCTCATCTCTATTGTGACTTTTTAAAAACACTATAAACCTCCAATAGGAGTGCCTACTATTTTCAGCCGGAACCTGTAAATGGACAATGCCTTTGCTAATAAAACTTGATAATTCATTTTTATATATACTCGCTATTTTATTTCTATATTTTACAAATTCTTCCAATCTTTTTAACTGATAAACGCCTAATAATGCCTGAAATTCAGTCATCCTATTATTTGAGCCAAGATTAACAAATAATTCGCCGTTAAAATTTATATCTATTCCCCTATTTCTAAAACTTGCACATTTTTCAAAAATTTCCTTGCTATTGGTTGTTATCATTCCACCCTCGCCAGTTGTTATGATTTTTGTCGAGTAAAATGAAAAACAACCTATATCGCCAATGTTTCCAGCCTTTATACCATTAATCATTGCACCATGAGCATGAGCACAATCTTCGATAAGAAAAATATTCTTTTCATGCAAATATTTTTTTATATCAAATATGTCTTTACTTATCATTCCAGCAAAATGCACTATGATAACCGCTTTTGTTTTCTCATTAACAAGTTTTTTCATACATTTAAAATCCAATAAAAAATCATCATCTACATCACAAAAAACTATTTTAGCTCCATTTTTTAAAACTGCGGAGCCAGTAGCTACAAAAGTTTGAACCGGAACTATTACTTCATCGTCTTTAGTTAAATTTAAACTAGTTAAAGCGATTTCCAAAGCGCTCGTGCAAGAGTTAGTAGCTACTGAATATTTACTCTGGCAATATTTTGCAAATTCTTTTTCAAATTTTTGAACATTCTCGCCCATAGTGAGCATTTTTTTGCCACTTAATATTTCTCTAGTTTCTTTCAGTATTTTTTCAATATCATCTTGTGGAAAAAAAGGAAAAGCTGTATTATATTTTTTCATTTTCTTGCAACCTCAACATATTTTTTTAACCCTTCTTCTATGCTAAAAGGCTTAAAATCTAACAATTTTTGAGCCTTTGTTATATCTATAATAACATCAAAATCATACGAAAGAGTTTTATCTATCAATATTATTTTTGAATTACTTTCTGTTAATTTTATAATTTCGTTTGCAATTTCAACCAATTTTAAAGAATTGCTGCTTCCCGCCATAAAAATTTCATATTTATTTAATTTTTTTATATTTCTATAAATTTTATACAAAACATCTACAGTATTGTCTATATAAATTAAATTTCTAAGTCTTTGCCCAAGACTAAACAATTCAATATCTTTATGACTAATAGCATTAT
>NZ_PPBR01000073.1:0-613 GCF_002913545.1 Campylobacter concisus | reverse complement strand
TGCCAAAATTTGGCGTTATAGGCTTTGTGGTAAATATAAAACCAAACTGCATTACATTTGCGATTATGCCGGCAACCGCGACGCAGATGCAAACTGGCAGGATCATCAAAAGAGCCCTGCCAAAGGTATTTACAACGATCATTTTCACCGTTGGCAAAGTCAGTGGCTGACCGATAAATTTAGAGTAGTAGATGTAAAGTGAGATGACCTGATCTTTCATGAAATTTAGCATCGCAAGCAGCACACCAATAGCAATAACTAGGGTCACAAAGCCCGATAGATCCTGACTTTTGGGGACGTTGCCGTCCTTTTTGGCGTCTTCTATCTTTTTGGGGGTCGCTTCTTCGGTTTTTTCCTGATCTTCGCCTGCCATTTTTGTCCTAAGCTCGCTTAAATTTGGGGCGATTATAGCCAAAATGCGGTTAAACTATCCACTAAATTTAACTTTTGCAACTCAAAAAACTTAGCCATTTTAGGCGTTTTTGGCTAAAATTAGCAAAAATAAGGAGCATGCAAAATGTCATTTTTAGAAAACATATTTAACATTATTAGAGCCAAAAAACCGCCAAAAAGCGATGAAGAGCTACTTTTGGACGAATATGCAATGATTTAC
>NZ_PPBR01000072.1:0-632 GCF_002913545.1 Campylobacter concisus | reverse complement strand
CAGCCAGTGGCAATCTATCATCTTTTTCATCTCTAGTTAGCTTTGAATCTCTTTTCTTACCAGTTTTTAGATAATCAGCTACGCCTTTTTCTCCCTTTGAGATCTTAACTATCATAGTTACTCCTTATTAAGCTTAAAATTTCAGTTAGGACTGATTGAACTTTGTACAACTCTTCTTGTGTTTGCAGTATCGTTTTTAAATCTATATTGCCACTAGTCTTATAAGCTATATTTAGTCTCTTTGCTATTTGATTGATGTTGCTAAAAGGTCTAGCAAAATATGTAATGATTGCTGGATATAGCTCTTTCTTTTTTATGGATTCAGAATTTACAGTGCCATTATCAATAAGATAGGAAATAATTTCTGATCTTGACATATCTAACTCTAGAGCTATTTTAGATAGCTTATCGTATTGCTGAGAAGTGATCCTTGTGGAGAGTACCTTATCCTTGATATTTTTTGGCATATGATATCCTTTCATAAAATACGTTAAATATGTTAGCAGATGAAGCGCTTTTAACGCTTCTTATATCTCGCATTGTAGCCCTCGGCAGAGCAAGATTATACAAGGTATGAAAACGAAGTGTCATACATTGTATGTGTCTTGCTATTAGAAAAATTTGCTTACTAC
>NZ_PPBR01000071.1:0-5973 GCF_002913545.1 Campylobacter concisus | reverse complement strand
TTCTATACTTAAACAAAAACAAAAGGCGCCTTATGCACCATATATTAAAGGCATTTATCCCAACGGCAAATCTCATACAAAAAAGCTCACCATTTGCTTGCGAAGTCGTCCTGCACGATCTCTCACACCCACAGCGCTCAGTCGTTTACGTAGCTGGCGACGTCACTGGCAGAAAGGTCGGACAAAGCTTTGACCACCTTGTAAGCGAGGTCTTAAACAGCAAAAATTTCAAAGACGACTACGTGGCAAACTACTTTTTTATCAAAGATGAAAAGCTGGTGAAGTCTTCAACTGCATTTATCAGAGACGAGCACGGTGAGATCATAGGGGCGATATGCGTAAATGTCGATGCTAGCGTGGCAAAGAGCCTTTTTGAAATGGCTGGGAATTTCTTAAAAACGAGTGAAAATGAGCCAAAGAGCGAGCAAAACGACGATGTGATGCAGATCGTCTTAAATTTGATCGACAAGATCATCACCAAAAATGAGGGCAAAAAGCTCAAAAAGGAGCAAAAGCTAGAGCTCGTGGGCTTTATGAACGAAAAGGGCATTTTTAACATAAAGGGCGCTATCGAGATTGTGGCAGCCAAGCTAAACGTCTCAAAGATCACCATTTATGGCTATTTAGACCAGCTTAAAAAGAAGCGTCCGTGAAGTGTAGGTGCTCTCACTGCAAGCAAAGCTTTGATGAAAGCGTGATGATAGAGGCGAAAGGTGGGCTTAAGTTTTGCTGCGTCGGCTGCAAAGGCGTCTATGAAATTTTAAATGAAAGTGGCCTTGGCGAGTTTTATGAGCGACTTGGCAAAAATACGCTAAATCCTGCAAATAGCGGCGCAAATGTCAAAAATTTAGCGGCAAATTTTAGCGAGCTGGTGACAAAAGAGGGCGAGTTTTCTAAAATTTCACTTCTCATTGACGGCATAACCTGCTCGGCGTGCATCTGGCTACTTGAAAAGGCGCTTTTTAGCCTGCCTGGTATCTTGGAGGTAAATATCAACTCGCTTAGCCAAAAGGCAGTCATTGTTTACGATGAGCAAGAGCTTTTGGTGGAGCAAATAATCGAGAAAATTTACGCCGTTGGCTACACTCCAAAGGTCTACGCAGCGAGCCAAAAAGAGGACGAGCTAGTCAAAAAAAGGCGAAATTTCTATGCAAAAGCGCTTGTTGGCGTCTTTGCCACGATGAATATCATGTGGCTGGCGATCGCGCAGTATGGCGGCTATTTTAGCGGCATCAGAAGCGACGTGAAGGACCTGCTAAGCTTCGCGCAGTTTGTGCTAGCAACGCCTGTGCTTTTCTACACTGGTAGTGAGTTTTTTAAAGGGGCAAAGATCGCCATTAAAAACGCCTCGCCAAATATGGACTTGCTCGTTATCACTGGGGCTAGCATAACCTATATCTACTCCATTTTTGCGATGCTTACAAGAAGCGGCGAGAGCTATTTTGACTCGGTTGCGATGATCATAACCTTTGTTTTTATCGGTAAATTTTTAGAAATTTTAGGCAAGAAAAAGGCGCTTGAGACCTCAAATTTCTTAAGCGATATGTTGCTTGCAAAAGTGTGCGTTTTAGAGGACGACAAGGACATTTTAAAAGAGCCAAAGGATGTAAATTTAGGCGAAAAGATCGTGCTTAGATCAGGCGAGAGGGCGCTGCTTGATGGGGTGGTGCTTAGCGGTGAGGCGAGCGCGGATAGCTCAAGCTTAACAGGCGAAAGCTTGCCACTTTTGCTAGGCTACGGCGGCGAGGTAAAAAGTGGCGTCGTCTGTCTAAACGGACAGATCGTCTATGAGGCAAGGCAAATTTTTAAAAACTCATACCTCAATCAACTAATAAATTTACTCCAAAACGCAGAGCTAAAAAAGCCAAATATCGAGCTAGCAGTCAATAAAATCGCCTCGAAATTCTCTCTTAGCGTGCTTGCTCTAGCATTTTTTACATTTTGGTTTTGGTACTTTAAATTTAGCTTTTCAGAAGCGATAGTGACAGCTGTGAGCGTCATCATCATCGCTTGTCCTTGTGCGCTAGCCCTTGCTACGCCAGTTAGCAGCGTTTGCGCCCTTGGGGTTGCCTTTAAAAACAAGGTGCTTTTTAAGGAGGCTAAATTTTTTGAAAGCCTTGCAAAGTGCGATGTGGCGGTCTTTGACAAGACTGGGACGCTTACAAAGGCTAAATTTGAAGTTGGCGAGTTTTTTATAAAAGAGAGCGTGGATATCGATAAAATTTACTCGCTTTGCCTCATCTCAAACCACCAAATAAGCGTGGCGGTGGCCGAGTTTTTAAAGCAAAAAGGCGCAAAAAAAGTTGAGCTTGAAAATGCAAATTTAAGCGTGGCAAAGGGAGTTAGCGCCGATATTGCAGGCGAGAGCTTTGTCGCTGGAAGTAGGCGCTTTTTGGTTGAAAATGGGGTGAAATTTGATGAGAGCGAAGAAAATGTGAGCTTTTTTGTGGGCAAGCAGGGCGAGCTGGTGGCTAAATTTTACCTAAAAGATAGCGTAAAGCCCGAAGCAAAGGCATTGATAGATGAGCTAAAAGCAGCTGGATTAGAGACCTTTATCCTAAGTGGCGACGTGCAAAATGTGGTAAAAAATGTGGCAGATGAGCTTGGTGTGAGCGAGTTTAGGGCAGGGATGTTGCCTGATGAGAAGGCTAAATTTATAGCTGGTCTCAAGCAGCAGGGCAAAAACGTGCTGATGGTAGGGGACGGCATAAATGACGCAGCTGCGCTTAGTCTTGCTCACGTGGCCATTTGCATGGGAAGTGGCGCGGCGGTGAGCTTAGAGAAAAGCGATGTCGTGCTACTTGATGATAGCCTTCAAAGCCTTGCAAAAGCGGTGAAAATTTCAAAATTTACCTACAAAACGATAAAGCAAAATTTACTCTTTTGCCTGCTTTATAATGCCCTTAGCCTGCCATTTGCCGTGTGTGGCTACGTCATGCCGCTATTTGCCGCGCTTTTCATGTCAGCAAGCTCGCTTAGCGTCATACTAAACTCGCTCTTTATAGTTAGAAAATTTAAGGATAAATAGTGGATACAACGACTCTTGCGATGCTTGTTTTTATCTCGGTTTTGATGGGGGCGGCCCTGCTTTTTGGCGTGCTTTGGGGGATAAAAAATAGGCAGTTTGAAGACTACCGCAAATTTTTAGACGGAGCAAATTTAGATGGCGAAGACGCGCTAAATGAAGCCTACCAGCTCGAACTTCGCAAAAAAGAGGCGCTAAAAAAGAGGCTAGAAGCTAGCAAAAAGGAGCATGAAGGCAAGGGCGAGCATGATGAGGCTTACAAAAAACTCTAAAATTTTCCAAGAGATGGGCCTTGCAAAAATGGGCGCTAAAAACCTAGCCAGATAGCCAAGTGTAAAGAAAAAACAAAACGAGGCAAGACAAATTCTTAAGCCAAATATCAAATTTTCATCTTTAAATTTAGTAGAAACCGAGCCTATTAGGACCATGGTGTCAAGATAGACGTGAGGATTTAGCCAGGTAAAAGCGAGCGTTAAAAGGATGTTTTTCTTTAAATTCAATCTGGCATTTTCGCAGCTGGCATCCATGCTAAGGTCCTTAAAAAAGCACGAGTGAAAGCTCTTTAGCGCGTAAAAAAGTAAAAATAAAAAGCCACCATATAGGGCGATTTGCTTGATGATAGAAAAATTTTGCACGAGGCTAGCAAGTCCAAAAACTCCTGCAAAGATCAAGAGGGCATCGCTAATAGCGCAAATAAGGCAGATGATAAAGATATTTTCTCTTTTGATGCCCTGTTTTAGCACAAATGCGTTTTGCGCGCCAATGGCTAAAATGAGCGATAAAGAGGTGAAAAATCCAGATATAAATGCTTGCAAATTTATCCTTCTCGCTAAATTTTGGCTTAAATTTAGCGAAATTTAACTTTATCATAACCATAAATTTATGCCTTTTTTTATAAAATCAGCAAATTAAAATTGCAAAAAGGAAAGCAGTTGCAAGCACTAGCCCTAAAATATCGACCAAAAAATTTTGACGAGCTTATTGGACAAGAAGCCGTAAGCAAGAGCCTAACCCACGCACTTGACGAAAACAGAGTGAGTCATGCCTATTTGTTTTCAGGCCTTAGGGGAAGCGGTAAAACATCGAGTGCTAGGATATTTGCAAAGGCTTTGGTCTGCGAGAAAGGGCCAACTTCTAGGCCTTGCGAGGTCTGCGCGCAGTGCGTGATGGCAAACGAGTCGCGCCACATGGATATCATCGAGATGGACGCAGCTAGCCACAGAAAGATCGACGACATAAGAGAGCTCATCGAGCAGACAAAATACGCTCCTACGGCTGCTAGATATAAAATTTTCATCATCGACGAAGTGCACATGCTAACAAAAGAGGCGTTTAACGCCCTTCTTAAAACGCTTGAAGAGCCGCCAAGCTATGTTAAATTTATCTTAGCAACTACCGACCCGCTTAAGCTTCCAACGACGGTGCTTTCAAGGACGCAGCATTTTAGATTTAAGCAAATAAGCAGGTATGAGATCGTAAAACATCTTGAATTTATCCTTAGTAAAGAGGGCGTGAGCTACGAGAGGGAGGCGCTTGAGATACTAGCTAGAAGCGGCGGCGGCTCGCTAAGAGATACGCTAACGCTGCTTGATCAAGCTATCATTTATGGCGCTGGTAATATCACAAAATCAAGCGTGGCAGCGATGCTTGGACTTCTTGATCCAAGTAGGATAGAGCAGATCATCGAACACGTCGCAAATGCTGATAAAAACGCCATTAGAGTGCTTGTGACCGAGCTTGAGACCTATGAGCCAGAGATGATCATAGATGAAATTTTGGCAAATTTAAAGCAGAGATTTTTAGACAATGACCCAAAATTTTCGCTTCTTATATATGAGAGATTTTTTAGGATTTTGGCGCAGGCAAAGTCGATGTTAAGCGTATCAAGCGACAATGGCTTTGTGCTGATGCTCATGCTTTTTATGATGATAGAAGCGCTAAATCTGCAAGATATCGATGAAGCCATAAAACTTGCTAAGAGCGAGCCTAGTGTGACTGCGATGCCAAAAGCTGGCGTGAGTGAGCAAATTTTAGCCATAAAAGAGGCGCCAAAGACGCCATACGAGCAGTTTGTGGCAAAAATTTATGATAGAAGCTTTGAGCTTGGAGAGATATTTAAAAATCACATAAGTTTTAGCTTTTTAAATGAAAATGAGCTTGGTCTGGTCGTCAATGCAACTGGCGATGAGCTGGCATTTTTCAAAAAAAGCTGGGGCGTAATGCATGAAATTTTACATACAATTTTTGGTAAAAAAATAAAGATCGTAAATGCTAAAACGCAAATTTCAGCCCCAAAGCCAGAGCCACAAACTAAGCCACAAGAGACACAAGATAAATATAGCTACCTTGATGAGGAGATCGCTAAGATAAAGGCTAGGCAACAAGACGAGCAAAAAGATGAGCCAGTAAGCAAGCCTGCTGCGCCTGAAGCTAGGGTAAATGCGCTATCTCAGCCTCAAAATGACTTTGCAAAAGAGCTGATGTCGCTAAGCCAGAGCAAAAGCCCAGAGGAGCTTAAAAAGCAAAGAGAAGAGGGCGTGATAAAAGAGGCAAATAGGCTTTTTGGACAGCCTGAAGTGCAAAATAGCTAGAGGGATTTTGACTATTTTGTAAATTTCTAAATAAAAGTGGTCAAATTTAGCTTTTAATAAAATTATTTGTTGCTATCCTGACTAAAATTTATGTTGTAAATTTAAAAGAGCTAGGGCTTGTTAAATTTTAACTTTTAATGAGGCAGATAAATTTAAAATTTTGGCAAATTTACCCCTTGTTTGCAAAATCAAATTTAGCTCAAAATTTAAGCGCCATATTAAATTTGGAGTTTCAAATTTATCTACTATAACTATTTTTATGTATAAGCTTTAAATTTATAAATTTTCATGAGTTTTGGCTTATTAAATTTAAAATTTATTCTTGTGCGTAAAGCCAAATTTAGCTCAAAATTTAAG
>NZ_PPBR01000070.1:0-488 GCF_002913545.1 Campylobacter concisus | reverse complement strand
ATCGATAACTGCGAATACTGCGTGATCTCATGCGTAGATGATGAGGGAGAAATTTTTAGCGTGCCTATCTCGCCAGTTAGAGTTGGTGAGAGCATTTTTATCCACGGAGCAACCGCTGGTAGCAAGGCAAAACTGCTTCAAAATGGGCGAAAAGTGGAGTTTGTCTGCGTGAGCTTCAACAAGGTCCCGCACCTAAATGATAGCGAGCTAGAAATGATAAAAGACGACGGCAAGGCGCTTGGCGGCAAGGTCTTTACGACTGAGTATAAAAGCACCATCGCAAAAACAAGAGCCTACGAAGTGACAGATGATGCCAAAAGATATGAAATTTTAAAAATTCTCAGCCAAAAATACACCGCCTACGCGATGAGCACCTTTGACGTGGCGGCCGAGTATGGGCTAAAAAACATGAAAATTTACGAGCTAAAGATAGAGAACCTTAGCGCAAAGGCTAAAATTTTGCCAAAAGCGGTAAAGGAGTAAATTTG
>NZ_PPBR01000069.1:0-816 GCF_002913545.1 Campylobacter concisus | reverse complement strand
ATATAAAGTAGTTTGTGATATTTTACGTAAAATTTTACATAAAGAGCGACAATGGTAACTTTTACAAAAGATGAAATTTATACAGCAACCGAGGTGGTTAGAAATTTTAGCTCAGTGCTTTCTCGTGTGGGAGCTAGCGAGCTAAAGCGCGCTGTCATCGTTAAAAACAATAAATTTGAAGCAGTCCTTTTAAATATGGAGGAGTACGAGCGTCTTTGCGAGGCAGTAAGCGTGCTTGAGAGCATTTACGCTGCTAAAAAGAGAGAAAACGATGGCGAGTAGGGTAGTCAAATACGGCTCAGACGAGTATGAGATCAGCTACGAAGTAGTAAATCCAAAATGCAAAAAGGTAGTGCTCTTCTTGCATGGCTGGGGCGCAAACAAAGAGATAATGAAAAAGGCTTTTGGGCACTATCTAAATGACTTTTGCCACGTCTATATCGATATGCCAGGCTTTGGTAAAAGCTCCATTTTTAAGCCATTAAAAACAAGCGACTACGCAAAGATCGTTGCAAATTTCTGTGACGAGCTACAAATAAAACCAGACATCATCGCAGGACATAGCTTTGGCGGCAAGGTCGCAACGCTTCTAAAACCACCATATCTAGTGCTTTTAAGCTCAGCTGGTATAGTCGTCAAAAAGCCATTTATCGTGCGAGCAAAGATAGCGATATTTAAAATTTTAAAGATATTTGGCTTTGGTAAATTTTACAAACTCTTTGCCACAAAAGATGTGAGCGGCATGAGCAGAGTGATGTATGAAACCCTAAAAAACGTCGTTGATGAGGATTTTACAAAGCATTTTGCTGACTTTGG
>NZ_PPBR01000068.1:0-14973 GCF_002913545.1 Campylobacter concisus | reverse complement strand
GCAAATTCACTGATCTTTTATAAATGAAAAAATTAGCTTTTATAAAAACGCCCTATTTTTGGCTTAAATTTTAAAAGATTTTGTTTGTTAATCTTTTGTGGCTATAATGCGAAATAACAAATTTTATTATTAAGGAATTATTATGTTTGAACTAAGAAAACTTCCGTTTGACGCAAACAACAACGCAGTAGTAAGTGCTAAAACCTGTGAATACCACTACGGCAAGCACCACGCAACCTATGTTGCAAACCTAAACAATCTCATAAAAGATACAAAATTTGCTAACGCTTCATTTTACGAGATCTTAAAAAATAGCGAAGGTGGCCTTTACAACAACGTCGCACAAGTTTATAACCACGACTTTTACTGGGACTGCATCGCTAAAAAAAGCGAGATGTCAAGCGAGCTAAAAGCTGCGATCGAGGCAAATTTCGCAAATTTTAAAGAGGAGTTTTTAAAAGCAGCTACAACGCTTTTTGGCTCAGGCTGGGCATGGCTTGTATTTGACCCAAGCAGCAAAAAACTAGAGATCGTGCAAACTAGCAACGCAAAAACTCCAGTGAGCGATGGCAAAGTGCCACTTCTAGTCGTTGATGTTTGGGAGCACGCTTACTACATCGACAACTTCAACGCTCGTCCAAAATACCTAGAGACATTTTACGAGAATATAAACTGGGAATTTGTAAGCCAAGCTTACGAGTGGGCGCAAAAAGAGAGCCTTGGCTCAGTTGAGTTTTACACAGAAGAACTACATAAATAATATCTGGCGGGACCTCCCCGCCTTTAAATTTCTGCTTTTTATTCAAATTTAACTATCAAATTTATCATTTTAAAAGAGTGAAATTTCTCGTTTTAGCAAGTGGTCTTTTTATAAATTTACAGCCAGCTTGAGCTAGCTTATCTTTAAATTTCTACTTTCTAAATTTTAAAATCATCAAATTTCTCTGCAAAATCACTTTTTGAAAGATAATGCGAGTTTAAACGGCTCAAATTCTCCTTTTGGCAAAATGACTTCTTTTAAATTTAACACTAGCACGAGATATCTCACTTTCAAATTTCTTTTGAGTTGCTAAATTTAGCAAGCAATAGACGCGATAGTTATAGCTTTGAAATGGCATAAAACGCTTGCTTTAGTGGTCTAATATATATTTTGGTGCGGTGGCTTTCACTTTAAATTTAGCGCTATAAAACGAAACCAAAACAACTATCTCGCCTTTAAATTTATGAGTAAAACTTACTTTGATATTTAAGAAATGGGGCAGTATTTGTTACTTCAAAATGCCCCAGTAGCTATTTTGTATCAAGCAAGGGCGGCTTAAATTTCAAAGCCACCCAGCCAAAATCATCTCTTTGAAGTGTATAAATTTATACCATTTTGCAAGCGTTTTAGCCCTTCAAGCACCCTTTCGCGTTGCGTTGCGATATTCATACGAAGGAAAAATCTATCTCCTCTGTAAGCGTTACCATCATTTAGCCAAAGTCCCGCTTTATCGCGCAAGAAATTCATAAATTCGCTCGAATCCTCGCAAAACGCACTGCAGTCAAGCCACAAAAGGTAGGTCGCACTCGATGGCAAGAGCTTCACTGGTAAGCCTTGCTCTTTTATGAAGTTTGCGACAACCTTTTTGTTTTCAAACAGATACTCTCTAAGCTCATCAAGCCACGCTTCGCCCTCGTTAAATGCGGCGATTGCGGCGATGATCGCAAAGGCATTTGCCTCGCCGACCTCATCGTAGTTGATGGCGGCATTTAGCCTTGATCTGATCTTTTCATTTGGCGTGACGACGGCTGAGCTTTGTAGGCCAGCTATGTTAAAGGCCTTTGTAGGCGAGATGCACGTGATGGAGTTGTTTTTGCACTCCTCGCTCACGCTGATAAATGGCACGTAGCTTAGCCCAAGATCAGTTATGTCGCAGTGAATTTCATCGCTGATAACCAAAACATCGTACTTGTAGCAAAGCTCGCCTATCTTTTTAAGCGTCTCCTTGTCCCAAATTTTGCCTATTGGGTTGTGAGGATTACATAGAAGCATCATGGTAGTTAGCGGCTGAGCTAGCTTTGCCTCTAGGTCGTCAAAGTCGATCTCATAAGAGCCATTTTTATAGACGAGGTCGTTTGATAAAATTTCACGTCCGTTGTTTTTGATGCAGTTAAAAAAGACGTGATAGACAGGCGCTTGCACTAAAATTTGATCTCCTGGGCTGCTAAATCTCCTAATAGCAGTTGAGATAGCTGGTATGACGCCAGTGCAAAAGCACATCCACTCGTTCTCTAAGCTCACGTTGTGACGTCTTTGCCACCAGCTCTTTATCGCTTCGTTCCACTCTTTTGGTATGAAAGAGTAGCCAAAGACGCCGTTATCAAGGCGCTTTTGCAAGACACTTAAGATCTCAGGTGCGGCCTTAAAGTCCATATCTGCAACCCACATCGGCAAAACATCGCTCTTCATACGCCATTTTGATGAGTTTGTGCCTTCTCTGCTTACTAATGTGTCAAAATCGTACTTCATAGCTTTTCCTTACATAAAATTTTAAATCAATTATAACCCAAAAGATACTAAGATGATTTAAAAATTTAATACCAAAAAAGGAAAAATGATGAAACTAGCTCGGGCTCTCATCCTAAGATCTGACACGCAAAAGCGCATCGAACAGCTAAAAGTTAGATTGCTTTGCAACGCAAAAACGCAGGAGAATGAAAGTCCAAGCGAGGATCCAAAGCTTCTTTTAAAAGAGCTTGACAAGCTAACAAGTGAGCTTTTCACGCTCATTTGCTCTATAAATTTAACAAACGCAAGCGCAAAATTTGATGGCATGAGCCTCACTGAGATGATCGCTAAAAAGGACGCTTTGGTGCTAAAAGCAAACGTGCTTAGAGAATTTGCCACAAGCGCTAGCCAAAAGGTCGATCTTTACTCAAACAGCGAGATCAAAATTTTAAGCACGGTCGATGTGAGCGCACTTCAAAAGCAAGTAGATGCGCTTTCAAAAGAGATCAGAGAGCTTGAGATGAAGCTTCAGGAGGCAAACTGGTCGGTTGATCTAGTAGAGTAAAATTTATGGTAAAAATTTAGCCAAAAGCGAGTAAAAAACCATACATTGGCAGCTTGCGAAGACCAGGCAAAAGCTTAAATTTAGTCTTAGCAATCTTACAACTGCAAATTTAAAAAGCACTTTTACTACCACTTACTGGTTTGGCTATATTTTGGGTGGGTTTGGGGAAAATTAATCTTTATCATGTAAAATTTCATAAATTTTTAAAAAGGAAATTTATGAAACTAGACACTCTAATCGTAAAAGGCATCGAAGCTAAAAATAACCCAAACAAAGCGGTCGTTCCGCCTGTATTTTTAGCTAGCACATTCGTGCAAGATGACCTTGAAAATTTTCAAGAATTTGCCTACTCACGCGGCAACAACCCTACAAAAAAGGCGTTTGATGATATCTTTGCTAAAGTCGAAGGTAGCAAATACGCATTTAGCTTTGCTTCAGGCATGGCAGCAACAGCAGCCGCACTTAGCCTTATAAAAACAGGGCAAAAAGTCCTGCTAAATAGCAACGTCTATGGCGGCACATATAGATATGTCACGAGCGTTTTTGAAAGCCACGGCATAAAGAGTGAATTTATAGATGATCTAAATTTTTTAAGCGAAGATGACATAAGCGACGACGTGGCAGCCATCTTCATCGAAACTCCATCAAATCCTCTTTTAAGAGTGACTGATATCGCTAGAATTTCAAAGATCGCTCACAAAAAGGGCGCTCTAGTCATCGTGGATAACACATTTTTGACGCCTTATTATCAAAAAGTGCTTGAGCACGGAGCTGACATCGTGGTATATAGCGCTACAAAGTATATCGGCGGACACGCTGACGTGATCGCTGGTATCGTCACGCTAAACGACGATGCTTTGGCTGAAAAGATAAAATTTGCTAAAAACACGCTTGGTGGCATCATCAGTCCGATGGACGCATACTACCTAATACGTGGGCTTAAAACGCTTAGCGTTAGGTTTGATAGACAAACACAAAACACCCATAAAATCATCAAATTTTTAGAGAATAATGACGCCGTTAGCGTGGTGCATTTCCCTGGCTCATACAGCGAGCAAGAGGCAAAGATGCAAGCGGCTCAAGCAAGCGATATCGGCGCTCTTATCTCATTTGAGCTTGATGAAAAATATGATGTAAATAAATTTGTAAAAGCGCTAGAAATTTTTGATCTAGCAGTGAGCCTTGGTGGCGTAGAGAGCCTTATCTGCAGGCCTGCAACGATGACGCATGAGGCATATCCAAAAGAGTTGCTAGACAAGATCGGTATAAAGCAAAATTTGCTTCGCCTAGCCATCGGCATCGAAAACGTCGATGATCTAATAGCCGACCTTGATCAAGCGTTTAAAAAAGCTAAAAAATAAGGAGAAATCATGGCAACTACAAAATTTAAAGGTAGTGAGGTAAATTTAAGCGGAAATGAGCTATTTGTCGGCTCTTATGCGCCTGAAGCAAGAGTCGTAGCGCAAGATCTTAGCGAATTTAGCGTGGGCGGAAATAACGGCATAGAGGTGCTTGTCTGCTTGCCTTCTCTTGATACTGGTGTTTGCGCGGCAGAAGCACGTAAATTTAACGAAAAAGTGGCTGGAAAACACGGCGTAAAACTTAACATCATCTCAAACGACTTGCCATTTGCGATGGGGAGATTTTGCACGACTGAGGGCATAGCAAATTTGCGCGTGGGAAGCGATTTTAGATACGGCGAATTTGCCCAAAACTACGGCATGCTGATGAGTGACGGGGCACTAAAAGGACTACTTGCAAGAGCGGTCTTTGTCATCAAAGATGGCGTCATCATCCACAAACAAATCGTCCCTGAAGTGACCCAGGAGCCAAACTACGACGCAGTTTTTGACGCGATAAAACAAAGCGGCGGATGTGGTTGTAGCTGCGGCTGCCATTAAAATTTAAGCTAACGCTGCTTTTGCGGCGTTAGTCTATGAAAACAACAATAAATTTATATATCTCCAAAAAAACGCCAATCTAATCACTGTGTTACAAATTTTAGTTCAACAACCTGTAAATATAAAGTATAATAGCTCATTATAATTTTCGTGATTTTAAATTTTGCACTATAAAAATTGTTATTTGGAGAGCACAATGAAGTTTGATTTAAAAAGGTATTATCGTAGTTTTATATATAGCAACTTAAATGATACGACGATGCTGATATGTGGCATCTTAACTGTCTTTTTCTCTTTTCTTGGGCACTCCATTGAAAATGGCTTCTTCTCTGGCTTTCTAAAATCAGCCTACCAAACGCTAGCTCTATTACTTGGAAACTATGATTTTAAAGCAACTAACATTGTCAGTAAATGCTCACTTTATATAGCTATAGTCTTTACTCTATTTTTTTACTGTAGTGTTTTTATTAAACTACTTGGCAAAAAGCTTAGAACATGGTGCTTTTTAAAATTTTTTGCAAAAAATCATATCGTGATATGTGGTGCTGGAGATATGGGATATGTCTTGGCCAAAGATATCTTAAACAAACATCAAGATAAAAAACTATTAGTCGTGGATATAAATCCTACAAATGATAATGTAAATAGTATATGCACACTTGGTGGATATGCAATATCTGGCAACGCTATCGATAAAGATGTATTAAACAAACTCAATATAGCAAAAGCTGAAAAAATCATCCTTATGACTGGAAAAGATATATCAAATTTAGAAATTCTGGACGCTATCACTAAAGTTATTCCTGAAGCAGATAAAAACGATCCAGATAATAAAAAAAATGTATACATACATTTAGAATCAAAAGAAAACTACGAAATATTGCCAAGCATAAAAAGAAGTGGTATCAATATAAAAGCATTTAGTGTTTATGACAATGCAGCACAAACACTATTTATGAAGCACCCTCTAGGTGAGAATGTAGATACAATAGATAATGATAGTGTAAATCTTGCTATAGTAGGCTTTGACGCAGCAGGGCTATCTGTGCTATACCGCGCTTTGACCTTAGGTCATTTTTTTAACGGCAAACCACTAAACGTAACGATCTTTGATAATAACCACGAAAAAAAGAGAGCAGAATTTTTAAAACTATATCCTATTAGCTTAAAGGCAGGTGGTATAATCAATTGGAATATAGACTTTAAAGATGATGGAGAGTTATTTAACAAAGATGGAATAGAAAATTTTAACCAAATCATTTTTTGTAAAACCAACGTTCAAGCAAGCCTTACTGATATAGCTAGGATCATAAAAAATCAATCAGCTCATTTGAAAAACAAACAGTTTTTTATATTTATAGATAAACACGATGGCATAAAAGGTATTGCAAATGATATCAAGATAGACAATATAGACAATAAAAACAAAATAGACATTATACCTTTTGGCAATTTCTCTCAAATTTGCTCTTACGATGTCGTTGTAAATGAGATATACGACAAAATGGCCATAAGGGCAGATCAACGATATAATGAGCTTCACGACCCTGGGACAAAACATGAGACAAAATGGAATACTCTGTCACCTTTTTTGCAAGACTCAAATAGAATGCAAGTTGAACACTTGCCTATAAAACTAAAAGTACTAAATCACCTTTTAGAGAATAGTCAAAACAAGGTGCTTCCAAAATATGGTGATATAGAAAATGAGGCGAACAATAGATGGTATAGCCTTAACGGGAAACCGACTTCTGATAAAAAGAAGACTGACATCTGGAATGATATCCAGAAGGCTAATATTTTAGCAACGTATATAAGTCTTGATGACATAGAAAAATTAGCCAAAATGGAAAAACATCGCTGGAATGCTTTTCATATTTTAAATGGCTGGACTACTATACCAAAACCAGAGGGGCAAGACTATCCTTATAGAAAGGATGACAATAAAAAAGAACACGCTCTTTTGATCGGCTGGGATGAACTAGAAGAAGCTTCTAAATATATCGTTAAAGATGGCATTAAAAAAAATCATAACTACAAAAGTGATGATGTAGAGACAGTTATGAGAGCTTACGATATGATAGTTTCAGCTTTTGAAGATGATAAAATCTTGCAAGATAAAAACTCCATCTATTGCAAAGAGATATTCGAGTTTAAACAAAAAATAGACAACATCAAAAACAAATGAGAACCATTTTCCTAGCGGCTAAATATATAGCTATACAAAAAGGCAAAGACATTATAGAAGCTGAAGATATAGCAAAAGCAGTAAATTCAGTTGAAGTGACTGATCCTAATTTTAAAAAAATCTTAGCATCGATTGGTCTTAAAAGGTCTAAAGATAGCACTAAAATAGATGAGTTTGCTATTAACATTGCAATAAAAAATAATACTGTTAAATTTTCTGATGAAGCGAATAAAATAAAGAGGGCTCTTGAACAAAATGGATATGGCTTTAACACAAATATTAGCAATCTTAAAAAGATATATAAGAGCGAACCACAAGAAGAAGCATGGCATACAAATCAAGGATGCTTCTCTCTCATTAACAAAATAAAAAAAGAACTAGAAGATAAAATTTACTCTCAAGAGCAAGCCATAGAGACAATACTAGATAAAGTCGTAACCTTTTACTACAGAAAAAACACAAACTCTCTAAAAGCCATCTTCTTTTTTCTTGGACCGCCAGCCACTGGCAAGACCTATTTGGCTGAAATATTAGGGGAAATTTTAACTGGTTATTCTACTAAAGTCTTTAATATGAGCACATATCAAGGTGAAAATCAAAATTTTGCCCTTACTGGACTAAGTGCTGGCTATAAAAATGAAAGAGAAGGCGATCTAACTAAATTTGTAAAAGAGCATCCTAAGTCTATATGCGTGTTTGACGAGATCGAAAAAGCCCATCCAAATGTTCAAAATGTCTTTTTAGACATTATGGCTAGGGGTAAAACAGATGATGATTTTACTAAAAAGACTGTTGATTTTAGTGAATGTATTTTTATATTTACATCAAATTTAGGTAGCGAGCTCTACTCTAATAAAAATTTCTTAAACACTATGGCGCTAGAGGTAAATTCTGCTCAAAACATCATTTTAGAAACTATCAGCAGAGAGAAAAGCACTGCTTATAGCAGAGGTGAAGCAGAGCCTATCTTTAAACCAGAATTTTTATCTAGACTAGCTCAGGGCGAGATAGTGTTGTTTAACAAGCTTACTTTTAATGCGCTACTACGTATCGCTAGAGAAAATTTCCAAACCGATATGAGAAATTTTGAAAAAGCTTTTGACTTAAAAATCGAAATGCCAAAAGAGGAAGAGTTGCTATTAAAAGCAAATTTACTTACATATCTGCCATTTATCGATGCAAGATGCATAAAATCAAAATTTAGCCAAAAGATATTTGATAATATAACAGATCTTTTGAGAAGCTACCAAAAAGATATCAAAAAGATCAAATTTATCATAGATAGCGAAGCTATAAAGTCACTAGAGAATGTTATAAAAGACGATCCAAAACAAAACGATGAATTAATTATGAATTGCTTTAGAAAAAATCAAACCTTAAAATTTTTAAGCAAGATCGAAGTAACAGGCAAGACATTATTTATTAAGTACCACAATGCTTACATAGCCAAACTGCCAAAATCAGTTGATTATTCAGATGAGGCAGGAAGCATAGTTGCTGATATACCTAGTATCAAATTTGATGATATAGCTGGGCATGAAAAAGCCAAAAAACGCTTAAATGAGATAGCCACTCTTTTAAAAAATAAAGAAAAAATAGTAAATTTTAATATAGATGCGCCAAAGGGTATATTGCTTTATGGACCTCCTGGCACTGGTAAAACCATGCTTGCAAAAGCATTTGCAAACGAGGCCGAACTTCCTTTCATAAGCACTACTGGAAGCGAGCTTTTAGATATGGAGTTAATGAAAAAAGTATTTAAAAGAGCTAGGGAGTATGCCCCATCTATCATTTTTATAGATGAGATAGATGCTGTAGGCAAAAGAGATGGCAGCAGGCTAGATATTTTAATCAATCAATTTTTAACTGAAATAAACGGTTTTGGCGACAGTTCAGATATTTTTATCATCGCCGCTACGAATTTAAAAGAGAAATTAGATCCTGCCATTTTACGTTCTGGTCGCATAGATATACATATCCATATCGGTATGCTAGATAAAGAAGCTCGTGGATATTTCATAGACAAGATGCTTAAAAATCCAACCATAGGCAACATAAATAAAAGCAAGCTTATAAAATTTAGCGTAGGAATGAGCGGGGCTGATTTGCAAAAAGCATATAGAGAAGCGTCCCTAGAAGCTTTGCGTAACGGGCTTGAAGGCATTAGTGAAGAGCTAATTTTAGAGCATATCAACAATGTAAAATACGGCGACAAACTAACTGGCAAAACCTACGCACAGATACAAGCTGAAACAGCATATCATGAAGCAGGTCACGCCATTATCTCACATATATTAATGCCGCACGTAAAAATAGAACAAATAACGGTTGAGCCAAGAGGCAAGGCATTTGGTTTTGTAGCCTTCGATAGAGAAGAGGATGTTAAAAATTTAAGCTTTGATGATATCAAAAACCAAATTTGTGTCTCTTTTGCAGGTAGAACAGCAGAAATTTACTTTCAAAAAAATGAAGGTATAGACACTGGCGCGACTAACGATCTAAAAGTAGCAACAAATTTAGCCTATAATGCCGTTAAAAACTACGGCATGAGCAATATAGGATATATAAATTTAGAGTCTATTGATAGCTTTGGTGGTAAATTAAATGACAAAATAGATAACGAAGTTCTAGAAATTTTAAAAGAACAAAAAATAAGATGTGAGCAGCTAATCAAAGAAAACGAAGATAAGATAAACAAACTAGCAAAACTCCTTATAGAAAAAGAAGTTATTGATGAAGATGAGTTTTTAAAACAGGTTAAAGACGATAATTAAGCCTTAAAATAACCTAGGAAATGCCATGAAAAAAGCCTTTAGATTATTCGTATCTTCTACTTTTGAAGACTTTAAAATAGAAAGAGACCTGCTTCAAAATGAAGTCTTCCCTAAGATACGAGAGTATTGTGAAAGCAAGGGCTTTTCCTTCCAGCCTATAGATCTTAGATGGGGCATAAACAATGAAGCCCAACTAGATCAAAAAACTCTACCAGTTTGTCTTAGAGAGGTGAGAAACTGCGCATCATATCCACATCCAAATTTTCTAATCATGCTTGGCGATAGATATGGCTGGGTACCACTTCCTTATATAATAGACAAAAAAGAATTTGATGATATACGAAAAAATTTAAAGAGTTCAGATAAACAAATATTAGACGAATGGTACCGATTAGACAAAAACCAGTTAAGTGAAGATAAAGACCGTGGATGCTATATATTAAAACGTAGAGACGGAGCTTTTGTAAAATACGAAGAGTGGTATAAAGTTGAAGAAAAAATACGCCAAATATTGCAAAAAGTCTCCGAAAATTTACCAGAAGAGAAAAAGAAAAAATATTTTATGTCTGCTACTCACCATGAGTTTGAAGAGATATGCAAAAACGAAAGCAACAAAAATTTTATAATCCCTATCTTTAGGCAGTTTAAGAACCAAAAGCAACCTCGCAATCAAAATATCGAAAATTTTAGACAAAGTGTAGAAAACAACATACCAAAAGGGTGCAAACACAATATCATTAACGAAGAGATTGATGATAAATTTAAAATATACTCTAAAGCTAAATTTATAGCGCAGATAGTGAAAAAACTAAAAGCAAATATAGACGCGGGTATAAAAGAGTTGAGTAGTGCTCCAGAAAATTTTGAACACAACATATTTAAAACACAGCAGATAGATACATTTTTAGGCAGGCAAAAATCACTAAAAAAGATTGCCAGCTATTTAGACGATGAAACTAACACGCCACTCATCATATACTCTCACTCTGGTATGGGTAAAACAACGCTTATGAAAAAAGCGATCGAAGAGGCAGAAGAAGCAACCCTTGGTAAAGCTCGCATTTTTTATAAATTTGTTGGAGCTGATGGTAAATCCTTTTATAAAAGGGATTTATTAACCGATCTCATCTGCGAGATAGAAGGCACATCAAAAAAAGACGACCTAAACAACCTAAGTGAATATGATTTTGACAAGTATGTCAGCGAATTGCTCTCAAGCGATAAAGATGAAAATATAGTTATTTTTATAGACGCACTTGATCAGCTTAAAGCAACAGATCAACTCTTTTGGCTACCGCAAAAACTTGGTAAAAACATAAAGATCATTTTATCTGTTTTAAAAGATGAAGAATTTAGAGATGACAGCATTTATTTTGAAAATTTGATCAAAAAATATGGAGATAAAAACACCATAAATTTAAACAATGATAGTTTAAGTAGTGAGGCAAAAGGACTATTTGAAAATTTCCTTGGAAAACATAAAAGGACGCTAACAAAAGAACAAATAAACGAAGTAGAAAATAAATTTAAAAATGCAAACTGCTCTCCTTTGTATGCATTTATCGTATCCCAAGAGCTAAAAAATATAAGCTCAAACGACAAGATAGATATCGCAGACGATATACCTAGCGCTATAAATGAATTTATAGATAACCTTGAAAATTTATACCATCAAGAAAAGCTTCTTATACAAAAGGTCTTAAGCTACATAGCCTTTAGCAAATACGGCATTAGCGAGAACGAGCTACTTGACCTACTATCAAAAGAGATAAAAAGCGACAAAAAATTTTACAACAAAGTCTTTTTTATAAAAAATGTCTCTTTGTCTAAAAATATATCATTCCCTATATCTCTTTGGGCAAGCTTATCTAGCCTACTTGAGCCATTTTTAACTCTTGTTTATAAAGACGATAAACTACTCATAAACTTTTTCCACAGGCAGTTTATAGAGACTATCTCTAAAAGATATGAAAAATACAAACAAGAAACGCACTTGAAACTAGCAGAGTACTTTTGTAGCTTTGAGAAAAAAGAAAAACTATGGGACGAAAGATACTATTCACCAAGAGCTCTAAGCGAGCTATTTTACCATCTATACTACTCAAATTCTAAGAAATTTGAAAAATATCTAAACGATCTAGAACTTATCGGCAGCATATATGATCATTATAAATTTAAAGATTTCAGAGAAATGTTGGATAACCTAGATGAAGATAAATTTTTGGCTCAAAAGAGCTTCTACCGAGAAAAAGACTATCTTTTCAATGATAATACGAACTATTTTAAACCACACATTGTATTGTTTCAACTAGCTTATGCAGATGGTGAAGACTCACAGCTAACTATATCCGCCAAAAAGCTCTTAAGGGCTGGCAAAGTAAATTTCTGCTGGCTTAAGTCTAGCAATATACCCGCAAATTTTACCAGGACTGGACTACTAGCGATTTTAGACTGGAAAAGTATTGAAAAACTATCAAATGGGAATTTTTTTGTTACAAACCATGAAGGCAATCAATGTCTGTTTTCTGAAAATTTCCAACTTTTAGCAAACCTAGGAGTAAATGACTGGAAAAGTATTAAAAAACTATCAAATGGATTTTATTTGATTAAAAAACTTAAGGGCAACCAATGTCTGTTTTCTGAAAATTTCCAATTTTTAGTAGAGCTGGAGACAGAATACGGAAGCTATTATGAACTAAAAAATGGTAATCTCTTACGTAAAATATATGAAACTATTGACAATGAAGACATAGAATTTATTATAACTATTACAAATAATGGACAAAATATAACTCTGCCAAAAAAGATAATATTTGAAAAAGAACTAGAGAATGGTGATTTGCTGCTATATGATGGCAAAAACTATGGCGTATATTCTGTTGATCTAAATTTAAAGAAGCAATATTCAAACAAAGAATTTGACTTTTTTATGATACAAAAATACGAACTAGATATGCAAGATAACTATAAGTATTATCTAGGACAAGATATCAAGATTGAAAGAATTGCTGATGATTACACATATGATGAAGATGGCTACCCAGCAATTCCGCTTTATAATTACAATATCTATGACAAAAAAGACAGCTTGCTCATAACGGCACAAGATATTACTCTTTTTAAAAATAAATACATATTGTTAAAGATTAACAAAGACAATAACACAGCTCTTCATATCTACTCTCTTAATATGAAACTTATAAAAGTTATATCACTAAGCATTAAAAGCTGTTGCGTAAAAGAGCTAACTAATGGTGATATACTTTTAGACAACAGCGCCATACTAACCAGTGAATGGGAAATAAAATATAAATTTGAAAAAATAACACTACTTAATGACAATACTCTGTTAGTAGCTGATAAAAATGGCACCTCATTTTTTGACGAGAATTTAAAAAATATCTTATTTGTAAGCGATCTCAAATTTAAAGATATCATAGAACTAAAAAATCAAAATTTACTCATATATTTCGAAAATCACATTGATTTTTTAACCAGTGACCTAAAAACTTCAAGAACCATTGCAACAAAAGAGAAGTCTGACTTTTTCAGCACCAACGATATCCACATTAAAGACTTTAGTAACGTCATAGCTTTATATAGAGACCGTATAGATATCAAATTTTACGAGACAAAAACCGGAAAACTCACTAAAAAACTGCCAGTGCAATATGATATAGACATTTTAGAGGTTTTCGACAACAAAGTATTAATAAGCTTTAAAGAACTAAAAAAGGCATTTTTATATAGTCTAGAGCAAAACTATAACAAGACGCGCAATTTGAATGTCCAGATAAAAAAGATGGATATCTTTGCAAATAATTATACAGTGATACATTTTAGCAACGGAAATGTCGATATATATTCCAAAGATTTCAAAAATAAAAAAACTTACGAGCATTGTGATTATATAGAGATACAAAAAGACACCTTTGCCATCAAAGAAAAAAATGGCGATATATATATAATCAATAAAGAACTGAAAACTATAAAATACATAAAAGAGCCATATACTATAGGAGAATACCTATCAAATGGCAACATACTACTATATGAACTAGAAGATGGTGTTGTATTTTACAACAGTCTTTATATATATCTAAGAAGTGACAATACCATTAAAAAAATAGATGCACCAGTATTTGGCTTACTTGGATCTAATGTTGAAATAAATACAAACAATACTAGAAATAAAATTATCGTTGAATACTTTGTCTACCACAGCGAACCATATGAAGGCGCACCATCTGAACTTGTGTATTTTGAAAAGTATACATACGATAAGAATGGAAATAGTATAAAAAATGCTATAGAACATGAAAACAAAAATATATCTTGTGAGGTTATCAAGAAAACCAACAAAGGAGCAAAACTAAATCTCAAAGATAATGACTTTACAATGGAAGTATTTTTTAAACACTATAGTAAAAGATATACTTATTATATACAAAGTTATGGATCAAATATATTGTTAGATAAAAATAATAACTTTATATTAACTTGCCAATTTACTGACTATAAAAACGAAAGATATTATCAAGATATAACCACAATATATAGCCGCAATAGTAAACGACTAAAAACCATAATAGGCACTTCTGTTAAAAAACAACTAAGTAATGGAAATATACTGATGACCTCTGGTGATCTCTACTCACCAAAATACAAATACATAAAAAGACTATATGGAAATTTTATAAAAGAACTTGATGATGGTAGTTTAATCTTTACCGAAAACGACAAAACATTTTATTATGACGCAGACTATAGACTAGTAAATAGTAGTAGCACTTTTAATATAGATGCCACCAAACACGAGAAATTTGACTATGTGCCAGACAAGCGTATTTTTATCTATCACTATGATCCAAATAGACCAAGAGTTATAGAATTTAATCATGGATGTAAAGTAAAAAATTTTAAAGATTACTATGTAGTAGTATTTAAACATGGCATCGCTATCTTATATAAATATATCGATAAGAGAAAATTTTTCTATATACCAGAAGAAACAACAGTGATAAAAATATATAAAAATAAATGTTTGGTTTATAATG
>NZ_PPBR01000067.1:0-505 GCF_002913545.1 Campylobacter concisus | reverse complement strand
AATTTGTCGAGTGGTATAGCGAGTTTTACGGAGTTAAAATTTAAGGAAAGCAGATGAGGCGATGTGAATGGGCAAAAGGCGAGCTTGATATAGCTTACCACGATAACGAGTGGGGCAAAGTCGTAAAAGATGATAGAAAATTTTTTGAAATGATAGTTCTGGAGGGTTTTCAGGCGGGACTTTCGTGGCATGGAGTGCTTCAAAAAAGAGAGGCCATGAGAGAGGCGTTTGATGGCTTTGATCCAGAGAAGATCAAGCTTTACGACGAGGCTGAGATAGCGAAATTTATGCCAAATGAGAGATTGATTCGCAACAGATTAAAACTAAAATCACTCTCGGCAAACGCCCTTGCATTTTTATCCGTAACGCAAAAAGTTGGTAGCTTTTATGACAATCTTTGGAGAGATTAGTTAAGATAATTAGACCCAAGATTTGACGAAAAACTGAGCATAAATCACTTTCATAATATCAAACAAGTGACAGCCACTACGCCGGTGTCTAACTT
>NZ_PPBR01000066.1:0-7780 GCF_002913545.1 Campylobacter concisus | reverse complement strand
TAACCGAAAAACTGCTAGAAGATGGCATAAATAAAATCGGTCTTGGACCACAAGGCATGAGCGGTGCAAGCTCTGTGATGGGCGTGCATATAGAAAACTGCGCCCGCCATCCAAGCGTAATCGCAGTTGCTGTAAATGTGGGCTGTTGGTCGCACCGCAAAGGGTACATCGTCTGGGACGCAGATCTAAATTTCGACGTAAAATCGCACAAGGAGTTCGCGCTATGAGTAAGAAAATTTTAACCACGCCAATAAGCGCTGATGATCTTTCAAATATCAAAATCGGCGACGTCATATACCTTACGGGACACATCAGTTTGTAGATTTGGCTAGCACACAAAGAGAGCTAGCAGATGAATTAGGAGCTAAGTTTTTAGAATTTTGTAGTTCATACCTAAATGAAAAATGTGTTATTGCCAAAAGTGAATTTACTTACCAAGAATCTTTTTTGCCAGCAAGCCTAACTATCGAAGCCTACACTAAAAAACCGACTGCTAACACAACAATGGTAGATGCGTACATTGGTAATGTGCATTTTAGGTTAAATTATGATTATGTATATGAAGAGTATGATGATGACCATTTTAAAGATGAATATGCGTATCAATATCTTGACTTTCAAATATAACAAGTGCTATAATACAACCAAGTTACATTTAAAGAAAGGAGGGTAAATCATGGCAAACGGAGATTATGAAGTAACTCATAATAGGATTCTTAATAGTGTAAAGAAAAAATATCATTCATACAAAGGTAAAGTAGGAAAGATTGCTGATAATATAATAGACAGAAATTTTAAAGCTGATAAGCCGTTACAAAAATGGAGTACTGATGTATCTCAATTTAACTTTTCATGGAGTAAATGCTACATTTCACCAATACTTGATATGTATACAAATGAAATAATCTCTTATGACTTATCCTTAAGTCCTAATTTAGAGCAAATATCTAAAAAGATTTTGTTAACTTCTTTATATTGAGGATAGGAGACTATATAAAAGATTTTTACTATTAATTAGAAAGAGTGGATAAATGGGAAAAGGTTTCTTTAAGAATAAAAAATTATGCATATTGGTTCTCTTTGTATTGCTATTGCTTTTAATACTAACTTTTATTTGTTTAGGAAGATATCCGGTTAGCCCCTATGAAGCATTTATGATTATATACAAAACAATAACCGGAGATGTTAGCGGCTTAGGCGTATATGAAACTAGTGTAGTAATTGACATAAGACTACCTAGAATACTTATGGCAGTTTTAGTAGGTGCAGGGCTATCACTGGCAGGAGCAGCATATCAAACTGTTTTTTCAAACCCTTTAGTTAGCCCGGACTTACTAGGGGTGTCTTCAGGAGCAGGTTTTGGGGCGGCTTTATCTATATTATTATCCCTAAACATGATAGTGACTCAGCATGTTTCTTTGCTTCTGGGGCTTTTAGCAGTTTATATAGTTTTAAACCTATCCAGAGTAAAAAAACGAACAGATTTGTATGTGTTAGTTTTATCCGGAGTAATTGTAAAGTCACTATTTGATGCTTCAATATCATTTATTAAATATATAGCAGATCCGGAAGATAAGCTTCCAACTATCACTATGTGGTTGCTGGGAAGTTTAGCAAGTGTATCCTATAGAGACCTTGTTATTTGTTCAATAATAATAATACCTTGTATTTTCGGCTTCTTTCTATTAAGGTGGAAATTGAATCTTTTATCTCTAGATTCTGATGAGGCTAGGTCTTTAGGAATTAATGTAAAAAAATTACGTATTGTGGTTATCTTACTCTCAACATTGATAACTGCAACTACAGTTTCTGTATGTGGAATTATAGGATGGATAGGTTTAATAATTCCCCATTTGGCGAGAATGGTTATCGGAAATGATAATAGGTACCTTATTCCAACTTGTTGTGTTATGGGAGCAATTTATTTATTACTGATAGATACCCTTTCAAGAGCAGCTACAAGCAATGAAATTCCCATTTCAATATTAACAGCATTTATAGGTGCGCCATTATTCATAACTATACTTAGAAAGAATTCGGGAGAAAGAAGATGATACTCCAAGTTAAAAAAGGTACTTTTTCATATGACAAGAGAAAAATTTTAAAAGATATTTCATTTGATTTAAAAGAAGAAGAAGTAATGTCCATTCTTGGACCCAATGGGGTGGGTAAAACTACTTTCTTAAGGTGTCTTATGGGATTTTTAAAATGGGACACGGGAAAAGCCTTATTGTTCGGCAAAGATATAAATGAATATGCAGAAAAAGAATTATGGGAAAACTTAAGTTATGTTCCTCAAGTTAAGAAAAGTGTGTTTAGTTATGGGGTTTTAGAAATGGTTGTGATGGGTTTAGACAAGGAAAACAGTTTTTTCCATATCCCTACGAAGGAAGATTATGATAAAGCTTATGAAACTTTAAAAGAATTAGGAGTTGAAAAGCTATCAAATAGATACTGTGATGAGCTATCCGGAGGAGAGCTTCAAATGGTTATGATTGCGAGAGCTCTTGT
This sequence comes from Campylobacter concisus, assembly GCF_002913545.1. Taxonomy (GTDB): domain Bacteria; phylum Campylobacterota; class Campylobacteria; order Campylobacterales; family Campylobacteraceae; genus Campylobacter_A; species Campylobacter_A concisus_AV. Next base: position 5,269 of record NZ_PPBR01000066.1, on the reverse strand, counting down.
TTCTAATCCAAAACTTCTTATTTTAGATGAACCGGAGTCAAACCTGGATATGAAGAATCAAATTAGAATCATAGAGGCAATTAAACATATAAATGTAAATAAAAAATCTGCTTGCATAATAAACACTCATTTTCCTAGTCATGCATTGCAGATATCTGACAAAACTTTGTTTATCGGTAGTGACTACAAAACAACCTTTGATGAAAGTTCGAAAGCCATTACTGAAGATAACTTACAAAAGTATTTTCAGATCAAAGCTAAAATTTTAATTTTTCAAGCAGAAGAAGTTGAATACAAAACAGTTGCACCTTATAAAGCCATATAGAACTGTTAGAAGGAGGTTAATGAATGGAATATAGAAAATTAGGATCTACAGGCATACAAATTTCAAGAATATCTATGGGAAGTCATCACTTAAAGAATCCCCAAGATATAGATAAACATGCAGAAAATTTCTTCTATGCATATAAACAAGGAATAAATTTCTTTGAAACCGGCGATACTTATGGGAACAATTGTTCAGAACTTATATTAGGTACAGCCATAAAAGAAATGAAGAAGCATAAAAAACCATTTTATATTATGTCAAAGACACATGCCGGAGATTCTAAAACATTTCGAAAAAATCTTGAAAATTCTTTGAAGAATTTAGGAATAAGTTGTATTGACTCCTTTACTTGTCTTTGGGGTGTAAAATCTTTTGAAGAATGGAGAGGAGCTAAAAACTATGGAGCTATAAGAGAGATGGAAAAAGCAAGAGAAGAGGGACTTATTAAGCATATTACTTTTTCTTCACACTTACAAAATAAAGAACTAATTAAGATGATTGGGGAGTATAAATTTGATTATAGTTTACAGGGCTTTAATATAATTAATTCCAAATACAGATTAAAAGGAATAATGAAGACTCATGAAAAAGATATAGGGACAATAGCTATGAATCCGCTGGCAACAGGAGACTTGTTGCTTTATGAAGATATATTTAACGCTATTCGTATAAAAGAAGACCAAACTTTGGTTCAAGCGGCATATGCATATATTCTGTCCTTCCCTTTTATAGATTCTGTACTGGGAACCTTTAATTCAAAAGATGAAATTAATGAAGCTATTAAAACCCTATATCAAGAACCTTACTCTGCTAAAGAAAGGAGTGAACAAGAAGGAAAATTAAAAGAAAGAATTAATCAAGTTGATTTAAAAAGAAAGATAGAAGTTGGCAAAGCTCTTAGACAAAGACCTCATATATTAAGAGAAGAAGTTGCAGATTTGTTTGGAGTTTATCCACTAAGTGTATAATTTTCGAAGGAGGAAAAATGAAAAGAAGGATTAGTTTATTATTATTTTTAGTACTAGCATTAATTTTAAATGCTTGTGGCGGCAGCTCTCAAAGTAATAAAAATGAAATCAGTGAAAACAAGGAAAAAGAAGCTAGTCAAGTGCAAGAAGTTAAAAAGGTAAAAGAAAGCGAATACTCGGTTACTGATGTTAGAGGAAAAACGATTAAATTTGAAAAAACACCGGAAAGAATTGCAACGGTGGACAAGCCTCTTCCGTCTATAATATATGCAATTGATGGAAAGACAGATAAAATTGTAGGATGCAACCCATCTTCTATTAAAGCTTTTGAAGAAAGTGTTTTAAAAAACATGTATCCACAACTAGCTAATGCGAATACTAAATGGTGTTCAAAAGACGCAGTTGTTAACGTGGAAGAGTTATTGAAGCTAAAACCGGATGTAGTGTTTATTTATTCGAATATTGAGAAAGAAATTGAAAAAATGGAAGCTGCAGGACTTAAGGTAGTAGCTTTAAAGAGGGCAGAATTTGACAGTATAAAAGAAAATATAAAAATGATATCTGAAGTACTTCAAAAGAAAGAACGTGGCGACTTATTAGTTGAATATATGGACAAAGGAATTAATGAAGTAACATCAAAGTTAGCTGAAATAAAAGATGAAGATAAACCAAAAGTTATAGAGTTTTATAGTGACATGAAAATAGCTGTAACAACATATGACCATTGGATGAAACCAAGTGGAGCCCATAATCCGGCCCACGAGCTTAAGGGTAAATTGGCTGACGTGGACATGGAGCAGATGATTGTATGGAACCCTGATATCATTTATTTAGGAAATCATTCAGACTTAATGCCGGAAGACTTTATTGAAAATAAGCAGGAAGGTAGAAACTGGTCAACAATTAAAGCTGTAGCTAACAAACAAGTATACAAAATTCCTATAGGTGTTTATAGGTGGGATCCTCCTGGGGTTGAAACTCCGCTTACAGTTAAATGGGCTGCAAAAATACAGTATCCACAATTGTTTTCAGATATGGACATGGAAGTAGAGTTAAAGAATTTCTTTGAATATGTATATGATTACAAATTATCAGATGATGAAGTTGCTACAATATTGAGGAAGTAGTTTTAACAAGAAAGGAAGAAACATGGATAAATAAAATAAAAGTATTAGAAATATGATTACAAATTATCAGATGATGAAGTTGCTACAATATTGAGGAAGTAGTTTAACAAGAAAGGAAAAAACATGGATAAAATAAAAGTATTAGAAAAAGGACATGAATTAGAATATAGCTTTGATAATTTACTAAGCTATCATGGTGTAGGTTATCCTGGGGGAGTAGCTCATGCATTTCAAGTCATGAGTAGAGCCTTTCCACTTTTAGATGATGGGAAATTATTAGAAAGAAGAGAGATATACCTTATTACAGCATTTCCTGGACCGGGAGGGCTAGATGCTTTTGAAATGGTAACAAGATGCGTAACAGATGGTAGAATTTCCGTTGATATTAATTTAAAAGAAGCTGAAGAAGTCTTAGAAAGTCCCCATGGAAGATATTATTTTAAATTCAAGTATAGAGATAAAACAGTTGTTATAACCATAAAGCCAGGTTTTGTACTAAAAGAATTTATTGAATTAGCAAGAAAAGAAGATAGAAGTGAAGAAGAAGAGACTACTTTGATTCAGATGAAAAAAGATATGGCAGCAAGACTATTGGCCGCTAAGCCCGAAGAAGTATATAACGCAAAAGTTCTATAAAAGAAAAAGAGAAGGGTTTTGATATGTACCCTCCTTACTGGACAAACCAGTAAGGAGGGTATTTTTTTGAAAATAAAGATGCGTTTGAGTTATTAGTGTTTGGTTCTTATGGAACAAAATACAGTAATTTTTTAGGCTGTATAATAAATATGGGGTTTTAGGGACTATCCCTAACGAGGTCTTTTTGTCTGACTTGTCAGACAAAAAGTATCCTCGCCCAGGTGAAATACAAGATGGCTTTTTGATAGCAAAATACCATATATAGAATATAGATGCAAGCTGGTTTAGGTTATGTTTTTCGTTGTTATCGATCCGTTTAAGATAAATCAAAGAACATATAGCAAAATATTAAAAAGCCATAAAATTAAGCATAATTTTAGAATCTTAAATAACCTTAAATTATAAATCAATCTTTACTATTTATGCTAACAATCTCATCATTTTAAATAGTTTATCACCCTTCCCCTCCTTGATAAAAATTTACCTCCTCAACTAGATCCTTTAGAATTTTTGGAGTTACTGGCTCCCCATAAGTATTCATGGTGATCTTATATTGTTGTTCATGCCCTACAAGAGCAGCTATATGCTCAACTCTTTGGCCACTTTGGATGAGCTTGTTTATGAAAGTATGCCTAAATGAGTGAAACGTCCTTGTTTTATCACCATCTTTTATAACTTTAGTATTTATCTTCTTTCTAAAATATTCAGAGAAGTCTTTATTGTCACAGCTAAATAGCCTAACTGCTTTGCCACATTTCCTAGCTAGCTTCTTTTTACTCTCTATAAATTCAAACAGCCCAATACTACCTAACTTAGAGTGTATAGGAACTATTCTTACAGAGTTTCTAGTCTTTAAAGTCTTGCTCTTGCCTGTTTTTACATCTACTTTTGTATTTAAACTAAAGCATACTATGTTATATTTTTCAACTATGTCATCCGTATTTAACTGTATTATCTCATTTAGTCTCATGCCAGAGTAGGCTGCTATATGAGTAACGAAAAATAGCTCATCTTTGTTAATTCTTTGACTTTTGGTATCACCATTTGATCTTATCTTACTCACAATATCCAAAAGTGCATTTACGTCACTATCTTCATAAGGGTTTTTATTTGTAACGTCATCTTGGTTTAAATTTATTTGTAGATCTGTAGCTGGATTCTTATCTATATAGTCGCTATCATAGCAGTATTTAAAAAACTCACTAACTCTAACAATATACTTCTTGATGGTTGATTTAGAAATTTTTGGTCTATCTTTTGCCAAAGATATGATCTCATCTAGACTCTTATTTTTATAGAGACTATTTTGAGAGAGTTTGGTTGGTAGTTGCAGTAAGATATTTCTAAAATTTAGCAAGTCATCTCTTTTTATCTTTTTAATATCTAGTCCATAGCCAAATTTCATAGACATTAGCCGCCCTACATGTCTAACAAGGCCTAATGTGCTATCACTCCAGTTGTTTGAAATACTTGTGTTTGATACATAGTTTTCAAATGCGCTCTTTAGCGTGAGCATGTCAGCTTTGCTTTCGTTTTTAGCAGTTGAGTCTAGCTGCGATATAAAGCTTTTAGCTCTATTTGAGAAGAGCTTTTGAAAGAAATTTATAGCTTCATTAAAAGTCATGTTACTAGCATCACTTGTATCATTCAAAGCAAGATCTTTAGTCTCAATGTCACTTAAAACTATGCCTTTATCTTCATATTCATCTGCATTATATAGCTTTACCTGACCACCAAAGGTAGGATCATTTAAATTTCCATATCCAAATTTTAGATCATCACTTAGCTCATTATCTCCATCTGGCGATAACTCACAACCAAATATTCTTAAGATATCGTTTTGTGTGAGTGCACCCTTTTGTTTTGCTAGCTCATTTATAGCATCTCTTAGCTCACAAACAGAGTTTTTTAGAGATTTTTTAGTAAAAGGTAGCACCAAATCCTGCTTTTTTAAAGCTTCTATGTCGTCTTGATAGCTATCTATGCTAGCCTCTTTAATGCCCTTTGCTATCTCGTCTTTGGTACCATCATCTAAATTTACACTCTTATCCTTTTTACCAAGTGGCACAAATGCTTGTTGCTCATCATTTAGTAGCTTTTGGTTTTTGCACATCTTATATGATATGTGATTTATGTTATCTATCGTTGTCTCAAGCACTCTTTTGCCAAGAAGCTTTTTGGTTTGAGGATCAGTGCAAGATAGCTTTTTG
>NZ_PPBR01000065.1:0-17027 GCF_002913545.1 Campylobacter concisus | reverse complement strand
AAAAAACTTTTAGTTTTTATATTAGTTTGTCTAATCTATTATTTAATCATAATAGACTGGCTCAATCGATCACTTGTTTAGATTTCAAAGATTGACTAATAGTTTAACAATTGTAAGTTAAAAGAACTTTCTGCTCTGCGTTCTGCAAAACAGAAAGTGAAGTATATAGAAGTGATGCTTAAAAGTAGATAAAAATCAGGCTATTTTTTTAAAAGCCCATAAATAAATTTTGAAGTCCAACCTTTTCATTAAAAATAATATCTTTTTTATTTGGATCGTACTTAAATTTACTCACTACTTTTTTGCCATCTTCTTTTAAATATCCAGCAGATATAAGTGTTGGCTCGATAAGAGTCATCTCAGGAAAGAGCGTATCAAAAAATTTAGCCAAAGTCTCATCCACGCTTAGCTCACCATTAAGTGATAGCCTATCAAAGATCGCAAGCTGACTTTCTCCGCTTTTAAAGCCATTAATAGCAGCATCTAGTTTTAAATTTATCGCATTATCGCCATTTTTAAAGCTTAATGTATCCACTTTCACGCTTGGATTTTTCTCTAAAATTTGACCCATTACTTCGTCCAAATTTAACCCAGCAAATATACTCTCATTTGTATCAACATTTACATTACTTAGTCTATCAAGTATATTATTTATAGTTGACACATTGATATTTGCTATTTTGCTATCTAAGATAAAATCTGTAAATTTCACTTTATTAACAGCAACTGTACCTATCTTTACTACATCATTTGAGCTACCAAGATCATTTGAGACTTCAAATTTCGAGTTATACTCAAGATCATCTAAAGCAACATTGCCATCCTTTTCATCTAATAATGCTAGTTTTTTGATCTTAGCCTTTGCTACGTAAGGAGCTAGTTTGCTCTCAAATATCTTTGAAATTTCAACTGGCACAGAGTAGCTTGTATCTATATCGACGCCTTCAAGATTAACTTCTGCTTTATTTTCTTCATTAAGGTCTTTTAATAAAACTTTCTCAAGACCTAAGTTTGCGCTATTTACATTATCTTTTGCGTCCAGTTTCAAGCCAAATTTCACATCCTTTGTATGAACGTTCATGGTTTGCTTGTCACTAAAGTCGATATCGCTAAATTTAACATTTACATCTTTATCGCCACTCACGCTAGCCTTTGTTTTAGCCGTTGCGACGACGTTTGATCCAAGAAATGAAGCAACGATATTTTTTATCGCTTCATTTTGTATAGAAATTTTTGAATCGATATCAAAGCCATTTACAAATGCAAGTACTGAGTGAGAAATTTCATTTTCTACCTTGAAATTTAGATCCTCATCTACATCTTTGCCAGCTAAATTTTTCAAAAGATCCTTTGAGACTATAAGATCAAATGACCCTTTTGAACCAAAAAAGCCCTTTTGATAGCTATTTTCTGAAACCTTAAAGCCATTTACATCATTTAGTCTATCAACCATCCTTTGATAGTTCTCCTCGACCTTGTTTGAGGCAAAATAAACAGCGCCTGCGACGATCACGATAACTACGATTAGAGCAGATATCACCTTTTTCATACTTTTCTCCTTTTTGTAATGCGTTGTAAAAATAACCAAATACCTAATAACAAGCCAACCATGACAAGTGGCATTATATAGCCATGCTCGCCAAGATAATTGCTCACACTCATAAAATAATCCCCTACTTTATAGCTAGCAAGACCGACGATCACTGCCCAAAGCACTGAAGAGATCAAATTTATAACGCTAAATTTATAAAAAGAGTATTTTGTAAGTCCAAGTGCGATAGGCACCAAAGTTTTGACGCCGTAGATAAATTTTTTGATAAATATTATCTTATCGCCATGCTTTTTAGCCAAAATTCCAGCGTAGGCAAGCTTTCTTTTGTGATTTTTCACATAAGGCATAAGCGAGCTTTTGTTAAACCTTGCGACGTAAAAGATCAAAGTATCGCCGATCGTATTTGCCACGGCAGCGACGATTATGCTAAGAGTGATGTCCATCTTGCCAGCAAAGCTTAATATCCCAGCGGCAATAAGTGCTACCATGCCACCACCAAGGCTGTAAAAAAATAGCACGATGTAGCCGTAAGTCGAGATTGAATTTATAATATCTTGCATCATTGCCCCAAAAGCTTAGAAGCTGAAGATATCAGTTGCTCGTATGCGTAGCCACTTTGTTTTAAAATTTCATCCTTTGCGCTAATCACTGCTCCGCCAAAGCTAGCCCCAGCGAAAAATCCATCATTTGCAGCGTATGCGTAGATGTCGCTTGAAAATTTAAAATCACTTACTTTATTATAATTGCGTCCAATATCGCCAAATGCCACTGAAAGCTTCGCATCAAGTGTGATTTTGGCGTCTTTTATGTCGTAGATTATGCTATCTTTAAATATAAATAGCACAAGCGAGCTATCTTCATAGCCAAGCTGTATGCCGATACTGCCGCCACTTATACTAACTGGCAAAATTTCACTTGGCGAGTTGATGTTGCCAACGACCATGATGCCATCTCCGCCCATACCACCAACCACAAAACCGACTTTTTTTACACTTGGAAAGATGATCGTCGCTTTTGACTGCTCGATGAGCTCTTTTATAGGAGTGTTTCTAGCGCCTCTCATCGTCGTTATAAACGAATTTGCCGAGTCTAGCACGAGCTCCTCGCTGGCAAAGCCAAGCGAGAAAAATATTATCAATGATAAAAGAAATTTCATATCTTGCCGTTATTTCGCAAAATCAACAGCACGAGTCTCTCTAATGACGCTTACTTTTATCTCACCAGGATACTGCACTTTGCTCTCGATCTCTTGAGCTATCTCTTTTGCCACAAGCACCGCCTCATCGTCATTTATAAGTTTAGCATTTGCTATGACGCGGATCTCACGGCCAGCATTGATCGCATAAGCTTGTTTGATGCCCTCTTTGCTTTTTGCGATGTTTTCGATCTCTTCGACACGTTTTAAGAAGCTCTCAAGCACCTCACGTCTTGCTCCTGGACGAGCTGCACTTAGTGCGTCAGCTGCACAAACAGCAGCACTTTCGATACTTGTCGCCTCTTCGTGACCATGGTGAGCATAGATCGCGTTAATGACGACTGGATGCTCTTTATAGCGTTTGCAAATTTCAGCTCCAAGATCGACGTGACTACCCTCGTACTCGTGAGTTAGCGCCTTGCCGATGTCGTGAAGTATGCCAGCTCTTTTTGCTAGCTTCTCATCTCCGCCACACTCAGCTGCGATGATGCCAGCAAGGTGAGCTACTTCAAGGCTGTGAGCAAGGGCATTTTGACCATAGCTTGCTCTAAATTTAAGCTTGCCTATTAGTTTTACTATCTCTGGATGAATTTTATTTAGGCCAAGATCCATGACGATATTCTCGCCCTCTTCTTGTATGCTTTGTTCAAATTCTTCAGTCACTTTTTTATGAAGATCTTCTATCCTCGCTGGCTGAATTCTGCCATCCTCCACCAAAAGCTCGATCACTCTTGTTGCGATCGCACGTCTGTAAAGGTTAAAGCTGCTTAAGATGATCGCGTGCGGGGTATCATCGATGATGATATCAACGCCAAGCACCATTTCAAGGGTTTTGATATTACGTCCCTCTTTGCCGATGATCCTACCTTTTAGCTCATCATTTTTGATATTTACGACGTTTATTAGACGCTCAGCCGCAAATTCTCCAGCAAATCTTGACGTAGCCTGCGCCAAGATGTAATTAACCCTCTTTTTAGCCTCTCTTTTTGCCTCTTCTTCGTACTTTCTAACGATGTGAGCGATGTCGGCGCGTGACTTCTCTTCGACCTTTTTAAGCACGACCTCTTTTGCCTCTTCCTCCGTTAAGCCAGCAGCGTGCTCAAGTACTCTTATCGCCTCTTCTACTTTGTTTTGATAAGTCGCTTTTAAATTTAAACCCTCTTCGTAAGTGACCTTTGCATCTTGCTTATCTTTTTCAAAAAGCTCTTTGCTATCATTTAAAAGCTCTTGCTCATTTAGCAAAATTTTCTCTTTTTTAGTTAGCTCATCAAATTTACTTGCATACTCTTTTTGAAGCTTTGTCGTCTTGTCATCGTATCTTTTTTTAGCCTCAAATTCAGCCTCTTGGACTGAAATTTTAGAGTTTTTAAGCGTTAGCTCAGCTTCATACTCGATGGCTTTTGCCTTTGCTTTTGCCTGCTCTAAAAATATGTTGTAGTTTGCGTCATTTATCTTTTTGGCGTAGAGATACCCTGCTCCAACGCCCACCACACCGGCCCCTAAGCCTATTAAAACCTCTATCATTTATTCCTCTTTTTATATAATTTTTGCTTGGGGTTATATAAAAGTCCGCTACCGCATCGTGCGCCTGCGAGAGCACATCTTTGGTGTAGAAGTCTTTTACCTCTAAGAAAACTATCAGTTTTGGCTTAACGGGCAAAGTGTCAAAAAATCTATCGTAAAATCCTTTTCCGTGCCCTATCCTTGCCATAGCTCCATCAACCCCAATCGCTGGAACTACCGCCATATCGAGTTTAACATTATTCATTTTTTTGCCAGATGGCTGTCTGACATTAAATTTATAAGTTAGAAATGGCAGTCGCAATCTTACCATCTCTAAGCTAAGACCTACCATAAAAGGGGCAAAAATTTCACATTTATGTGATAAATTTCGTCTTATTTTAAGCACATCGACTTCGTAGTTAAGCGGCAGGTAAAAGAGAACCTTTTTAGAATTTGTGTAATTTATCAAATTTAAAAGTGTTTTTGCCGCCTTATAATGCGTGCATTTTGCTCTAAATTTAGTGAGCTTTATCAAATTTGCTCTTGCATTTTTTCTAAATTCGTTTTTTTCTAAATTAACGCTCATTTTATGCTCTTTCTTGTATAATCCTGAAACATTTTTCAAAAGGAAATTTATGACACTAAAACGCGCAATTATAACATCACTTTGTCTTTTTGCATTTTTCGGATGCGGTGACGACAACAAAAGCCAAAAGAGCGAGCAAAACACTAGCGAGCCAGCTGTGCAAAGTAAAAATTTAGAAGAAAATGCCAGCAAAGATGAAAATTTAAGCAAAGATACGCTCACACCAAAGATAAGCGAGAGCGCACAAAGTGACGAAGTAAAAGATATAAGCCTAAAGCTGCTTAACGGCACAACTATGCAGATTACAAAAAGAAGCAACGGCTTTGACGTAAAAGATGGCAAAAAAGCGACACTTTATGTATTCTTCGCCACTTGGTGCCCACCTTGCAAGGCTGAGATCCCATCTTTAAACAACCTAAGTGAGAAATTTAAAAACGAGCTAAACATCGTTGCTATCTTGCTTGAAGACAAGAGCGAGGACGAGGTTAAAGAATTTGCTCAAAAGTATAAGATCAAATACGACATCGCAGTTGGCGAGGGAAATTTCTTATTTGAAAAGGCGATGGGCGGCATCAAAGGACTCCCTGCATCTGCACTCTTTAAAGCAAATGGCGACTATGCTCAAGGCTACATCGGTCTTGTACCTGAAGAGATGCTTGAAACTGACATAAATAGGGCTATAAAATAATGCTTGAGTTTTTAAAAAGAGGCTTTGAAAAGACCTTTGGAGCGATAAGCTCGGCTAAAAAGTCAAAAAAGATCGACAAAGAGAGCTTGGAAGAAATTTTACTAGAAGCTGACGTGGCTTACGAGATCGTGGAGGAGATTTTATACTACTTGCCGCCACAAGATGAAGTGAGCAGAGCTGATCTTAGACGCGTTATGAGTAGCTATTTCATCTACGAAAACGAGCGCGTTATCGAGCCTGATAAGCCATTTGTCGATCTCATCCTTGGTGTAAATGGCGCTGGCAAGACGACCACAATAGCAAAGCTAGCAAATTTATATAAAAATAACGGCAAAAGCGTCATTTTGGGCGCTTGTGATACATTTAGAGCTGGGGCGATCGAGCAGCTGCGCCAGTGGTCGATCAGACTAAACGTGCCAATAGTCGCCACCCAGCAAGGGCATGATCCTTCAGCTGTTGCTTACGATACGATCAGCTCTGCCCTTGCAAAAGGCATCGACCGCGTCATCTTAGACACGGCTGGCAGGCTTCAAAACCAGACAAATTTAGCAAACGAACTTGATAAAATCGTTCGTATCAGCAAAAAAGCCTACGAAAAGGCGCCTCACCGCAAGATACTCATCCTTGATGGCACGCAGGGCAACGCTGGCGTCGCGCAGGCAAAGGCGTTTAACGAGATCGTCTCGCTTGATGGCGTCATCATCACAAAACTTGACGGCACTGCAAAGGGCGGAGCACTATTTGGCGTGGCAAGGGAGCTTGAGCTACCTATATTTTATATAGGCGTTGGCGAGAGCATGGACGATATCATCAAATTTAACCCAGACGAGTTTTTAGACGAGTTGATGGACGCCATTTTTGAGTAGGGTAAAATTTCTTAGTAAAATTTGCTTTTTCGCTGCTCTTTTGGCGATTGATATTCTTGCATTTACTCCAAAAAGTCCTGCGATCATCGAAAATTCGTGGGACAAAGCAAACCATTTTTTAGCCTTTTTCGTCCTTTATATCCTGCTCTACCTTGGCTATGAGTTTAAAATTTTAAAAAATTTAGCCATACTTTTAGTCTTTGGCGTGCAGATAGAACTCGTTCAGGCATTTTTACCAAACAGGAGCTTTAGCCTGCTTGACATCGTAGCAGATATGATCGGAGCGGGATTTGGAGTGATAGTAGTTGAAATTTTAAAAAGGATATATTATGGCAAAAGCAAAGCCAGTTTTTGAGTGTCAAGCCTGCGGTAATCAACAGGCAAAGTGGCTGGGCAAGTGCCCACAATGTGGGGCTTGGGATAGCTTTGTCGAGCTTAGCCAGCAAGAGATAAAGATAAGTAAAGAGATAGCAAAAAGCAGTGGCACACCTAGCAAAGCCATAAGCATAGACGAAGTTGAAATTCAAAATTTTACTAGATTTAGCACCAAAGATAGCGAGCTAGACCTCGTTCTTGGTGGTGGTGTGGTTGAGGGCTCGCTTGTTTTAATAGGCGGCAGTCCGGGCATTGGCAAATCAACTCTGCTTCTAAAAATTGGCTCAAATTTAGCAAAAGATGGCAAAAAAACGCTCTATGTAAGCGGCGAAGAGAGCCAAAGCCAGATAAAAATGAGGGCTGATAGGCTAAATGCGGTGGATAAAAATTTATACCTGCTAACTGAAATTTGCCTAGAAGATATCCTGCTAGAAGTGCAAAAGAGCGACTACAAGGTGCTAGTCATTGACTCCATTCAAACGCTTTATAGTCAAAATATAACCTCCGCACCAGGCTCGATCACGCAGGTTCGTGAGATCACATTTGAGCTAATGAGGCTTGCAAAGAGCCAAAATATCTGCGTTTTTATCATCGGTCACATCACCAAAGAGGGTTCGATCGCGGGACCTAGAGTGCTTGAACACATGGTCGATGTGGTGCTTTATTTTGATGGTGACGCGAGCAGGGAGCTAAGAATTTTGCGTGGGTTTAAAAACCGCTTTGGCTCGACGAGCGAGGTTGGTATATTTGAGATGAGCCAGCACGGACTGGTGAGCGCAAATGAGGTTTCTAGTAAATTTTTCACACGTGGCGGGGCGATGAGTGGGAGTGCTATCACCATCATAATGGAGGGTTCAAGGGCGCTTAGCATCGAAATTCAGGCACTTGTTTGTGAAAGCGCCTATCCAAAGCGAAGCTCGACTGGCTTTGAGAAAAACCGCCTAGATATGCTGCTAGCCCTACTTGAGCGAAAGCTTGAAATTCCACTTGGGCACTACGACGTCTTTATAAATGTTTCAGGTGGCGTTAAGATAAGCGAGACTGCGGCCGATCTAGCCGTCATCGCAGCGATAATCAGCAGCTTCAAAAACCGCCCTATCAGCAAGGACAGCGTCTTCATCGGCGAGCTAAGCCTAAACGGCGAGATAAGAGAAATTTTCAACCTCGATCAGCGACTAAAAGAGGCAAAAACGCAGAAATTTAAAAACGCCATCATCCCAAACAAACCGCTTGACACGCAAGGCCTAAAGTGCTTTTACGCCAAAGATATCACGCAAGTGCTTGAGTGGATGTAAATTTACTCTGGAACAAATCATGCTTGCTCTTTGACAGATAATATCAAGGAGTAAGCCATGAATGATATTAGCATCTTAGGCACCAATGTAAATTCATACACCAAGCAACAGCACAAACAAGATAGATCTTTAAATTTTAGTGATCTTATAAAGCAAAATGCCAAAGAAAAGATTAGCGAGCCAAACCAAGAACCAGCTAAATTTACTTATACCACTTCTTCACAAAACAGCCTCGTCTCTTTAAATTTTAATGATCTTCAAGCTTATGGCTACACAGTGGATAAAGCTGGCTTTATGGGAGCTGATTTTAACAAAGCAGCAGGCTTGCCGCAGGACTTTAAAATCCACAAAAGCACGCTTGATGAGATAGTTAGATACAACAACAAAACATATCTATTCACACAAGATAGAAGCAAGGCTGCCTTTGAAAAGATAGACGTAGCTGATACCACAAAGCACTACTATAAACTTTTTAAAAGCATTGTAGGGGACGAGAAAGATAGATATAGCGAAGCTGATCTAGCAAATTTACCAAAAGGCTTTAGCTTGGATACCAACCAAAAAACCTTTGGTAAAAATGCAAATTTCTTAAAAGATGTGAGCTTAATATCCGTTACAAATGTATATAAAACATTTGATCAAGTTAGCGATGCAAAGAGTGTCAGAGATGAGCTTAGAGGCTTTAGAGTAAGCCACGAGGTCTATGAGCTAAATTTTAGCAAAGAGTATCTTGATGCAAGAGCCAGTGACGAATATACATTTAACCCTGATATGTCGGTATATCAAGCAGATGATACTTATAGCAGTGCTGGTGTATTTGTGGGATTTTTAAAGAGTTTTAGCCCTATCGCTAGTGATAGTGGCGAGACGAAGCTTAGTGTGGAGGCAAGCTCTTACTCAAAGCTAATGAACGAGCAAAGCTTGGCTGATGATATAGTGCCTCTCTCAAGGCTTTTAAAAAATGAGAAGATGATCAAATTTATCTTAGAAGAGCTACTAAAGAGAAATTTACTCACTTCAAAAGATGGTAAAAGTGCTGGCGAGATAGTAGATAGTGTGCTAGCTCATGCTACAAAGCTTCAAAATGAGACAAAAGTTTAAATAGATAAATTTAAAAGGTGGCTATCTTTAACCAGTTAAGCCATCTTATTTAAAATTTGCTTCTTATCTATCTTTTGCATAAGCTCTAAGACATCTATGCCTCTTTTTTCTTTAAATTTTAAAAGCTCTCTTGCATAGAGAAATTTCTGATCCTTATTTATATCATAGGTCTCATACTTCTTCTTAACCTGCATAGGTTTAAATTTCTTCTCACTTTGTTCTTTGGCAAAATTTGCATTGTATTCTTGCTCTTCTTTGATTATCTGCTTTCTTTGCTCCTCAACATCCTTTGTTGCTTTCTCTCTTGCTTTGGCAAATAATGTTTTAAACTCTTCTATGCTTAGATCAGTTCTATCTAAAAGACTAAGCGACTCGTCATTATTATTTGGATATAGAGAAGACATAGTTTCCATAAAAGCATCTAGTTCATCTTCTTCTTCCTTTGTGCCGATACCTATTAATTTTCCTAACATAGTTGGCTTGCCATCAACAGAGTTGGTAAGTAGCCAATCCATATAGCTTTGTAGCTCTCCAACCCTAAATTATTCCATAGTTTCTGGAGGGTATTTTGATGCTAAAGCTCTTCTTTCTTTCATGGTGTAATCAGACAGCATATTATCTATTCGATTTATAGTATCTGTTATCCAGCCCTCTTTACTTTGGTCTATATCAATAAATTCTTTTACATTATCAGTCCAGGGTCTAAACATATACTTTGAGTAATCAAATTTCTCTTCGCTGACGCTTTTGTCTTGGTTGCCTTCTTTGGTTATATTTTCTTTTTGGATAGCTGTTTCTTGTATCGGTGTGTTGCTAAGTCCGTTTATGCTAGTTATCATTTTAACTCCTTTTAAAGTATAAGTAGCCTACAGTATAACTTGTAGGCTACTAAAAATTTACCAACCGCCTAGGTCAGATTCCATTTGCCTTTTAAAATTATCTCTTAGCTGTCTAACAACTGCATTGTTATTTAGAACAAAACTGCTAGATACTTATGATACTCTCCAGTCTGTTTGTTATACGCTGCAGCGCTGTAAGTAAATAAAGGATATCTACCATAACGACTAGATTTTATCTCTCTTTTGACAGTGT
Organism: Campylobacter concisus; assembly: GCF_002913545.1. Taxonomy (GTDB): domain Bacteria; phylum Campylobacterota; class Campylobacteria; order Campylobacterales; family Campylobacteraceae; genus Campylobacter_A; species Campylobacter_A concisus_AV. The sequence continues at coordinate 6,774 of NZ_PPBR01000065.1, read as the reverse complement.
GTGCAAGGTGGTATTCAGGGAGATTGTATGCGCCCAACCTTTGTTCTATCTGCATTTTTATATAATCTCCGTCTTTACCAAGCTCATATTTAGCATATACTCCAGACTCATTGTATAAAAACTTCTTAGGACCTACTAACTCTAGCCCACCTTTAACCTCACTCATATCTGTAACATCTAGTTTTTAACATTACTAGAGATGTCACTCAAAGCACCAGCTGTAACCTTTGCTAGAAAATCTTCAGCATTAGCACCTGCAACTAAAATTCCGCCAATCATGGCTATTTTAAGAACTTTAAACATAACTTCCTCCTGTAAAAAGTTTTATAAGAATTATAGCACTAATTTAGTTTTAATTGATATCAATTATTATCTTTTAAAACCTACCTATGAAAATCTTACTTTTCAATACAACTTTTAACAAATGCCTATTTTGCAACATCTCTACATATATAAAACGATAGTCTTAAGCTTTCTCCTGCTTAAAGTAGAAAAATCACTTAAGAAATCGGCAAAAATTTGTTTTTAAATAGAGAAAACTTAAAAAAGATAACTAATTTCTACTACTATGCCTTTATATCAACATCTTTCTTTATACCAAGCATATCTACTAGGTATTTTCCAGCTGGGTTTTCATTTAGCTCTTTTATTAAATTTAAAGGTGGCATGTTAAATTTTAAAAAGCTATCCATAACTTTGGGCGGTCAAATTTAATCTCACGCTTAGCACCCAAAAACTCAATTTCTAGTTTTGTTTACGCTTGCACGCCGCAGCCACCTATTTTTTCTTAATATTGCCTCGCCTATTGCCGTATCATCGCCACCTCTAAAAAATTGCACTGGCACATCATCTATCGGCGGTAATGGCACGCTCACGCCGTCACGTTTTAGCTCGTTTATCATTAGCTCGACTTGCACCGTATTATCACCTGCGTTAAATTTAAGCACCTTAGCAGGTAGCGCCGTATGCACCCCTGCCTCAAAGCTTAATAATCCGCTATCAAAAATTTGCGTTAAATTTGGATCGTTCATTTTTTCTCTACTTTGTGAAATTTGCCATTTATGGCGATTAATTCCGTTTGCCACGTATCGTTTAGAAAATCGCCACTATGCGTTAGCTGAGTTATCTTATAGTCGCCGTCGTATTCGCTTAGAATTGATTGTATTCGCACAAGCGAGCCGATGTTTAGTTTAGGGTTTAATAAACACGTAACCCTTAGCCCATCGTCGGTCTTTTCTGGGCTATTAATCAAGCCAGTTTTTTCACTTAAAATAAAACCCTCGCTATCGTTGATTACTTTATCCTTTGGTAAAATGTTTAAATTGCCGTCTAATATATGCCAGTTAGCGTCGTTGTTTTTGGCTACATGTTTTAAATAATCCTTTTAAATTGGCTTGAGTAAATGCTAGGTCGTTTTTTTGCCTATTGTTTATTATTTGGTTAGCCATTTGTGGGTTATTTGTATTTATATTAATAGTTGTTGTAGCTGTTCCGCCGTTATACTGCACCGATCTATTATTATCTGCATATTGTGTAGCCAGCGCTGCTTTTGGCGTATCGTTACCAAAACCAAAAAAATTTAAAAAGTCGTTGCTTTTATCTTTTAACCAATTTCCTGCTGCATTAGCTCCGTCCATTATGCTGCTTTTTAGGTTTGCTATGCCGTCCACAATCGGAGCAATTAACTTATCATAAAGAGATTTTATGTAGTTAATCATCGTTTCAAAGCTATTTTTAATGCTATCTGATATGCTGGCGAAAAAAGCCTTTACTCCTTTACCAAAACTATTTAAGATAGAAAATAAATTTTTAAATTTCTCGTTTAGCCATGAAAAAAACTGATCAAAATATCCGGGCAAATCAGCCCATGTTTGTTTGACCCAATTTATACCATCAATTATACTTTGCCATACTCCCCCTAGCAAGCTTTCGCCGCCATCCAAATAGGTCATTAGATCATCAATTAGTAAAATAAGACCGCCTATTAGCAAAATTACCCAGCCGATAGGGTTGGTTAAAAACGCCGCTAGCATTGCACGTTTAACGACTGCTAAAACGCCGACAAGAATTAATAACGCCGCTTTCCAGCCTATTGTGCTACTTATTACTTTATTTAAAAATCTAAACGTGTTTGTAAATACTTGCCCTAGCTTCAAAATCCACTTAAAGACATTAGTCAAACCCTCGACTACTAAAGCCTTATTAGCTCTTAGAAAGTTGTTAAACCCTTTTAAGCTTTGATTAACGACTGGGATTAGCTTTAATGCTGTTTGGGTTACTATTGATTGCACCGCTGTCTTTGTTTTTTGCAGTTGATCTTGATACTCTTTTGTTTGACTTATTTCGGCTTGTGTGATATTAAATAGTCTATCTTTTTTCTTTGCTAGTTCCTCGATTTTTTGCAAAGGCACGGTTAGATAATTAGCTATTAGCCCACTAGCTGCTGTCGCTGCTGCACCTATTAGCATAAATTTGCTTCTTATATTGCTTAGCTCTTGTTTTAAATTGATAGCTGGCTTTTTCTCGGTTAGTTTTTTAGTCTCTTTCGCTGCTTCTTTTGCTTTTTCGCCAACCTTTTCCTCTGCTTCTACTACTTCATGAAAACCTGCAGTGAGTTCCTCGGCTTGCCCTTTAGCTTCCTCGCACCACTCTACGCCTTGATTTTTGGCTTGCTCTAGTTTTGCTATTAGCTCGGCATTTCTTTCCATACCAGCTCTTATGGCGTCGCTTATGGGCTGGGCTGTTTGTTTGGCTAGGCTAGAGATATTTTTTAGCCCTTGCTCTATCTGCTTTATCTTGCCACTATCAACGTCAAATCCGATTTTGTAGAGAAATTCATCTAATAGCATTATATATCCTTTTAGGGGGCATATTAGAATAAATTTTAATAATGGTTTCGGCTTGTGTTTTTGTTATATTAAATTATGATATACATAATTATTAAGCATAAAATAAGGGTTATTACTATATAATTATCTTATCAAAAGGGATAAAAAGCCTTTTTGATAAGTTCAATCCAAGGAGAAAACGTGAAAGCGTTTTTTAAAAAGGTTTGGGTGATGATAGAAGCGGTCGCAACGCTTCTATCTATATTTCAAGCTTTAAAGGAGTGGTTTTAACCACTCCCCCTTGGGTTGATTATAAAATACTAGACTTTACAAGGAGCTTAAAATGGATGTTGTTTTTGACGTGGCTCAATTAGTAGTTTGTATCGCTCTAATTTATGAGATGTGGCGTAACCACAAGCTAACAAAACGCATAAAAGAGTTAGAAAATGCAAAAAAATAAAACACCTAAACGTAAAGATTTTGTTGAGATTTTTGGCATCCCTTATGCCACATTAAACGACTGGGCTAAATCAGGGGAGGATAACTGGCGTTTTAAATTGCTTGATTTTTTGAGTAATCTAACTTTTGACGAAATAGAAATAATAAAAAATAGAAGTAAAAAAATAGAGGAGTGAGCCTTATTGTTTTTCTAAGGCTCGGCGCTCCTCGTTTAGTAGCTCAATAATGACCTCGTGCATTGCTATTGCGTCCTCCAGGTCGTAAATAGTGCGTAGGTCGTTTAGCGTGGCGTAACCTTTAACAATCGGTAGCCACGTTATCCAATCTATTTCAAAGTCGCCTTTTACGCCTTGTTTAGGTAGGCTGTTATACCCGTTAAGGATTTTGCCCCAGCGGGTAAGAAGTCTAAAAAATGGTATTTTAACCCCTCTAAAATTTACGTCCTCGCCTTGCATGCGGAGTTGCCCTGATCTTGTGACTGTGTATTTGAGTCATTTTCTTCAAAAACCTCTATCATTGAGGCGTCCAAATACTTTTTAGCTTCGTTTTGATTAAGGGTGATTGTCTCACTCTCTTTAACGAAATTTCCCTTTACGCATATATTGCCTTTTGCTATATACTTCATGCTCGCTCCTTTATGCCTTACTCATAAGGCTAGCCCATTTTTTAACGACTACTTCATAATCAGTAAATACATCAAATACGTATTTTAAGGCTCGCTCTTCGGCGTCGTACCAGCGGTTGCGACGAATATCTAAAACTACTCCTAAAACTAAGTTTTTAAGTGGAGTAGCTAGATAAGTGCCTTTTGGCATAAGAGGAGTTATTTCAAATGGAATGCCAAGAATTTGGTTGGCTCCGCCTTGAACGAGATGAAGCGGCGAATTTAGTGCGCTTAGCTCTTTATTGTATTCCTGAACGTCGGAAGGGTTTATCAAAATCCTAGCTTCGTTTACGATGTCCGGGTCTATGGATCCGGCTAGCGCGCTTAGCCTATTTGACACTTTTTCCGTTGCCGTATAGGTTAATTTGACCGCGTCGCTAGAGTCCTTAACTACTTGTAGCCAGCCTTTATGTAGCGTCTTAAAAGTTCCGTCGTAAGTATCGCTCTCTCCGGTAAAGCCAAGAAGTGCCAAATCTTTACCGAAAGCCTTAGCAAACGCGTCAAAAGTCTCTTTTTCAAAATTAGGATTTGACTTATTGTCTTCTAGCGCGTCTTGCAAGATACGAGAAAATAGCTGAACGCCTTTGGCATCTAGCTTTGCACCTACTTTGCTTAAAGCCGATCTTTGTGAGTCATTTGGTTTTTCGCCGCTGGCTACACGCACCAAAATTCCTTTTGCTACGTCCCATGCGTCGAGCTCTTTAGTAAGTCTACCCATTTTTTCAGTATGGATTTTTTGCAAAAAGCCGTTATTTTGCTTAATAACGTCTATAAAATTATGCGACTGCTCAGGTGTAAGTGAGCCCGAGAGAGTAACGTTAGTAGCGTTCATAGAGCCTTTTAAAATATCGTTTAATCCGTCCATTATAGTATTCCTTTGCTTGCGTGATTTTGCGTTTTTTCGATTGTTACGTCTTGTTTTGATTTGCTTAACTCGCTTGTTATCGCATCAAGTTTAGCGGTTAGCTCACTTACCGATTTTTCAAGCGTTTCAAGCCTTGTGTCATTTGCACTAATGCCAGCTTTTACAAGCTCGGCAACTCTATTTTCATCCATCGTTTCTCCTTTGTTGTTTGAACTTTCTTTTTTAAAATTTTCGCTTGAGCCGAAAAACTCTTTTAGCGCCGCTATCACGCCGCCTTTTGTGACATCTTCTTTTTCGCTCCCCTTTATCACTCCACTGCCATACATTGATAGTCCAGTTATCGTTCCGTTTTTTATCATCTCTCGCAGCTCCTCATCTTCTATTTTGATGCCTACCGCCCACGCTCCCTCTTCATTAAAGAATTCATCTTTGCTTTTTACTATCCAGCTTTCGCATATATAGGCGTCTGCGATATTAAAATTATGATTTACATCTATACAGTAGCTAAGGTCCGATCTCTTCATAAAGTTATAAGCAGCCCTTTTGATTTCATCAGCATTTGCAAAATCTCCTTGCGTATCCACTTCGTCTGGGGCATAAACTATCCCATAAACAACTCCTTGTTCTGCATCGCTCTTTTTAAAATCGACTCTTAACAGCTCATTAAAATTCTCATTTTTGTAGATAATTTTTTTATTGTTAGCACCTGCTGATACCAGCGAAATTAACTTGATTTGCATATCGGTTATCTCTCTAGCCATTACTTACTCCTTATTTTTTCCGCCATTTTCGCCAAAAATAAGATTTTAAAAAACCTAAATAAGACATATATGTCTTATCTTGCTAGAAAGCGAAAAATCTTTATCGTAGAATTGGATTAAAAATTTTTAGGATAAATATGGATAGAATTTTTAAAGCAGCGCAAGGTAGCGCACAGCTTACTGAAGAAAGCAAAGACTCACAAGGCTTAATAGAGCCGTTTTTTAGCTTTGATAGACTACTAAGTCTTTTTTACGCCAATACCTATCACAGGCGAGCCGTGCAATTAAAAGCATCACTGTTATCTAATATAGAAGATGGCTCAAAGCTTGAAGGTGGCGTTATGACGCCCAAAGATTTTTTATATGCGTTTATATTAAATCTTGAAATTTTTGGAAATGCTTTTGTTGAAATTGCGGGTAAAAACCTTTATATACTTCCCTCTATCGAAGCTAGAGTAAACGAAAACAAAGAAATATTTCAAGTAAAAAACAATAAATCAATAGCACTTAATGCAAAACACTTATATTATTATTCTCCAAACTCTAGATTTTACGGAGAGCCTGATTATTTGGCAGCCATGCTCTCAATTCTAACCAATCAAAAAGCCGATAGTTTTAATAACGCTTTTTTTGAAAACTCCGCCCGAGCCGATACGGCCATAATCTTTGAAAATTCAGAGCCTGATGAGATGCAACTTAACGCCTTTAAAGAATTTTTCGGCTCAAATTTTAAAGGAACGGGCAATGCGCACAAAACATTGGTTTTAACTGCAAACGGCGAGAATGCGAAAGTACGTATCGAGGATCTAAGTAAGGTAAGCGATATTAGTTTTGAAAAGCTTAAAAACCTAAATAGGGACGAAATTATAGCCGCGCACGGAGTACCGCCTAGAATGGTCGGAGTAATGACTGCCGGACAGCTTGGAGGCAGCGGAGAGGTAACCGGACAGCTGCACAGCTTTAATGAGCTTACGATCATCCCAAAACAAGAGCAAATAGAGTGGTTTTTCGATAGTATCGGCTATCCTATCAAGCTTAAGCCTATCGATGTAAGCAACTTTAAAGACGACTTGTAGCTGGGGCTTGAAACCCAGTTGTAGTTATTGCCATTTCTTTGCTCCTTTTATGCAATTTAATGGCAATTTATCATTAACGACTGTGCCAAATCTACCCAATTTTGGCAAAAAAGAATAAATT
>NZ_PPBR01000064.1:0-442 GCF_002913545.1 Campylobacter concisus | reverse complement strand
ATCTTGCGGGGCTCGTTTTCGTAGCTTTTTTGAGATAGGTATTTGTCGTAGCCTTTTGTTATGGCTAGGGTTATCTTGTCTTTTATCTCGTATTGACCAAACAATACTCCAAAGTCGATCTTTTCAAGATAGAGGGCAAACTCTTTTTTTGAATTTATACTTTTGTTTTGCTTGTATAGGGCGATCTTTTGGGCTAAAGAGTCTATGAGGTGCTCTTTTATCTGCGTTATCTGCGGTGTGTTTAGTGGTATGATCTTTAGATAGTAGTTTTTAAGCGTAAGCAAGATGGCGTTTATCTCGTCGATATAGTCTATGAAATTTGACTTTTCTTTGCTTGCGGAGTGTATATTTGAGATGATCTTTTGAATTTTGTCGTTATCTACGCAGCGGTATTTACCAAAGAATCGAACGCTCAAGAAGACAAAACCGTCGTTTACGTTTA
>NZ_PPBR01000063.1:0-554 GCF_002913545.1 Campylobacter concisus | reverse complement strand
TGATAAAACTCCATCCAACCGCGAGCTTAGCCCGGTAGATCAAGCTTTTCGCTATTTTATCTCACATGAAAATGCCAAATATGTCGTTGTTTCAAATTTTAACGAACTGCGCTTTTACATCGGCAATAAAACAACATTTGAAAAATTTGACCTTTTTACAGCAAGCTTTGAGGAGTTTAAGAAACTTCATTTACTGCTTAGCTTTTAGAGCTTTAGCACGGATCTACCGCTAAAGCTAAAAGAGAAATTTACCACTCACGAGCGCGAAATTTCAAATAAATTTTATAAAGACTTTAGCGCATTTAGACTCACTCTTTTTAAAAATATTTGCAAAAACAATACTAGCATTGATAAAAATAGGCTTTTAAGCCTAACTCAAAAACTATGTGATAGGTTTGTCTTTATACTATTTGCCGAAGACCGCGGACTACTAAGACTTCGCACGATAGCCGAGATAAAAGATAAATTTCAAAACCAAGTTACTGAGCTTAGTTTTTCTGACTTTTACAAAATTTACTTTAAAGCCATTGATGAAGGCAGTGAACGTCTTGATA
>NZ_PPBR01000062.1:0-434 GCF_002913545.1 Campylobacter concisus | reverse complement strand
GGCTTGAAAATGGCTTTATAAGAGGCGATGACACAGATAGTCACATCGACACTTTAGCGCGCTTTATCACGCCTGATACGATAGCTTACGCAGCTTGTGATGTCAAGAGCGATGAGCACTTTGATGAGCTTAAAAGGATGGAAGATGAGCTTAAAAAAACTGGCTTTAAGCTGCTTGCGCTGCCACTACCAAAACCTAAATTTTATGATGGCAAAAGGCTTGGCTGCACCTATGCGAACTTTATCTTTATAAATGGCGCGCTAATCATGCCAACATATAACGACGAAAATGATGAAAAGGTGCTAAATTTACTAGCCCAGGCACTGCCAGATAGAAAGATCATCGGTGTAAATTCGCTAGTTTTTGTCCGTCAAAATGGCTCGCTTCACTGCTCAAGCCAAAATAGATACAAAAGGTCTTAGCCTTGTCAAGTC
>NZ_PPBR01000061.1:0-77230 GCF_002913545.1 Campylobacter concisus | reverse complement strand
AAAGACAAATGTGCCTAGATAAATTTAACTTAAATTTGTCAATTTTACATAAAATAGTATGTAAAATTTTATGCAAATAAAGCTAAATTTACTCGTTTTTGCTCTCTATTATCTTTTTTATAAGCTCTATATCGCCGTTCATTGCTAGGCTCATGAAGCAAATGCCGCTTGCGCCAGCTTTTATGGCCTCTTTGTAGTTTTGGTTGTTTAGTCCGCCAAGTGCGTAAATTTCTTTGTCTAAGCTTTTTAGTTCGCTTATAAAATTTAGCCCTTTTGGCTCTAAACCAGCCTTGCAAGAGGTAACAAATATATGAGAAGCAACGAGCACGTCAGCGATAGTGGCTGAAATTTTAGCCTGCTCTAAGTCGTGAGCTGGGGCGTAAATTTTGGCTATTTTTCTAAATTCTTCTAAAAAAACGCCGTGATTTTTAAAAAATTCAAGCTGCGCCGAAGTGAGCCAAAAGTCGCTCTTTAGCTTGTAAGCTACGTCAAAAAATTGATTAATGATAAATTTCTTTCGGTAGTTTTCGCAAATTTGAGCCACAACCCTAGCAAGATCATAAAATTGAGCCTCGCTTAGCCTTTTTGCACGAAGCAAAATTTCATCCACGCCAGCCTTGCAAAGTAGCTGAATCCTCTTTAAAAAGTCATTGCCCTCATAGCTTTCAAAATCAGCCACGCAGAGAATTTTAAACATAGACATACTCGCTCATCAAGGGCTCTAGGCCGTTTGCTTTTATCATTGCTTTTATCTCATCCACGCTTCTGCTATCACTTATCTCAAACTGCTCGTCGCCCTTTTTCTCTTCGCCGTGAGCACCGATGCTCACTTTTACGCCAGCGCTTATCTTATTTGCAGCTATCTTTACGGCGTTATCGCGAAATTTCGCCTTTTCTCTGGTTGAGATCGTTATGCTAGCTGTTGGCATGAAAATTCTATAAGCACAGATCACTTGCAAAAGCTCGCGCTCGCCCACGTCGCGTGGATTGATGCGGTCGTTGTTTATGATAGGGCGAAGTCTTGGGCATGAAAATGCGATCTCGGCGTGCGGATACTTTTTTTGAACTAAGCTTGCGTGCAGTGCCGTAGCAAAGGCATCAAGTCTAAAGTCATCTATGCCAAGAAGTGCGGCAAAGCCAACTCCTCTCATGCCTCCAAGAAGCGCTCGCTCTTGCGCATTTAAGCGGTATGGGAATATCCTTTTATTGCCGCCAAGGTGGATTTTCTCGTATTTTGTGGGATTGTAGGTCTCTTGAAAGACGGTCACGTAGTCTGCGCCACTTTTGTGAAGCATGGCGTAGCCATCAGAGTTTAGCGGATAAATTTCAACCCCAACGACTTTAAAAAATTTCTTTGCCAAAGTGCAGGCGTTTGCGATGTAAGCGACACTTGAGTTTGTCTCGCTCTCGCCAGTTAGAATTAAAATTTCTTCTAAGCCGCTCTTTGAAATTTCTCTTAGCTCCCTTGTGATCTCCTCGTCGCTTAGCTTTGCCCTTTTTATTTTATTGTTGGCGTTAAAACCGCAATAAACGCAGAGATTATCGCAGTAGTTTGCTATGTAAAGTGGGGTAAAAAGCGTGATGTTTGAGCCAAAATTTGCCCTTGTTTTTGCTTGAGCGAGTTTGGCTATTGGCTCTAAAAATGGCGCTGCAGCAGGTGAGAGTAGGGCTTTTAAATTTTCAAGCGAGCAGTGCTTTGCATTAAGAGCTGCTTTTACGTCAGCCTCGGTGTAAATTTCTGGCTTGTAGCTAGCTCGCTCTTTTAAAATCTCATCCATAATGTCGCTGCCAACATCCTGCATGTGAGGTAGCAGCTGCATGTGGTCGGTTCTTGTAAATTTCATCAGTCTAAAAATCCAGTGAGCGGAGATGAGGCATTTGCGCTTTTGCTCTTTGCGCCAAGCCCTGCTAGATGGGCGTTGCGACCAGCGATGATGGCCTCTTTGAAGGCTCTTGCCATGAGCGGGATATTTTTAGATGAGGCGATGGCTGTGTTTGCCATGATCGCAGCCGCTCCCATCTCCATCGCTTCGCACGCTTGTGATGGCCTGCCAATGCCAGCATCAACGATGATCTGCGTATCAAGCTCGTTTATCAAAATTTCAATAATATCTTTAAAAACTAGCCCTTGGTTTGAGCCAATGGGCGCAGCTAGAGGCATTATGCAGCTTGCTCCTGCGCTTAGCATCGCTCTTGCGGCATTTAGATCAGGGAACATGTAAGGCATCGGCACAAAGCCGTCATTTGCCAAGACTTCGCAAGCTTTTATGGTTTCAGCGTTGTCTGGAAAGAGAAATTTAGAGTCAGTTATGATCTCTATCTTAACAAGCTCGCCGCACCCAAGCTCACGTGCAAGCTGGGCGATACGAACGGCCTCTTTGGCATTTCTAGCGCCACTTGTGTTTGGCAAAAGCGTCACACCTTTTGGGATAAAGTCAAGTATGTTTCGCTCTTTGCTCTCGTTTATGCGCCTAAGAGCAAGGGTTAGGATCTGCGCGCCAGCCTCGTTTATGGCTGAGTCGATGAGCTCGTGTGAGTACTTGCCAGAGCCAAGGATAAAGCGGCTTTGAAACTCCTTACCGCCAAGGATCAAACTATCACTTTGCACTTACGCCTCCAAGCCCATAAGTAGTCTAATGGCTAAATTTGCCTCGTGATTTGCGCAGATCGCAACGCGTGGCGCCATGAGCCCTTGACCGATCTTCGCCTCGTTTGTGAGGTCGCCGCAAAGATAGACATTTTTGGCAAATTTTATGGTTTTTATGAGATTTGAGCTAAAGTATCCTGCCATGCCAGAGGCGCCGATGATCTTTTTATCTTTTAGGCTAGCACCTGCCTCATTTAGTATCATCGCTTTGCCAGCGACGTTATCAAAGGCTTCGCATAAAATTTCACACTCGCCAAAGACGCTAGCCACGTTTTTTTCATCTAAAAATATATCGTGAGTTTCAACCTCGACAAAGGGATTGACGTCATTTATCAGCTCTTTAAGCGCCTGTGTCTTTTTTAAGCCGATGTGGCGGACGAAATACTGCTGGCGGTTTAGATTGCTTGGCTCAACGACATCAAAATCGGCAAGTACTAGCTTTTTTACGCCAACTCTAGCAAGGCTTAGCGCGATATTTGAGCCAAGGCCGCCAAGTCCAGCCACGCCGATCACCGCTTTGCTTAGGGCTAAATTTAGCTCAGGGCTGTTTCGTGAGGCGATCATAGCGCGTAAAACTTCACGCTCAGGCATCACGCCACGCCTTATAAATACGACGTTTGAGCCATCTTTTAGCTCGCTATCTTCTTTTATAGCAAAGCCATCAACGATAAAAATGTCTGGCTTTGTCGCATTAAATTTCTCTAAAAATTTATAAATTTCACTCTCTTTATCGCCAAGTGCAAGCTCTTTTAGCTCGCTAAGGCTTTTTACTGGCACTTTAAATTTTGCGCCATTTAATACAATCTCTATCATTTTCTCCTCATCCACCGCCAACTAAAGTGACGATCTCATAAGCTTTACCCTCGCTCATGAAGCTCTCACGCCAAAGCTTTTTTGGCAAAATTTCTCCGTCTCTCTCAAGGGCTATAAATTTAAGCTCATAGCCATTTTGAGCTAAAAAATCATAAACGCTCATATCGTTTTCAAGCTCAAAAATTTTGCCATTTACTCTAAATTTGATCATTAAATTTTGTAGCTTTTTACAAAATTTGCGATCCTCTCGATCGCTTTTTTTATGCTCTCGATGTCTGTCGCAAAAGAAATTCTAAAGTATCCATCCATACCAAAGCCCACGCCTGGCACAGTCGCTACGTTCGCCTCTTCAAGCATCTTTTTGCAAAATCTAAGTGAGTCGCTATCTACGTCTTTACATTTTACAAATAGATAAAACGCGCCATCAGGTTTAACTACGCTTAGCCCAGGGATAGCATTTATCATCTCAACTGCCACGTCGCGTCTTCTTTCATACTCTTTTCTCATGTTTTCGATGTCTTCATCAGTTTCGCCAAGAAGCGATGGGATAGCGCCTATTTGCACGATCGAGCTAATATTGCTTGTGCTTTGGCTTTGAAGCTTTTTGATGCCAGCAATTAGCCAGTCCATCGAGCTTGCGATATAGCCAAATCTCCAGCCAGGCATCGCGCCACACTTGCTTAGTCCGTTTATCGTGACCGTTCTTTTGAAAAGATCTTCGCTTACCGAGGCAACTGCGTGAAATTTCTTGCCGTAGATCACTTTTTCATAAATTTCATCGCTTGTGATGATGATGTCAGTGCCCTTTAAAACCTCGCCAAATGCCGCGATCTCATCTTTTGTATATACAGCTCCAGTTGGATTTGTCGGGTGATTTAGCGAAAAGACTTTTGTTTTTAGTGTGATTGCTTTTTTTAGCTGCTCGGCTGTGACTTTGAAATTTGTGCTCTCGTCCGCCTCGATAAAGACAGGCACGCCGCCACAAAATTTAACGATCTCAGGGTAGCTCACCCAGTATGGAGAGGGGATGATGACCTCATCACCTGGGTTGATAAGTGCTTGAAATACATTAAAAAGTGAGTGCTTTGCGCCGATGTTTGTGACGATTTGATTTGCTTTATAGTCAAGTCCGTTATCTCTTTTTAGCTTTGCTCTAATGGCGTCTATAACCTCAGGCAAACCTGGTACTGGCGTATATTTGCCGCTTTTGCTATCGTTATCAAGTGCGTTTTTTACAGCATCTCTTATCTTTTTTGGAGTCATAAAGTCAGGCTCACCAGCTGAAAGCGAGATCACGTCGATGCCAGCAGCCTTCATCTCTTTGGCCTTTGTGCTGATCGCGATTGTGATTGATTCGCTCAATGTTTGCATTCTGTTTGCTAGTTGCATTTTCGTCCTTTTTAGTTGATTGTCTTTAAGTAGCTATTGTCATTTAAAAATAGATAAAGTTCGCCCAAAATTTGCTTCTTTTGTGTTTCATTTATCAGAGTTGATTTCTCTAGGCGCTCATTTAGAGTGTCTTGTATCTCGTAGATATCGTAGTCCATGTCCTCCATGATATCAAGGATCGACTGGCTCTCTAGTAAATTTGTAATCTTGTAGCCATCACTCGTTATCTCCACGGTAGCTTCTGTTGGATGAGTGAAGAGGTTGTGCTTCATGCCGATCACCTCTTGATATGCGCCAACCAGGAAGAATCCCAAGAAATAATCCTCCTTCTCAACATCCACATCGTGCAAAAGCAGTGGGTTTTTCTCGTCGTCATAGCTGATCTCGCCGTCGCTATCGCAAGTGATATCCCAGATCGAAGCTGGCAGGGTAGGGCGCTCATCGAGCCTGTCAAGTGGCATGATAGGGAAATTTTGTTTTAGTCCCCAAAAGTCTGGCAAGCTTTGAAAGATCGAGAAATTTAGCAGGTATCTCTCTTGAACCTCTTTTTGAATTTTAGTTAGATCGCTTGAGTTGCTCTTATTACCAAGCATCACGACAGCCTTTTTGCTAATGAGCCTTAAAAGCACCTCTGCGTTTGACCTATCTTGCAGATCGACATAGCCTAGATCAAAGAGCGTGAGGATGCTTTCTGTGTGGTGGATGGCGTCGTGCAGGTATTCTAGGGCGTTTGAAGGTTTGATTGATTTATAAAGATCAACTAGCTCGGTTATTAAATTTGGATTGTTTTTCTTTAAATTTAGCTTCTCTTCGGTGTATTCTTGAGAAAATAGCTCAAGCACAGGAGCGACCAAAAGCGCGTGAGAAGCGGCGATGTAGCGACCCGACTCTATAAATATATCTGGCTCGATCTCCTTTTTTTGCTCGCTTATGGTTTTAAGCATATAAACAACGTCGTTTGCATATTCGTTTAGCGTATAGTTTCTGCTGCTCTCCTCTTTAAACTGCGAGTATTCAATCGCTAGGCCACCGCCTAAATTTATCGCCTTTAAATTTGTTGCGCCCATTTTTCTAAGCTCAGCATAGATGTTGCCAGCCTCGATGAGTGCTTTTTTGAGCGGGTGGATCTCACTTATTTGAGAGCCGATGTGAAAGTGTATCATCGTGAAGTTTTCAAGTAAATTTGCCTTTTTTAGCATCTTTACAGCTTCTATTAGCTCGGTTGATGTTAGGCCAAATTTAGAGTGTATGCCTCCACTTTTTGCCCAGAGTCCTGAGCCTGTCGAGTGCAGTCTTACCCTAAGTCCGATCTTTGGCTTTGGTTTAAAGCGCTCTTTTGCGATGGCGATTATCGCTTCAAGCTCGTTTAAGCCCTCGATCGTTAGCGTGATATTATGCCCCATTTCAGCGGCTATAAAGCCTATATTGATCATCTCTTTATCTTTAAAGCCATTTACTGTTATAGGCGCTTTGTCGTTGTTATAAGCCATAGTTAGAAGTAGCTCAGCCTTGCTACCAGCCTCAAGGCCGTAGTTGTAGGGCTTGCCAAGGCGAACTAGGTTTTTTACAAAGCCTGGATATTGATTTACTTTAAGCGGGAAAACGGCGTTAAAGCTGCCTTTGTAGGCAAACTCTTTCTTTGCCTTTGCAAAGCTTGCGTGGATCTGCTCGATCTGCTTTTGGATAAGGTGCGGAAAACGAAGTAGTAGCGGCCCTCTGTAGCCATCGTCTCTTATCTCTTTTACGATGTCGATGATCGCTGGCTTGCTAGCTTCGTTTATGCAGACTTTGCCATCTTCTATCACAAAATTTGAATTGCCCCAAATGCTAAGTCCAAAATCATTCATCCCAGCTCCTTTTCAAGCTCATCTAAATTTATCGTTTTTTCATCTTTGGTCTCTAAATTTTTATACCAAATTTTATTCTCTTTCATCTCATTTTCGCCCACGCAAAGGAAAATTTTTGCATTTTTATTGTCGGCATTTTGCAGATGTTTTTGAAGTTTTTTAGCTTCATAAGAAATTTCAACCTGATATTTTTTGCGAAGTTTTGAGCCAAGATTATAGATAAAATCAACATTTGCCGCATCAAGCGCGCAAAGATAAACTCCGTCTCGCTCATCCCCAGCTTCACCTAAAATTTCCATTATCCTCTCAACGCCCATCGCAAAGCCAACGCCATAACTTGCTCTACCGCCAAGATATTCAACGAGCCTATCATATCTGCCTCCACCTGCGACTGCGCTTTGTGAGCCGATCTCGTTGCTGATAAACTCAAACGCTGTCTTGCAGTAGTAGTCCAGCCCACGAACGAGCTTAGTATCTATCTCAAATTTAACGTCATTTGCCGTTAAAATTTCTTGCAGTTTTGCAAAATCAGCCTGCGCCTCGCAGCTTAGGCTATCAGTGATAACTGGAGCATTTTTATAAATTTCTTGGCAGCTCTCAATCTTACAGTCAAGCACGCGGATAGGGTTTAAAAGCTTACGTCTTTTGCAGTCCTCGCAAATTTTATTGTCGTTTTCATCTAAAAATTTAACAAGCTTTTCTTTGTAAGACTTCATCGAGCTCTCGTCGCCAAGCGAGTTGATCTTTAGGGTTGTTTTTATATTTAGTCTGTTAAAAATTTCGCTCACCATCAAGATAATGCTCGCGTCCTCATAGACGCTGCCTTCGCCAAAGCACTCACAGCCAAACTGGTGAAACTCTCTCAAGCGGCCTTTTTGTGGGCGCTCGTAGCGAAACATCGAGCCATGATAAAAGCAGCGTTTTGTCACGTTTGCCCTGTCAAGTTTTGCCTCGATAAAGGCTCTAACCACGCCAGCTGTGCCCTCAGGACGCAAACAAACGTCGTTGCCGCCTTTGTCTTCAAACTGATACATCTCTTTGCCCACGATGTCACTGCTCTCGCCGACACTTCTTTTAAAAAGCGCCGTCTCCTCGAGGTGTGGGGTCAAAATTTGCTCATATCCGTAGTTTTTTGCGACTTCCTCGCAGGTTTTGATTATCTGTGCGTAAAGTTTTGCGCGAGCTGGAAGCATATCTTTCATGCCACGAAGTGCCGTTATCATCGCATTATCCTTTTTATTTTTTTGTGATTTTACTTAAAATTTATAAAATTTTCTATCTCTTTTGAAATTAGCTCTATGCTTTTAGATGCGTCTATAAAAAGCGTTTCAAAGCCATTTTTGATAAGAATTTGCTTCATCAGGCTTTGCACTTTAAAAAGATACTCTAGCCCACGAGCCTCGATCTTATCGCTTGTGCCTCTTGCTTTTAAGCGCGTGCTTATAAGCTCATGACTTGCTTCAAAAAAGACTATCTTGTCTGCAAATTTATCATTTAGTGCAAATTTATTAAGCTCTAAAAGCACGTTTTCATCTAAGCTTTCATCATTTGCCAAAGCGTAGGCGATACCCGAGATAAAGCCTCTGTCGCTTAAAATGAGCCTGCCTAAATTTGGAGCGACCAGCTTTTCAAAATGCTCAGCCCTGTCAGCTAAAAAGAGTAAAATTTCAGCCCTTTTGCCTATTTTGATGCTTGAGCTTAGTAAAATTTCACGTAAATTTTCACCAAGCTTTGTGCCACCTGGCTCTTTTGTGACGATGGCATCACTAAATTTAGAAGCTAAAATTTCTATCTGCGTGCTCTTGCCAACGCCGTCAATGCCTTCAAACAAAACATACATTTTACGCCTTTAAATTTTTAAGAATTTTTGCTGGCACTAGGTTGCTCACGTCGCCGTCGTGGCGCAAGACTGAGCGGACGATCGAGCTTGAGATGAAGGCGTTGTTTAAGCTTGGCATAAGATAAACCGTCTCAAATTCGTCCCAAAGTGCGGCGTTTGCATAGCCTATTTGTAACTCATACTCGAAGTCACTAACCGCGCGAAGCCCTCTGATGACGGTGTTTATGCCGTGAAACTTAGCAAAATCAACCAGCAAGTTATCAAAGCCAAGAACACTTACGTTTTTTAGCTCGCAAACTGCCTCTTTTGCCATCTCTATGCGCTTTTCATGTGCAAACATCGGCTGTTTGCTGTCACTTTTAGCAACTGCAACGATTACCTTGTCAAAAATTTTCGTAGCTCTTATGATGACGTCTAAATGGCCGTTTGTGATGGGGTCAAATGTCCCTGGATAGATGCAAGATTTTTTCAAATTTGCCACCTTTTGTAAAGATTATTTTCGATTTTTAAGGCATCAAGCCACTTGCCAATGATAAAATTTTCCATATCATGAAGGCTCTTTATGTCTGCGTAGTAGCCTAAAACTGGCGGAGAGATGGTAGCTCCAAGAGATGAGAGTAGCTGCATCTGAGAGAGTGCGATCGCAGAAAATGGCATCTCTCTAACGCCCAAAACTAAGGTTTGCCTCTCTTTTAGCGCGACACTTGCAGCTCTTGTGATGAGTGTGTCGCTTATGCCGTTTGCAACCTTTGCCAGCGTGTTGGTAGAGCAGGGCGCTATTATCATTGCTTCAACGCCAAACGAGCCAGAAGCAGGACCTGCGCTAAGGTCTTGATCATCATAAATTTTCACACCAAGCTCATCTAAATTTAGCTTCAAATTTTCTTCAGCTTCTAAGACCTTCATAGCATTTTTACTAACTATAACATGCGCTTCGCAACTATCTTTAGCGGCATTTACTAGCTTTAGAAAAAGCCCAGCCCCGCTTGCTCCAGTGGCTGCAAAAACTACCTTTTTCATCTGATAACCGCCTCATCTTTGCCTGAAACCGTGGCCTGTAAAATTTTATTTTCTCTTGTTCTTATCTTTATCATATCGCCTAAATTTCCATCCTCAAGCGCCTTTACTTCGGCGATTATCTTGACACCACCTTCGCTTAAAACTGCATTTAGCATTTGACCTTTTTTGACTAAGCTTATGGCGTTAAACTGACGTTTGGTTAAAATTTCTCCGCTTCTTATCTGCACTTTTGTGACAAGAGTTGAGGCGCTAAGTCCAAAGAGTGCGTCACGCGGCCATTTGCTAAACTCGATCATCGTTGGTTGGTAGTCAAGCAAGCTTAAAATGTGGTTTGTATTCATTGAATTCATAGCGATAAAAACTGGCATTTTGGCGTTAAAACTAAATTTAAAGTAAAGGCTCTTTAAGCTTAGATCAACGTCCTCAAATGAGGCTCTAAAAACGCCTTTTTGGCTATTTTGATCATTTAGAAAGATATTTTTAAAGACTAGATCCTTGAAATTTGCAGGGAGTTTGTTTTGCGGACTGATGCTAAGATCGCTCACGCTGATGCCTGGGTACTCGTTGCTGATCTCTCTTAGAAACTGCATCTGAATTTCATCCATGATAGAGCAGTTTTTCACAAAAGCAACGTTACCGCCGCTTTTGTCATTATATGTTTTAAAATTTGCTGTTAGAATTTCATAGAGTTTTTTACTATCTATCTTGGCAGCTCTTTTGCCCTCTAGGTTTAAAATTTCATTGTCTTCGCCTTCAAAGCCAAAAGTGCTAAGAGAAATTTGATCATTTACGACGCAATACATCGGATAGATGCTGACTTCATTTGCAAAAAGTTTTGTGGAAAATAAAAAAATGAGTATAAAAAAGATGGAGCGGGAAACGAGATTCGAACTCGCGACCCCAACCTTGGCAAGGTTGTGCTCTACCCCTGAGCTATTCCCGCAATCAAAATGAAGTCCGCATTTTATCAGATTGTTTTTCATTTGTCAAGGATTATGGAAGTTTTATAAGTGAAATTTCACTATTTTGTAAAATTTCACCTTGATCAGGGCTAGTTATCAACACAAAATCACTCTTTAATATATGATTTATCATGCCTGAGCCATATTTTCCGCCGTCAGTTGCTATAAATTTGCCATCAGCTACATTTCCAAAAACCGCATTTGCTCTGCCTGATTTTACCTTTAAATTTTCGCTATTTATAGCTTTTTGCGTCACAAAGCACTCGCTTTTTAGAAGTGGCAAAACAAGCATCATCGTGCAAAGATAAGCAGCCATAGGGTTGCCAGGCAAGATAAAAACAAGCCTGCCATCTTTTTCATAAGCCTTGCAAGGTCTGCCAGGTCTTATGTCAAGGTGCGAGAAAATTTCGTTGTATCCAAGCTCACTTAGGGCTATCTTCATAAAGTCAGCCTCTCCAGCGCTCGCTCCACCAGAGCAGATAACGATGTCGTAGTTTGCAGCGTTTAAAAATGCCTGTTTTACGGCATTTAACTCATCTTTTATAATGCCAAGATATGAGCTTTTTTGACCGATTGAGCTTAAAAGTGCGGTGATGCCAAGTGCGTTTGCATTGTAAATTTCATCCTCGCTAGCTCTTTGCCAAGGCTCGATGATCTCATTTCCGCTTGAGTAAATTCCAACACTAGACTGCTTTTTCACATCTATAAAGCTTATGCCCTGAGCTGCTAGCATCATCACGCTTCTTGTGTTTAAAATTTCGCCACTTTTTAGCAAAATCTCACCAACTTTTGTCTCTTCGCCTTTAAAGCGGTAAGCATCACCCTTTTTAAGCTTAGCTGGCGCTTTTACAAACTCTCCTTCAACCACGCAATCTTCAAGCCTCATGACCGTGTCAGCGCCCTTTGGCATCTTTGCACCAGTCATTATCTTCACGCACTCGTTTTTGCCGATAGCTAGCTGCTCTTTATCGCCTGCAAAGGCACTTGCGATGATCTTATAAGGCTCATCTTTTTCATCAAATTTAACAGCAAATCCATCAAGTGCTGAGTTGTCAAAGCAGGGCAGGTCTTTGACCGCTATCACGTCATTTACCAAGGTTTTGCCAAGAGCCTCGCTGATGGGTAAAATTTCGCTCTCATTTTTTGGTTTAAATTTAGCTTTTAAAGCTTCAAGTGCGTCATTTACTAGCATTTTTACTCCTCAAGCCTAACTATTTTTGCCCCAAGGCTTTTAAATTTCTCCTCCAGCCTCTCATAACCTCTATCAAGGTGGTAAATTCTATGCACCAAGCTCTCGCCATTTGCGATGAGAGCGGCTAGTATCAGCGCTGAGCTTGCTCTAAGGTCAGTCGCCATGACATCAGCTGCATTTAAATTTGCAGGAGCATAAACGCTTGCGATGTGACCATTTAATCGGATATCAGCGCCCATTCTAGCTAGCTCACTAACGTGCATAAAGCGGTTTTCAAAAAGTCTCTCATCTATCGTGCTAACGCCATTTGCCGCAAGACAAAGCGCCATAAACTGAGCCTGCATATCGGTTGGAAAGCCTGGATACTCAGTCGTTCTTATCTCGATCGGTTTTATCTCATTTGTCGGTAAAATCGTGATCTTATCGCCGTCTATTTCGATGCCAAAGCCCATCTCTTCAAATTTATTTAAAATGGCTGTCATGTGCGCAGCATTTGCTCTTGTGACTGAAATTTTGCTATTTGTGATAGCTCCAGCGCAAAGGTATGTGCCAGCTTCGATCCTATCAGGGATGACTTCGATATCGCAAATTTCAAGTAGTTTTTGACCACTACCAGTGATCTTTAGCTCGCTCGTGCCGATGCCTTCGATCTTAACACCACTTCTTGCTAAAATTTCACAAATTTGCACCACTTCAGGCTCAAGCGCGACATTGAAAAGCTCTGTCGTGCCATGCGCTAGCGCTGCTGCCATGATGATGTTTTCGCTGCCAGTTACAGTGATCTTATCAAAAACGATCTTTGCGCCTTTTAGTCCATTTGGCGCGGTTGCGACGACGTAGCCTTGCTTTATCTCGATATTTGCGCCCATTTTCTCAAGTGCGCTTAGGTGTAGATCAATAGGTCTTTGTCCGATCGCACAGCCTCCAGGAAGGCTCACTTCGCAGTGTCCAAAGCGCGCTAAAAGCGGACCAAGCGTCAAGATAGAAGCGCGCATCTTTCTAACGATATCGTAGTTTGCCGTGGTCGAATTTACACTGCTAGTATCGATACTTAGTGAGTTTTCATCTTTAAATTCGCACTTTGCTCCAAGATTAACAAGCAACTGGCAAAGCGTCTTTATGTCAGCGACATTTGGGATATTTGTTAAATTTATCTTATTTTTAGCAAGTAGGGTTAGGGCGATGATAGGTAGGGCGGCATTTTTGGCTCCGCTGATCTTTACTTCGCCGCTTAATTTGGCATTGCCTTCTATTTTTAGATAGTGCATCATTATTTTTTGCCTTAAGAAAATATATTTTTTGCCGATTATATTGTTTTTAAACTTAGAGTAAAGAAAACATGGCGCTATTTTCGCTTTATTTACATTTAAGAGTTAAAATTACGAAAATTAATTATTTTGGATAAAAATATGTTAAGTTTAATAAATAAAAGAATATTTTTTGCACTATGCGTTGCACTTTTTACAGGTTGTTCTTTTACCTCAAATGAGCCTAAAATCCCACAAAATGACTATAATCAAACCGCCTCTACAAACGAAGACTTTAGCAGACAAACTTCAAGTGAGCTTTTAGACGAAGATGACGGCAGGGCTGATAAAGAATTTGGTTCATTTTTTAAAAAATACTTAAATACTAGAGCAGGGGGCGACTGCTCAGGCTTCGTCTCTATCGTAAATGCAAAATATAAAAACATGTATTTTGATGAAAAAACCATCAATAACTACTACAGCAAGGGTGGCAGAAAGTCAAAAGCCATCTACAACTTCTATGAAAGCCAAAATTTGATCACTCATAAAAATCCAAAAAAAGGCGATCTTATCTTCTTTTCAAACACCCTTGGCAAAGGCATACAAAAAAATAAAGACAAGAAAAACGTCACTCACGTCGGCATCGTGACAGCCATACTTCCAGATGAGACGGTCAAATTTATCCACAACTCTGGCGGCAAGATCATTCACAGCTATATGAATTTAAAACAAAAAAACACGCATCTAAAGGGCGACAAAGAGATAAATAGCTACGTTGTAAGGTGCTCAAACGCCAGCTGCCTAGCGGCAAACAGATTTGCTGGATATGGTAAAGCTAAGTAGCCCAGCTACATTTGCGCTTATCCTTTTAAATTTAGCTGCATTTTTTAGTCTCACCTTTTTGCATTCGCGTGAGTTATGGCTCGCGCTTGGCTTAAACATCTATTTTTTAGAAAAACTCTATATATTTGAGCCACTCACATCTATCTTTATGCACGCAGGCGCAGGTCACTTGCTTATGAATATGCTCTTTTTATATCAAGTTGGTACGATGAGCGAACTATATCTTGGCACGAAAAAATTTATCATTTTTTATATCGTTGGCGGCGTTTTGACGCAAATTTTAAGCTTTATTTATATATATTTTGCATTTGAAAATGAGAAATTTATAAATTTAGTCGGTGCAAGCGGCGCTTTGTGTATGCTCTTTGGCATGCTGGCGACCTCGTTACTTTACTCAGACAAAAAGACGTGGTTTGGCTACTTTGCCATTGTTGTCGCTATGAGTTTTTTGCCGCTACTTATGGGCATAAATGTCGCATGGTATGCGCACTTTATAGGCTGGACTGTCGGCTGTTTGTACGCTAAATTTTACTTAAAGAGAGCAGATGAGATTTTTTGATGAGATCTGGGACATTTTAAATGAAGGCGACGTGGAGCTTAAATTTTTAAAATTTGAGCTATTTTACGAGAAATTTAGATCAAATTTGGATATTTGTTTTGATGAAATTTCTGCGCCAAATGAGCTAACTACCCCATGTTACGCTAAATTTTGCGACGTTGTTAGTATGAAAGAGCTAAACAAAAAGGTAAAGCCAAAAGATAAAAACCTAAATTTCATCCACTCAGTCGCTCACATCGAATTTAGCGCCATTGATATCGCGCTTGATGCTTGTTATAGATTTAGAGGGCTGCCAAGGGAGTTTTACGAGGACTGGCTGGAGGTGGCTGAGGATGAGATCAGGCACTTTTGTATGATAGAAAATTTGCTTTTAAAGCAGGGCGGCAGATACGGCGAGCTAAGCGTGCATGATGGCCTTTTTATCGCACTTCAAAAGACTTCAGATAGGCTTACTAGCCGCATGGCGCTACTACCAAGATATATGGAGGCAAACGGCCTTGACGCAAACGCTCACATCATAAAAAGGCTAGAGGGTGAGGGCGGTAACGAGGAGCTCATTGAGTGTCTAAAAGTCATCTTAAAAGAGGAGGTCTCTCACGTTTATAAGGGCGATAAATGGTTTAAATTTGCCTGCAAAAAAGAGGGCGTCGATGAAAAAAGCTACTTTGATATCATATTAAATTTATATCCAAATTCATTTAAAAGCATTAGAGAGATCAACGAAAAAGACCGCTTAAAGGCAGGTTTTAGCGAGGAAGAGCTTAGCTGGATAAAGAATTTCTCAAAGGAGAGATCATGAGCAAAATTTACTTCATAAGGCACGCAAAAGCAGTTGATGAGAACAAAGACGGCGCAAAAGACGCCTCAAGAGAGCTTAGCCCAAAAGGCAAAGAGGATGCTAAATTTATGGCTAGCAGGCTAAAAATGTATGATGTGATGCCAGGAGCTATCTTTTCAAGCAGTGCCAAAAGATGCGAGCAAACAGCAAAAATCATCGCTAAAACTTTAAAATTTAAAGAAAAATCCATAGAGATAAAAGACGAGCTTTATGACATAAGTTTTGAAGATCTGTTGGAATTTGTAAGAAATTTAGACAAAAATTTAGATGAAATTTTCATCATCACGCACAATCCAAGCATAACTGAAATTTGCGAATATCTAAGCGACTCATCAATCGATAATATCCCAACTTCAGGCATTTTTTGCATTGAGTTTGAGTCTGAATTTAAAGAGCTATCTGAATTTAAAGAGCTAAAAGAGGGCAGTGCAAAAGCTTTATTTTTTGACCACCCTAAGAAACATCAAAGATAATTCTTAAAAAAAGTATAAAAATTGTTTTTGTTTTGTATTGCTTTTTATGTCTAAAAACTACACACTAAGATATCCGCACACTTTTTTGATAATAAATTTTTAATTAATGCATTTTGGTTTTAAAATAGCTTTTAGGTGTATTTGTATAACGAATTTAATAAATTTAAGCGCACAACAACATCCATTCAACATACACTCGTAAAAGCAAATTTTGGTTTTGTAATTGTTTTTAATAGCAAAATTAGCTCTTTCTAGTTTTTTGATTTACCTCGCTAAAAAACTTTTAAATCAAAGTCCAAATCGCCAAGTATAAAAATAGATTTAAAATCAACCATAATTGCAATACCAAAATATGACAAAAGGTAAAATGCAAGGTATTTTATATATTTTGTATTGAAAACTGTAATTTTCAAATTGATATTTTAAAATCTTTATTCTGCTCTTTTAAATGTTTTAAATGGCTAGATTTGGCTAGTTTTTGCATTTTATCTTTTGTGTGATTTAAATTTATCCATTAAATTTGGCGTAAAAATATTTGTAAGAAAATTAGTTAAATTTTACACTTTTCAAAAATTGTGAAATTTATATTTATCTTATAGATAACTTAAAATTTGATCTACCCTATTTTGAAAATGTAAGCGAGAGCTATCTTTGGAGTTTGTGGTTCTTGCTTTTAAACGCAGAGCACCGACCTTGCAAAAGCGGCGATAAATGTAAATAAAGCGCTCGCTCAAGCTGGCGCGTTTTTGGATATAAATTTAATCCCAAGTTTTTTGTCTTTCTAAAAGCTGGCAAAACAATCTTATGCATGTAAATTTTAAGAGCAGTATAAAATAGAATAAATGCGTGATATCTGTTATTAAGTGCCAAATAGTGATCTTGTGCGTTAAATTTTGAAGCAATGGGTTAAATTTGCTATCAAAAGCAACTATAAAACCAAAATTTACGTAAAATTTTAAAGTTGAGCGATCTTGCGTGATAAATTTAAGAGCTAGTAGTTAAATTTACTATAAAAACACGCCTGAAAGCTATTTTTTAAAGCTAAAAGCCTAATTAAATTTTATCGTCAAAAAGTGTGCGGATATCCAGTGTGTAGTTTTTAGGCATAAAGATCGGCGAGTCTAAAATTTCAAGCAAGCCATCATCAAATGAGAGAAATTCCACTACTCTTTTTGGCTTTCCAGCGGTTTTTATGCTCATATCAGCTAGGCGAAGTATTTTTACAATCTGCATTTTATCTGTCGTCCATTCAGAAAAAGCTAAAAATTTAGAGTCCTCTGAAAACAAAAAACAAGCCGTTGCTCTCTCGCTAAGTAAAATTTGATCGGCGCTGCCATATTTAGCTAAATTTTGATCCAAATTTGATAGTCTTTTTGTGTGGTTTGAAGGCTCATTTTTTAAATTTAGACAGTGCTTGCTATTTATAAAAAGCCTTAGCTCGCCAAGGGTTGGAGCGCCCATAGCGACCTCACAGCCTTCAAATTTGGCGCTAAATTTGCCATCACTGCTACACGCATTTGCCTCGTAGTCCCAAGCTGAGCTCATAAATTTACCTATTAAATTTGCCTGCCATGGCTTTGTAGATATTTAGCTCGTCTTGTAAAAGCGTGTATTTTGCTTTTAGTAGCCCTATTTTAGCCTCTAGCTCGCTATTTTTAGCCTCTAAAAACTGCTTTAGCTCAACCTTGCCGTAGGAGTATTTTAGCTCGTAAATTTTTGAAATTTCCTCGTAGTTTTTTATCTGCTCTTGGTAGTTTGCAAGTAGTGCTTCGTCGGATAAATAGCCTTTGTAAAAAGCGTCTATCTCGTTTAACGCGCTATTTAGAGTGCTTATGTAGTTTAGTTTTGCAAGCTCGAAATTTGCCTCGCTAACTTTTAAATTTGACTTTAGCTTGTGGTAGTTTAAAAATGGTAAATTCAAAGCGATGTTGCCATTTAGAAATTTAAGGCTAAAGGCTTCCTCTTTTTTGTCGGTGCTGCTTTTGAGGCTGGCTCCTAGCGTGATACTTGGATAAAACTCTTTTTGGCTCGCTTTGTAGTTTAAGATGCCCTCCTCTATGCGGTAAATGGCCGCTTTTAGATCAGGGCGGTTTGCTATGGCGCTTGTTGGCACTTCAAGATCAACGCCCACTCTTTTAACGGGACTTAGCATGAGGCCTTCAAATTTAAGCTCAAATTCTGGCCTCTCATTTAGTAAAATTCTAAGAGTTTTTTTAGCTGTCACAAGCTCTTTTTTGGCGCTTTCTATCTTATTTTGAGTGCTTAAAAGCTGTGAGTTTATCTGTTTTAGGCTTAACGCTTCCTCTTTGCCAAGCTTAAATTTAAGCCCAACTATCTCATTTAGCTTGTTATAAATTTCTAAAATTTGCTCATAAGTTTTAATGCTCTCATTTAGATATAAAATTTGAAAATAGGCGTCTGTTACGGAGTTTATCACGCTTAGTTTGCTAGCTTCCAGATCAAATTTAGTTGCTTTTGTCTCAAACATCGCTGCGTCTTTGCTATTTGCTAGCTTTTGCCAAAGATCAAGCTCGTAGCTAAGCCCTATATTTGAGCTAAAATTTCTACTAGAAGCACCACCCTCTTTTATATTTTTACTACTTCCAGCCTCGAAACCAGCGTTAAAGTTTGGAATAAGATTTGCCTCCAAAATACCAGCTTGAGCGAGTGCTTTATTTACATTTATTGCTGCTTTTGTAAGGTCGGTATTGTTTTTAAGCGCAAGTTCTACAAGCTCATCAAGGTAGCTTTGATGATACTCTTTCCACCAAGAAGTATTTAAATTTAGCTCCCTGCTAGCGTTATCTTCAAGTAAAATTTGCTTGTAATTTTCATCTATATTTTTAACAGCGCAGCCGCTTAAAACGAGCACTAAAGCTAGGCTAAGAAATTTCATATTACTCCCTTGAAAGCGCATCTATTGGGTTTAGTTTTGAGGCATTTTTGGCAGGCATGTAGCCAAAGATGATGCCAATAGCCATCGACGTAACAAGTGCAAGTACGATCGAGCCATTTGAAAAGATCATGCTAAAGCCATCTAAAAAGTTATTAAATATGTAGCCGATCGCGTAAGAAAAGGCTATGCCGATAGCTCCGCCAATTAAACAAAGTAGCACCGCCTCTATCAAAAACTGCTGCAAAATGTTACTCTGTCTGGCTCCGATCGCCATTTTTATGCCTATCTCTTTGGTGCGCTCGGTGACTGAGACTAGCATGATGTTCATGACGCCTATGCCTCCAACTACGAGCGAGACGACGGCGATGCTTGAGATGAGAAGGCGCATGGTCGAGATGGTCTCTTCGATCGTTTGCTTGATGCTGTCTGAGTTTCTTGTAAAAAAGTCCTTTTTGCCGTGCTTGATCTCTAAAAGCTCGGTTAGTGTTTTTTCGGCGATTTGCGCATTGACGCCCTCATTTACTTTGGCGGTGACCGAGCTTATAAATTTATTCCCTGTAACCTTGTTTAGCACGGTCGTGTATGGAGCGTAAATTTTAAGTGTGCTTGAATCGCCCATCTTAAAATCATCCTTTTGCAAAACGCCGATAATGCGAAGTGGCTTTTTGTTAAAAAGTATGATCTTGCCGATAGGATCATCATTTTTAAAGATTCTATTTTTAGTGTTTTGATCGATTAGTGCGACTGAAGCGGAGTTTAAAACCTCGTCATCATCGTAAATTCTGCCCTCTTCTAGCTTTAGCCCATTTACATCAAAGCTCCCTACTCCACCGCCTTTTAAGCTCGCACTTAACGAGATATTTTCATAAGTTAGCACGCCTGAAGTGCTTGTATTTGGCGTGACAGAGTCTAGAAAGGACTGCTTGGCAAGCATGTTTGCATCGCTTATGGAGAGCGTTTTGACCTTGCCTGAGAGCATATCGCCAAAGCCTTTACCTGGCATGATGTCGATCGTGTTTGTGCCGATCTTTCTGATACCAGCTAAAATTTGCTCCTGCGAGCCTTTTCCAAGGGCAACGACGCTAATAACCGCGGTGATGCCGATAATAATGCCAAGCATCGTTAAAAGCGATCTTAGTTTGTGCGCTAGCATCGCATTTACCGACATTTTAAAGCTCTCAATTAGCTGGTCTTTATAGTAGGTAAATTTGCTCTTTTCTGGCTGAGTTTGCTTTGTGGCTTCATAAATTTTGCTATTTTTGACATTGTCACTTACGATGTTGCCATCTTTTATCTCGATCACCCTACTCGCATACTCTGCGATCTTTGGGTCGTGCGTGACGATGATGATGGTGTGGCCTTTTTTGTAAAGATCAACTAAAATTTCCATCACCCTAAGCCCACTTTTGCTATCAAGCGCGCCAGTTGGCTCGTCTGCTAAAATGATCTCGCCGCCATTCATCAGCGCCCTTGCTATGGAGACCCTTTGCTGTTGTCCGCCTGAAAGTTTATTTGGTAAATTTTTCGCTTTTTCGCTAAGTCCAAGTGAGCCAAGAAGCTCATTAGCTCTTTTCTCTCGCTCGCTCTTGTTGGCACCTGCGTAGATGCTTGGTAGCGCTACGTTTTCAAGGGCGTTCATCGTGCTAAGCAGGTTATATCTTTGAAAGATAAAGCCAAATTTATCTCGCCTAAGTTTAGCAAGCGAGTCGCTATCAAATTTTGATATATCTTTGCCATCTAGCAGATACTGCCCACCACTTGGGCTATCTAAGCAGCCAAGGATGTTCATCAGGGTTGATTTGCCAGAGCCAGACTGACCGATGATGGCTATAAACTCGCCCTTTTTTATCTCTAAATTTATGCCATGCAAGATCTCTATCTCATTGTCACCTAGCTTAAAGCTTTTAGTGATGTTTTTTAGGCTTATCACTTAAAACTTCTTATGTTCTTTTGCGATCATCTTAGCGATCTCGCTTGATGAGCCTTGAGATGTGATGATCTCATCGCCCTCGTTTATACCGCTGATGATCTGCGTATCGAGATTGTCTTTTATGCCAGTTTTGACCGCTGTTTTTACTGGCTTGCCATCTTTTAGCACATAGACAAAAGTGCCGTTTTCATCTTTTTTGATGCCGATGCTTGGCACGATGATGGCGTCCTCAACATTTGCTATTAAAAGCTCATTTTGCGTGGTCATGCCTATCCTTAAAATTCCATCTTTGTTATCAACGATGCTTTGCGCGTAGTAATAGACCGCCGAGCTGCTGCTAGAGCTACTTGAGTATGAAGACTTACTGCTACTACTTGAGCCGTAGCTGCCATCACTTAGTGTGGTGAGCCCTGGGTCGATCGAGCTAACAGTCGTTTGAAATTTCTTTGTTGGCTCAGAGAGGATCGAGTATTCAACTGGCGTGCCGACTTTTATCTTGGTGATGTCGCCTTCTGCTATTTGCATCTTCATCTTTACATGACTAAGATCAGCGATATTTACGATAGTTGGCGTAGTTTGGTTGGCATTTACAGTCTGACCCTCCTCAACTTGCACGCTTACTACGGTGCCGTCCCTTGGTGCGGTGATCTTTGTATAGCCTAAATTTATCTTAGCAGTGCTTAGCTCGATATTTGTCTGCTTGATCTGCGCTTCAAGCTCCTTTATCTTGGCGCTGTTTGCGCTAAAAGTGTTTTTTGCGCTTTCAAATTCTTGCTTTGAAGTGGCGTTTTTGGCAAAAAGTGCATTTTCTCTATCAAACTGCGTTTTAGCGATATTTAGAGCTACTTTTGCGCTTTCAAGCTGGGCTTTGTAGATGGCAAGCTGTGCTTCTTTATTGTCTATGCTATTTTGCTGGGTCGAGCTATCGATACTTGCGATCATATCGCCTTTTTTTACCTGATCTCCAAGCTTAACATAGAGCTTTTTTATCTGGCCGCTCACCTGAGCTCCCACGTCGATTAGCTCGGTGGCGAAAATTTCTCCAGTCGCATCGACCTTTTTGCTAAATGAGCCCTTCTTTGCCTTTTTGGTGATAAACTCCACCTTTTCGTCTTTTACCTTAAAAAAATTATCGTAGATAAAATATCCACCGACGCCTAAAATAAGCAGGATTATTAAAATTTTAGTTTTTTTCATCGCTTCTCTTTGTAAAAAATTGGTAAATTCTACTTCACAAGAGTAAATACTCTTTAAGCTTCCTCTTTTGCCATGCCAGCCTCTATCAAAAACCTGCTTGGCTGATAGGTCACCTTCTTTATCTTGTCGTATTTTGCGTAGCTTAGATAAAGCTCGTCTTTTGCCCTTGTGACCGCGACGTAAAAGAGCCGTCTCTCCTCTTCTAGGCTGCCGCCCATGCTCATTAGCTTTAAATTTGGAAAGCGGTTTTGCGCGAGATCTACTATGAAAACTTGGTCAAACTCAAGCCCCTTGCTCGCATGCACGCTAAGCAAGCTAACGCCCTGCCCTTCGCTCATCTCGTTGCTTCCAAGGGCTAAGAAGTTGTAAAATTTACTGATATCTTGATACTTTTTAGCTAGCTCGCTTAGCACCACACTCTTTGCCATTATGCGCTCTTTGACCTCTTCTTTTAGCGCGAGATCGACGTTGCCATTTTTTAAAGTTGCCCTTTTTGTGCTGATGTTTTCGACGATTAACGAGTAAATTTTGCTAGTTTTTATCTCATTTATCATCGTGGCTGGCTTTGAGATATTTCTCATGCCTCTTAAAAAGTTGTAAATTTCATATAAAAACTGCGCCCCACTCTCGCTTAGCTTTTGTAGTTTTAGCACAGGGTGGCCTAGAAATTTATCGCTAAAGCCAAGCTTAGAAAACCTTGAAACCTCGGCAAATTCGTCAAGGTCGTCAAAAAGGCCTAGCTGGTAGTTTCGCCTTTTGTTTGATGAGATATTTACGCTCTCGTCTGGCTCAACTATCCCTTTTATCAAATTTCCATGCCCAAGCTTAAGAAGTGCATCAAAAATTTCCTTGCTAACTGCGCTGCCAACGCCCTTTGCGTATTCGCAGATGTGGATAAATGCCATTATATCTTTTGGATTGACATAAATTCCCATGATATCGATGAGTGCCTTGATCTCACGGCTCTCAAAAAAGCTCACCCCGCCCTTTCGCTTTGAGCCGATGCCTCGCTCTTTTAGCGCGACTTCGATGCCATCAGCTGAGGAGTTATTTCTAAAAATTATGGCGATATTTTCTCTATTAAATGGCGAGAGCGAGATGATATCGGCGATATTTTGATACTGATCAAAAAGCTCGTTATAGACGAGCAGCCTTGGAGGCTTGAAATTTCCCTCGCGGCTAACTGTGAGGTGCTTTTCATAAAGCCTTGGATTGTTGTTTATGACCTTATTTGCAAGGGCAAGTATGCTCGAGCTTGAGCGGTAATTTACATTTAAAGCGTAGATATTTGCGTTTGGGAAGCGATCTTTAAATGAGCCAATGATCTCGATATTTGCGCCGTTAAATGCGTAGATGCTCTGGTCAAAATCGCCCACGCAAAAGAGGCTCTTTGTCTTAAATGCGTCTATGAGACTGCCTTGAAGAGTGTTTGTATCTTGATACTCATCGATCAAAATTTCATCATAAGCTAAATTTGCTCCTTTTTTTAGCTCATCGCGCATTTTGATAAGAAGGTCGTTAAAATCAGCGTAAGAAAATTTAGCCTTTTCAGCCTCAAACTCCTCTAAAACATCTTCATAAATTTCAGCATAAACGCCCTGCTCTTCACTCTTATCACTTATCCATTTGCCAAAAGTTGTGCCTTGTTCGCTGTTTTGAAATAGTGAGTAAAGGTCGTATAGATATGCCCCGCCGTAAGGCTTGACGTCGCTTAAATGGTAAAATTTACGCCTCTCAACAAGACTTTTTAAAAGCGTCTTTAGCTCGCTTGGCTGCTTTAGCGTGACGCCTTTATCAAGGCTTTTTAAAAGCGAAAATGAGACCGAGTGAAAGGTGCCTGCGGTGATTTTGGAGGTGATTTGTTTGTCAAAATACCTATTTAAGCGCTCTATCATCTCGCTGGCTGCTTTGTTGGTGAAAGTTAGAAGCAAAATTTTCTCTGGCTTTACGCCTAAATTTAAAAGATGTGCGATGCGAGCGACAATCGTGCTAGTCTTGCCAGTGCCAGCTGAAGCGATGATGAGATTGTGTCCAAATGGCGCAGTTGCGGCGGTATATTGTTCTTTGTTTAACCTAGATAAGGGCATTGTTTCCTCTTTTTTAAAAAGGGCTAATTATAGCTACTTAAACTTTAACAGCTATAATCACGCCGATGAAAAAGTTTAAATTTTTAAAATTCCCTGCCCTATTTTTGGCTTTAGTGGTCGCTATTTTTTTGATACTTGATCAAATTTATCCACTAAATTTAGATGCGCTTAAAAAAGACGAAGCCAAAATTTTGCTTGATAAAAATGGCGAGATCATAAATATGAAGCTTAGTAGCGACGGAATTTGGAGATTTCACGAGCAAAGTTTTCCAAACTCGCTAAAACAATGCGTCATTCTCTTTGAAGATAGGTACTTTTACTACCATTTTGGCGTAAATTTTGCCTCCATTTTTAGAGCATTTTTTCACAACCTAAGAAGCGACAACCGCATAGGAGCTAGCACTATTACGATGCAAGTAGCAAGAATGCTTGAGCCAAGTGATAGAAGCTATAAAAATAAGATAAAAGAAATTTTTAGAGCATTTCAGCTCGAGCTTCACTTTAGCAAGGATGAAATTTTAAATTTATACCTAAATTTAGCTCCATATGGCGGCAATATCGAGGGTGCAAAGGCGGCAAGTTTCTTTTACTTTGGCAAGGAGCTAAACGAGCTTAGCTACGCTCAGGCTGCACTTTTAAGCACGATCCCTAAAAATCCAAATAAAAATAGACTTGACCGCGTCTCAAACATAAATGCCCTAAAAAACAGGGTCATAAAGATGCTTTATAAGGCAAATTTAATCGATCTTAGCGCCTTTAAAAGAGCACAAGCTGAGCCATTTAAAAATGTAAGGATAAGAGCCGTCGTAAATGCTAGCGACTACGCAAATGTCGCTTTTAAAAACCAAATTTCAAAGGCGAACTTGGATCTAAATTTACAAAAAGATATGCTTAAAATTTTAAAAGATGCGATGTTTTCGCTAAAGGCTAAAAACGCAAACAACGCAGCAGCCGTGGTTATCGATAATAAAAAAATGAGCGTTGTTGCATTTATAGGCTCTCACGATGAGCGCGCACGCGACGGCAAAAACTCAGCCCTAAATATGAAGCGAAACACCGGCAGCACGCTAAAGCCTTTTATCTACTCGCTAGCCCTTGATAGCGGGCTTATCACGCCAAATTCACAACTAATAGATACGCAAATTTATCTGAATGAATATGTGCCAAAGAACTTTAGTAACGACTTTTTGGGGCTTGTAAGCGCAAAGGACGCTCTAAATTTTAGCCTCAATATCCCAGTTATAAATTTAGACTTAAAGCTAAAAGACAACTCGCTTTATGAGCTGCTTGAAAAGGTAAATTTAGTTGATGAAAACAAGGAATTTTACGGCTCTTCGATAGTTTTAGGCAGCGCTGAGATGAGCCTGATTGATCTTGCGCATCTTTATACGATATACGCAAATGGCGGGGTTTATAGGCCGCTTGAGTTTGCGGGTAAAAGCTACAAAAATGAAGATAAAAACATAACCCTCATCTCGCCTCAAAGCGCCTATCTAACTGCTAAAATGATGAGCGAGGCCTCAAGGTCATATCTAAAAAATGCTTGGCAATATGCGCAAAATACGCCAAAGATCGCCTTTAAAACAGGCACAAGTGCAAACTCACGCGATCTTTACGCCATAGGAGTTGATGAGGACTACACAATAGCCGTCTGGGTGGGCAACTTTAACGCCGAAAAAACCGACAAACTAACTGGGCTAAATGATGTCTCAAAGATCGTTTTTGATATGTTTAAGCTTATCGCTCAAAAAAGAAATTTAAGCTTTATGAGCGAGCCAGAGGGCATTGAGAAAGTGCCAACCTGCCTTGATGCTTTTAGCTATGAAACGTGCAAAAAAACGGCGCTTGATGATAGGATAGTTGGAGTTAAGCTGCAAGATAAGTGCGAGAGTTTAAGAGGCGAGGAGCTTGAGTTTTTGATAAAAAATGGCTTTTTAGACAAAGACGAGGTCAAAAATAGCCCTTGCGCTGAAGTCTTTAAAGACAAAAAGCCGGTTTTTGCCTATCCATATAACGGCGAAGAGATCGTGACAGATGAAAATGTAACACAAATTGTGCTAAAATGCTACGCGTTTTTAGGTGATGAAATTTACCTGAAAGTGGATGATTTGAACTTTTCTAAGATAGAAAACGCGAGCGAAAAAAGGCTAGATCTAGCTCTTGGCGAGCACACTTTAAAATGCCTTGATCAAAACTCAAATCAAAGTGAAATAACAATAAAACTAAGGAGATAAAATGCAGCAAAAAGCGCTACTTCTAGCACTTTTAGGAGCAGTAAATTTATATGCTTTAAGCCTAGATGGCACCGCCGAGGTAAAGTCGCCTTTAAGCGTGGAATTTGGACTAGAAGATGATGTTAGCAAAAATCTCATAGGCACGCTAAGCGAGAAAAAGCTCATCTCATGCCAGCCAGCGCTAAGTGGCACGGTAAAATTTAATGCTCAAAGCCTTACGCTCTTTACAAAAGATATGCACGCAGGTGCTGAATACAGCTGTAAGTTAGAAAATGGCAGCAGCGCTAGCTTTGAGACGAAAGAATTTGCGCTTGAGAAGATAGAAAAGCTCTCTGATAGCAAATTTATCCTTAAATTTAATGACGAAGTTAGTGACGAGCTTGTGAAAAAAATAGCTGTAAAAGGTGCTAGTTTTAACGCCCTTCAGCTCTCTCAAAACAGCTTTGAGCTTGATCTTGATAAAAATATAAGTGAGCCTACTTTTGAGTTTGGAGAAAATTTTGAAAGTAAATTTGGCGCTAAGCTAGCAGGTGATGGCGTGGTGAAATTTAGTGAGCAAGCAAGCGATGAGAGCGCAAGCATAAACGCTGAGGCAAAGAGCTTTGAGATAGCTAAAATTTATCCGACAAGCCTTGATAACGGCATCTTAGCTTTTAGAATTTATCTAAAAGAGTGGCTAAGCGATGATAATAATCTAAAGAAATTTATAAAGATAAAAGGCGTAAAAAGCTTTGGTATAAGCGACGTGGCATATAAAAATGACGATGAAAATAGCGCGCCAAATTCTGAGCTTGAGGGGTATGATTATTACATCGATATCACAAGCGATGAGTTTAAGCCACAAAATAGCTATGAGATCACGATAAAACCGGGCTTTGGAGATGACAGAAATGTCGTAAGAGAGGCCAAAACCTACGAGGTGGTCGCTAGCAACTTCACTCCATTTGCAAATTTCACAAACGAAGAGCCTTACATCTCAAGCGTGGGCGAGATCGGCATTAGAAGTGCAAATTTACCTGAGCTAAATGTAAGCGTTGAAAAGTTAAGCGATCAAAATTTTAGATACTTTTTAAATTTCAACGACAATAGCGAAGATCTAAGCAATTTTAGCTCAAAAGTAGCAAGCAAAAGCTACAAGCTAGAGGGTGCATTAAACGAAATTTCACTAAACAAGATCAAGCTTGACTTTGCAGGAGCAGGAGATGGCGTTTATAAGATAAGCTTAAACTACGGCAAAGATAAGAGCGTCTCAAAGGTCGTCTATCTAAGCGATATCGCCATAAATGCAAAGCTTGGCAAGGATGAAATTTTCGTCTTTGCAAACCGCCTTGGCGAAAACACAATGCTACCAAACGCAAATGTAAAAATTTATGGCAAAAGAAACGAAGAGATCGCAGTTGGCGCTACAAATGACGTCGGCGTCTTTAAATTTAACAAAAAAGATATCTACAAAGAGATCTCATCGATCGTCGTCTCACTTGGCAAGGAGCAAAATTTTCTTATCATAAAAGATGGCGAAGCGCTAAATGAGGCAAAGCTCATCAGCCAAAATCCAAGCGAGAGCATCGATGCTTACACGCATTTTGCCTCAAATATTATAAGACCAAACGAGAGCTTAAAGGGAGCAATTTATCTAAGAGATAGGGACTTTAACCCGCTTAAAAATATGCCAGTTAAGATCAAATTTATCGATCCACAAGGCAAAAGTAGCGCCCAGATCACGCAAAATACAAATGATGTCGGCATGATAAATTTCGAAAAAGAAATTTTAAGCGATCTAAGCGGTAGATTTAACATGCAAATAATCTACGCTAGCAAGGTGATAGCAAGCGTGCCATTTTATGTCGAGAGCTTCGTGCCAAACAAGATAAAAAATGACATAGCCATAGACGCAGATAAATTCTTTTCAAATGAACTAGTAAAGGTAAATTTGACAAGCAGCTATCTCTTTGGCGGAGCAGCTAGCGACCTAGCTGGCAGTATGCAGGTTAGCTTCTTTGATGATGAGTATAAAAATAGCGAATTTAAAGAGTATAAATTTAAAAATGACACCCTAAAAGCGGCTGCTTATCCAAGCATAGAAAATGATCTAACTCTTTCAAAAGATGGCAAATCAAGCCAGATGATAGATCTTAGCTTTAACACCAAAAACGCACCATCAATAATAAAAGGTGTCATAAATTTCAATGTAAATGACGATGGCAAAAATGTAAGTGACGCAAAAAGCTTTACGCTCTATCCTTACAAGGATATGGTCGGTATCGCTGCTAGCACGACATTTGCTGAGCCAAACGAAGATGTAAAGATAAGAACAGTCGTTGTTGATATGCCAAGCCAAAAGGCAGTGAAATCAAATTTGAAATTTGATGTAAAACGTGTCTCATGGCAGTATCAAAGGGATGCAAACGGCTATATAAAATGGATCCAAACACTTGAAGATGTGGATAGTTTTTATAAAAATAGTGGCGAGTTTAGCTATAAATTTACGCAAAGTGGCTCATACGTCATCACTGCTACAAATTTAGTAAGTGGCGCGAGCACGAGCCTAGACATCGATGTAAGCGGCTACAACTACTCAACTCTAGCGCCTACAAAAGAGTTTAGCAAGTCTCAGATAAAGCTAAACAAAAGTGTCTATAAAAAAGGCGACGAACTAAGCGCAGACATAAGCTCAGCCATAAAAGAAGGCATCGCACTTGTCACGCTTGAAGACGCTGGCGTCAAAGCCTATAAAGTAGTCAAGATCAAAAACAACTCAGCAAACGTTAAATTTAAACTTGACTTTGACTTTAATGGCCTTTACGTGAGTGCAAATATCTACCGCATGACTGACGCTGGACTAACTCCGTTTAGAACCTACGGCAAGGTCTATGCAAATGGCGATAAATCTTCAAGAAAGATAGAGCTTAGCTTAGAAGCGCCAAAAAGCGCAAAAAGCGATGAAAATATCAAAATTTCACTAAAAACAAAGCCAAAAGCTTATCTGAATTTGTTTATCACAGATGTTGGCGTGCTTGATATCACTTCGCAAAAACCAGCCGATCCGCTTAAGTTTTTTGACAAAATTTTACCTGATGGCGTCTTTGACTACGACATTTATAATATGCTCACAAACTACAAGGTGGAGGGCAAAACGCTAAGCTTTGGCGGTGATGCTGCAGCGATGGCTGTGGCGGCAAAAATGGCAAAGCATGCAAGCCCAGTTGATAGCAAAAATGTAAAAACTTATGCAAATTTAGTGAGCCTTCAAGCAGACGACAAAGGCGAAATTTCATACGATTTTAAAACGCCAAATGGCTTTAACGGCGCCATTAGAGTAGATGCTGTGGCAAATGACGCAACTGCGATGAACGCCGTAAATAGCGAGATAAAAGTAAAAGATGATGTGATCATTAAGCCAAGCGCCTTGATCTATCTTTTAAAAGGCGATGAATTAAGCGCGAACTTAAGGCTTATAAATACGACAAATACGGACAAAAACCTTACTATAAACATCGCAACAAGTAAAAATTTAAACATCAAAACGCAAGAAAATGCCAACCTAAAGCCGTTTGAAAACAAGGCATTTGTGCTTAAAATTTCAGCCCTTGAAACAGGTGCTGGCGAATACAATGTCACAATAAGCGACAAAAATGGCTCAAAAACGCTTCAAAATTTACTTGACGTCGTTAGCCCTTATACGATCAGCACCTACGCAAAGAGCAGCGTCTTTGACAAAGAGAGCAAAATTTCACTACCAAAAGGCTATCACGATGTGAGCGTTGATGCCTCAAGCTCGGTCTCAAGCGTGCTTTTAGCAGCTTCTAAAAATTTAGTAGAGTATCCTTACGGATGTGCGGAGCAAAGAAGCTCAAGACTGCTTGCACTTTTAAATTTAAAACCAAAAGATGAGCTTGAAAAAAGCGATCAAAAGAGATTTATCGCAAGCGGCATAGATGAGCTAACTAAGATGCAAAAGCCAGACGGCAGTTTTGGCTACTGGAGCGATCTAGGCGAGACAAATGCATTTGCAAGCATCTTTGCAACAGACGTGCTTCTTGACCTTGAAGAGGCTGGATATGATGTAAGTAAAGGTGTCAAACAAAATGCTCTAAATTCGCTCTTAAAATACGCAAACAACGACCTTGAGGCGCTTTACGCACTTTATGTAAGCTCACGTGCAAATATGGCTGATAGATCGGTTTTAAATAAAATTTATGACGACAAAGCCTACAATAAAACAGCACTAAGTAAATACCTAATGGCAGCGGCTTTAAAGCTAAACGGCCTAAATGACGAGGCAAAGGTCGCACTAAAAGATATCAAAAATGCTAAATCAAGCGAAGAAAATGCATCTGATTTTAGCTCAAAAGTAAGAGATAACGCCTTTATCTTATACTTGCACGCAAAATACTTTGAGAAAAACGACTACTCAGACGACCTTGCAAATTTCTTGATAGTAAATTTAAATGAGCTAAGCTCAACGCAAGAGCGTGCTTTTGCGCTTAGAGCGCTAAACGCCTACTTTGGCAAAGATAGTGGCGAGAAAAATAATAAATTTAAGCTTAGCTACAACGGCGAAAGTAAAGAATTTGACGGCCTTTTAAGCACCTCATTTACGACAAAAAATGGCGAATTTAGCATCACTCCATTAGGCTCAAATAAGCTTTATGCGACTATCTTAAGCTACGCTTACGTGCCACTTGATATTAGGCATAAGATAGAGCCAAAAGAGCTTGACATCTACCGCACATTTGTCGATGAAAAAGGCAAAGAGCTAGGTCTTGACAGCCTAAAAGTAAATGACGTCATCTACTCAAAAGTAGTGATAAACTCAAAAACAATGGTTAGAAACGGCGTTATAAACGAGATAGTAAGCAGCTGCTTTGAGCCGATAAATGAAAATTTAAGCAACTTTACAAAGAGCTTAAAAAACAGCTTGCAAGTTGAGTATAAAAGCATAAAAGATGACCGCGTGCTAAGCTTTTACACGCTAAGTGGTGATGAAAAAGATGCCGTGCTTTACACACCTTATAGAGTAAGACTTGATGGCAAATGCTCGCTTGGTGCAGTCACAACTGAAAATATGTACAACGAAAGACAAAACGACTACGACCTAGCTCAGCGAAGCTTTACTGTCAAATAAGCCATATAAACTTTGGGGCGTTTAACCGCCCCAAGCCCATATTTCCCACTTTTGCAAAGATTTTTTTAAACAAATTTTAGATAACATTAAGCATTTTTTAAACGAAACTGAGGAGAGAAAAGTGGCAGAATTTTACAATGCAAAAGAGATAGAAGACAAATTTTATAAAATTTGGGAAGAACGCGGATATTTCGAGATAGACGCAAACAAAGATATCCAAAAAGATGGACGTAAATTTTCTATTATGATGCCACCTCCAAACGTGACTGGCTCGCTTCACATCGGACACGCCCTAACCTTCACACTTCAAGATATTATGACTCGCTACAAGAGGATGGACGGCTACAAGACACTTTGGCAACCAGGACTTGACCATGCTGGTATCGCTACTCAAAACGTCGTTGAAAAGCAGCTTTTAGCTCAAGGGATCAAAAAAGAAGAGCTTGGACGTGAGAAATTTGTAGAAAAAGTGTGGGAGTGGAAAGAAAAAAGTGGCGGTATGATCGTTCATCAGATGCGAAAGCTTGGCATCACTCCAGCTTGGTCACGCCAGAGATTTACTATGGATGAGGGCTTAAGAAAAGCTGTGAAAAAAGCCTTTGTAAATTTATACGACAAAGGGCTAATAGTCCAGAAAAACTACATGATAAACTGGTGTACGCACGATGGCGCACTCTCTGACATCGAGGTCGAGCACAAAGAAAATAAAGGCAAGCTTTATCATTTGAGATACTACTTTGCAGATAAGCCAAGCGAATTTGTTGTTGTTGCGACCACCAGACCTGAAACATATTTCGGTGATACGGCCGTAATGGTAAATCCAAACGACGAGCGCTATAAAAATTTAATCGGCAAAAAGGTAGTGCTGCCTATCATAAATAGAGAGATCGAGATCATCGCAGACGAACACGTTGATATGGAGTTTGGAACAGGCCTTGTTAAGGTCACGCCTGCGCACGATCAAAACGACTACGAAGTTGGCAAAAAACACAACCTTGAGTTTATCACTGTCTTTGACGAAAAGGGCATCTTAAACGACAAGTGCGATAAATTTGCAGGACTTGAGAGGCTTGAGGCTAGAGATATCGTAGTAGCAGAGCTTGAAAAACTTGGCAATATTGAAAAGATAGAGGACTACGAAAATCAAGTAGGTTACTGCTACCGCTGCAAAAACGTCGTCGAGCCATACATCTCAAAGCAATGGTTTGTCAAAAAAGAGATCGCAGACGAAGCTATACAAAAAGTCTCAGAGAGCCTTGCTAAATTTTACCCGCCGCACTGGATAAACAGCTTTAACGCGTGGATGAGAGAGCTAAGAGACTGGTGTATCTCACGCCAGCTTTGGTGGGGACACCAAATTCCAGTATTTTACTGCGATGATTGCGGTCACATGTGGGCTGACGAGGGAGAGCCGTGCGAGTGCAAAAAGTGCAAAAGTAAAAACATCCACCAAGACCCAGACGTGCTAGATACGTGGTTTAGCTCTGGTCTTTGGCCATTTAGCACGCTTGGCTGGGGCAATGAAAGTGAGCTAAAAAATGAAAAATGGTTTGAAGGCGATTTGGCTGAATTTTATCCAAACAACCTACTCATCACTGGCTTTGATATATTATTTTTCTGGGTTGCTAGGATGATGTTTCAGGGTGAAAATGCCCTTGGCAAGCTGCCATTTGACGACATCTACCTACACGCGCTTGTAAAAGATGAGTTTGGTAGAAAGATGAGTAAAAGCCTTGGCAACGTCATCGACCCGCTTGATAGCATAAATGAGTATAGCGCTGATATCTTGCGCTTTACGCTAACTCTTCTAGCCGTTCAAGGACGCGATATCAAGCTAAGCGACGCTAAGATGAAGCAGGTAAGAAATTTCACCAACAAACTTTATAACGCAAGCAAATATCTCATGCTAAATGAAAGCAAGTTTGAAAATTTAGAAGACATCAAGCTTCAAACAAAGCTTGGCATTTATATGAATAGTCGCTTTAACGAGTGCGTGAGAGAGGTGCGCGAAAACATCGACGCTTACCGCTTCAATGACGCAGCAAACACACTTTATAAATTCCTTTGGGATGAGTTTTGCGACTGGGGCATCGAGCTAAGCAAGGCTGATAAAGCGAGCGTAAAAGAGCTTGGAAGTATATTTAAAGAGGCGATGAAGCTGCTAAATCCTTTCATGCCATTTCTTTCAGAGTATCTATTTCAAGAGCTTAGCGGCACACAGCTTGAAAATGCAAAATCAATAATGGTGATGAGCTATCCAGAGGTAAAAGAGCGAAATTTAGAGGTTGAGAAGAAATTTGAGCTAGTTATCGAAGCGATCGTGGCTATTCGCCGTGCAAAAGCGACCATCGATCTTGGCAACTCAAAGATAACAAAAGCCTTTGTTAAATTTAATGACAAAATAGATCTTGACGAGGTAAAAGAGTATATCAAGCTGCTTGCAAAATGCGAAGAGATCGGCTTTGTAGATGAAAAGATCGAAAATTCAATAAGAGATGTGAGCGAAAATTTAGAGGCATTTGTCCCACTTGAAGGGCTTGATATGAGTGGTATCATTACAAGACTAAGATCTCAAAAGAC
This sequence comes from Campylobacter concisus, assembly GCF_002913545.1. Lineage (GTDB taxonomy): Bacteria > Campylobacterota > Campylobacteria > Campylobacterales > Campylobacteraceae > Campylobacter_A > Campylobacter_A concisus_AV. Next base: position 43,511 of record NZ_PPBR01000061.1, on the reverse strand, counting down.
AAAGCTTGAAAAAGAGATCGCCAAACTCTCAGGCATGCTAAATAACCAAAATTTCGTAGAAAACGCACCAAAAGAGGTCATAGAGACAAACAAAGAGGCTTTGCAAAGCGCTGAGGCTAAATTTAAAAAAGTATGCGAAGAGCTAGAAGCTCTTGGCGAGTAGGTTTTGCGGCAAAAGTTGAAGGGTGGCGTTTTTATCTTTGGCAGCTTGTAGTTGCCACGCTACCCTTGGCGCTAATACATTGTCTTGCTAAAGTGAAATTTATCGCCCTGCACTATCTTGCATGTAAATTTAAAGGATAAAAAATGAGTGAAAAAATAAAAATAGCAGTTTTAGGATATGGAAATTTAGGTCGCGGCGTCGAGCTTGCGGTGCGAAATAGCAAGGATTTAGAGCTAACAGCAGTCTTTAGCCGCAGAGATCCAAGCGAGGTAAAAACGTGCGGCACGCCAGTATTTAGCGTGAATGAAATTTTATCGCACAAGGGCAAATTTGATGTTTTGGTGCTTTGCGGTGGCAGCGCAACCGACCTTCCAACGCAGACGCCAGAGTTTGCAAAAGAGTTTAATGTCGTCGATAGCTTTGACACGCACGCTAAAATCCCAGAGCACTTTGCCGCAGTGGATGCTGCTGCTAAAAAAGGTGGCAATGTAGGCGTCATCGCTGTTGGCTGGGACCCGGGGCTATTTTCACTAAATAGACTATTTGGCGAGAGCGTGCTAGAAAACGGCAGCAGTTATACGTTTTGGGGTAAAGGCGTGAGCCAAGGTCACTCAGACGCCATCCGCAGGATCGAGGGCGTCGTGGACGCCCGCCAATACACCGTACCGATAGAAAGCGCCTTGGAGCGAGTCCGCGCAGGCGAAAATCCGAAACTTAACACGCGCGAAAAACACCTGCGCGAGTGCTACGTCGTAGCCGAAGAAGGTGCCGATAAGGCACGCATCGAGCATGAGATAAAAACGATGCCAAACTACTTTGCCGACTACGACACGAGCGTGCATTTTATAGATCTTGCGACGCTTAAAAAGGAGCACGGCGGTATACCTCACGGTGGTTTTGTTTTGCGAAGCGGAGCTACGGGCGAGCGCGGCGAAAATAAACACCTGATCGAGTTTTCGCTAAAGCTTGATTCAAATCCCGAATTTACCGCAAGCGTGCTCGTTGCCTACGCCCGCGCGGCATATCGCTTAGCAAAAAGAGGCGAAAGCGGCGCATTTAGCGTGTTTGACATCGCTCCGGCGCTTCTTTCGCCAAAGAGCGTTGAGGAGCTAAGGCGAGAAATTTTATAAGATGGCACAGTTTTAAAAATAAGGAAAATTTAGTGATAAAAATAGAAAATTTAACCAAATTCTATGGCGGTACGCAGATCCTTTATGATGTAAATCTAGAGGTTGCAAAGGGTGAAATTTTTGCTATTGTAGGACACAGCGGCGCTGGCAAGTCAACACTTTTAAGGTGCATAAACGGCCTAGAGAGCTATCAAGGCGGGAGCTTAAAAGTCTTTGATCAAGAGATAAAAAAATTAGATGAGATGCAGCAAAGAATTTTAAGGCGAGATGTCGGAATGATATTTCAGCATTTTGCCCTGATGGCTAGGAAAAATGTCTTTGAAAACGTGGCTACTCCGCTTAAATTTTGGGGATATAAAAGCGACAAGACCGAAAAAAGAGTAAGAGAACTTTTAAATTTAGTCGGTCTTGAAAACAAGGCAAATAGCTATCCAAGCGAGCTAAGTGGCGGACAAAAACAGCGCGTCGCTATCGCTAGAGCGCTTGCTTTAAATCCTAAAATTTTACTAAGCGACGAGGCGACTTCGGCTCTTGATCCAAACACGACAAATCAAATTTTAGAATTGCTTGAAAAGATAAACAAAGAGCTAGACATTAGCGTCGTCATCGTTACGCACGAGATGGAGGTAGTAAAATCGATCGCAAAATGCGCGATTTTGCTTGAAGGCGGTAAGATAATAGGCTCTGGAAGCATTGAAGAGCTATTTTTAAAGCCAGACGAGAAGATGAAAGAGTTTTTGGGTGAAGTCGAAATTTTGCCGAGTACTGGCACAAATATCAGGCTATTCTTTCCAAAAGAAGTGGCTCAAAACAGCGTGATAACACACATGGCTAGAAGCCTAAACATCGACTTTAACATAGTCTGGGGCAAGCTTGAAAAGCTAAATGACAATGTCCTTGGCTCGCTTGTCATAAACATAGATGAAAAAGATAAAGAAAACGTGCTTAACTATATCAAGCAAAGTGGCGTTTTGTGGGAGGTTGCTTGATGTTTGGTATTGACTTTTCTAAATTTCCAGATGTTTTTTCTAGGATACTTTTGCCAGCTATCGGCGAGACGCTATATATGAGCATAGTCTCCACACTGCTCGCCTTTGCTATAGGCCTCATACCTGCGGTTTTGCTCATACTTTCAGACAAAGACGGACTAAAGCCAAACAAGCAGCTTTATTTTGTGCTTGATATCGTTATAAACGTGCTTAGAAGCTTTCCGTTTATCATTTTGATCATTGTGCTCTTTCCGGTCACAAAAATGATCGTAGGCACAAGTATCGGCACCACAGCTGCGATCGTTCCACTAACTATCGGAGCTGCTCCGTTTGTGGCAAGGCTCATTGAAAATGCGCTAAAAGAGGTTGATAAGGGCATCATAGAAGCTGCTCAAAGCTTTGGTAGCTCGAAATTTCAGATCATATTTCGCGTGATGTTTGTAGAGGCACTCCCTGGCATCATCTCGGCATTTACACTAACGCTTATCGTAAATATCGGCTTTTCAGCGATGGCTGGTGCAGTTGGCGGTGGCGGACTAGGATCTGTTGCTATAAACTACGGATATCAGAGATTTCGCCCAGATATCATGCTCTACACCGTGGTTATTCTTATCATAATGGTTCAAATTTTTCAAGTTTTTGGCAACTATCTCTATAAAATTTCAAAAAAATAAGGCCACATTTTTTATCTGATTTTAAGCTTTTTTTCTTAAAATTGCAAAATTAATTTTAGCTGAAAGGACAAAAGATGAAATCAGATATGTGCCAGATGTGCCGCCTACTAAAAAATGCGTCGTCGAAAGACTAATCTCTAAGCACAGAATTTCTTTTTAAGTGCTTAGAACTAGCTTAAGCGCTTAAAAAGAAATTTAACCTTCTAGCTTAAATTTATCCTTTTTTGGTGCTTGGCAAATTTTAAAAAAGGATAACAAATGAAAAAACTACTTCTTACCTCTTTAGTTGCCCTAGGCCTTAGCGTTAGCGCAAATGCTGCTGACAAGTCAAAAACAATAATCGTCGGTGCTACACCTATCCCACATGCTGAAATTTTAGAGGTTGTAAAGCCTATTTTGGCAAAAGATGGCTACACACTCGAGATCAAAGAATTTAACGACTATACCACGCCAAACCTTGCGACAGAGGACGGCGACCTTGATGCAAACTTCTTTCAACACATCCCATATCTTGAAGAATTTAACAAAAACAAAGGCACTCACCTTGTAAAAACAGTTGGCGTACACCTCGAGCCAATGGGCGTTTATTCTAAAAAGATCAAAGACATAAAAGAGCTAAAAGATGGCGCAGTGGTCTCTATACCAAATGACCCAACAAACGAGAGCCGCGCACTTGACATCATAGCAAGTACTGGACTTATCAAGCTAAATGACAACCCACTAAAAACTCCACTTGATATAGTTGATAACCCTAAGAAGCTTAAATTTGAAGAGATCGAGACTGCTCAAGTACCAAGAACGCTTGATGACGTTACTATCGCAGTTATCAACACAAACTATGCGCTAAATGCAAATCTCAATCCAACAAAAGATGCGCTTGTGATCGAGAGCAAAGATAGCCCATACGTAAACTACGTAGTTGTTAAAGCTGGCAACGAGAATAGTCCTAAAACTAAGGCTCTTGATAAAGCGATCAACTCACCAGAAGTTAAGAAATTTATCGAGACAAAATATAACGGCGCTATCATCCCAGCGTTTTAATTAAATTTATAAAAAGCGACGTAAAAGCTTTTACCTTTTTAGCGTCGCTTCAAGTCAAATCAAAAAAGGAAAAACAATGAAATTTATCAAACTTTTAACCGCATCTTTAGTTGCTCTAAGCCTTCACGCAGCCGATAAGGACCACACTATCATTGTTGGCGTCTCACCAGTGCCACACGCTGAAATTTTAGAATTTGTAAAACCAAAGCTAAAAGATAAGGGCTACGACCTTGTCATCTCTGAAATTTCAGACTATTCGATCCCAAATGTCGCTACAGAAGATGGCAGCTTAGACGCAAATTTCTTTCAGCATTTACCATATCTTGAGGAGCAAAACAAGGCTAGAGGCTTGCATCTTGTAAGCGTTGCAAACGTCCATGTCGAGCCACTTGGCTTTTACTCTAAAAAGATAAAAAACATAAAAGATCTAAAAGATGGCTCAAAAGTGGCGATCGCTTACGATCCGTCAAATGGCAACAGAGCGCTTAGAATTTTAGAAAAAGCTGGTCTTATAGAGATCGATAAAAATGTAAAAGTTGCAACTGTAAATGACATAACTAAAAATCCTAAGAATTTACAATTTGTCGAGCTAGAAGGCGCTCAGATCCCAAGAACGCTTGACGATGTCGATATCGCTGCTATTAGCACAAATTTCGTCCTTGACCTTGGCATGAGCGTGGCAAAAGACGCACTTTTACTTGAAGATGCCAACAGCCCTTACGCCAATATCATCGTCACAAGAGCTGGCAACGAGAACAATCCTAAGATCAAAGCTTTAGTCGATGCGGTGCTTAGCCCTGATACTAAAAATTTCATCATCACTCGCTACAAAGGCGAGGTCATACCTGCATTTTAAAAACGGGGCGAGCTTTCGCCCTGCTTTTGCCTTTAAATTTAAACCTTATAGCTTTTCGTTTTAACTATCTTTTTTAAAATTTATCGCTTTTATTAGTTACTATTAGTAAATAAAGCTTTGCTACAATGCCTCACTTAAGATAAATTTCGGAGTAAAAATGCTACATGACATTATTGATTTTATCGTTTCAAGCGTGAGTAGCTGGGGCTATGCTGGCATATTTGTGATGATGTTTTTGGAGAGCTCGTTTTTTCCATTTCCAAGCGAAGTGGCAATGATACCAGCTGGATATCTAGCTCACAAAGGCGAGATGAGCCTAGTTCTTGCTTTTATCTCAGGCACGCTTGGCAGCTTGCTTGGTGCCATTTTTAACTACTATCTTTGCTACTTTTTTGGACGCGAGATCGTCTTAAAATACGGCAAATTTGTTGGCATCACTCACGAAAAGATGGATAAATTTGAAGCATTTTTCAATAAACACGGCGAAATTTCAACATTTAACTCACGCCTCATCCCAGGAATTCGTCAATATATCAGCCTGCCTGCTGGGCTTGCTAAGATGAACATTTTTAGATTTTGCCTATTTACCACACTTGGTGCTGGGATTTGGTGCGCGGTTTTGCTTGGAGTTGGCTACTTTCTAGGCTCAAATCCAGACAAACAGACGCTTCTAACGATCACGATTACTCTTTTGGCAGTGGTTGCGATAATAAGTGCGGTCTATATAATGAAGCAAAGAAAAGGCTAAATACATATAAAAATACATAAAATTTAATGTATTTTGCAAATTTGGCTCAAATTTTTAGCTAAATTTAGCCTAGCAGATCGCTCTCATTTTTTCTAGGCGAGCTAAATTTCTTGAAATTTTCACTAGCTCGTTTTGCTCGCAAACCTCCTCACCAGAGTAGAAAAATTTCACATTTGGAGTTAAATTTGAATTTGAAATTTTAAGCCCAAGCTCGCTTATAAGGCGGTTTACCGTCCCTTCGTTGCCGTCTATTATGCTTATATTTGGGGGCAAAATTTCTCTTAAGCTATCTTTAAAATAGTTAAAATGTGTGCAGCCAAGCACCAAAAAGTCAAATTTACTTAGATCAAATTTAGCTAGTTCTTCTTTTAGATATGACTTAACGTTTTCGCTCTCAAACTCAGCTTTTTCAGCAAAATTTACAAGGCGAGGCAAAGCAAGTAGTTCGGTTTTATCTTTTGCGTTTAAATTTGTGATTAGCTCTTTTAGTTTTGCGCCATTTACGGTGACTGGAGTGGCGATGACAAGCGTTTTTAGGGCATCATTATGGCTTAGATCGTGAGCTTTTTTTACAGCTGGCTCCATGCCGATGATCGGCACGCTTAAATTTGCTCTAAGCTCTTTTATCGCCACGCTTGTTGCAGTGTTACACGCCACCACGACAGCGTTTGCGCCATTTTCTATAAGAAATTTAACCGCGTCAAAGCTAAATTTTAAGATCTCATCCCTGCTCTTTTGTCCGTATGGGACATTTTTCACATCTGCGTAATATAAAAATTCATGCTCACTAAGCTTGCTTAAAGCTTCGTTTAAAACGCTAAGTCCGCCAAGCCCCGAGTCAAATATACCTATCCTCATGCCCATCCTTAAAGCCTGCAATTATAGCAAATAATATCTTTGTAAGCCGTTTTTTATTATACTTTGGCTCATTTTAAAGTTGGAGCTAAATTTGGCAGTTGATAAGGTTATTTTCTATCTTTGCGCGACTTTGATCGCCATAAGTATCATTTTTTCACTATCTTTGCCAGTTTTTACAGTTTTATTTTTTAACTACGACGAATTTCACTTTTTCATACGCCAGTTTGTAGTCGGCTGCATCGGCATCTTCATCATGTGGTGGCTCTCAAGGCTAAATCCAGACAAAGCGCTTAACTGGATAGGGTTTAGCCTTTTTGGCTTTTGCATCATCGCTATGATACTTATGCATGCCCTGCCAGCTTCTATGGTGACTGATGCTGGCGGTGCTAGACGCTGGATTAGATTGCCTGGCTTTTCGCTTGCGCCTGTTGAGTTTTTCAAAGTTGGTTTTGTCTTTTTTTTGGCATGGAGTTTTACTAGAAAATTTAGCGATGGCAAGAGAACTTTAATGGATGAGATCAAGATACTTTTTCCATATTTAATTCTTTTTTGTGTAGCCATTGTTTTGATCGCTATTTTACAAAATGACCTTGGACAGGTTGTGGTTTTGGCACTTACCTTTGTGACGATGGCTCTTTTTGCAGGGGCTAGCGTTAGGCTCTTTGGCATAGGCATTGTTGGCGCTGCCTTTGTTATGACGGTGGCGATAGTTAGCTCTGAGCACAGAATTTTACGTATAAAGTCATGGTGGGGCACGATACAAAACATGGTTCTCTCTTTCTTGCCAGATAGCGTGGCAAATGTGCTTAGAGTGGCAGACGCACCAGAGCCATATCAAATTTCTCACTCACTAAATGCGATCAAACACGGCGAGTTTTTTGGCGAGGGGCTTGGAGCTGGGATATTTAAGCTTGGCTTTTTAAGCGAGGTGCATACAGACTTCGTGCTAGCTGGCATAGCTGAAGAGGTCGGCGTTTTTGGCATTTTGTGCATCACAGCGATCTTTATCACGCTACTTTATAGGATATTTAGAATTTCAGCTAGGAGCGAAAACAAGGTCTATCACCTATTCTCGCTTGGTATCGGTCTTATCTTGTCATTTTCATTTTTGATGAATAGCTACGGCATCACATCGATCACGCCGATCAAGGGCATCGCGGTGCCATTTCTTAGCTACGGTGGCAGCTCCGTGCTTGCTATATGCATCGGCATCGGCATGGTCTTGATGGTTAGTAAAAAGGCAAAACTATGATAGTTATTTGTGGTGGCGGCACTGGCGGGCATTTGGCGATCGCTAGAAGCTTTTGCGAAGAGCTAAATAGACGAGGCATAAAGCCAATTTTTATCGGCTCAACTAGCGGTCAGGATAAATTTTGGTTTGAAAATGATGATAAATTTGCAAAGAAATTCTTCTTACCAAGCAGTGGCGTCGTAAATAAAAGAGGCCTTGCAAAGCTAAAATCACTAACAAACATCATAAGCCTAGCTCTAAAATGCAGGCAAATTTTTAAAGAAAATGGCATTAAAGCAGTCATCAGCGTGGGAGGCTACTCAGCAGCACCAGCAGCCATAGCGGCCATCATCTCAAAAACGCCACTTTTCATCCACGAGCAAAATGCCGTAACTGGCAAGCTAAATAAAATTTTAAAGCCATACGCAAAGGGCTTTTTTAGCTCTTATGATGAGCTCTCGCCCTGCCCTTATCCTGTGGCAAATAAATTTTTTCAAAGCCAAAGAACAAGAGATGAGCTAAAAACGATACTATTTTTAGGTGGCTCACAAGGTGCAAAAGCGATAAATGAGCTAGCTATAAATTTAGCCCCATATCTTAAAGAAAAAGGGATAAAAATCATTCATCAATGCGGCAAAAACGCCCTTGATGAGCTTAAAAAGAGATATGATGAGCTTGGCTTTAGCGAGGTAAATTTAGAAATTTTTGACTTTAGCAAAGAGATAGAAAAGAAGATGAGTGAGGCTGATCTTGCCATATCAAGAGCTGGGGCTAGCTCGCTTTGGGAGCTTTGCGCAAATGCCCTGCCATCTATCTTTGTGCCATTTCCTTATGCCGCTGGCAATCACCAGTTTTATAACGCTAAATTTCTAAAAGATAAAGGCATAGCCGAAATTTGCCTGCAAAATGGCGAAAATTTAGACAAAGACGAAGTCATAAAAATGATAGAGAGCTTTGATCTAAGCAAAAGCAGCAAAGCTCTAAAAGATATCCTTTTGCCAAATGGAGCAAAAGAGATAGTGGATAAAATTTTAAGCTAGATCTTCGCCTATAGCGTAAGCTTTTAGCTCTCGTAGCTCGTAAATAAGGTAGTGATAGATAAGCTCATTTGTCTTTAGGCTTTTGCCTGAAAGCACTGGTCTTATCATCTCGATGATCCTATCTGTGATACCTGCGATCTCAACCAAAAGTAGCTCATCGCCCCTTTGTTTGGCAACCCTTATGCAGTTATAAAAAAATGTGTAGATAGTTTTAAAATTTTCCAAAACTACGTTTGAGACGATTTGAGAGTCGAGATGTAAAATTTTATTCATCCTATTTTGTAGCTCCATTAGCTCTGCAAGTAGCCCTCTTATCATCGCTGTGTCGCCACTTCTTGAGAAGATGCTCTTTTTCTTTTTTTTATTTTGTATCTGATATTCAGCGACTAAAATTTGCATGATATTTGAGATGCTTGTCAGGCTCTCCTGCAAATTTTGATTAGTCTTTAGGCTCACGCCAGCCTTTTCTATCTTGTAGTATAGGCTTTTGTTTGTCTGCTCGAGGTATGAGCTAATGTTTTCGTAGTAATCTTCAGTGTTAAAGACATTTTTAAAAAAACTGCCCTCGTCTGTTGTGCTATAAAGTCTTTTTTTGATCTCTTCGACATTTTTATTAAAAGTGAGCGCATCGATCTTTGTTTCAGGCTCGACAACGCCGTTGTTTTCGATAACTTCCAAGTTTTTCTTAAGCGTGCTTGTCAGCTTTTCAATCTCATTAAAATCCATTTTGCCTCTTTGAAATTTTTGGCTATTTTACTATAAAAAGCTGAAGTTTTCGCTTGCAACCCTTAAAGAGATAAATTTATACTTCTTTTAATAAAATATCTCAAAAAAGGAGCAAAAATGAATGGTGAAGTTTTTAATGCTTGCATTATCGTAGCCTCCATAAAGCAAGCTCTAAAGTCAAATTTAGAGCTAGACTACAAAGGTGAAAAATATATAAAAAGCCTAGTTTTTGACTATATTTTGGAGGATGAGCAAGAAAAAAGAGAGCAAGCTAGTATAAATGAGTGGTTTAAGCATGCCAAAAAGCTTGGACTAAGCGACGTGAGATTTGCTACAAATTTAGCCGTCTCATCAGAGGAGCGCTCGCTACAAGGCTTTTCAAATGTAAGCTACAAGTCAATTCTTTGCATTTATAAAGATAAGATGAGCTACTTCGTGCCGCACTGGAGCTTTGAAGAAGATAAAAAGGGCTGGGATATAGTCTATAAAGAATTTATCCTAGATGGCACGCCAGAAATTCAAAAATTTAGCGATAACACTTTGGAGTTTAAAGATATCCTAACAAGGATCTCTAAATTTGCAGATGAGATAGAGTGTGAGAATTTTGGCGACTGCTTTAGAAAGGGGCTAAAAGCGCTAAATGAGCCAGAAAATATAGAGCAAAATATCCTAAATGCGCCACTTATGCCAAAGCTAAATTTAGCCCTTTTTACTGCGGCAAGTGTGGCAGATGTCTTTGGCGGCATGGGCTCATGGAATGACGACGCGGCAGGCTTGGCGCAGCATAAAAAACGCGGAAAAGAGTATGACGAGCTTAGCGGTGAGCTTTTTACGCAGATGCGCAAAGCCACGCTTTTTGCCATAAATGAGTGGTAGCTAGCCGTTTATCTGATAGATTTTTTTTCGCTGGCTTGAGCTGCCGATGTTTAGGATTTTGCGGTATTTGGTGATGGTTCGGCGAACGATTTGGATGTTAAATTTAGCTTGGATTAGCTCTTGGATTTTTAGATCAGAAAGTGGCTTTTTGCGGTCTTCGTTTTTTATAAGCTCTAGCAAAAATTCCTTTATCGCGGCGTTTGAAGTCTCCTCGTCAAAGCCAGTTGCGAAGAAATTTTTAAGTGCGACCGTGCCTCTTGGCGAGCTTAGATATTTGTTCGCGATCGCTCTTGAGATGGTTGAAGGGTTGCGTCCAAGCTCGTCAGCTAGGTCTTTTAGCTTCATAGGCTTTATCTCGCCACCCAAAAAGTAGTCATACTGATACTCAACTATCATGAGCCCTATCTTATAAAGTGTCGCCTTTCTCATCTCAAGGGCGTCTATGAGCTCGCTAGCCTCTTTTATGCGTGAGCTCACAAAGGCCTCTTTCTCGTCTAGTCCCTCGGTGTCGATAGAAATTTCAGGATAATAGTCGTCATTTATCTGCACGCTTATGCCACTACTTGTGCTTAGCACTAAGATGTCAGGCACCGCCTCTTTTTCATCTTCAAGATACTCAATGGCTGGGGGGTTTTTAAATTTCTTTATGATCTTTAGCGCGTCGTCATAAAATTTAAGCTTTCTAAGCTTCTCTATATTTTCAAAATTTAAGATGATCTTTTTCGCGCACTCTATGATCTCATCACTTGCCTCTGCCTCGCCAAGCTGAAACAAAAAGCTCTCTTTAACATCCTTTGCACCCACTCCACAGGGCTCAAGGTAGGCAAATCTCGCTCTAACTCGCTCTACTTCGCCCTCATTAAAGCCCGCAAAAATTTCATCATCATAAGAAAAATAGCCCTCATCATCTAAGCACTCAATGATCTTATATGCGATATCTTGGGACTTTTGTGTGGGGAAAAGTGGTGGATTTATCTGGCTAACGAGCTTTTCATAGAGGCTTTCTTTATAGATGCTTAAAGCCTCGATGCTCTCGCTAACCGAGTTTTTGCTAACCTGCTCGAAAAAATTTCGCTTTTTTTCGCTTTTTTCTAAATTTTTGTGTTCGATCGTGGCAAATGGATTATCTTTTATAAAAGGCTCAAGCGTCTCTTTTAGCTCATCAAGCCCGCTTTGAAGGATAGGAAGCCAGCTTCTTAGCGTTTGGTTTAGTTTGATCTTTGGTGCTAAAGTTTGCTTTTGCCTTAGCATCATCTACTCAAGCAGCTTAAATTCTTCGCCAAGATAGTGCGTTCTAACAAGCTTGTTGTTTGCCACTTCGCTAGCACTGCCACTTGCTAGCAGCGAGCCATCTTTGATGACGTAGGCTCTGTCGCAAATGGCTAGCGTCTCACGGACATTGTGGTCAGTTATCAAAACGCCGATGCCTAGCTTTTTAAGGTCTCTAACGATGCTTTGGATGTCGCTAACTGCGATAGGATCGACGCCTGCAAATGGCTCATCAAGTAGCAAAAATTTTGGCTTTATGATGAGGCTTCTAGCGATCTCACAGCGTCTGCGCTCGCCGCCACTTAGACTAACGCCCTTTCTTAGGCGGATAGGCTCGATGTTTAGCATATTTAGCATCTCATTTACTCTTTTAGAGATCTCTTCTTTGCTTTGATTTAAAATTTCAGCCCCAAGGAGCAAATTTTCTTCTACGCTTAGCTCTTTAAATATGCTTGATTCTTGCGGCAAATAGCCAATACCAAGGTGCGCTCTTTTGTGAAGCGGGACATTTGTGATCTTTTCGTCGTTTAAAAAGACATCTCCGCTAGTTGGCGAGATGAGCCCGCAGATCATATAAAAAGTGGTCGTCTTTCCAGCGCCATTTGGCCCAAGAAGCCCCACGACTTCGCCGCTATTTACCTCTAAAGATATACCTTTTATGATCTCACTTTTCTTAATCGTCTTTTTTAGATCTTTTACTTCTAGTTTATGCACTTATAACCTCGTATTTTCTGCCATTTTTGCTAGGAGAAATTTTTACTAATGTATAGCTCTCGCCGTTTTTCTTTAGAGCTTTTTCTAAATTTTCATCGCCCCACTCTACTAGATGAAGCCCCTCTTCAAATAAATTTTCAAAAAGGCCGTTTTTTGCCATCCCGTCAAATCCGATCTGGTAAATGTCGTAGTGGTAGATATCTTTACCATAAATTTGCATCAAAGAAAATGTCGGCGACGTCACGCTCTCGTCTATCCCGTGAGCCTTGATGATCGCCTTTACAAGCGTCGTTTTGCCACTTGCTAGATCGCCGCTTAGTAGCACCACGCCACTTTTTGGCAGCACCCGCACAAGCTGGTCTAGCTCATTTTCTAAAAGCTCAAAAACCATCAAAGCTCTTTTACATATTCGCTTTGAGCGCTTTTTGGTATGCTTTTTGTAGTCGGGATCGCTAGCACCTCGTATCTCGCCTCATGTGTTAGAAATTTGATAGTGATAACATCGCCGATCTTTACATCTTTTGCCGCTTTTGCCTGCACGCCGTTGATGCTCACAACGCCGCTTTTGCACATATCTTCGCTAACGGCACGTCTTTTGGTGATATTTACTACGTTTAAAAATTTATCTACTCTCATGCGGCGGATTTTAACAAAAATAGCCTTAAATTTTTAATCCTTCAGATATTTTAAAAGCTCTTTTAAATTTAGAGGTATGACGCTGCCATGGGTTTCATTTTTAAAAAGCTCAAAGTGAGAATTTACGCCGCTTTGCTTTAAAATTTGGGCTAGATCGCTCGCCTTTAAAATGCCAGCTTTGTCTGTTTTGCCCTTTCTCTTTTCAAGTTCGCCAACGCTGAGAAAGACAAATTTAGCTCTTATTTTCTCTTTAAATTTACCCTCGCTCACATTTTGCTTTAAAATTTCAGACTCACCCCACCAAAGAGATGGCGAAGCGATAAAGAAATTTGAAAATACGCCCTCATTTTTAAGCAAGGCATAGAGCGTAAAAAGCCCGCCAAAAGAGTGTCCATAAAGGCTTTTTTGGCTGCTTTGCACGTTAAATTTCTCATCAATTAGTGGCACTAAATTTTTAGTCAAAAAGTGGTAAAACGCATCTGCGCCCCCACCCTTGCTAAACTCCTCGCCCTCTGCCTTTGGCGTGAGATCTCTTGTGCGTTTTTTTACTTCGTAGCTTTTGTTGCTGTCATATCCTACGCCTATTATTAGTGGGGCAGCCTTGCTATCAAATTCATTTAAAAGCATGTTAAACTGGGCATTTGCGTCAAGCAAGAAAAGCACATTTTTAAACTCATTTTGCCCCTTTAGCTTGGCTGTGAAAATTTTATAAATTTCATCATTTGCGCTCATTTTAAAGGTTGAAATTTCAAATTTACTAGCAGCTTTTTGGCTAAGTGGCTCAGGCGTTTGGCTAGGTCCTGCGTGCAAAGTCTGCATCACACCAAGTGTAAAAAGCAAAAATTTAAAGGTTCTTACCATTTTGCAGCGACCTTAAACCAAAATCTCCTGCCCTCTTGCGGATACCAGTAGTAGTTGCCGTCGTCTGCTAGCGCCTCATCGTATCTTACTTTATCAAAGATGTTGTAGGCATTTAGGCTAAGAGTTAGGTGCTTGTTTGCGTCCCAGCTGATGCCTGTATCGAAGGTGAGTAGGTCTTTTGTGTTCTCTCTTACTCTGTTGCCAGCACCAAAATTTACGCTTGTTAGCTTGCTCTCATAGTTTGCGCCAAAAAATGTCTTGACGCTTTTTACAGGCTTATATGTAAGCGTGGCGTGAAGTGTGTGCTCTGGCGTTGCTGTTAGGCTTTTGCCATCAAGTCTAGCTAGATTTGTCTCGCTAAATTTCATAGGGCCATTTGGCGTATTTATCGTTGGGTTGCCAGTTTTTATCTTTGACTTATTATAGGTGTAGTTTGAGCTTAAATTTAGGTTTGAAAGGATGTCATAGTCGCCACTTAGCTCCACGCCCCAAACGGTCGCACTTTCTATGTTAAAGTAAGTTCCCCAACCAGGGCAATCCACTGTTCTTACCCTTGTGCCTGCTGGGCAAGTGCCAAAGGCTGGAATTTTATTTACATTACTGCCGTCAGTGTCTAGGATCTTATCTTTAAACTCATTTCTAAAAAGCGTCACCGAGCCCCTAAAGTCAGCCTGATTGTCATAATACGCCCCAACCTCATAAGTCGTGCTCTTTTCTGGTTTTAGGTCCTTGTTGCCAAAATCAACTATACTCCAAGCCTTTTGAATAGTGCCTACTTCTGGGGAGATTTGATTGACATCAGGGGTTTTATAGCCAGTTGCTACGCCACCTTTTAGGCTTAGCGTATCTGTGGCATTATAGACTAGGTAAGCTCTTGGCGAGAGGTGGTTGCCAAAAAATTCATTGTGCGTGAGCCTTGAGCCAAGCGTTAAAAAGAGCTTCTCATCTAAAATTTGCCACTCATCTTCGATAAATCCCGCATGCTCGCTCATCGAGTAGGTCTTTGGATCTTTTAAGCCGTTTCTTGAAGCGTTTGAGACAATGAAGGTCGTGCCGACATTTTGCTTGCTAAAGTCATAGCCAAAAGTTAGAGTGTGTGCGCCATTGTAAATTTAGAGTTGAAGTTGTGATTTTTGGCTTTTGCTGGTATAAATTTATCAAAAAGGCTCGTTCTTTGTGTCTGGTCATAAATGTAGCTGATATCGGCATTTAGACTATCAAATTCGCCAAGGTAGCCAACGCCATAGCTCTTTTTCTCGTAGTCATAGGCGTTTAAAACCTTATTTGTCTTTGTGGTGGCTGTTTTGCCGACGGTGCGCGAGTAGTCGTGTTTTTCACTTGAGCCAAGGATAAAAAATTTATTGTGTTCATCTGGAGTGATCCAAAGCTTTGCGCTTAAATTTCTCTTATCGCTCTTTTGATAGCCACCTTTGTAGTTATCCTCATCTCTTAGCTTTTTATATCCCCAAAGCTGAAGCGCAAAAAGCTCTTTATAAAGAGGTAAATTTAGATAAAAGTCGCCCTGTCTGCCGTCTCCTATGCCTTTGTGAGTGTTTATCGTGGTTGAGATGCCGACGTTACCACTAAATTTTGAAAAGTCCTTTTTGGTAATGATATTTATAACTCCTCCAACCGCGTCGCTACCATAAAGCGAACTCATAGGGCCACGGATGACCTCTATACGCTCGATCGCCTCAGCTGGTGGGATGAAATTTGAGTTCATATCCCCTGCTCCGCCCTTTGGATTTGCGCTGCTTGAATTTACTCTTTTGCCATCAATCAAAACTAGCGTTTGAGGCTTCTCCATGCCGCGTATCGAGATGCCACTAGCTGCCCCGTCCTCGCCGCCGACGACATTTACGCCTGGCACTTTTTGGGCGATTGAGTGAAGTGAGGTAAAGCTATCTTTTGTAAGCTCATCGCCACTTATCACACTGATGCTTGCAGGGGCTTCTTTTATCTGCTGCGAAAAGCCACTCGCACTTACTACGACGCCATCTAGCTTAGTTTCATTGTTCTCTTTCTCTACTGCATAGAGAGAATTTGCTACACAAGCGCTAAGGCAAATGGCGATAAATTTTGATCTATTCACGGATATCCTTTTGTTAAATTTAATCTTTGATAATGAAAGAGAAACGCAAATTTAACAAAGCAAGCATAAAAACAATATTAATTATCATAATTGTAAATGATAAATTTTTATAAAAATAGCTATGGAGTTTTTTTAAAATAATGCTTACATTATAATTTAGATTAATTTATTAAAGATTAATCAATTTAGGCTAAAATACGACCATTTCAACAAAAGGACAGCTATGAAAAAAGATGTAAAAAAAGTTGTTTTAGCATACTCAGGCGGACTTGACACAAGTATTATTTTAAAGTGGCTTCAAGACGAATACAAATGCGAAGTAGTCACATTTACAGCTGACATCGGACAAGGCGAAGAGCTAGAGCCTGCACGCAAAAAAGCCCTAGCACTTGGTGTAAAACCTGAAAATATTTTTATAGAAGACTTAAGAGAAGAATTTGTACGTGATTATGTATTTCCAATGTTTAGAGCAAACGCAGTCTATGATGGTGAATATCTACTTGGCACATCAATCGCGCGCCCACTAATCGCAAAACGCCAAAGCGAGATCGCAAGACTTGTTGGCGCTGATGGCGTGAGCCACGGAGCAACAGGCAAAGGCAACGACCAAGTTCGCTTTGAGCTTGGCTACTACGCACTTGGCGACAACCTAACTATCATCGCTCCATGGCGCGAGTGGGATCTAAACAGCCGTGAAAAGCTATTAGCATACGCTGAGAAAAACGGCATAGATATCACCAAAAAACCAGGCAAAAGCCCATACTCAATGGACGCAAATTTACTTCACATAAGCTACGAGGGCTTAGTACTTGAAGACCCAAGTCACGCACCAGAAGATGATATGTGGAGATGGACAGTAAGCCCAAAAGATGCTCCAGATAAGAGCGAGATCATCGAGATAGGCTATGAAAAAGGCGATCCAGTGAGTATAAACGGTAAAAAAATGAGCCCAGCTGAAATTTTAACCGAGCTAAACCGCCTTGGTGCAAAACACGGCATCGGCAGACTTGACATCGTAGAAAACCGCTCAGTTGGTATGAAGAGCCGCGGCTGCTACGAAACTCCTGGCGGCACGATAATGCTAAAAGCTCACAGAGCGATAGAGAGCATCACGCTTGACCGCGGTGCGGCTCACTTAAAAGATGAGATCATGCCAAAATACGCCGAGCTAATCTACAACGGCTACTGGTGGTCACCTGAGCGAAATATGCTTCAAGCTCTCATCGACAAGAGCCAAGAGCACGTAAATGGCTCTGTAAAAGTTGAGCTTTATAAAGGCAATGTGACTATCCTTGGTAGAAACAGCAAAGATGATAATCTATTTAGCGAGGCGTACTGCACGTTTGAAGAAGACAGCGTTTATGACCAAAAAGATGCAGCTGGATTTATCAAACTAAATGCGCTTCGTTTCATCATCGCACGCAAAAATGGGCGAAAATTTGACTAAAAATAAAATTTAAAAGGATAAAAATGAAAGTACTACTAATAAAAGATGTAAAGGCTCTTGGCAAAGCTGGCGAGATAAAAGAGGTAAAAGATGGCTATGGCAACAACTTTTTAATCGGCAAAGGCTTTGCAAAAGCAGCCACTCCAGATGTCCTTCGTCAATATGAAGCGGCTCAAAAAAGAAAGGCTGAAGAGCTAAAATATGAGATCGCAAATTTAGAAAAGCTTAAAGAAGAGCTTGCAAAAGTGACAGTCGTCGTCAAGAAAACTCTTGGTGCAAATGGCTCGCTTTTTGGCTCAGTTTCAAAAGAGGAGATCGCAGCAGAGCTTGAAAAGACACATCATTTGGTAGTTGAGAAAAAGGCTATCGACCTGGACACTCACCTAAAAGCAGTTGGTCTTTATGACGTCTCTATAAAGCTTGGACACTCGATAAATGCGACCTTAAAGGTTGATGTGCAAGGAGAGTAGATGTTTCATGCGACAACCATCTTAGCCTACAAAGGCAAAAATAAAGCGGTCATCGGTGGCGATGGACAGGTGAGCTTTGGCAACACCGTCTTAAAAGGCAATGCTGTAAAAATTCGCAAAATTCACAACGGCAAAGTCCTAGCTGGCTTTGCTGGCAGCACTGCTGACGCGTTTAATCTCTTTGACATGTTTGAGAAAAATTTAGAACATACAAAGGGGGACTTGCTAAAGGCGGTGATAGAATTTAGCAAAGAGTGGCGCAAAGACAAGTATCTAAGAAAGCTTGAAGCGATGATGCTTGTGCTTGATAGGGATAAAATTTTCTTACTTAGTGGCACTGGTGATGTAGTAGAACCAGAAGATGGCAAGATAGCAGCTATCGGAAGCGGCGGTAACTACGCCCTTTCAGCGGCCCGTGCCTTAGATAAATTTGCCGATATCGACGAAGAGGAGCTAGTCAAAGAGAGCCTCAAGATCGCCGGCGAAATTTGCATCTATACAAATACAAACATCAAAACTTATGTTTTAGAATAAGAGAGAAAATGAACTTAACACCAAGAGAAATTGTTAAATTTTTAGATGACTATGTGATCGGTCAAAAGGATGCCAAAAAGATCATAGCGATCGCACTTCGCAACCGCTATCGCCGCATGAAGCTTGAAAAGAGCTTGCAAGATGACATCATGCCAAAAAATATTTTGATGATCGGCTCAACTGGCGTTGGTAAAACTGAGATCGCAAGGCGTCTTTCAAAGATAATGGGACTGCCTTTTATCAAGGTCGAGGCTAGCAAATATACCGAGGTTGGCTTTGTTGGTCGTGACGTTGAGAGCATGGTAAGAGACCTTGCCATGGCATCATATAATCTCGTAAAAAACGAGCAAAGCGAGAAAAATCAAGACAAGATAAATGCCTACATCGAAGAAAAGATCGTCTCAAAGCTACTTCCACCACTGCCAAAAGGTGCAAGCGAAGAGAAGCAAGCAGAGTACGCAAAGAGCTATGAAAAAATGCTAAATAGGCTAAGAAACGGCGAGCTTGACGAGCTAAGCATTGAGATAGAGGTGCAACAAAACCCACTTGAAGCTGGCTCAAACGTGCCACCTGATATGGCGCAGATGCAAGAGAGCTTTATAAAGATAATTGGTATCGGCGGCAAAAACATCAAAAAAGAGATGAAGGTAAAAGACGCTAAAAAAGCCCTTCAAAGCGAAGCAAATGATAAAATTTTAGACCTTGAGAGCGTAAAAACTGAGGCTTTAAGAAGAGCTGAAAACGAAGGCATCATCTTTATAGACGAGATCGATAAGGTAGCCGTTGGCTCAGGTAGCTCAAACAGGCAAGACCCTAGCAAAGAAGGCGTGCAAAGAGACTTGCTACCTATCGTTGAGGGCTCAAATGTAAATACTAAATTTGGAAATTTAAAGACAGATCATATTTTATTTATCGCAGCTGGCGCCTTTCATATAAGCAAACCAAGCGATCTCATCCCAGAGCTTCAAGGCCGTTTTCCACTAAGGGTCGAGCTTGATAGCCTTGATGAGGACGCGCTTTATCAAATTTTAACCCAGCCAAAAAATTCGCTTTTAAAACAATACATCGCACTTCTTTCAACTGAAAATGTTGAGCTAGAATTTGACGATGAAGCGATAAAAGAGATAGCAAGGATCGCTCACGCGGCAAATGAAAAGATGGAAGACATCGGTGCTAGACGCCTTCACACGGTGATCGAGTGCGTGATAGAAGATATCAGCTTTGAGGCTAGCGAAAAGAGCGGCGAGAAGATAAACGTGACAAAAGAGCTTGTAAAAGAGCGCCTAAAAGACGTGGTTGAGGATCAAGATCTAGCGAGGTATATACTTTGAAATCGGGCTTTGTTAGCATCATAGGACGCACAAATGCTGGCAAAAGCTCGTTTTTAAATGCCTTATTGAACGAAAAGATCGCCATTGTCTCGCACAAGCAAAACGCAACTCGCAGAAAGATAAATGGCATCGTGATGAACGGTGAAGATCAGATCATCTTCACCGACACGCCAGGGCTTCACGAGAGCAACAAGGCGATAAATCAACTACTAATAAACCAAGCTATGAAATCGATGGGAGACTGCGATCTCATCGTATTTTTAGCGCCTATCCATGATGATACAAGCGACTATGAGAAATTTTTGGCTCTAAATCCTGAAAAACCACACATCTTAGTGCTAACAAAAGTCGATGAGAGCTCAAACGCAAAAGTGCTTGAAAAGATTACTCAGTATCAAAAATTTCAAGAAAAATTTGCAGCTTTGCTTACTTTTAGTACCAAGCAGCCTACCTATAAAAAACCGCTTCTTGATGAAATTTGCAAGCTTTTGCCAGAGCATGAGTACTTTTATGATCCAGAATTTCTCACGCCGACAAATGAGAAGGAAATTTTTAGAGAATTTATACTTGAAGCGATCTATGAAAATTTAAGCGATGAGATACCTTACCTTAGTGATGCGATCATAAAAAGTGTAAAAGAAAAAACTGGCATAACTGAAATTTATGCTAGCATCATCACAGAGCGTGACATCCATAAAAGCATGATCATCGGAAAAAATGGTGAAACCATTAAAAGAATAGGAATTTTTGCAAGAAAGTTAATACAAAATTTAACCAACACAAAGGTCTTTCTAAAGCTCGATGTAGTCGTTAAAAAAGGCTGGAGTAAAGAAGAAAAGAGCCTAAATCAGATAATCGGCTATTGATTTTTTATTTTGAAGATATTAAAATATTTTTTGCAATTTTGTAAGATGGTTTTAATATATGGCAAAAATTATAAAAAATGATAAAAATTCTGTTATCGTACTGGATCCGTATGATTACAAAGGATTTCGTTACCACAATAGTAAAGTAGAAGCTTTTAACTTTTTAAAAACAGTAAATAAGCATGATTTTTTTATTTCATATATCGAGTATGAAAGCCTAAAAACAGCGACACTTAAGATACCTAGAAGTATTGAAGATGAATATTTGGAAAACGAAATAGTTGAGAAATATTATGAGGAATTTCAACTTGATCCCACTATAGATTATAAAGTATGTTATATTGAAAATAGAGTTCTCCAAGGTGATAATAGATTTTTTAATGTTTTCATTGTAAAAAATGATGCTTTAAAACAAATTTTTAAAAATATAGCTAAAAAAATCCCATATATAGATTGCATGGTGCCAGAGCCATTACTCTATTCTGTTCTTTACAAAAAGGGTTTGCTTGTTAGTACTCAAGTTGATTGTTTTGTTACTTTAAAAGATAAAGAGTCTTTTTTAAGCGTCTATACAGATGGAGAATTTTTAACCTCAAAGAAAATTCGTTATACATTATCTTATTTAAATAATAGGTTTTTCGAACAAAGTGGTGAGCGTCTAGATAGCAAGAGATTTCAGGAGATATTATCTCAATGTGGTCTTATAAATAAAGATAGAAATGATTTTAATTATGATCTAAACGCCATTTTTGAAGATTGTGTTTTTTATATAAATGACATTATAAATATAATAAATAGAGACTATCAAATAACAATTAAAAATATTTACATAGATTGTGACTATGAGATCAAAAATTTTGCAAATTTCATCTCTACCAAACTTGGTTTGGATGCAGAGTATATAAATATAAAAGTTGCGATAAACAACAAAAACTATACCATAAACGAGCGTTATAACGTTATGGCTTTATTTGGTAGATTTTATACCAAAGAGCCATTTTATGAGAATTTTAACCTCTCAAATATGCTCCGTCCAGATCCATTTGTCAAAAGAAAAAGTGGCAAATTTTTGCTCACTTGCGCTGCGGCATTTGCGATAAGTATGTTATATCCAGCTTACAACTACATAGCTGGTCTTGTTTTAGAAAAAGACAGCGCAAGACTAAATGACGAATATAGCGTCCTAAACGCACAAGAGATGCAGATAAAAGAGACGCTAGCTAAAATTTCAAGAGAACAAGAGGCGGTAAAAGAACAAACTCAAAAAGAGAATGAAAAGCTAAATTTCAGAAAAGGTCTGCTTGCTGAGATCGAAAATAAAAAAGATAATTACGCTATGAAGGGTTTAAATCTTTTTAAAATTACCGATATTTTAAATATAAACGCAGTTCATATCACAAACATCGTAAATAACGATAGAAATTTGACTATAACTGCAGTTAGCGATAATGAAAAAAGGATAACCCAGTTGATCAAAGATATCAGCAAAGATGAAAAATACTTGGTAAATACTAAAAAAATTCGCTCAGATGACGCTAAACACGAGTATGAAAGTAATATAAGCATAGAGATTAGACAATGAGACAAGATATTTTAAGCAAAATGGATCAATACTTTGATAGCAAAAAGCCAAACGAAACAAACCTCATTTTTCTTGGCTCAGCGCTTATCATAGCTTATCTTGTTTATATGCTATGCTTTGATCCTGCGCAAAATTTCTTTGATGAAAAGCTTGATAAACATACGAGAATTTCTACAAAGCTAGAAAACACTAGAAACTATCTAGCTTCAGTGAGCTCCCCTGATGGCGATAGAAATTTTAAGATAAACGAAGAAAATAGAAATTTAAGCAATCTAAAACTACGCTACACGAATATTTTGAAATTTAATACCTATTTTGATTCAAAGCTTAAAGAGCTTTCATTTTTGCTCTTTGACAATCAAAACTGGGCAAACTATATAGATAGTATCGTGCTTTTGGCAAAACAAAATAATATAAAAATTTTAGAGCTTAAAAGCGATATAAAAGAGCCAAATTTCCAAAAGATAGAGCAAATTTTAAATATAGATGTCACTTGCCTTGGAAATTTTAAAGATATGCTTAGCTATATAAACGGACTTGAAGAGTCAAAACTCGTAGTAGATCTTCACAAAATGGATATAAATTCCACTCAAAAAGATCTAGGAGCTAAGCTCTCTATCTCTGTGTGGGGTATGAAGTACTGATGAAAAAATTTGGTTTATTTTTAATTTTGGCTCTAAGTCTATTTGGCAATGAGTTTGAAGGCGAGATGAAAAACTATGATGAAGTTTTTGTTAAGATAAAAGAGCAAAGAAAAGGGCTTAATAGCAGTGAAATTTCTAGCTTACAAGATCCTTTCAAGCTAAATTTACCAGTTGCTCCAAAAGGCGATCAAAACACTACAAAATACTCTTCTGCAAGGGGGTTTATGCTAAAGGCCATTTTGCTAAATAAAGCAAATATAAATGGCAAGTGGTATAAAGTGGGAGATATGGTTGATGATTACAACATCACAAGCGTTCAAAATAGCAAGGTTATCATCGTAAAAGATGATGAAAAACAAGAACTAACTCTTAAAAATGGAAGTAAAAATGTTGGTATCAAAATTAAGTAAATTTATTATAACTGCGGCGTTAGCTTCATTTTTAGCTACCCCTATAATGGCAAAACCAAGCACATGCTTGAGTAAAAATTTTAGTATGAAGATCACAGACGATATAAGCCTTGGAGATGTTTTAAATCAGCTCTCTGAAATGTGTGACTTTAGTATCGTTGCAAAAGATGCTTATAGTAAAAAAGAGCTTGATGATAAAGTCTTTGGCGTAAACATAAGAAATATGAGCCTAAGCGAGGTCTTTGATCTGCTTTTAAATGAAAAAAATTTAAGCTACGAGTTTTCAAATAATGTCTTAAAAATCTCATCGCTTCAAACAAAAATTTTTAAAATAGACTATATCACTTCTATCCGCGAAGGCACAGCCATTACAAAAGCTTCAGTCGATGCCTCTCCGTCAGAAGTAGGCAATAGCTCAAGCAGTGATACTAGCTCAAATGACATAAAAAATGAAAACAACTTGATAAGAACAACTGAGAAATTTGACTTCTGGGAGAAGCTTGATGCTGAGCTAAAAGCTATCTTGAATAATAGCAGCGAGCACATCACGGCGCCAGATCCTATCATAAACCAAAATGCTGGACTTATCACGGTTACAGCTACCCCGTCACAGCTAAAACGTGTTGAAAAATATATAGCTGAGATGCAAAGAAGACTTAAAAAACAAGTCATCATCGATGTTTCTATCATCGCAGTTGATCTAAATAATGAGTATAAGCAAGGTGTTGATTGGAGTAAATTTGAGCTTGGATTTAACTCATATATAGGTAACTCAGGCACAAATGCAAGCTCAAGTGCAAGCTGGACAAACAAGGGCAACAGCTTAAGCGATGGCTTTGGCCGCACACTAAATATCGCTGCAAATTTAAACTTTAGTCTTGATGGCATGATAAATTTCCTTGAAACAAATGGCAAAACAAAGGTCGTTTCAAGTCCAAAAGTAACCACTCTAAACAACCAACAAGCGCTAATCTCTGTGGGTGATAATATAAACTACCGCGTAATGGAAGAGACAGATAATGGTAGCAACAATAACAATAACAACAGGCTTACAACAACTTATAAACAATACTCTGTATTTATCGGTATCTTGTTAAATTTACTTCCAGAAGTTTCAGATAACAACAAGATCATGCTTCGCATCAACCCAAGCTTAAGCAGCTTTAAGTATGCAGAAGATGACATAAGATCACAAAATACAGCCATTAGAGAGATCGCCCCTGATACAGTTCAGAAAAAGCTCTCAACCGTCGTTCAGGTAAATAGTGGCGATACGATCATACTTGGCGGACTTATCGGACAGACTAAAAATAAGCAAAATACAGCCGTGCCACTTCTAGCTGATATACCTTTGATAGGAAGTGTCTTTAAAAGCACAAGAGATGGCGTAAAAACGACCGAGCTTATCTTTGTCATCACGCCAAGAGTTGTTGATCTTGAAGATCCAAAACCAGTTCAGCAGTCGCTAAAAGATCTAGGATTTTCTAAATCGATCTATGAGTAACGAAAATATTTATACACATATAAAAGATGTTTTCATAGATGAAGACGAGAGTTTAAATTTCGTAAATTTAGACAACTCTATAAGCTGCTACAACAAGATAGTCTTAGCTCTAAAAAAGCCACTTAAGCTCATCTTGTTTTATGGCAAGCCAGGTAGCGGCAAGACCTTTTTGCTAAACAAGATCGCAAATGATCTAAAAGAGGATAAAAGTCTCATCTTTTTCCCACATCCATTTTTTAGTGAGGCGACATTTATCGAGGCACTTTGTGAGCAAATTTATGGCAAAAAGCTTGAAGATATAAACAACTTCGAGAGCTTTATAAAATTTTATTCAAAAGACTTTAGCAGTAAAGATGAAATTTTAAAAAATCAAATGACGGTTATCCTAGATGAAGCGCAGCTCTATCCGACTGAGCTTATCGAGAAGATAAGGCTTATGGCTGATACTAGGATGTTTAAATTTCTCTTTACGATACACAAAACTGAAAACGAAGATATTTTGGCAAAAGATTATTTTCAGACTAGAATTTGGGAGAGCATTGAGCTAAGTAGCGCTGATGTAAATGAGATCATCATCTACTTGCAAAGAAAGCTTAGTCAAAAAAACTATGACAAATATCTTAAATTTGAGAAAAAAGACTATGAGTGCGCCTACTCATTTTGCGGTGGAAATTTAAGAACGCTAAACAAGATTATGTATAAATTCTATGAAATTTGCGAATACTACGAGCAGTATCAGCCTTCAAAGCTTAGCGGTGATAAGGCAAATACCATGATACTTACCATGGCTGCACTTGATGCGGGGCTAATCGATGCTTGAACCACAAGAAATTCAAAGACTAGAAAAGCTTTATGAAAGCTACAAGAAAAAAAATGGTGGCTTTTTTCATAAAATTTTTAATGTTAAAAACTCTAAAATTTTAATCATTGAGCTTTTGCTTATCATCATTTTGCTGGCTGCATTGATAGCGCTAAGCATAGAAAAAACCCCAAGTCTTGCTAGTAAAAGCGATAAAGTTTTAGCCAAAAATGCAACCGCAGTAAAAATGGTAGAAAAAAATGAGACAAATGCAAGCATGCTTAGCGAGCTAAAGCAAAAGAGTGAGGTTGCTAAGGCTAAATTTGAAGAGGGCAAGAAGCAAGATGAGCTAGCTGACAAGATAGCTAAAAAGCTCGAAGAGGTTGTAAAGATAAACGAAACAAACGATACTTCAAAAAATGACCCAAAAAGGCAAAGAAGCTCACAAGGTTGGCTTAAGCTAAATATCCCTGATGAAGAGCCACTTAGCGAACAAAATGGCATAAACGGCATGAGCGTGCCACAAGATGAAGTGATAGATCTTGAGTCAAAACCAGCTAGAAAGCGTGTAAATATACAAGTGACTTCAGCATCAAATGAAGAGAGCGTGCTAAGGGAGCAGTTTTTAAAAACAAACAATCCAACTATCGCACTCGAGCTTGCTAGATTAAATTTTAGAAATAATAATTTCAAAGAAGCTATAAAGTGGTCGCTTGCTGCAAACGATATAGATAATAGCCTAGAGGAGTCGTGGATCATCTTTGCAAAGTCAAAATATAAGCTAAAACAAAGCGATGATGCCGTCAAAGCTCTAAGGGAGTATAATAAAAACTTAAACAAAGCTTCGATAAATGAGCTTATAAATAAGATAAAAAGTGGAACATTATGAAATTTTTTGCTATTTTTTTGGTTTTTGTTTGTGAAGTTTTTGCTGTTAGCCTGACTGAGATAAGGGATGACTTTAATAGCGCAAACTATGCAAAAGTCTGCAATCAAAAGGTTGAGGAATTTTTAAAAACACAAAATAACGAAGAGCAAATTTCTATGTTTGGCATCGCTTGCATAAAGATGAACGATCTAAACAGGCTAGCAACTCCGATCGATAAGCTAGTAAAGAGCGAAAAATCAAGAGAAAATGCTGCCTATTTTGCTGACATCTTGTTTAAGAAAAAGCTCTTATTTCACGCTATGATAGATGGCGTTGATATAAGCTATATCAGGCTTCCGAAGAGTGATTATATACTTTCATTTTTGTTTGATAAATTTGTAAAAAAAGAGTATGTCGAAGAGCTTGGCACATTTATCTTTGAAGAGCCAAATTCTGACACAAGATATGAGATAAGCCCAACAAATGGACAAATACCAAAGCTAGTGCTTAAAATTTTTAAAAATAACGACCTGAAATCACAAATAGAGTATAGATAATGAAAAATGTAGAAAATGTAATCTTAAAAAATATAGAACAAAACGGCAAACTAAGCACATCAGATATAGAAAAGATAAAACAGATAAGCGAACAAGAAGGCAAAGGTCTTGTTAAAATTTTAAGAGATGAAAATTTACTAAATGATGAAGATTTTATGGAAATTTTGTCTGATATTTACAGAAGAGGACATGTAAATATCGATGAAATTTCAAACGATCTTGAGCTTGATATAAAGGCTTTTGTTAAATTTATAAGCGAGAAATTTAAGGTTTTATACTTTGACCTTGATGATATCGATATCGACTACCGCATCAGTGAAAAGCTAAGCACTGCTCAGCTAAAGACATATAGCGCGATCCCAGTAAAAGAAGATGAGATAAGCGTATATGTCGCTTTTAAAAATCCATTTGACGTTATGGCTCAAGATAAGGTGCAAAATTTATTTAATAGAAAACTACTAAAAGTTGCCATCGCTCAGCCAACTCAGATAGAAAAATATATAAGCAAGCTAGCGCTAAATGAGAGCATAAAAGATGTGATAACAGAGATCAGAAGAGAGCTTTCAAGCTCAGCTAGTCAAGGTCAAAACAGTGAAAACTCTGGAATTTTAAAGCTAATAGAGATCATTTTAAAAACATCTATCCAAAGTAGAGCCAGCGACATCCACATCGAGCCGACCGAGACAAACTGCATCGTAAGAAGCAGGATCGATGGCATGCTAAGCGAGACATTTATATTTGATAAAGATATCTATCCGCCGATGGTTAGCCGTATGAAGCTACTTTCAAACATGGACATCGCAGAGCGCCGCCGACCACAAGATGGTAGATTTTCAGCTCAAATTTTAGACAAAGAGTATGATTTTCGTATCTCGACGCTGCCTATCTTAAATGGCGAAAGTATAGTTTTAAGGATTTTGGATAAGTCAAAGGTCATTATAAATTTAGAAGATCTAGGCATGCATCCTGATAACTTCGCTAAATTTAAAAAGAGCATGAAAGCGCCTTATGGCATCATCCTTGTTACTGGACCAACAGGCTCAGGTAAGACTACGACACTTTACGGCGCACTAAATGATATAAAAAGCGTAAAAACTAAGATCATCACAGTTGAAGACCCGGTCGAATACCAGCTAAATATGATCCAACAAGTGCATGTCAATGAAAAGGCTGGACTTACCTTTGTTTCAGCCCTTCGCTCTATCTTGAGGCAAGATCCAGACGTCATAATGATAGGCGAGATCAGGGATCAAGAGACGCTTCGCATAGCGATACAAGCAGCACTTACTGGTCACCTTGTCTTTTCTACGCTTCACACAAATGATGCCATTAGCGCACTTCCACGTATGATAGATATGGGCATCGAGCCATATTTAGTAAGTGGCGCGCTCGTTTGCATAGAGGCTCAAAGGCTTGTTAGAAAGCTCTGCCCACACTGCAAACAAAAGATCACTCTATCTCAAAAGGCATTTGATGAGGTTAAGAAATTTGTCCCTGAAAACTACCAGTTTTATAAAAGTGTCGGATGCCCACAATGCTCACAAACAGGATACTTGGGACGTGAGATGATAAGTGAAATTTTACCTATTAGTGACCATATAGCAAGCATGGTTGCAAATGGTGCTTCTAAAGATGAGCTTAAAAGCGTAGCTTACGAAGAGGGCTTTATAGATATGTTTCATGATGGTGTCATAAGGGCAGCAAATGGCATAACCACGCTTGAAGAAGTTTATAGAGTTGCTAAGATATGAAATACTTTGAGGTTGAGTACATCCAAAACGGCAAACGCCATAAGATGAGCCTAAGAGCGAACAATAAAAGCGAGATCAAAGATAAAGCAAATGTCACTGGTATGATCGTCAAGATCAAAGAGACACAAACTTCTAGCATAAATAACTTTGAAAATTTACAAAATGTAATCGCAAAGGCTTTTACTAATCCAAAGGTGAAAATCCCAAATTTAGTTGCCACCATAAGGCAGCTTAGCGTTATGACAAATGCTGGAATTTCTATCCACGATAGCATTAAAGAGGTTGCAAACTCCACCGAGGATAAGCGCCTGAAATTTATATTTCAGACCATAGATGAGGAGCTAAATCAAGGCTCAAGCCTCACAAATAGTATAGAAAATTTTAAAGAAGAGCTTGGCGACGTGACGCTTGCTATGATAAGACTAGGGGAAAGCACTGGTAATATGGCTGACGCGCTTGCAAAACTCGCCTCTATCTTGCAAGAGGTCTGGGACAATCAGCAAAAATTTAAAAAAGCTATCCGCTATCCGATAACCGTCATCTGCGCGATCATCATCGCCTTTGTCATCCTTATGATACTTGTTGTGCCACAGTTTAGAGAAATTTTCGAGCAGTTGAATGCAGAGCTACCACTGCCAACTAAAATTTTGCTAAATATCGAATACGTCATGACAAACTACGGCTTTTATATCCTTGGAGCACTTGCGTTTATCGGATATTTGCTTAGAAAATACTACCTTGAGAGTGAAGAATTTCAAGATAAGGTCGATAAATACCTTTTGAAAGTCTATCTCATCGGCAAGATCATATTTTATTCGAATATGAGCAGGTTTAACCTCATCTTTACAGAGCTTGTTCGAACTGGTTTACCTATAGCAGATGCCCTTGATACGGCTGTGATAACGGTCTCAAACAAGGATATCAAAAAGAAGCTAAGCGGCGTTAAGATACTTGTTGGTAGGGGCGTTAGCCTAACGGAGGCTTTTAGAGATACAAATTTATATGAAAATATGCTCATACAGATGATAAGCGCTGGCGAGCAAAGCGGTAGCTTGGATGATATGACCGGAAAAGTAACTGACTATTACAGGATGAAATTTAACGATATTATTGATAACATCTCAAACTATATCGAGCCTATCTTACTTGTTTTTATAGCAGGTATGGTGCTTTTACTAGCTCTTGGTATATTTTTGCCGATGTGGGATCTATCAAAAGCCGTTAAAAACTAAAATAATTAAAATCTGAAAGGAGAGAAGATGTCTGAAAACAAAGAACACATGGTCGAAGAGAGCGCCTTTTTGGTCTCAAAGACCGACTTAAAAGGACGTATTACGTATTGTAATGAGCCATTTTTAAAGATAGTTGGAGCTAAACAAGCTGAAGTCTTGGGTAAGCCTCACAACATCATAAGACACCCAGATATGCCAAGAGCTGTTTTTAAGCTACTTTGGGAGCGCATAAAAAATAAAGAAGAAATTTTTGCTTATGTTAAAAACAAAAGCTTTGATGGTGGGTTTTACTGGGTCTTTGCAAATATCACAACTTCGCTTGATGTGCAAAACAACCCAGTTGGCTACTACTCAGTTAGACGCAAGCCAAATCCAAAGGCGATTGAGATAATAGAGCCTATATATCAAAAGTTGTTATCGGTAGAAAAGAGCGGTGGCATGGATGCTTCGATGAAATTTTTAACTGATTTTTTAAAAGAAAAAAATATAAGTTATGATGAATTTATAAATAACCTACAAAGGCTATAATGATGTTTGGAAAAAAACTTGACTCTATAAATGAAATTTTAAGCGTAGTAGGCTCAGCTAGAAACGGCATATTAGAGCCTAGGATAGTAAATGTAAAAGAAAATGACCCTCTTTATGAAGTAGCACTTGGTATAAATGACTTGCTTGATCAAGTTGAGGCGCTCCAAAGAGAAATTTCAACCTCAATAGACGCTGCTCAAAGCGGACTAACATATAGAAATATCTTTACAGAGGGATTTCGCGGTATATTTAAACAAAATGCCATCTCTATGAGTAACGGCGTAACTGGTATAAAAGACAGTCACAAAAGTAAAGTAAGAGGCCTACTTTCAAAAGAGCTCGACACACTTGGCAATGGCAATGACGGCATAGAAGATGTTAGAAACGATCTAAATGAGAGCATCAAAAACCTAAGCCAAATGGCGCACATGGCACAAGATACGGCTAGGATCGCTGAGGATACGACGCAAAGCATCAATGAGCTAAGCGTAAATATGAGCTCGCTTGAAGAGCTGATAGAGGGCTCAAGCCACGCTATAAGCACGCTAAATAGCAGAACAGACGACATCACTTCGGTTGTAAATTTGATAAAAGATATAGCAGAGCAGACAAATTTATTAGCTCTAAACGCAGCTATCGAAGCAGCACGTGCAGGTGAGCATGGACGCGGCTTTGCAGTTGTCGCTGATGAGGTTAGAAAACTAGCTGAAAATACCCAAAAAGCGACACATGAGATCGGCGTAAATATCCAAACACTTCAGCAAGAAGCTAAAGATATAGATGAAAATTCTAAAAAGATAGATGAAATTTCAAAGATCGCCACAGCAAATGTCGAAAATTTCAAACAAACTTTAGCTAGCTTTAACCAAAATGCAAAAGAGACAGCCCAAAGATCAAAATATGTAGAAGACAAGACCTTTGGCATCATCGCAAAGATAGCTATCATCGTCTATAAAGTAGGCGTTTATTCAGACACTGTAAATGAGCAGGGCTACGGCGATGATATAGCAAAAGACGCAGACGATCTTGTAGCGTGGTATGAAAACGAGTGCGCAAAGAGCTTTAGCCACACTAAAACATACGAGAAATCACGCCATTTAGTGGATGAATTTAACAAAAACATCAAAGCCATCTTGACAGAAGCTGGCAAGGGCTATAACGAGAAAAATTTAAAACATTTTGTCACTGAGTTTAGAAAGCTCGAAGATCTTAGTAGAGAGATATTTAACTCATACAACGAAATGGTCGCTTCAAAATAACTTCAAATTTGCTAGACTCGCTTTGGGTCTAGCTTTTTTAATCTATATACCAAATTTTTTTATTGTGCTTATAATGGTATTTTGTAAAATTAGTGATTTTTAAAATTTGCCTCTTTTAGCAAGAATGCCGCCATAAAACAAGGATAAAAATTTATCTAGATTTGTTTTTATAAAAGTCTGTAAATTTAAGAGATTTTGTTTTTAAATTTAGGAGTTCTTCACTGTAAAATAAGGTTAAAATTTAGTTAGGCTCTGCTTATGTATATCAAATTCTGCTTTTTAAACTATTCATTTCTCGCAATAGAGCTTTCTGCCTTTTATCATCCAAGTTATGACAGCCTCGAGAAATTTAAGGCTTGTGAGAGAATTTTAGATTTATTTCTTAGTACGAGATAATTACAGCAAAACAAAGCCTAAATTTAGCAACCTACCACTTTAAATTTTTACTTCCTTGGCACAACCAGCAAAACTAAAGCTGGTTTCAAAGTAAAGGCGTTAAATTTAACTCCATATTTAAAAGTATAAATTTAATTTGGTAATCGCTTAGTCAAATTTATAAACGCTTCTTTGTTACTGCCAAATCTAAATGATTGTAAATTTGAAGCCTTAAAAAAGTCAAATTTAAATCCCTGCTCAAAAACATAAATTTAAATTTAGCAAACCGCCCTAGCCTAAATTTAGAAATTTATCTCTCTCAAAATTAATATTTGATGTAAGACAAAGTAGTTTTAAAGCCTGCACATTAAATTTAAAATACAGGCTTTAAGAAAAATGTATATTAAATTTAAGCCAAAAGCTCTTTTGCGATCATGCTTATGCGTTTTGCTTCAGCGCTCGCTCCGATCTCATCTTTTGCCATTTTCATCACAGCGCCTAAATTTTTACCAACCTTTTCAATTATGCTTTTTATCTTCTCTTTTAACTCATCATCACTTAGCTGAGCTGGCAGATATGCCTTGATTAGCTCGATCTCGCTCTGCTCTTTTTTGGCGAGATCCTCTCTTGCTCCCTTTAGATAGAGCTCAACCGAGTCGGCTCTCTTTTTGATCTCTTTTTGAAGTAGCGGGAGCACGACCTCGTCGGTCATCTCGATCCTTTGATCGACTTCAACCTGCTTAAGTGCTGCATTTAGTGTCCTTAAGGTATCCCTTTTAAACTCATCTTTTGCTTTCATAGCCTCTTTTATGTCGGCTAAAATTTGCTCTCTTATGCTCATTTTTTCTCCTTTAAATTTTTGAAATAATAACTAAAATTTCGTGATAATTTCTTGAAATATGCCTTTTAAATAAGCCGCCCCAACGCCCTCTCTAAGCCCATCGTCTATTACTATAAATTTCGCTTCTTGCCCGTTTAGTAGCTCCTCTAAAAGCAGCGTTCCAGCGATGAGCGGATACTTTCTACTTCTTCCAACCGCCACGTCAGCGCTTTTGTCATCCATCTTTAAAAGCTCATTTACAAACCAAACAAGATCGTCATTTTTAAGCTCATATCCACTCACTTTTTTTGGATCATAGCTTTCGTAGTTTAGCCCAAACTTTAGTGCTGCGATGGTGGTTGGCACGCCAGAAGTTAGCACGATTAGCTTGTTATCAAGACTTGTTAAAAATTCCCTTGCCTCTTTTGTATAAATTTTTGCATTTTTTTGCATCAGATCAAGCGTTTTAAATCTCTCATAAAAGGTGATGATGCCAAATTTAAAGCTTATAAATTTCCCCTCTTCGCCTATCTCTGAGCTTGCACCGCCGATGTCGATGATGCTAAATTTATCATTTATGTCAAGTTTTCTTAATGCATTTTGCACGCCTAAAAATGTAAGTTTTGCTTCAGCTTGCCCGTCAATGATATGAAAATTTATGCCAAATTTCTCTCTTATCTCGCTAAAAATTTCTTCGCTATTTGACGCCACTCTAAAAGCCTCGGTCGCGACTGCCACGCATTTAAATTTAGTAAAGTCAAATTTGCTTTTAGCCTCCGCTATCGCTTCAAAAAGCCTATTTTTAGCCTCCAAGCCTATCTTGCCACTTTCGTTTAAGCCCCTTGCAGCTCCAACTATTTTTTCATAAATTTGCTCGTTAGTAAAGCCATTTTGCTCTTTTTTTATAAGCGCCACGCGAAAGGTGTTTGAGCCAAGATCGATTGATATAACCAAAATTTATCCTTAATATTTTTGCCAAATTCTAACATATGATAATTTAGTATCATTTAAAGTGAGAAAATTCTAAAAACTTTAATAATTTTCAAGATATAATTTTGCCAAAAACTTTTACAAGGGGGCTTGATTGCTTCGAGATAACTTCTTGGCGTTAGTTATTTTTGCGATTTGCAGCGTTGGATTTTTCGTTTGGGGCTATCAATACATCCCGACAAATAACTACTTTTTATTCTTGATCGCCGGTATGTTTGGTCTTTTTATGGCGTTTAATATCGGCGGAAATGACGTTGCAAACAGCTTTGGCACAAGCGTCGGCGCAAAAACACTCACACTAAAACAAGCTCTTGTCATCGCAGCCATTTTTGAACTTAGCGGCGCGATATTTGCAGGATCTGAGGTTACAAATACGATTAGAAACGAGATCGTGAAATTTCCAAGCGATCTAAACCCGATGAAATTTGTCATCATCATGATCTCAGCCCTTCTAAGCTCAGGCCTTTGGCTATTTTACGCGTCCAAAAAAGGTCTGCCAGTCTCGACCACTCACTCGATAGTTGGTGGCATCGTTGGCGCAGGACTTGCTATGGGATTTATGATAAAAGATCCTGAGCCGCTTAATATGGTCTCTTGGGGCGAGATCGGCAGGATCGCCGTTAGCTGGGTCATTTCACCACTGCTTGGCGGCGTGATGTCTTACGTTATATTTGGCTATGTAAAGAGCAAAATAATCGAGCCAACGCACGAGCTAAAGACAAATTTAAAAGCGCTAAAAGCTGAGAGAAAAGCCTATAAAGAAAGCTTCATAAAAGCGCTTAAAACAAAGCCAGCTGAGGAGCAGATAGCCACTCTTTCAAAGATCGCAGTTATCGATGAGGACGAGATCGAAACCACTGAATACAGCGAGTACCGCTCAAAAATTC
The DNA here is from genome assembly GCF_002913545.1 of Campylobacter concisus. GTDB lineage: Bacteria > Campylobacterota > Campylobacteria > Campylobacterales > Campylobacteraceae > Campylobacter_A > Campylobacter_A concisus_AV. Next base: position 8,753 of record NZ_PPBR01000061.1, on the reverse strand, counting down.
GCATCATGAAAGATAGCGAAAAAGAGATAGATACCTTTAAGGCGATGAAAAAGCACATCCCGATCATCGCTGGATTTGCCGCGATGGTCATCTCATCGATGATGCTTTTTAAAGGGCTTGAGCATATAAATTTAGCCTTTAGCATCATCCAAACAGTCTGGATCATCTTTGTCATCGGTGCTCTAGCATATCTTGCGAGCCTTGCTATCATAAACGTCATGAGCAAAAACGATAGTGAAAAGAGCATCAATAGAATTTTCTCATGGTTTCAAATTTTTACCGCTTCATCTTTTGCATTTTCACATGGCGCAAACGACATTGCAAATGCAGTTGGACCTTTTGCTGCTGTGCTTGACGTGCTAAAAACTGGCTCTATAAACGAAAGCTCGCCGATCCCAAGCATTGCAATGGTAACATTTGGCATCTCGCTTGTCGTTGGACTTTGGTTTTTAGGCAAAGAGGTGATCACTACTATCGGCTCAAAACTAGCTGAAATTTTGCCGACGACTGGCTTTAGCGCGGAGCTTGCCTCAAGTATCGTCATACTTCTAGCTACAAAGCTTGGTATACCAGTTAGCTCGACGCATATCCTAATAGGCGCGGTTTTGGGCATAGGCATCGTAAATAAAAACGCAAACTGGAAAATGGTAAGACCTATCATCCTAGCTTGGCTCATCACACTGCCTGCAGCTGCGATATCATCGGCTATATTTTATTTTGCTCTTGCTAAATTTCTAGGCGTTTAGTAATATTTTTAAATAGCAAAATCACCCTATTCTTTTGATGTTTTTTGTATAAATTTTATATGAAAGCTTGGCAAGTTGATCCAACCTGCCAAGTAAATTTGAAGTTATTTTTTCTTAATGATGATCTTCTCGCCATCGCTATCAATGGTGATCTCATCGCCACTTTCAAGCTCATCTTTTAAGATCAAATCAGCGATCTTATCTTCAACTAGCTCATAAAGCGCTCTTCTAAGAGGTCTTGCGCCATAAACTATGTCAAAGCCAGCTTTTGCGATAAATTTCTTAGCCTCTTCGCTTAAAACTGCCTTTATGCCGCGGTTGTGAAGAGTTTTTTCAAGCTCTTTAAACATGATCTCAACGATAGATATCAAGCCTTGCTCATTTAGAGGATTAAAGATGATAGTATCATCAAGCCTATTTAAAAACTCAGGCTTAAAGTAGTTTTTAAGCTCGTTTTTAACAGCTACATCGCGGTCTTCGCCCTTTAACTCCATTATGAAATTTGAAGCGATGTTTGAAGTTAAAATAATGATCGTGTTTTTAAAATCAACCGTTACGCCTTTGTTATCAGTCGCGCGTCCATCATCTAAAATGCCCAAAAGTATGTTAAATACATCCTTGTGAGCTTTTTCAACCTCGTCAAAAAGTATGACTGAGTATGGTCTTCTGCGAACCGCCTCTGTTAGCTGACCGCCCTCATCGTAGCCTACATATCCTGGAGGCGCACCAAGAAGCCTGCTCACGCTATGTTTTTCCATATATTCGCTCATATCAAAGCGGATAAGCGCCTTCTCATCGTCAAACAAGAACTTAGCCAAAGCCTTAGCTGACTGAGTTTTACCAATACCTGTTGGTCCAAGAAATAAAAATGAACCAATCGGCCTTTGACCCTCATTTAGCCCAGCTTTGTTTCTCTTAACAGCACGTGCAAGTGCGTGTAGTGCGTCATCTTGACCGACAACGCTCTCTCTTAGATGCTCTTCGATGCGCAGATATTTCTCTTTTTCGCTTGTTAGCATCTTTTTAACTGAAATTCCGGTCCATTTGCTCAAAATTTCAGCCACAAGCTCTTCATCTACTTGATTTTTAAGAAGCACACCCTCTTTTTTCATGTGATCCCATTTTTCTTCAAGCTCGTGTTTTTGCTTCTTAGCTTCTGCTATCTTGCCGTATTCTATCTCGGCAGCTTTTTGAAGATCGCCATTTCTTTTTGCTATCTCGGCTTGTGATTTTAAGCTATCGATCTCTTTTGTTGCTTTTGAAATTCCGCCAAAAACGGCCTTTTCGTTTTCAAATTTAGTATCAAGTGCTAGCTTTTTCTCATTTAGGTCAGCTATCTCTTTTTCGATCTCGCCAAGTCTCTCTTTATTTTTATCTGCATCCTCCATCTTTAGCGCTTCTTTTTCTACTTGAAGCGTTACGATCTCGCGTTTTATCTTTGAAAGCTCGTATGGCTCGCTCTCTATTTGCATCTTAAGCTCAGCTGCTGCCTCGTCGATAAGGTCTATCGCCTTATCTGGCAAGAAGCGGTTTGCGATATATCGGTCGCTTAGCCTTGCAGCGGCAACTAGCGCGCTATCTGTTATCGTGATGCCGTGGTGAACTTCAAGGCGCTCTTTTATACCACGTAAAATTTGAAGTGCCTCATTTACGCTTGGCTCTTTTACGTCTATAGGCTGAAAACGTCTTTGAAGCGCTGCATCTTTTTCAAAGTATTTTCTATACTCTTTTAATGTCGTAGCACCAACAGCGTGAAGCTCGCCACGTGCAAGAGCTGGTTTTAGGATATTTGCAGCGTCCATTCCGCCCTCGCTCGCACCAGCTCCAACTATGGTGTGAATTTCATCTATAAAAAGTATGATATTGCCAGCTTTTTTAACCTCGTCAATGACTGCTTTTAGTCTATCTTCAAACTCACCTCTATACTTTGCGCCAGCCACAACTGCACTCATATCAAGCGCTATGACACGCTTGTTTGCAAGGCTTGTTGGCACATCGCGAGCCACTATCTTTTGAGCTAGCCCCTCAACGATGGCTGTTTTACCAACACCTGGCTCACCAAGCAAGATAGGGTTGTTTTTGCTCTTTCTTATTAAAATTTGCATCATTCTAGTGATCTCTTCGTCACGTCCTATGACTGGATCAAGCTCTTTATTTAGCGCTTTTTGCGTTAGATCGATACCAAATTTCTCTAAACTATCAAGGGTATCATCGCCAGTTTGGCTATCTATCTTTTTACCACCTCTTATGCTCTCAAGATTCTTTTTGATCTCTAAGATATCGCAAAATTTGCTTAAAATTTGTTTGATCTCACTAAGCTCAAGAGCCGAGATGATCCATGTATCAACAGCTATGTAGCTATCACCCATACTTACCATTAAAGCTTTTGCGTTTTCAAGCGAATTTATAAGCTCTCTTGAAACTGAAACGTTATCTTTTGTGACGTTTGAGCTGCTTGGGAGTGACGAGATCTTGCTTTTTATCTCAAGCTCGACAGCATCTTTGCTTATGTTCATCTTATTAAATACTTGATTTAAAATAGAATTACTATCAGCGAGCAAAGCCCAAAAGACGTGAAGTGGCACAACTTGTGGATTTTTAGAAAAGATCGCTAAACTAACGCCTTTTTCAAGTGTCTCTTGCATCTGCGCTGTTAAATTTTCTGTTATGTCAGCCATTAAAGCTCCTTAAGTTATTTTATAATGGCGGCATTATATAACTTTAGTCTTATATTGTCAAGTATATTTATAACATTTATCACTCTTTTTATTTAATTGCTAAAATTTGCTGTTATAAATTTGTGTTAAAAATAGACAAAAGCTAAAAATATAAGGCTAAATTTATGCTTTTTTTAGCCAAATGTTAATAAAATTGAGCCAAAAAATATAGGAGATATTTTGAACAAATTTACTAGATCTTTCGCGCTAAAAATAACTGGCGCCCTACTCATCTCAAGTGTAGCAGTAAATGCACTTTTTGCTAAAACTGAAGATGAGGCGAGTGCGAAACTTGAAGCACTTTCAAAACTTACAAAAACCATCTCAACCGTTGAAAAATACTACGTTGATGACATTAAATTTAAAGAGATAATCGACAAAGCCATCGCTGGCTTGATGCAAAATTTAGACGCTCACTCAAGCTTTTTAAATGAAAAAGCATATAAAGATATGCAGGTGCAAACAAGTGGCGAATTTGGCGGACTTGGCATAACAGTTGGCATGAAAGATAGCGCACTAACCGTTATCTCGCCTATCGAGGACACTCCAGCTGATAAAGCAGGTATAAAAGCAGGCGATATCATTTTAAGGATCGATGGCAACTCAACTATCGGCACAACGATAGATGAAGCTGTAAATAAGATGCGCGGCAAGCCAAAAACTCCGATAACAATTACGATTTTGCGAAAAGGCGAGCAAAAGCCATTTGACGTAAAGATCATAAGAGATATCATAAAAGTCGAGTCTGTCTATGCAAAAATGATAGAAAATGAAAACATCCTTTATATACGCGTCACAAATTTTGACAAAAATGTCGTCACGAAGGTAAAAGAGGCGATCAAAGAGCATCCTAAAGCAAATGGCATCATACTTGATCTTAGAAACAACCCTGGCGGTCTTTTAAATCAAGCTGTTGATCTAGTGGATCTTTTCGTAGATAACGGCGTCATCGTCTCTCAAAAAGGTCGTGATGCATCTGAAAATGTAGAGTATAAAGCAAGCGCTAGCAAAACCTTATCAAAACTCCCACTAGTTGTCCTTGTAAATGGCGGAAGTGCAAGTGCGAGCGAGATCGTAAGCGGTTCATTACAAGATCATAAGCGTGCGGTGATAATCGGCGAAAACACATTTGGTAAAGGCAGCGTTCAGGTGATCTTACCAATAGACGATACAGAAGCGCTAAGGCTAACCATCGCAAGATACTACTTACCAAGTGGCAGAACTATCCAAGCAGTTGGCGTAACGCCTGATGTAGTAGTGCATCCTGGCAAAGTGCCACAAAGTGATGATAGCGCATTTAGCATCAAAGAGAGCGAACTAAAAGCGCACCTAAAAAGCGAGCTAAACAAGATAAATCCAACAAGTGAAGGCAATAAAACTGAAGCAAAAGATGATAAAAATATAATCACACAGAAAAAAGTTGATGAAGATATTCAGTTAAAAACAGCGATTGATACGATCAAAATTTTAAAGATAAAACAACAATAATCTAAAGGAGAACAACATGCAAAAAAGAGAGCTTATCTACGAGGGAAAAGGCAAGAAAATGTACGCCACAGACGATCCAAATCTACTTGTGGCTGAATTTAAAGACGATTTAACAGCATTTGACGCTCAAAAAAGAGGCAACGAAGCTGGCAAAGGCGCACTAAATAACAAAATCTCTACTCAGCTTTTTAAACTGCTAGAGAGCAAAGGTATCGTGACTGACCTTGTTGAGACCATCAGCGACACTGAGCAAGTGGTCAAAAAATGCGAGATCATACCTCTTGAAGTTGTTGTGAGAAATATCGCAACTGGCTCACTTAGCAAAAGACTTGGCATAAAAGAAGGCACAGTTTTACCTTTTACACTTGTTGAGTTCTACTACAAAAACGACGATTTACACGATCCACTAGTTACTGACGAGCACTGCATCATCATGGGTCTAGTAAAGAGCGAAAAAGATCTTCAAACACTAAGACACACAGCAAGAGAGATCAACTCTATATTATTTAAATTCTTTGCAGAGAGAAATTTAAAACTAGTTGATTTCAAAGTCGAATTTGGTATCGACAAAGATGGCAACATCATCTTAGCTGACGAGATAAGCCCTGATAGCTGCAGATTTTGGGATGCAACAACAAACGAAAAACTTGACAAAGATAGATTTAGACAAGACCTTGGTAGCGTAAAAGTAGCTTACGAAGAAGTTTTAAGAAGAATTCTTTCTTAAGGACAAAGATGAAAGCTGTTGTAAATATAGCATTAAGAAGTGGGGTCTTAGACCCTGCTGGTAAGGCAGTAGAGCACGCGCTAAATTCACTTGGATTTAGCGGTGTTTCAAATGTCAGGATAGGCAAACAAATCGTTTTAGATATCGACGAGAGTGATAAAAACAAAGCAAAAGAGCAGCTAAAAGTTATGTGTGAAGAGCTTCTAGCAAACACCGTCATCGAAGACTACGAGATCGTGCTATGAAAGTAGCCATCATACTTTTTCCTGGCACAAACTGCGAAGAAGACACAGCTCACGCCTTTAAACTACTTGGATGCCAAACACAGATCATCTGGCACAAAGAAGATAAGATCGATGCTGATCTAGTCGTTTTGCCTGGTGGTTTTAGCTATGGCGACTACCTAAGAACGGCTGCGATAGCTAAATTTAGCCCAGCTATGCAGGCTGTAAAAGAGCATGCAAAAAAAGGCGGCTACATTTTAGGAATTTGCAATGGCTTTCAGATGCTTCTTGAGCTTGGACTTTTAAAAGGTGCGATGAGAAGAAATGAAAATTTAAATTTTGTCTCAAAATATCACCATCTAAAAGTGATCTCAAATAACAATAAATTCCTATCAAATTTAGCTAAAAACGAAGTGGTAAATATCCCTATCGCTCATGGCGAGGGCAACTACTACACTGATGAATATACGCTAAAAAGTCTATATGATAACGAGCAAGTCCTGCTAAAGTACTGCGACAGCCACGGCAATGAGATAAATCCAAATGGCTCAGTTGATAGCATAGCTGGGATTTGCGATGAGAGCAAGAGGATCTTTGGTCTTATGCCCCACCCAGAGCGCGCTTGCGAGAAAATTTTAGGCACAGATGATGGCATGAAGATGTTAAAAGGGCTAGTTTGGTAAAACGAACACTTTTTATCGCCCTACTCGCGCTAAATTTATTTGCTGCAAACACTGATGAAGTCAGCGTTTTTGACATGATGGATGAGGCAAGAGAGGATAAATTTGTAAATAGCCCAAGTTCAAAGCCACAAACAAAGACTCCAAGCGAAGAAGAAATATCAAGAAAGCTCGTATCTCCACGCTCTATCGCCCCACAGCCAGAGCGTATCACTCCAGAGCAGATGCGAAATATCGTGCCGACAAACGAACCAGACATCAGCGTCCCTGATAATCAAGTCTATGACAAGATAAAAATAAAAGACCTCCTTTTAAAAGCGACAAATATCCCTAAAAATGTCGTCGTAGGAGAAATTTTTAGTGTTGAGATCGTAGCTGATACGCAAAGTGACCTTGAGTTTGAGTTTGAGACACAGCTTGATGAGACAAATATCAAATGGCTAAATAAGAAGAATTTTCAATGGGTAAAAGGCGATGAAAACAAATATATCGGCACTTTCTACCTTGAAGCAACGAGCATTGATGCAAAGACTTTACGAGTTAGCTTGGATCTAAAAAGAAATGGCGAGAACTATCAAAACTCAAACATAAATATCTTTTTACCAAAGCTAAAAGAGCTTAGAAGTGACGAAAACTACAACCACATCGTCGCTGATAACCTTGAGGTTAAGAAATTTAAAACGACTAAATTTGATGATATAAACAACATCATGGTCGTGGAAATTTACGGCAACAATGTCGATCTAAGTGCCTTTAATATCGAAAACAAAACTATCCTAAAGCAAGGCGTAGATACGATAAACGGCGACTTTAACTCGCAAAGTGCATATTATTTTGCAGTGTTTAAGCCAAACAAAAAGACACTTGACTTTAACTACTACAACCTAAAAAAAGCTAAATTTGAGAGCTTTTCGCTGCCGGTGAGCGTCGAAGAGGACGAAGTTAGCACGCAAATCGGTCTAAATCCAAAACAAAGCGAATTTAGCACTTACAAAGATATCACGATCTACTCTTTGGTCGCTATCTTTATCTTGCTAGCGATCTGGCGAAGAAAGCTAAGCTACTTCTTTGTGGCAGCTGTTTTTATCGCACTAGGGATTTACACTTACAATCCTTTTGGCAAAGCAGTACTTAAGCCAGATGTGAGCGTCACTATCTTGCCAACTAAAAATTCAACCGTTTTTTATACATCTCGTAAAAACGAAAATGTTGAAATTTTAGACACAAAAGATGACTACTCAAAAATTTTATTCGCAGATGGCAAAATCGGCTGGGTAAGAAAGGGTGATCTTGTCAAAAATTAGAGCTTTTTTCTTTTCTATTGAATTTGTTATAAGCGTCGTTATCGTCGTATTTTTTATGTGGCTCTTTAACTCTAAAAATAGAGCCATAAGAAAATTTTGGGGCAGATCACAGAGATTTTTTGGCGGGTATAAGCTAGAAGTTATCGGTAAATTTAGCGACGAAGCAAATATCTTGCTGATAAATCACCAAAGTATGCTTGACATCATCGTACTTGAAGAGATCCATCCTAAAAATATCTGCTGGATCGCAAAGGCGCAAATAGGCAAGATCCCGATCATCGGTAAAATTTTGAGCCTTCCAAAGATGATAGCGGTCGAGCGAGAAAACAAGCACTCGCTAATAAAGCTTTTAAGCGAAGCAAAAGACAGAGTAGAAAACGGCCGTGTTTTAGCGATATTTCCAGAAGGCACAAGGTCTCAAACTAAAGAGCTACTACCATTTAAAGGTGGCGCAAAGCTGCTAGTTGAAAAGCTAAATTTAAAGGTTCAGCCTATCGTAATCGTCGGAAGCGATGCGATGAAGGTGAAAGAATTTAGCTTTGAAAAAGCTGACATTAAGCTCTTTTGTCTTGATCTAGTCGATACCTCGAAAGAAAACTGGCTAGAGGCGACTAGGGAGAGCATGCAAAAAGTCCTAGACGAAAATAGAAAATAAAATTAGCTTTGTAAATTTACAAAGCCCTACTCTATTATTATTTATAAAATTTTTGTTTTATATACGAGAAATTTTTATCTATAATTTTAAAAAGGTCTAGCCAAAGCTAGACCTAAAACATTAATTTTAAGAGGTAAAAACTTAAGTTCTAAAGACGCTAAGTTTAGTATTTAGCGCATCTGTCATCTTATTTAGATGTTCAGCTGCAGAAG
>NZ_PPBR01000060.1:0-494 GCF_002913545.1 Campylobacter concisus | reverse complement strand
TTCATCGCCTCAGCCATTGGCTTTAAGCTCTCGCTCATACCTTTTAACACATGGATACCTGCCGTTTATGCGGGTTCAAATGCTCCACTAGCAGCCTATATGTCGATAGTACCAAAGGTAGCAGCACCTATAGTTGCGTTAAGGATTTTTGCGATGCTTGAAGGCTCTCAAATTTGGTGGATTAAAGCTATTGTCTACATCATCGCCGTGCTTACGATGAGCCTTTCCAACATCATGGCGCTAGTGCAACAAAACGCCAAAAGGATGCCCTCTTTTAGCTCGATACCTCACGCTTGTGTCGTGCCTTGCCCGCTTGTGGCGAATTCTCACCAGGCTAATGTCGCCTCGTTTTTCTACTGGATCATGTTTTTGTTTGCAAATTTTTGCGCATTTTCTATGTTCTGGGTCGCAAGTTGTGACGTCGTCGTCCTCGTGCACCTTCGCTTTAAACTCCCGTATGAGCAATTTTTAGGGCCTCTTACCATTTTTCCACG
>NZ_PPBR01000059.1:0-619 GCF_002913545.1 Campylobacter concisus | reverse complement strand
GGCTATGACAATGAGTCAAAAGCTGTTTTAAAACAAGGCAACATCAGGGGCAAAGAGATAACTTGGGGCGATACACACCACCCAAATTTCACTGAGAAAAATGGTGAGTATGTTGGCGATTATCTATTTATCAACGACAAGGCAAACCCAAGGATCGCTGTTATAAATTTAAAAGACTTTGAGACAACTCAAATGGTCGTAAACCCTATCATGAAGAGTGAGCACGGCGGTAGCTTCATCACTCCAAACAGCGAGTATGTCATCGAAGCTAGCCAGTACGCAGCTCCACTTGATGACAACTACCACTCAATGGACGACTACGAAGCCGTTTATAGAGGCGCTGTGACATTTTGGAAATTTGACTATCCAAAAGGCAAGATCGACGAGAAAGCATCTTTCTCTCTTGAGCTTCCTCCATATTGGCAAGACCTAAGCGACGCTGGTAAGGGCGAGAGCTACGGCTGGGGCTTTACAAACTCAATAAACACTGAGATGTATACAGGTGGTATCGAAAAAGGTCTTCCTCCATTTGAGGCAGGCGCTAGTAGAAACGACACCGACTTCTTACATGTTTATAACTGGCAAATTTTAGAAAAACTTGCACAAGACAAGAAAAACT
>NZ_PPBR01000058.1:0-531 GCF_002913545.1 Campylobacter concisus | reverse complement strand
AGTCAAAGCCGTAGTCGTTGCCAATGGCCGTAAGTGCCGAAGTATCAGTAGTTAGCGCGATGCCTGGTAGTGGTTGGCGCTCACTTTTATATCTGCCAGTTAGCTCGGCTGCAAAGTGCTGAGCGTCCGCCGCAGAGCCGCCGTTACCGCATATGAGCACCTTTTTGCCATTTTTTAGCGTATCAGCCACCATCTGGCAAGCACGCTCCAAGCTACCTAGCAAATTTACATGCTCGCTAAAGGTCTTTTGGTGAGCCTCAAGCTCATTTTTTATCATCGTTTTTAGCATCTTTTATCCTTTTTATTATCCCTGTTGTGCTTTTGCCCTCGACAAAGTCGATCAGCATGACCTCTTTTACGATCTCGCTGCCAACGACCTCTTTGCCCTTGTAGTCAGCCCCTTTTACAAGCACATCAGGCTTTATCTTTGTTATCAAATTTAAAGGCGTATCCTCATCAAATATCACGACATAATCGACAAATCCTAGCCCGCTTAGCACGCAGGCTCTATCCTCTTGTGAGTTTATAGGC
>NZ_PPBR01000057.1:0-8917 GCF_002913545.1 Campylobacter concisus | reverse complement strand
GTTTTATGGGTTGAAAAAATTTAAAAAAGGAATTAGCGTTTAAATTGATTTTAAAGGGGTGTGTTGGCTTTTAAAAAATAATTTAAAGAAAGGATAGCATTAAACACTTATTTTTGATTGTAGAGCATTTAAAGATTGATTGTGGCTTTTATTAAATTTAGCTTAAAAATGGTTGCTTTATATATCACTTTTTAAAAGTTAGTTGAATTTAATAAAGGGTAAAATTAATTAAATAATCTATCGTTTAAGGAAAGAAAATGGCAGAAGAGCTAACTCAAGATCAATTGGCTGAATGGAGTTATTTGAAAGAGCAAGAAATGGTGATGCCATCCGAAGAATTAAAACAAAGCAGTGTAAAAGAGCAGGTGCTAACATGTAAAGAAGCTATCGATAACACAGGAATTTTTAAAAGCAACGAAACAGGTGCAGTAGCATGTGCCAGAGAATTTTATACAGCTTATGGTAGCAACGACGATAATGAAGTAAGAGAAGCTATTAACAATATCTATAAAACAGACATAAGCGCAGAAGAGCTCAACAAAATTAAAATACTCACGATGAGAGAAATGGATATGGATTTAAAAGAGAACTTCGACAATGAAAAAGAATACACGATCCAAGACATAAATCGTAAATTTATTTTTGAAACAGCAGAATTAAAATTAAATAAGAATTTGAATGAAGCCGTTAATACCCTAGAAGAAAAAGAAAAGATAGATGAGCAGATCAAGGCAAAAGAAGCTGAGTTTAATGAATTTAAAAGTCCAAAAGAAAAGAGAGACTTTGTAAGCGATAAGCTGAATGAAATAGACGGCAATGACACCCTAAAAAGTAGCCTTGAAATTTTAAAAGAAAAAGAAAAGATAGATGAGCAGATCAAGGCAAAAGAAGCTGAGCTAGAGAATAAAAATGAAGCCAAGCAGGATATCGCAATTACAACACACTCACAAGAAAGAGAAGCAGAACAAGAAGACTGGAGCAGAAAAGCTGATGAGCTAGAAAACCAGCACGAAAAAGAGCTTGAAAAATTAAGAGATGAACAATCTAGGCTTGAAGCCAATTTTCAAAAATCAATTGACAATCTGATGAATAGTGGCGATATAAAAGACATAATGACTGCTCTGCAGGAGATGGATAGAAGCTTAGAAATGATGATGCGACAGGGCAAAGAAGAAAGCGAAACAAAAGAACGCCAGCGACAAGAAAAGCTAGAGCTAGCCTTTGATAGTCCCAAATTTAAAGATGCAGTGGGAGATCTGGTTAAAGAAGTTTATAAGCAACGCAAAGAAGTCAAGGGCGGTTTAAAAGAATTAGAGAACGAGCATGCAAACTACGCAAAACTAAAAACAACGTATGAAAAAGAAATTAAAAAAGGGCTTGATATAAAAGGATACGAAAAATTAAATAAAATGTTGAACGAAATAGAGAAAGAAACGCCAAATTTTAAAAATAGTTATCCTAAATTTTATAAAAAAGTTAATGATAGTTTAGCGCAGAGCAAAGAAAAAATACTAAACAAGACAAAAGAGAAAGACCAAGAACAAAGCAGGAGCTTATAAAAAATGAGTAGAAAAGGGAAAAAATAATGAAAAGAATGATTATATCAGTTGCCGTAGCATCCTCACTATTTTTAAGTAGTGTTAATGCTAGTGGTATACCAACTATTGACGTAGCTGCGATAGCCCAACAAGTTATGGGATACACCCAAACACTGAAAGACTACGCAGAACAGATCAAACAATACGAGCAAATGGTAAAAGATACACTAAATTTCGAGAAACAAATGCAAGAGCTTGGTGTAGATATGAACAGCGTTTATGAGATATTAGGCGATGCACAAAGTTTAATATCGCAAATGCAAAGCATATACGAAGATGTAAAAAATTTGCCAAAAGACATAATGGGCGATATAGCAAGAGTTAAGACAGCCTGCTCATTCTTAGAACAAAACAGCCAATTTTTTAGTCACTCAGTAAAAGCATCAGGCAATAAACTAGCAAATAAGCTAAATAGATGTACATTTGCACTACGTGATGGAGCAAATATAAGCAAGAGCATAGAAGAATTAACTCAAAAAATGAATAAGGCAGTTGATCCAATAGAACGAGCAAACTATCAGGCGCAGATCAGTAATATTAAAAATGCGGAAAGATTTTTACAAGAGAGAGATAATATAGAAAAAACAAACAATTTATTAGCATTTGAAGACACATTTCATAATGGCGATAAAACGAAAGAGTATACAAGAGATAGAATGAGAGATGATTTAAAGCAGCTATCTAAACAACTAAATAAGGCTAATAATCAGAAACAGGCTCAAGCATTGACAAATACTATACTGCTTAAAATTTTAGAAAATATGCAACAGCAATATGAGCTAAATATCAATTACACCAGCGCAATGGCATCGAGCAGACAAGCCATGAAAGACAATAGTGCTAGAGATTTAACGCCAGATAGCTTTAACCAAAAAGTTGTTGAATATAAGCGAAATGATGCAATATTTGACCCAGAAACAAAGCAAATGCCAAAAGATGAGCTAGGGCTTCCAAAATTTGTATTTTTTAAATAAGGAGTAAAAATGAAAAAAATAGTTTTAAGTATTGTTGCCATAACAATGTTTGCAGGTAGTGCAGTAGCACAGGAAATAACAGGAGATGCAAAGCTGGCATGCGAAGCATTATTGTGCTTATCAAGCCCAACAAGACCGAGCGAATGTGCTCCAGCACTTAAAAAATATTTTTCAATAACAGACAAAAAACCACACAAACAAGCAAAGAAGCGTGAGAACTTTTTAAAATTATGTCCTAAACAATGAACAAAGAAAATTTAGTCGAACTCCCACTAGATGAAATTTTAAAGAATAATGGCTACTTTGAAAAACGAGAGAAAAGTAGCCAAAATTACAAGACACTCACAAACAACAACTCCGATACAATTATCATAACAAGAAAAAGCAACGGACACTATTTATACTTTAACCCAAGCGATGATAATGATAGGGGAAATATATATAATTTCGCCAAAAATCGTGGCGTTTCAATAAAAGATTTAATAGATGAAAATATAATAAACGATGTAAAAACGTTAAAAATAAATACTAAAGAAATAATAAAACAAAAAGAAAATGATAGTATTATAGTAGAAAAATTTAAAAAATTAAATAAGATAGATGAAAACTCGTTTTTGACTAGCAAAAGAAAAATTAAAAGTGATATCCTGATAAAATTTAGTAGCCTCAAGCAGGATGAAAAATTTAAGAATGCAATAGTGCCAACATATACATTAAGTGTATTAGAACTAAGCAGTGGCAAAAGAGAATTTCTAAAGCAGACAGGGTATATAAGCTACTTATCAAAGCCTTTAACGCAGGATCAGCAAGGAAAGGCATATGCTAAGCCGATAAAACAGCTCTGCAATGGAATAAAGGGGCTTGAAATACTCAAGGCAGACGAAGCACACAAGAATCCAAAGGATTTTAAAAATATTGTAATCTGTGAGAGCATGATAGATACATTATCATATTGTGAAATGAAAGACGTAAATTTAAAAGAAACACTCCTATGCTCAACAAATGGTCAAATATCGGCAACGCAAAAGGAAGTCATAAAAGCACTGACAAAGCTGGCACCAAATGCAGGAGTTGTACTAGGATTTGATAATGACGAACGTGGCAAAGAATTTACAAAAACGATACTAGAAATAGTACCAAATGCGAGATCGGCCAAACCAATCCTAAAGGATTTTAATGATGATTTGGTAGCAGGCACAGCATTAGGTATAAGTAGTAATAAAATTAATCTCGACAGCATAACAAAGCCTTTAAAGGAGTTTTCTCGGCAAGTTGAGTATTTGTCAAAGAAATACGACTTTCTCGAGCCAGATGCTAAGAAAAGTAGAATAAAAGACCTATACGCCCTTAATATTGAAAAATTTAGAGAAATAGAACCAAAGATCAAGACATTACAGGGAATGAGAGAAAGCTATAAGCGACTTAATTTAATAAACACAAAAATTGAAAAAGACTACGAAAGATCATCTAAGATACGATAAAAAACAGCCCTCTGCTTTTTAGACTTTAAGCTTTAAATAAGTATTGATGAAGTTGGGTTTATCCCCTTTGTGTGGGAGTTTGATGCATTGTTGAGTAAATTTATTTTTACAAATTGTCCGAAATTTTATGAGCCGTAATCGAATGCAAGCCCTCTGCTTTTTAGACTTTAAGCTTTAAATAAGTATTGATGAAGTTGGGTTTAGTCCCATTGTATCGGCGTTTGTAAGGCTTTTAAATAGTAAGAAATTTTACATTTTCTCGTCAATAGTTCAGGATTTGGCTAGTCAGGATAAAGCTATGGTTTTTAACGTTTAAGCTTTAAATAAGTATTGATGAAGTTAGGTTTAGTCCCTTTGTGTGGGAGTTTGATGCATTGTTGAGTAAATTTATTTTTACAAATTGTCCGAAATTTTATGGCAGGCGACCTGCACTAGAGTGCTGGAACGCCAGAGCCGAGCCTAGGTCTCGGCTCTTTATGGTATTAAGCGGGGATACCCCGCAACGCCCCGCAATATAGTAGCATCGCTAAAAGCGATGTGTAAATTTAAAAAGGGGGAAGAAAAAAGCATAATGTAACTTAAAAAATGCTTAAATATTATGCTTATATTTTGATTATTTTATTTTATAAGTTATTTTTTTACTACTGAATATTTTAATTATATAATATTTTATTATTTATAGTTTTATTATTTATTAAGTTTATTTTGGATATAATCTTATTATAAAAAGAAAGGATAAGAGATGAAAGCAAACAGCATAATTAACCTACTTAGTCAATACGGAAAGATAAATGGCGATGAAAAGCATATATCGATGCAAAGAAATGGTGTGGTATACGAAGCCATGTTAAACGACACGAACACAACGAACGTAGTTTATGTGACCTACAATAAAGGTGAAAAGACCGAGTTTACATCATTTTATGAGTCACTAAGAGCCATAAAAGATGTTATAGAGCAAAATATAAGAGAAAATAGATAAGGAGTAGAAGATGAGAGAGATATTTATGAGCTATTGCAGGCATGAAATGACGCTAAAGGCGTTAAAAGAATGCAAGTGGTTAGGGGATTTGGATGATGAAAGCGAAGAAGTCATAGCCGAATGTGCTAGGCTTCAAAAGTACATAATTGAGCTAGCAGACGAGTTTGGTTGCGAAATTACAAATAAAGAAGATGTAATTAAGAGCATAGAAGACGAAAAGTCAAATTTACTAGCAAACCTAAACAATTAAGGAGTCTAAAATGCAAAAATTTAAATCAAATGACAGCATAGTCCTAAAAAAGCACATGGACAGACCACTTGATAAATTCGAATCTATCTATAGAGTAGTAGATTTTTATAAAGCAACTAGCGACAATGAATACTACTATGTTATAGAACCAGCCGAGCCAGCAGATAAATTTGATAATAGCATGGCACTTAAACAGGGGTATGTTGAAGAAAGCTACATCAATATGGATGAAGTGTATTGGTATTTTGAGAAAAGAGATATTGAAGGTGGGTGGATAAAATATGATGATCGTAGGCATACTTTTAAAGAGATAATAAAAACCATGGCTAAAAATGGTTTTATAGAGAATGTGTATCCGATTTATGCAATAGGTTTTAAATTACCATAAAAGGGACAAGCATTAATAGAGATTATAATAAATTTGAGAGAGCAAATGAAATAATGAATGAGTTAATTAAAGCTCCGCTCCCACTAGAGTCAAGAGAGCTTGCAAACATAAGTGATAGAGAGCTCTCGTTTTTAAAAAGCAGTGTTAGGCTAATGGTTGAATACTTAGACTCTCTTGGGTGCATGATATGGCACGACGACGAAGTAGTGTGTCAGATCGACGAAGAAGAGCAAAGAAGAGCCAGAGTATGATAAAGCTGGTCGAGAAACCAAATAGCCTTATAACGTAAAATTTTATACAATATGTTATAATTTTTCTTAAAAAAAGGATTTACAATGAAAGTAAATAAGGTTTTGATAATTGCAGCAATAGCTGGGTTGTTTTTAAGCGGATGTGCAGAGTTTCAACTGCCAAAGGTACAAAAACAAAAGCACGAGTTGAGTGACGAAGAATGTGAAATCATTTTAAAGAAATACAGAAATACCGAACCAAGCACATCAGACGCATATAATAAATTGAAGTATGACGCATATGAATGTAATACTAGGTATAAATCACCTATAGTTATTCCAGACTTTGAAAAATAGAGAGCAAACACATGAAAACTATAACTATTACAGGCGAAAATTTAAACCAACAAATTATCCAAGCTATAAAAAACGCTGTCGCCAAAGCCAGCAATCCAACATATACGATAAAGTATATCAACACATCGAAAGATAAGAACGACAGCGAAGCCTTGCAGGACATTGAAGATGCAAAGCTTGGAGCAAAGCTTTATTCTGAATATTTGGCTAGCGGAAGCAAATCAACCTCATGGGCTGATATAAAGAAAGAAAATGGCTTATAAGATACGATTTAGCGATTATGCTAAAGAGAAGTTTAATGAACTTGACGGCTCAATCAAAAAACCAATTCAAAAGTTTCTTGATCGACTCGAGGAAAGTGATGATCCACGCAGTAGCGGAAAAGGATTAACTGAGAATTTGAGTGGATTATGGAGATATAGAGTAAAAAACTATCGCTTGATATGTTTTATACAAGATGAAGAGCTTATAGTACTTTTTCTCGACATAAGTAAAAGAGATGAAGTTTATACCGATAGGAATGTAAAAAGTATTTTAAAGAACGTGCCAACAAAATAACACATTTTTTTAATATTTACTATCTTAATTTTTATAAAAAATTACTTTTTTTACTATTCTTAACTTTTATTAATTTTAATTATATATAGTTTTTTTGTTATATATTTTATTATTTTTTTAGCAAACTATCAAACAACAATCAAAGAAATTTTAAAATAGTAGATAATAGCATTTATCTACTACGATCGTTATTTTTTTCATTTTGAGTTTTATCATACGAAGAGTAAGAATTTAAGCCCATAGCCTCACGCTCAGCCAAAACATCCTTATAAAGCCTACGCTCATTTTTAATCCTAACAAGTCGTTCGTTAGCAGTAGCCTCAAGCATAGATACGCCTTTAAAATACTCTTTTAAAAGAAAATCGTCCTTACTAATCTTTTCAGATTTTAATAGCTTATTTTCAATGTATGAAAAGCGTTTTTTACATATATCGGCTATAAAATCCTTATTATCATCTAGTCGCTTTTTAAATTCATTTTTCTCAGTATCGCCAAGCTCAGAGTGATGTAAAATATAAAGGCTTTGATCTAAAATTTCAAGTTTTTTATTAAGTTTAAAAAGACTTTCATTGCGACCCAAAAGACGTGTAGCAACTAAGCTATCATCAAAGTATTTTTTAGCATTATCATCACGCCCACGAAGCACAGCAATAGATCGTTTTACCTTTTTAGAAAATAACCAGTCGGCTTTGCTAGAGCCTTTGCCGTGCGGATAAATTTTATTAAAGTTATAACTAAAATTTTCAAGTAATTTAAGGGTATCGGATTGATCCTTGTAGTGAGCCAAATGCATATCATTGATCTGAGTAGCCTTATATGAAAGACTATCAAGCTTTTTAATCTCTTTTATTAAATCCTTGCGTTTTTGAAGTAATATTTTATTATTCTCCTTTAGCTCCTTGCCCAGCTTAAAACGTTTTTTGCCCTTTTTCTGAACGTAGAGTAAAAATTGCCTAGTCAGCTCATCATTAGCTTTTTTTAGTAAATCAATCTCATCATTCATAGTCTTTATACGGCTGGAAGTTACATTATATTCTATCTTATTTTTTTCTTGCATTTGCTCGTAAAATTCTAGTGTTTTATCCTTTGCCGTATAGCTATCCTGCTCAAGATTGATACTAGATTTTATTTTAGAAAATTCTTTTTTTAAATCCTTATGCATAGCGTTTTTATTTTCGTATTTTAACCCTCTTGCACCAAGTGAATAGGCAAAATCAGTGCGAACTTCGTCGAAGAAATCTTTAATCTCGTCACGAGTATCAAAATGAATTTTACGCCTAGTCATATCATTACGCTTGTTAAGAACTACATGCACGTGTGGGTTATTTTGATGTGTGTGAAGCACCAAAGCATACTTATGCCCCATAAAATTTCTACTTAAAATTTCGCTAACACTATCAACTAGAGCGTTTAGTGTTTTTTCGTCATTGCATGGCTCATTGATTGAGAAAATAAGATGCCAAGCGTCTTTTGAATTTTTATTTGTGCCAAAATCCTTACTCCAATTTTTCATAATTTCGTCACTGCTTACTCTCTCCCCTTTTTCATTGATGGCAGAGCCATCAATTGAGTTATTGAGAGTGTAGTCAATACATCTTTTAATACTTTCACGTGGTAAATTTGAAATCATCTTCACAACAGATTGTTTTGTATTTTTTGAGAAAGAATTTTTAATCGATGAAATATGGCTCGAGCCAAAAGATATATTTTTGTGCTCATTTGATGAATTTTTTGTTCGCCCAGCTCTGATAGTTTTTAAAAATTCATCCCATTGTGCTTCTGTTCTAGCCAAAATAAAAACTCCAACTATTTAAAAGATTTGTAATGATGTTAGTGTAAGTAAAGTTAAAAAAATATAATGCGAGAAGATAGGCAGGATAACCCCTTTTGTATATCACTTTTTACACTAAACGCCGATAGTATCGGCTTTATAGTGTGATTTTTATTCTTTTTACAAAAGAATAAAAATAAAAAATAAAATTTCATTTTATTTTTTTAAATAAGAATAGTAATTAAAAAGAATATTTGTAAAAAATATAAAATATGTAAAATAGAGATGATAAGAAAAACTATATTTATAAAAAAATAAATTAAAATAG
>NZ_PPBR01000056.1:0-677 GCF_002913545.1 Campylobacter concisus | reverse complement strand
GCCTTATGACAGGGTAAATACAACGATGAACGAGTTTAAGATGTGCGAGTTTTGCGAGAGCGAATACAAAGACCCACTTAATCGCCGCTACCACGCAGAGCCGATCTCTTGCCCAAACTGCGGACCAAAGCTCTATCTAAAAGATAAATTTGGCAAAGTCTTGGCTAGTGAGAATGAAGCAGCCAAAGAGGCGGCTGGGCTCATAAACGAGGGCAAAATTTTAGCCATTAAAGGGCTTGGTGGCTTTCATCTAGTTTGCGACGCGACAAATGAAGCTGCAGTTTGCGAGCTAAGAGCTAGAAAGCACCGCCCAAGCAAGCCCTTTGCTCTGATGAGTAAAAATTTACAAAACGCTAGAAAAATAGCGCAAATTTCAGACGCAGAGGCGAAGCTTCTTAGCTCAAATTTAAAGCCGATCGTCCTGCTTGAAGCAAAAAACGGCTCAAATATCGCAAAAAGTGTCGCTCCAAATTTAAATAAGCTTGGCGTCATGCTCGCATTTAGCGGCATACATCTTTTGCTTTTTGACCACTTAGAGCACGACATCATCGCAACTAGCGCAAACATCTCAGGCGAGGTTGTGATAAAGGACGAGAGCGAGCTAAGAGAGAAACTAGGTGAGGTCATAGACTTTTACCTTGATCACGACCGAGAAATTTACTCGCCAAGTGACGATA
>NZ_PPBR01000055.1:0-7015 GCF_002913545.1 Campylobacter concisus | reverse complement strand
AATTTATAGCTAAATTTGAAGCGATAAAGGCTAAAAGCGACTTCGTCATAGTCGTTGGCTGTGAGGGCTTTAGCCTCTTTGGCAAGAGCGAGCTAAATTTAAAGCTAGCTAGAAATTTAAACGCTCCTGTTTTTGACCAAAATGCAAGCGAGCTAAGGGCGCTAAATTTAAACTCAAAACTTCTAATAACTGATAAATTTGATGAAATTTTAAGCTACAAAGCCGATATCATCACGCCATTTAAATTTCAAAGCTTGCTTCTAAAAAGAGCCAAAGCGGCAAGCAAAACAGTCGTTTTGCCTGAAAGTGATGATGAGAGAATTTTAAAAGCGGCCCACATCGTGCTAGAAAAAGGGGCGGCAAATATCATCTTGCTAGGGCTTGAGAGTGAAATTTCAAAAAAGGCAGCCACTTTGGGGCTAAATTTAAGCAAAGCCAAAGTGCTAAACCCAGCGCAAAACGAGCTAACAGATGAATTTGCAAAGAAAATTTATGAGCTAAGAAAGCATAAAGGCGTGGATGAAGCCAAGGCAAACGCGCTTGCAAAAGATAAAATTTACTTTGCCACGATGCTAATACATGAAGGCATAGCTGATGCTTTGGTAAGTGGCGCTACGATGAGCACGGCTGATACGATCCGCCCAGCCCTTCAGATCATAAAAACAAAGCCAAATGTAAGTGTGGTAAGCGGGGCATTTTTCATGGCGCTTGAAGAGGAAATTTTACTCTTTGCAGACTGCGCCGTCACGCCAAATCCAAACAGCGACGAGCTAGCCAGCATCACGCTAAGTAGTGCTCAAACAGCAAGTGCCTTTGGACTTAACCCAAAGATCGCCATGCTAAGCTACTCAACTGCCGATAGTGGCAGCGGGGCTGACGTGGAGTTTGTAAAAGAGGCTGCCAAAAAGGCGCATGAGCTTGATGCAAATTTAAAAATAGCTGCGCCAATTCAGTTTGACGCGGCAGTTGATCTAAGCGTGGCTAGCAAAAAGATGCCAAATTCCGATGTCGCTGGGCAGGCAAATATCTTTATATTTCCAAATTTAAACTGCGGAAACATCTGCTACAAGGCAGTTCAGCGAAGCGCAAACGCCCTAGCTGTGGGTCCGATACTTCAAGGGCTAAAAAAGCCAGTAAATGACCTAAGCCGCGGCTGCCTCGTTGAAGACGTGGTAAATACCATCTTAATAAGCGCGATACAAGCAGGAGAGTGATATGAGAATTTTAGTTTTAAACTCAGGTAGCAGCTCGATAAAATTTCAACTTTTTGAAATGCAGACAAAAACGAGCCTAGCAAGCGGTCTAGTCGAGCAAATCGGCAGCTCTAGCTCAAGGGCGGTGTTAAAGGCAAATGGCGAAGTTTATGAGATAAAACGCTTCATAAAAGACCACCACGACGGACTTGAGGCGATGAACGAACTCTTTACCACCTCGCATACACTGCACGATCTAAGCGAGCTTGACGGCATCGGACACAGGATAGTTCATGGCGGCGAGAGCTTTTTTAGCTCGATGATCGTTGATGAGAGCGTCATCAAAAAGATCGAGGAGATAAGCCCACTAGCCCCACTTCACAACCCGGGTCACCTTGCTGGCATCAAAAACGCGATGAAAGAGAGCAAAAATGTGCCTCACGTGGTCGTTTTTGATACTGTGTTTCATCAAAGCATGCCAGAGTACGCCTACCGCTACGCCCTACCCTACGACGTTTGCAAGACCCATCACATCAGAAAATACGGCTTTCACGGCACTTCACACAGATATGTCTGCAAGCAAGCGGCAAAAATGCTTGGCATAGAGTTTGATAAATTTAACGCTATCTCGCTTCACTTAGGCAACGGCGCCTCAGCTTGCGCGGTGCAAAATGGCAAAAGTATCGACACTTCGATGGGACTTAGTCCGCTTGAAGGGCTCATAATGGGCACAAGAAGCGGCGATATGGACCCAGCCGTAGTCATCTACCTGCTAAATATCGGCGTTTTAAAGTGGAACGAGATCGATAACTTCTTAAACAAAAAGAGCGGACTTTTTGGAATTTGCGGCTCAAGCGATATGAGAGAGGTCGTAGCCAAGATGCAAAACGACGAGCGCGCAAAGCTTGCGTTTGAGATGTTTTGCTACCGAGTGAAAAAGTATATCGGCTCATACTACGCTATTTTAGGGCGAGTTGATGCGCTCATATTCACTGGCGGTATCGGCGAAAATGCGCCAAACACAAGGCAAAAAATTTGTGATGATCTAAAGCATCTTGGCATCCACATCAACCATGAGCTAAATTTCTCTAACGAACGAGGCGAGAGGTGCATAGATGAAGACGGCGCTAAGATAAAAACGCTCATCATCCCAACCAACGAAGAGCTAGAGATCGCCATAGAAACAGCTAGAGTGATAAAAGAGAGAACGCTTTAAGTATGAAATTTCCACTTGACTGCAAAGATAGTTTTGAGAGCTCATTTATATTTTGGCTCACAAGATATGTCAAATTTAAGCTTAGCTCGCTTTCAAACAAGGAGCTAAGAGACCCAAAGGCACTTGCAAGTGTAAATTTCGCTCTAAGTCGCGAGATAAAAAACATAGAGCAGCTTGATGGGCTAGTAAAAAGCGCACGAAATGCAGGTCTAACTGGCATAAATACCTACTTTAACCCGCTTAAAAAGATATATGAGACGATGAAATTTTATGAGCTTAGCAGCTTAAAGCAGATCGATGAAGAGCTATTAAGTGAAATTCTAGCAAGCACCACTGGCGGACTAAGTGATGCGAGCAAGAAAAACTACAGAATTTCAGTGATAAATTTCTTTGCCTTTTTAGACAAACAAAACGAAGAGGACGGCAAGGCTCATGTTTTTGATATAAATTTAAAAAACTGGGGCGGCGTTAGTGGTAACAAAGGACAAAAGCTGCCTGAGTTTATGGGCGAAGAGGAGGTCAAGAAATTTCTTGAAGCGATCGAGGAGAGCGACTTTAAGCAAAACTCAAACCGCAACAAGCTCATCATCAAGGTCATTATCTTTACCGGAATTCGCGTAAGCGAGGCGCTAAATTTAAAGAGAAAAGATATCACCGAAGATGGCGATCTTTTTATCATTAGAATTCGTGGTAAAGGCAACAAATACCGCATCGTAATGATAAAGCGCCACCTAATCGAAGCTCATCTAAACGCAATCGCCATAAACTACATCAACAAAGAGGGCTACCTTTTTATAAATAAAAAAGGCACAAGGCTCACGCAGGCTTATGTTAGCCGTATAGTTGAGCAAATTTTATTTAAAGCAGGTATCAGAAAAGAGAAAAACGGCGCTCACATGCTACGCCACACCTTTGCAACGATGCTTTATAAAAAGCAAAAGGACCTCGTGCTAGTGCAAGAAGCCCTTGGGCATGCGAGCCTAAATACCTCGCGAATTTACACACACTTTGATAGTGACAAGCTAAAACTCGCCGCCAAAGTGGCTGAGGATCTGGCAAACTAGCTTAAATTTAGATCAAAATTTATTCATTAATAGCGAGAAAAACGCAAATTTATCATTTTACCACCGCAAAGCAAGCTACCAAAGGGACTTTGCTTCTCTCTAAAATGCTAAAAAATTTGTGATAAAAGGCTTGTTAAGCTAGTGGGTAGCTATCTTAAATTTAAAGTCATCTATATTTGTCTTTTGGGCGGGTAGCTTCGTCTTTAGAGCGCTTGACATAAACCGCTTTATGACGGAGCAAATTTAGCTTAAAACCAAAGCAATCCAAAGGCAAACACCTATACACTCCCAACTTTATAACGGGACAAATTTGACTTGGAGCACTAAAACTCGCCATTTTTTCTAGCTCATGCAATCAGTGCGACACTTGACCCAGCTGCAAACGCCGCAAACGAAGATTTGTAAAATGCCATTAAACTAATCTGGGCAAATAGCTTGATAGTTGGTATCTTGGGTGTTGTCGCAACCATTTGATGATTGCCTATCTTTCTAACCAGCAGCATCGTGAAAAGCAAAATTTAGAAAAATTTTAAAATCCACAGGCGAAGCAAGCCTAAATACTACTTTGCCTCGCGGTATAAATTTAACCCTGCTTATATAAAAAGTGCGTAGTTTTATAACGCAAGATACGGCTTGTCTTTACAACTTTTTTAAATGAGCCACCTTTATAAAGGCGGCAAAATACTAGGCATTTTGAGGCTATTTTTGCATAGACTGTAAATTAAAATTTAAAATAGCCTGCGAGCTTGATGACTTACTATTTGAAGGTAGCGAAATTTACAGTGAGGCGATTAGATTTTTCAAAGAAATTTTAGGCATAAAAGCTGCGCAAAAACACGAAAACGAGCTTGAAAAGATAGAAAAACTTGATAAATTTAAAGAGTTTAAGATAGCCATAAAAGATAGACTGCCTGCAAATTTAAGCGCATACAAGGCAAATTTTATAGAGCTAAACGCCAAAACGCCTTGCGGATATGATCTTTTAAAGGCCGATGAAGAGCTAGCTTGCAAACTTGCTAGCAAGATAGTTTTTGCTGCATTTGATAGTGGGGCTGACTTTTTGCTAGCTAACAACGAGGCGGAGTTTTATATCTTTGACACGCTAGCAAAAAAGCTCGAGAGGTCTGCCAACAGAAGCTTGCAAGACTTTTATGTCTTAAGAGTGAGCGAGCTAATGGCGCTTGAAAATGGCGAGATACCAAGCGGGCTGAAAGAGCATGTTTTGAAGGTTGTTCTTATTTAGACTTGTCTAAATTTAACATTACAAAGCTAAATCTAAAAGCTTAAAATTTTACTTTTTAGCCCCCTCTTTTGGCTCTTCTACCGTCTTATTTGCCTCTTGCTCTTTAAACTCTTCAAAAAGCTCATCATACCTAGCTTTGGCGTTTTCGTATACGCCAGATGGTAAGGTGATATTTAGATCGTCTTTTAGGCTCATAACGTCATCACAAGCATTTTGATAGCCAAGGTCGCAGCTTTTCATAAAATAACTCACTCCAAGCTCGATGTTTGAGTGCTTTTTAAGATCACTATCCATCTGCTCGTTTATCTCTTCATTTACAAGCATATCGCCCAAAGCCTCGCATGAAAGCACATCTTTTTGCTCGCAACCATCGTAAAAAATTTCATACGCAGTTGCGTAGTCTCCGGCGCTTCTAGCCTCATTGCCCCTGTCGTAGTCATCGATGTCAAAGCCTGAGGCTAAGCTTAAGATTAGAGCTAAAAAAACTATCTTTTTCATATAAAACTCGGTGCGTCGTTTGAAAATAGTATAAGATCGCCAGCGTGCGTGTTTTGAGCTAAAATTTCTTGCATTTTGTTCTTGTCCTTTAGGATGATGATCTTTGGCTTAACGATATGTTTTAGCAGAGTTTGGGCGTTTAGCGAACTTGTGATGATGACTAGGTCAAAAATTTCATTTATCACCTTGGCCAAATTTGCATTTTGCTCAGCATCGCTCTCGACGATACCAGGCGTTAGCAGCACTTTTCTACCAGCGTAGGTGCTTACAAGCTCGTAGCTTGCGCTCATGCCTGAGAAATTTCCATTGAAACTATCGTCAATTATCAGCTTGCCGCCAGCCTCGATCTTGCTTAGACGGTGCTCGACGTTTTTCATCTTAGATAGCGCACCATTTATCGCTTCATCGCTCATTTTTAGGTATCTTGCGACCTTGATGCAAACGGCTAAATTTGTAGCGTTAAATTTACCAAGTAGCGGCGAAGCGTAGTTTTTGCCATCAAGAGTAAATGAAATTCCATCTAAATTTGCGTTTATATCTTTTAGGCTCTCATCGTAAATTTCTATATTTTGGCTTAGCTCTTTTTTTGTCGAGCTATGTAAAAATGCCATTTGCAAGCGAGCACTTTGCAGCGCCTCGAGCTTTGTCGCACGGATATTATCAAGCGTTTTAAAGTACTCAATATGTTGCGCGCCGATCTCGCCAACAATGACGATTTGTGGATTTAAAAATTTAGTGATCTCTAGGATGTCGCCCTTTAGTCTAGCGCCTGCTTCAGCGATGTAAATTTGTGTTTGCTCGCTTAAATTTTCATTGATATCTTTGATGATACCTGCCATTGTATTTACGCTGCGTGGCGTTTTGTAGCAGACAAAGCTATCTTTTAAAATTTCAAATAAGAAATTTTTGATGCTCGTTTTGCCGTAGCTTGCGGTGATTAGGATTATCTTTAGCTCTTTGTTTGCGCCAAGTTTTTTAAGCGCCTTGTTTTTAAAGCCTTGAAATTTGATCTTTTCTAAAATTTCACTAAAAAATAGGCTCACGACCAAGACAAAAAGTGGCATAGGAGCCAAAAACGCCTTGTGGATGATGAAATTTAAAGCGTAGTTTAAGATGATAGCGCAAGCAAGGATGGCAAAAAAGTGCTTGATCCTAGCGGTAAAGACTAGCTTTTTATCAAGTTTTTTATGCCAAAGATAAAGAGCTGGCAAAAGTGCAAAGTAAAAATAGATAAAAAACCACTTGCCAGTCGTGTAAAAAAGCACCAAAGGCACGATAAAGAAAAAGACGTGCCAAGCGGGCTTTGTGAAGTGAAAAAGCACGCGCTCAGGCTTATATGAAAACCACTGAAAGCAAGTGATCACATAAAAAGCGAGCGCAAAGATAAATAAAACTGTGCTTATACTTAAAAATATACTCATCTTATCTCCTCGATCCCGCTCTCATCGTCATCTAGCACGACATTTTTTGCTTCATTTGGCTCAAAATTTATCCCTTTTTCTATCTCGTCGCTTATAAATTTAGCGTGGAGCAAAAAGAAAAAGTGATCGCCACTAAGTGGGAAAAATGAGCTATTTTTGATAAGCCTATCTATGCTCTCGCCGCTTGTTACAGGCGTTGCCTTGTCATTTTCTCCCCAAAATATAAAAGCCCTGCCGCCAAAGTCAGCAAAATGCTTTGTAAAATCCTCATCAACGACGTTTTTTAGGGTTTCATACATCACTCTGCTCATGCCGCTCACATCTTTTGTGGCAAAGAGTTTGTAAAATTTACCAAAGCCAAATATCTTTAAAATTTTAAA
>NZ_PPBR01000054.1:0-620 GCF_002913545.1 Campylobacter concisus | reverse complement strand
ATAATTTAAGACTAGACAACCTTGTGCTCATCTACGATTCAAACAATATCCGATCGAGGGCGACACAGCGATAGCAGTTAGCGGGGACGTCAAGGATAGTTTTGAGGCGCAGGGCTGGGAGGTCGCACGCATCGACGGACATGACTTCAACCAGATCGAATTTGCGTTAGAGCAAGCTAGCGAGAAAGAGTCGCCATATCTAATCATCGCAAACACGCACATAGCACGCGGCGCAATGGAGCTTGAGGGCAGCCACCACAGCCACGGCGCGCCACTTGGCGAGGAGATCATCAAAAAGGCAAAGGCCGCAGCTGGCTTTGACCCTGAGAAGAAATTTGCCATTGATGAAGACGTGCTTTTAAGATTTAGAGGCGCAGTAGAAAAGGGCGATCTTGAAGAGGCTATGTGGAACAAAAAAGTTGAGGCATTAAGTGCTGAAGGCAAAAATTTACTAAATTCCCTTCTTAATCCAGACTTTAGCAAGCTCGAATTCCCAGACTTTAGCGACAAAAAGCTAGCCACAAGAGACACAAACCATGTCATTTTAAATGAGATAGCTAAAAAACTCCCTGGCTTTATCGGCGGTAGCGCAGATCTTGCTCCTTCAAACAAGACTGAGC
>NZ_PPBR01000053.1:0-488 GCF_002913545.1 Campylobacter concisus | reverse complement strand
TATCAGCACAAAATGCTGCATTAGTGAGTAGTTTTGGCCCATTATCTGCTCTTTTGAAGCGCACACAAACTCTGGCGCGTCGGTGATGATGGCGGGGTTACTTGTCTGATACTTGCTAACGCACTGCTTTAAAATTTTCACGTACTCGCGCATCTCTTTCATTTAAAGCAGGTATCTTGCGTAGCAGTCGCCCTTGGTGGCGTAAGGCACGTCAAATTCTAGCTCGTCGTAGAGGAGATATGGCTCTTCTTTTCTAATGTCGCGCGCGATGCCACTTGCTCTTAGCATGACGCAAGAGCAGCAACTACTAAGGGCTAAGTCTTTGCTGACTGCACGCGCATCAACGAGCCTTGCTTGCCAAATTCTATTTTCACTTAGCAGATCTTCGTAAAGCGTGATGTCGCTTGAAGATTTCACGCAAAATTTAAGCAGCTCCTCACACCAGCAATCAGGCAGATCGAGCGGCACGCCACCGATCCTTATGGAGC
>NZ_PPBR01000052.1:0-463 GCF_002913545.1 Campylobacter concisus | reverse complement strand
GGTAAATACTGATGAAGTACAAGATCTTGCGGTTGAGTTTGGCATCAGATCGATCCCAACATTGCTATTTTTCAAAAATGGCGAGCTAGTTGAGCAAATGGTCGGTGCGCAGTCAAAACAAGCCCTAACTGACAAACTAAATTCGCTTCTTTAATGAGCGAAAAAAGAAGAGGAAGTCTGCTTCCTCTTACCTATATATTTGGTTCATTTTTTGGTGCAGCTATGATAGCGGCTGCATTTGCGTATAGCAACTATCGTTTTTCACAATATAAATTTGTTGATTTTGCGAAGCTAGTTTTTTACGAAAAAAGCGAAATTTTCACTCCAAAAGAGCCAAAATACACGCTTTTAATCTTCAGTTCAAATCAATCAAAATTAGACGAAATTTTACCAACCAAAAATGAAACAGTTGTGGCGATCGATATCTTTCAAAAAAGATATGAGTCAAACTCAACACTAAAAT
>NZ_PPBR01000051.1:0-617 GCF_002913545.1 Campylobacter concisus | reverse complement strand
ATACGGCGTCCGCAGGGTCGCGCACCGAAACGGCAAGACAGTTACATTTATGCCAAAACCGCTTTATGGCGACAACGGCAGCGGCATGCACGTGCAGCAATCAGTCTGGAAAGATGGCAAAAATTTATTCTATAAAGAGGGCAACTACGCAAATTTAAGTGACTTTGCAAGGCACTACATCGGCGGTGTTTTAAAACACGCAAGAAGCGTTGCCGCCTTTACTAACCCAAGCACAAACAGCTACAAACGACTAATCCCGGGCTTTGAAGCGCCATCTATCCTCACTTACTCGAGCCAAAACCGCTCAGCGAGCATCCGCATACCTTACGGAGCTGGCGAGAAGTCAGTTAGGGCTGAGATGAGATTTCCAGATAGCACGGCAAACCCTTATCTAGCCTTCTCAGCGATGCTAATGGCAGGACTTGACGGCGTCAAAAACAAATACGAGCCAGTTGGTCCGATGGATGAAAATTTATTTAAACTTCACCTAGATGAGATCAGAGAGCGTGGCATAGAACAGCTTCCACACACACTTCGTGGTAGCCTTGAAGCGCTAATTCGCGATAATGAATACTTAAAACCAATAATGACTGATCTTTTCATCGACACTTATCAAC
>NZ_PPBR01000050.1:0-469 GCF_002913545.1 Campylobacter concisus | reverse complement strand
GCTCCTATCGCCTGCATACATGCCCCTAAACTGTGGCAAACTCACGTGACTCTCATCGACGATGACTAGATAGTCTTTGCCGCTTATCTCAAAGTAGTCAAACATCGAGTACGGCGTCTCTCCAGGCTTTTGTCCGGTTAGGTGGCGCGCGTAGTTTTCGATGCCTTTACACATGCCCGTACTGGCCATCATCTCGAGGTCAAACTCCACCCTTTGCTTTAGCCTCTGCGCCTCGACTAGCTTGCCCTGCTCGTTAAACTCTTTCAAGCGAATATCAAGCTCCTCTTCGATCTCTTTCATAGCGATCTTTAGCCTATCAGCGCCTACGATGAACTGGCTGGTGGCATAAAGCGTAAATTTAGGGTTATCCTTTAGCCTTTTGTTATCAAGCACGTCAAAATGATACATCGCATCGATCCCATCGCCACAAAACTCGATCCTTAGGGCTTCGTCGTTGTAATAAGCTGGA
>NZ_PPBR01000049.1:0-40852 GCF_002913545.1 Campylobacter concisus | reverse complement strand
AGCTGCAGTTGAACAAATGTCTAGCTCAATGAATGCAATAAGTCAAAAAGCAGAAGATGTAACAAGACAATCCGAAGAGATAAAAAATATCATCGTAATAATAAGAGATATAGCAGATCAAACAAATTTACTTGCTCTTAATGCTGCTATTGAAGCAGCACGTGCAGGAGAACATGGTAGAGGATTTGCCGTAGTGGCTGATGAAGTTAGAAAACTAGCAGAGAGAACTCAAAAATCTTTAAGTGAGATAGAGGCAAATGCAAATGTATTAGCTCAATCAATAAATGAGATGAGTGAATCTATAAAAGAGCAAAGTGAAGGCATCAATATGATAAATCAATCAGTTGCTCAAATAGATAATCTAACAAAAGAAAATGTGGTAATTGCTAATAGAGCTAATGAAGTAACAAGTGATGTTGATAACATGGCAAAGACAATAGTAAGTGAAGTAAGAAAGAATAAATTTTAATCAAACTGCTTCATAAATCTTAATAAATTTCAACCTGGTTTAAGCTGGGTTGGGGGGGGGTGATCTTTTAAATTTAATCTTTGGTGGCGGTTATAAAATCTAAATTCAACTTACAAAAATATCTAACAAATTTTAAAATTTCATGAGCGAGTAATTTCGGCTCTAAAATTTAAGCTAAACGATAAGCAAAGTTAAATTTTAGTAGTCAATTCTTGCGAGTGAGTGAAAGTTAAAAAATTTGTAAAGCAAAAAAATTAGATTGCGGACCAAGCCGCAATCCATTATAGATAAACTGGGATATTTGTATGTTCTAAGAAAAATCTTGATGTTCCGCCAAGGACCATCTCCATTAGTCCGTTTTCACCGTATCTGCTGGCTACGATAAGGTCCGCATTTCTATCATTTGCAGCTTTTAAAAGTGCCTCACCAGGTATCATTGTAGTTGCTATGATCTCAAAAGACGCGCTAATACCATGAATTTTAAAATACTCTTCAAGCTTTTTAAGATTTAGCTCGGCGTTATCGCCAAGGCTTGCTTTTGAAGTGATACATTGAACCTTTTTAGCGCTCTTTAAAAGATCGATCGCGCCAGTTAGGGCTCTTGAGCTTTGAGTCGTTCCTGTCCAGCTTACAAGGATGTTATCAGCCTTAAATTCACGTAACTTTCTAGGGATAACGATAGCATTTTTGCCGCTTTTTAAAACAGCTGACTCAAATGTACCTGTGATCTTACCATCAAGTGGCACCGCAGCTACGACTAGATCGCAAAATTTACTCTCTTGCTCGACTATAGCGCTTCTTTTTCCGCTGTGGATCGTGAAATTTGCAGTGCAGACATCTTCGATGATCTCATCGCTCACCTTTATGCCAAGCTCAGCGCAAATTTTATTAAAAAGCTTTTCGTTCTCTTCGTGCTCAACCGCAAGCTCAGACTTGGCTGATTTTAAAAATTCCTCAAAAAGCACTCCGCCACGAAGCGTCATTTTCATATTATAAACCACGCTTGGATCTAGTTGGCAAGTGAGGATCTCCATGTGAGCTTTAAACCATTGTGCAACCTTTAAAGCACCGTAAATTCTTGGCTCGATATCGTCCCCTGCTCCTATTGGAAAAAGCAACTTTTTGTATTTCATCATCTATCCTTTAAAAATTTATTCAACCAAAGAGAGCGAAATTTTGTTTCCTTTTTGCTCGCTCACACACACTTTTACCTGATCACCTACGTTTAATGGGCTCTTTATCTTTGAGATATGAAGCAGACCATCAACACCGTCTTTTAACTCGATAAATACTCCAAAATCAACCACGCTTTTTACGCTTCCAACAAACTCATCTCCGATATTAAATGTCGGTTTTACACGCTCTTTGTCGTGTTTAAACGGCTTTTTGCCAAATGAGCGAGAGTTCTCTTTTGAAGTGATAGAGATGATGTAGTCTTTTGCTGCATCGACGTTTTTCTTAGCGCCACCTGC
The DNA here is from genome assembly GCF_002913545.1 of Campylobacter concisus. GTDB lineage: Bacteria > Campylobacterota > Campylobacteria > Campylobacterales > Campylobacteraceae > Campylobacter_A > Campylobacter_A concisus_AV. Next base: position 38,911 of record NZ_PPBR01000049.1, on the reverse strand, counting down.
TATCTTAACCTCGCCTTTTTCTCTATCAAGGTCGATCGAAACCTCAAATTTCTCGATGATCTCTTTTATAGTCTTGCCAGCTTGACCGATGATATCTACGATCTTGCTTGGATCAACGTTAAATAGTTCAAGTTTTGGCAATACATCCTCGTTTATCTCTATATTTTTATCAGCCTGTGTCATTAGAGCAAGGATGTGCTCTCTGCCACGTTTTGCTTGATAAAGCGCCTCTTTTAGCACCTCTAAGCTGATGCCTCCAAGCTTGATGTCCATCTGAAGCGCTGTGATGCCATCACTTGTGCCAGCAACCTTAAAGTCCATATCGCCGTCGTGGTCTTCAAGGCCCATGATATCAGTCAAAACTGCGTGTTTCTCGCCCTCAAATATAAGACCCATCGCAACACCAGCGACAAGTTTTTGGGTATTGACCCCAGCAGCTCTAAGTGCGAGCGAACCACCGCAAACGCTAGCCATAGAGCTTGAGCCGTTGCTCTCTAAAATTTCTGAAACGACCCTTATCGTATATGGAGATGCTAGATCGATGCTTGGTGCAAGGGCACGTTTGGCTAAATTTCCATGTCCAAGCTCACGTCTGCCAGGAGCTTTAAGCGGGCTTGCTTCGCCTACGCTAAAGCCTGGGAAGTTGTAGTTAAACATAAATTTCTCAACCAAAGGAGCTTTTTCAGTTAGGATGTCATACATCTGAGCATCGCTATCTGTGCCAAGAGTGGCGACAACTAGCGCCTGAGTTTGACCTCTTGTAAAGAGGCATGAGCCGTGAGCGTTTGGAAGGACATTTGTCTCGATGCTAATAGGTCTAACCTCTTCAAGCCCGCGTCCGTCGGCTCTAACACCCTCGTTTATGATCTGCTCTCTTACTATTTTCTTTTTATATTTACCAAGGACGTTTGAGATGACAGCCTCGTCCCAGCCCTCTTTTTGAGCTACCTCATCGCTTGAAATTTGTTTAGCGATCTTGCCAAGCTCGCTTGCACGCTCGCTCTTTGCCATTTGATTGATCGCGTTTTTAACCTCTGCTTTATAAAATTTATCGATGTAAATAGCGATATTTTCGTTTTCTATCTCTGGTTTTAGTTCAAGTGCGGCATCCTCTTTTTTGTGCTCTTTAAACGCCTCTTCATAAGCGCTGCTAGCTCTTAGTATCGCTTTACCAGCAAAGTCAATGGCCTCAACCATCTTATCTTCACTAAATTCATTCATCACTTGCTTTTGCGCCATACTATCGCTTAGGCTAGGATCTATCATCGGCTCTATCGCTACCATCGGTATGAGCTGCGTAGTTTGCTGAGGCAAGCTTCTCATCTCGATCATCAAAAGCTCATCTTTTGTGCCAGCAACATAAAGATCTATCGCACTTTGTTTTAGCTCAGAGTTGCTTGGATTGATAACAAATTTATCATCTATATAGCCAACTCTCACGCCACAAACTGGGCGATTTACTGGGATGTCGCTAAGATATAGCGCAACTGAAGCTGCATTTAGGCTCACAACTTGCAAATCAACCTCAGGATCAGCTGAAAGTACCATTACAACGATCTGTGTTGGGTATGCGTAGCCTTTTGGAAAAAGTGGGCGAAGTGATCTATCTATGATGCGAGCCGTTAGCGTCTCAAAGTCGCCTGGCTTGGTCTCGCGCTTGACGTAACCGCCTGGTATTTTACCAGCTGCGTAAGCTTTTTCGATATATTGCACCGTTAGAGGCAAAAAGTCCTCTTCAACTTGCACATCTTCTCTTGCCACAGTTGCTAAAACTACGGTGTTTTTCACCCTTAAAAGCACTGCCCCGCTAGCTTGTTTAGCTACTTTATTAAGGTCAAAAATTTCGACCTGATTATTGACTTCTATACTATATTGCATTATTTTTATCTCCTTGTTGTTTTTGTAACGGTAAATAGTGAGGGCTCTCTTCTAATATCGACATGATGCGCTCGCTCGTAGCCTCGATCTTTTTCTCGTAATACGAATCCACATCGATAAAATCAACGATCTTGTTTATCGTGTAAATTTCATCGACCATATCATTTAAATTTGCAAAGACATCAGTGGCTATCATCGGCGTTGCGTATGAGATGGATTTTACCTTCACATCAAGCAGCGTCTTTATGCAGATGAGTGCCGTCATGCCAGTCTCACACCCCTCATCGATTAGTAAAATATTCTTGCCCTTTAGCTCTCCTATCAAATTTCCTTTTCTGTATTTATAGACATTTTTTAAAATTTTCTCTTCATATTTTCTATGCGCTTCGCCGTAGATGTAGTCATAGCTTATGTTAAAAGCTTTTATGAGAGGATCGTTTAGCACGATATCTTCTGTTTCACTAACTATCGCTACGTCACATTCGCTGTTGTTTGGCGCAGGGATTGGCTCGCTAAAGAGCATCTCATAGCTTAAATTTAACCCCCTGCAAACCACATCAGTCAGGATAACAGACTCAAGCGACATGCAAAGAACTATCGTCTTAGCGTCATTTAGCTCTTTTTTTGGCAAGATCTCGATGAGCTTGTTAGCTGCATCTAGTTGATCTTTAAATTTAACGCTTGCCATTTATCTAGCCATCTTATTTACTACTTGATGAAGTGGTGCTGCTTTGTGAAAAGTCATAGTGCAAGCCGCCCATCGGATAGAAATTTATAGTAAAGTAGATGCCACTTTTCTTAGTTGAGGCTGAGCCATTTGTCGTTGTTGTTGGCTCGACATCGTGTTGGTAGATCAGCCCGTAGTTCCAGCACTTCCTTTGATGAAGCACGCCAACTCTCCAGCTCTTTGTGTAGCTCCTTTCAAGGTCGTATTGCCAGCCGCCAATTAGGCTATATTGATGAGGGAGCTTCACGCCAGCGCTGCTTGTAAAGTAGCTATCTTTTGTTGCGCTGTTTTTAGCCTTGCTGTCGCTCTTTTTCATTGTATGGAGCATATTTATCCAAAATAGATCGTGCGTATAGTAAAGTCCGTTTTGCACCTTTTTAAGCTCTCTGTCTTTGTGTGAGTACTCAAGCTTGTTATAAACGCTAAAATTCTCAAACGGATATAGGTAGATGGCATTTTTTAAATTTGAATACTCATCATCTTTTGTGTAGTAACCTTGTGAGATGCTGTGTTTGACAACCTTTCTGCCACTGCCGTTAAAGAAATACTGCGTCAAATAGCCAGAAACCTCTTCTTTGCTCTGATCTTGAGCTAAGAAATTTTCATACTCATTTAGATCTTTGTCATAGATAAACTCGTCGTCTAAATTTCCTTTTCTGTAGCCTGGTAGCAAGTATTCAGCACCAAAATTTAAAGTGTGGTAAAAGCTCTCATACGCCTTTGCAAGGTCTGTGTGAAGGGCGAATTTATGGTAGTTATTTACAAAATTTGCGTGCTTATCTTCTCTTTTGTCATCAAATGAATTTATCTTGTTTTCGTAGTTTATCCTTGAAGCGTAAAGATACTCATAAAATGAAAATGTTAGGCTATCATCAAATAGCGGCACATGCACTGAAGCTGGCAAAGTAAATTCATACTGAGTTGCTCTAACGCCTATCTTTCTATCATATCTATGTGATTGAAGATCGATTGAATATAAGATATTTGGCAAGACTATATCGTCTGTAAATTTATGATACTGAAGCGATGGAAGCTCTTGAAGCGTATCTTTGTTTTCGTTCTTTGAGCCGATCTTTTCGGTATCTATGTAGTATTTCGCATAGGCGCCAAAGTAGTGATCGTCATTTGCTATGAAGTAGTTAAATTTAGAGGTCACAAGCGAGTCATAGTCATCATCTCTGCCCTTTAAATTTAGATAGTCTATATCATTTAGCTTGGTTGCATCTATCCACATGCCCTCTTGCAGATCAGCCTCGCTAAGGTATTTTATGAGTTTATCTCTTTCATATTTTAGTCCGATACCTTTATGAGTTTTGTTTTTTAGCTCAGCTCTGTTTGAAGTCTCTCTTTTTTGCTTGGCTCGGTAACTGTTTTTATCAGTAAATGAACCAAAGCTGATCTCCCCTCTTGAATCAGGCGAATCAGTAAATCTAAAAGCACCGTAAATTCCAGCGCCCCTGTTTGTCCTTATCTGCGGATCAAACTCCAGATCCCACTCATTATAAGGAGCAAAATAGACTGGTTGTTTGTAGTAAAAGCCCTCTGACTTGCCATATCCAAGCTCTGGTGGCAAAAGCCCTGTCCTTCTTGTAGTATCAGTTGAGAAGCCAAAGTATGGCAGGTAAAAGACTGGCACGTTTGCTATGCGAAAGACTGGGTTAAAAAGGTGCAGAAATTTGCTCTGTTTGTTTAGCATGGCTGAGCTTGAGGTGATGCTCCAGTCAGGATCTTGGACGTTGCAGCTTGAAACCATCGCCTTTCTTACTCTGTAGTACTCGCTATCAGAGCTGCTCTCATCGCTTCTCATCCACACTTCCATGTCTTTATTCATCATAAAGAGCGACTCAAAAGCAGCGTTGTTATTTTTCAAATTTAGCTTAGCGTAGTTTGAGCGAGAGACCTCATCTTTGCCCTTCATCATATTGACATTGCCAAAGAGCTCAATGACTGAGTTATTTTGATCATAAACAGCACAATCAGCCGTCACAAGATACTCTTGCGAATATACAACGACGTTTTTATTTGCCGTTACGATGCCCTTATCTTGCTTCACATCATCAGCCAATAGCTGCACATCTTGCACTGCTGCACTTAAACTAAAAACACAAACCGGAATTAAAAATAAAATTTTACGCATTTATCACCACTGTTTTTGCTATTTTGTCTTGCCACGTCTGCCTTGCAGGGTTTGAAAGTGCCCAAGCAAAGCCAAGATAAAAACAAGCTTCACTAACTATCCTAAAGATCGCCCTAACAAGACTTTGAGTTAAATTTGGCTTATCTAAAATTTCTACATTTATGCACATCGTCTTTGTTATCATCTGCCCGAGGCTTGCGCCATAATACCAAACAAAAAATGTGTGATAGATGACTTTTAAAGCAACCACTTGCCAAAATAAATTTAATACCAAATTTCTAGCGTCATCATAGTTGGTGCTAGTAGAAAGAGGCTCCCAATAGATGATCATAAAAAGAAACGAAACTATGGTCTCATCGATAGAAAACGCCATGATCCTCTTAGCAAAAGGAGCAAGTGAAATTTCTTCGTTTTGAAGCTTCTCTTCTATCTGCATACTCATTTTAGAGCCTGCCACGCGATATCTTTTCTAAAGTGAGCTCCGTCAAATTTGACATTTTCGCAAAGCTCATAGGCCTTATCACGTGCCTCTTTTATGCTCTTTGCAGTCGCCACGCAGACTAGCACTCTGCCGCCATCTGCATAAATTTCATCACCCTCTTTGCTCACGCCTGCGTAAGCTATATGGGCATCTTTTACATCATTTAAAACTGAAATTTTAGCCTTTGGGCTGCTTTTATAAGGATAGTTTTTGCTAGACATTACGACGCCAACAGCAAATTCATCTTTTAGTCTGATAGGTTTTAGCTCGCCTTTTGCAGCGTTTAGTAAAATTTCGCTCAAATTTCCGTCGATTAATGGCATCAAAACCTCGCACTCAGGATCGCCAAATCTCACATTAAACTCAAGCACATAAGGCTCATTTTTCACGATCATCAGCCCCACAAAAAGCACTCCGCAAAACGGACTGCCCTCGTTTTTCATCCCTTTTAGCGTAGGTTTTACAACCTCTTCTTCGACCCTTTTTATCAGCTCTTTTGAAGCAAGCGGGCTTGGAGCATACGCACCCATACCGCCGGTATTTGGGCCCTCGTCGTTATCAAGCAAGCGTTTGTGGTCTTGCGCCACTGGCAAGCTTACAAAATTTTCGCCATCACAAATGGCAAAAAAGCTTAACTCAAAGCCGTCTAAAAACTCTTCAACGACCACAAATTTACCAGCATCGCCAAAGCTAGCCCCGCTTAGCATATCGCTAACTGCCTCTTTGGCTTCTTCTTTGGAATTTGCGATGATCACGCCTTTTCCAGCGCAAAGTCCGTCAGCCTTTACAACCATCGGAGCGCTTAGGGTATCGATAAATTTAAATGCTTTTTCTTTGTCGTCTGTGTTTAAATATTTTGCAGTTTTTATATCATTTCTAGCTAAAAAGTCCTTCATATAGGCCTTGCTAGCCTCAAGTCTAGCAGCTGCTTTGCTTGGTCCAAAGATGAGCAAACCCTCTTCTTTAAAGATATCCACTACGCCCTCACTAAGCGGCGCTTCAGGTCCCACGATCGTTAGAGCGATCTCGTTTTTCTTGGCAAATTTAGCTAGTTCACGAAAATCTTTTATGTCTAAATTCTCACCAAGACGTGAAGTAGCGCCATTTCCAGGCACAAAGTATAAATTTATATCGTTTTTTTCACTTTTTAGTTTTAGAGCGATGGCGTATTCGCGGCCGCCACTTCCTATTATGAGAATGTTCATATTATCTCCGTAAATTTAAAAACCCGAGTGGGCGTCGCATAGAAGAGTGGCCCATAAACAAAGCCAATCTTGCAAATAGATGAATGCCAAAAGGTTGCAACTTCTCGCTGGTTAAGGCTCAAACGAAGCCACATCACAAGACACCCATACCTTTTCGCTAACAAAAAAGTGTTGGACCCCGTAAAATGCTGACTCGCTTCACTCAGGCTTAGAAATTATATAAATTTTTTGCTTAAAGTAACGTTTTGGCAAGTGCGATACAAGCGTTTATATCTTGGTTTTGGCTCACTATTGGCGTGGTAAATTTTAGCTCTTTTGCAGTGACCTTTCCGATACTTATCGTCTGATAGCTCTCGTCCCAGCCAAAATTAGTAAGAAAATTTCTCACATTTATCGGAGATGCGAAGATCAAAATGCTATTTTTTGGTGGTTTTAGCTCCATTTTGCAAGGATTTAAGACATTTTCATAAGCAACGATCGCCTTTATATTTACGCTACCCTTTTGTAAAATTTCTAAGAAATTTGAAGCGCTATCTTTGCCTTTTAGATAAAGCACCTTTTTGCCCTTTAAAAGTGGCAAAATTTCTCTTGCAAAGTCATCTCCGTGTGCATTTTGCCCAGTGTAAATTTCACTAAAACCAAACTCTCTTGCCACCGCTGCGCAACTATTTGCGATAGCAAAAACTGGTAAATTTATAGGCAAAATGCCATTAAATTTTAAAGCTTTAAAGGCATTTTTAGAGGTTGCTACAAGCGCGTTAAATTCGCTTAAATTTATCTCAAATTTCAAAAACTCTATCTTGCTAACGCTTAAATTTACAACGCTCTCATCAGCTGTTTTTGTGTTTGAGACAAGATAAATTTTACGCAACTCTTTTTAGCCCTAAAAATGAGATAAAAGCAAGCACGCTACAAGCTAAAATAGCTATTGAAGTCGAGTAAAAAATGTCACCAAGGCCAACTAGCGGCGAGATGATGCCACCTAGGAAAAATGGGCAAAATCCAAGCACCGCTGAGGCCGAACCAGCGTACTCTCTGCTCTCGTTCATCGCTAGCGAAGAGGCCGTTGGTAAGATAAAACCAGTAAAGAGCAAAAGCAAGAAAAATGCGATGATAACGCCGATCACTTCAAATTTAAAGCAAAGCACAAACGCTATAAAAATGCTAGCAAACAAGGTGCCAAAAAGCCCAGTTTTTAGCGCTTTTCGTTCATTTAGCAAGCTTGCAAGCCTAGCGCCTATGACGATGGCTAGGCCATTTGCCGCAAAGCAAAAGCTGTAGCTTACTGGGCTTAGCAGGTAAAACTCTTGTAAGATAAAAGAAGATGCCGCGATATAGGCAAACATCGCAGCCATCGTAAATGTCTGGATCGCGATAAAGAGCATAAATTTCTTTTTTATTAAAATTTTGCCAAAGACGCCGTAGGTCTGAAGCAAAGGCACTTTTAGGCGGTTAGCAGGACTTAGGCTCTCTTTGAAGTAAAAATTTGCGATAAATAGCAAAATGCCGATGATCGTTAGCGCCATAAAGATGCCGCGCCAGTCGGTAAATTTAAGCAGCAAGCTGCCGCCAATTGGTGAAAATATCGGAGCAAGACCATTTACAACCATCATAAGACTAAAGAATTTTGTCATCTCATGACCCTTGTAAAGGTCGCTCACAACGGCTCTTGAGATAACCAGACTGCCCGCACTTGCAAGCCCTTGGATGATGCGCATAAAGATAAAAAACTGGATATTTTGCGCAAAAAATATAAAAATCGTGCTTATCGTGTAGATGATGAGCGAGATGGTAAGTGGTGTTTTTCGCCCAAATTTATCACTGATTGGACCAACTATTAGCTGACCGATCGCAAGGCCTGCCATCGAGGTCGTAAGAGTTAGCTGGGTTGCTGAAACGCTTGTGCCAAACCACTCAGTTATGGCTGGTAGTGCTGGCAGGTAAAGGTCTGTGACAAACGGCCCAAATGCCGAAAGCGCGCCCAAAAATAGCAGTAAAAATATCTTAGAATTTTCTTTTCTCATCGCTCTTCTTTTTTTAAAAACGATTATATTATGGCTTTGCTTTTTTGATTATTAAAGGTAAATTTAAAGTTAAATTTGTAGTTTTTGATATAAAATAAGCCCTAAAATAGGGCTTATTTTTACATTTTGTCTTTTGTGACGATTAGAAGCATTTTGAATTTGTCTTTCACTTTTAGGCCGTGTGGGATCTTACCTGGAAGCACGATACTATCGCCCTTTACAAGATGAAAGCTCTCGTCAGCTATCTTTAAATCAAGCTCGCCATCAAGCGCGATAAGTAGCGCATCGCCTGGTGCTGCGTGAGTTGAGAGCTCTTGGTCTTTGTCAAAACTAAGCAGCGACATCGAGCCATTTTCGTTTTTGACAAGCGTCTTGCTAACTATCTTGCCACTCTCGTAGCTAACGGCATCTGCGAGGCTAAAGACACTCGCTTTGTCTAAATGATCTATCATAACATTCTCCTTAAAATCTATTAGTAAATATTTTGTCTTCTTTGTAAATTTGAGCTTTCGCCAAGTTTTTGCCTCGATAAGGCAGGCTTCGTCGCGTCCAAGCTTCATCTGCTTTTCGCCGTATTCAAGCTGCGCTTCGCCGTCAATGACGAAGGCAAGGCTATCTATAAAAAGCATCTCGTGATCAAGCTCCTCGCCCTCGTCAAATGCGTATATATCAACACTTGCGTTTTTGTTTTGAAAGAGCCTTTTGCTAACGACGCTTTTTTCAACTATCTTTGTGTCTTTGTCAAGATTATAAATTTGGCTCATTTTTTATCCTTTTTTGCGAAGGATTATAATGCAAGTTTTGATAACAGTTCTTAACTTATGTTAAGGAATTTGACTATTTTAGTCCTTTTTTTAGCTTTCTTATCAAAAATCTAGCGGGATGAAGCTCAAAAAATAGCGATCTTTCTATGCAAAGCGGACGAGCAAGTACAAGATCCATTATCAAATTTGCTCCAAGTATCGCCGTGCCAAGACCACGTGAGCCGTGAGCGAAATTTACAAAGAGATTTTTTTCGTAGCTTGCTTTTGGGTTACTATCTTTATTTTTACTCCACAATAGCCCTTTGTAGTTTTGCTTGTAAAACTCCTCGTCGTGCAGGGCGCCGATTATCGGAAATCTATCTCCGCTATAACTTCTATATCCCACACGTGAGCCGATGATGGTGGTTTCTTTGGTGTTAAAAAACTCGCTCACGTCGCTTAAATTTTTAGCGTTATCCTCGTCTTTAGGCGTGTCACAAATTTCATTTCTAGCGTAGGTTGCGCCAATGACTTGCACCCCTTTTACGGCTGGGCAGATGTAGCCTTTTGCGCTTAGTGGCAGGGTGTTTTTTAGCACTGGTTTTAGGTGCGTGACTTGACCTCTGACGCTACTTATTTGCATGTCATAGTCTTTAAAAATTTCACTACTTTTACTACCTGTGCAAAAGACTAAGATATCAGCCTCCAAGCTTTTGGCATTTTTAAATTTAACGCTTATCTTGCCATTTTTCAGATGTGTACTGCTCTCATACTCGTGGTTAAATAAAATTTCAAAGTTACTTGATAGAAATTTACAAATTTCTCTTGGCCTAGCATAAGCCGCCTCTTTTATAAATATCCCAGGATATGGCTTTAAGCTCTCATCAAATTTAAAAACATCCTCCGCGTTTTGATCCTGCCATGAAGCGTACCTTTTAACTAGCTCGTCATCAAATGCATAGTCGATGCAGCCATTAAATTTGATGAGACTTTTTGGTAAATTTGCCTTGTAAAATCTCACTGCTTGCAAAAACGCATTTATATGCATGCGGCCTAAATTTACCCCAGGCTTCGTAACTAGTGGCATCAAGGCACCACAGTGATTACCTGAGCCATTTGTCGCGACCTCGCTCTTTGCCTCGGCGATCACCACTTTAAGGCCATTTTTGGCTAGCTCTCCAGCGGTGGCAAGTCCAGCCACTCCTGCTCCTATAACAAGCGCTATTTTGCCTTTTACGCTGGCAACTGGCTCGCACCTCGCAAACCAAGCGTCCTTTAAATTTTCATCCTTTTTTTCTAGCACGGCGCTGCTCATCTGGCGTTTTCTAGCGTAGCCCTCTTTTAGGCTCAGAAAAAAGCCAGCATTTTTTAGCCCCTCTTTCACCATTTTTGCGCACGAGTAAGTTCTAACTATGGTGCCAACCCTGCTTAGCCTTGCGATCTGCTTAAAGACGTCCTCACTCCAGATCGAGCCATTTTTGCTTGGGGCAAAGCCGTCTAAAAACCAGATATCAGCGCTAAAATCAAGCTCGGGCAAAATTTGATCTGCCTCGCCGTAGCAAAGATCAAGGGTGATATTTGGGGCGAAATTTATGCGGTGTATGCCAGAAATCAGCGGCGGATAGAGCGAAACTAGCTTTTTAGCATAGGCTTTAAAAATGCCTAAATTTTCATAAATTTTTAAAAGATCTTCTTTTTTAATAGGGCTTTTTTCGATGCTAACGAAGTGAAGTTTTTTAGAGCTATTTTTAAATTTCTTACAAAGTGTGAAGAAATTTAGCCCAGCGCCAAAGCCAGTCTCAGCGACTATAAAGCTATCTTTGCTCTGCCAAATTTCATCAAGTGCGCTTGCAAAGACAAATTCGCTCTCAAGACAAGGCTTGTCGGTATTAAAGTAGATATCGCCAAACTCTTCGTTAAATGGAATTTGCCCTTTAAAGCTTAAATTTGCATTTTTCATCTATTTTTTGCGAAATATCCATCTATGCCGTTTGCGATGCCGTTTGCAAGGGCTTTTTGATAGGCCTCGTCAAAGAGTTTTTCACCCTCGACTGGATGCGTGATGTAGCCGATCTCGACAAGAACTGCCGGCATAAGAGCGCCCACGAGCACCCAAAATGGCGCCTCTCGCACGCTGCCGTCGCTGGCTGCATAGACCTTTCTAGCACTTGCTAAAATTTCTTTTTGGATGTCGATACCAAGCTTGTTTGAGGCGATGATCTTCTCGCGGTTTAGCACGTTTAGAAACGTTTGCTGCGAAAAGTAGTTCATCTCTTCGATGTCTGATTTGTTTTCAAGTGCGGCTGCGTTTTTGCTGCGCTCGCTTCTTGCAGGCGATAAGAAAAATGTCTCGATGCCGTGCATGCTCTTTGCTTTAGCAGCGTTTGGAGCGGCGTTTGCGTGGATAGAGACGAAAAGATCGGCCATCTTGTCATTTGCAAATTTAGTTCTTGATCTTAAATTTATAAAAACATCAGTTGATCTGGTGAAATAGACCTTGTAGCCACGAGATTTTAGTATCTCGCCAAGCTTTTTGGCTACACCTAAAACGGCTGTTTTTTCTTTTAAACTGCCATTTACCGCACCTGGATCTGTGCCGCCATGCCCTGGATCGATGACGATCGTTTTGTTGCGTGAAAATTTACCCGCAGCAACTGGAGGCAAAGGCTCTTCTACTGGCTCACTTTGTGCTGGCTCAGACTTTAAATTTGGCTCTACTGCGCTTTGTGCTGGCTTTTCGTTTTTATTTTTAAGCTTATGAAGTGGTGCTCTTATATTTTCATTTGAGATGAAATTTTGAGCGCTAATTATTAGCAAATCCCCAGTTGCATTTGCTTTTATCGTCTTTTGCACCTTGTCAGAAAAGATGATCCTTACGGTGTTTTTATCATACTGAGAGATGTGGATGTAGTCTGAGATGAAATTTTTATAAGTTAGTGGGTTGCCATTTAGCCTGCCATCGATGTCCATGATATTTTTGTAGGCATTTTGCTGTTTGGCAAACGATGTTTTTAGCCTTGCGGTATCTAGCTTTGTGTTAAATTTAAGCACCAAAGTGTCATTTACCTTTGTGGCACTTAGTAGCGTTAAAGCTGGCGAAACAGCTGGTGCGCTGGTACCTTTTACGCCATTTATCGAATTTAGATCTCTTATATATGCGCTTGAGTCAAAGCCAAGCGCTTTTGAGCTTGTTATAAGCCTAGTGAGTGCCTGCTTTTTCGTGTTTTTATCATTTTTGATGATCGCATCAACGTAGATATTTTTTATATCGTTGTGAAGCTTGATCTTAGCGCTTCTATTTAGGCCCATAAAATTTCTATCAAATTTGGCAAAAGTCTCCGAATTTGTCGCCGCAAAAAGAAAGCTAAATGCTAGAAAAAGAGATATTAAAACCCGTTTCATTCACCATGTACCAGCTTATGCATTAGCTCTTTTACGCTTATTAGCTCTTTTAGTTTGTAGCCATTTGCCCCTGTGAAAAATAGCCCGCTCTCCTTTTTGCCACTATATGCGTCAAATAGCCTATCCGCGATGCAGTATCCCACCTGCTTTGCCTCTTTGCCTCTTTGGCAAGGGCTCACGCAGTTGCTTATGCACTGGATCTTTGGACCCATTCTTTTATCGACTAAATTTATCAAATTTGTTCTTATGCCGCGAGCTGGATAGCCAACTGGGCTCTTTATAAGCTCGATGTCTTTCTCTTCAGCTGCTAGCAAGACCTCTTTAAAGCCTATGTCTGCGTCGCACTCGTGAGTGCCGATGAAGCGTGTGCCCATCTGGACGCCATTTGATCCAAGTGATATCGCCTTTTCGATGTCGTTTTTATCCCAAATTCCACCAGCTGCGATGAGCGGAAAGTCGCCCCACTCTTTGATCTCGGCTTTTACTTGTGGGATAAGGTTAAATAGTGAAAACTCAGGATCAAGGCACTGCTCGTATGTAAAGCCCTGATGTCCGCCACTTAGTGGCCCTTCAAGTACGACAGCATCTGGCAAACGCTCATATCTTTGAAGCCAGCGCTTACAGATGATCTTTAGTGCTTTTGCGCTTGAGACGATCGGCACTAGTGCTATCTCTTTAAAATTTTGTGTAAATTCTGGCAAATTTGTAGGCAAACCTGCACCAGATACTATGATATTTATACCAGCCTCGCAGGCGTCTTTAACCACCCTTGCGTAGTCATTTGCAGCATACATTATATTTACGCCAAGTGGCAAGTCACCACAAATTTTACGTGCGTTTTCTATGACAGCTCGAAGACCTCTTGTAGAGTAGAAATTTTCGCTTCCAAAAGGCTTTGCATTTAGCTCTTTATCTATAAATTTGCGGTTTTCATAGTAGCCTGTGCCAACTGAGCTAATTATGCCAAGACCGCCTTCTAAGCTCACATTGCCAGCTAGTTTGTCCCAGCTGATGCCAAGCCCCATACCGCCTTGAAATATCGGGTATTTTATCTCGTATTTACCTATTTTTAACGGCTTTAACTCCATTTATTCAACCTTTATCTTCGCAAATTTACGCTTACCAACCTGCAAGATATACTCGCCTGCTCCTAATTTTAACTGCTCATCACTAATTTTTTCTTGATTGATGCTAACTGCATTTGCTTTTATATCTCGCCTTGCTTGAGAGTTTGACTCACTTAGCCCGCACTGAGATAAGGCCTCAACTATCCAAATCGGCGCTTTTAAGCTAAATTCTTTCATATCAGTTGGGAGCTGATTTTGAGAGTGAACGCTGTTAAATTCAGCCATCGCAGCCTTTGCAGCCTCCTCGCCGTGATACCTCGCTGTTATCTCATAAGCAAGATCCTCTTTTGCCTTTTTTGGGTGATATTTGCCGTTATTTACGTCATTCATCAGCTCTTCTATCTCGCCAAGAGTTTTTGTGCTAAGTAGCTCGTACCAGCGCCACATAAGCTCGTCGCTTATGCTAAGCGTTTTTGCAAACATATCATTTGCATTTTCAGTTACGCCTATGTAGTTGCCAAGGCTCTTGCTCATCTTATTTACGCCGTCAAGCCCCTCAAGAAGTGGCATCATGATGACAGCTTGCTCTTTGCCGATATTATATGTTCGTTGCAAAGTTCTGCCCATTAGAAGGTTAAATTTCTGATCTGTGCCACCCATCTCGATGTCGCACTTCATAGCAACGCTATCGTAGCCTTGAAGAAGCGGATACATAAACTCTGAGATTGATATAGGATTGCCCGCTTTTATCCTCTTTTCAAAGTCATCTCGCTCTAGCATTCTAGCTACTGAAAATGTGCTAGTTAGCTCGATCATCCCAGCAGCTCCTAGCTCATTTGACCATTTTGAGTTAAACATTATCACGGTTTTTTTTGGATCTAAAATTTTAAAAACTTGCTCTTCGTAAGTTTTAGCATTTTTTAAAACAGTCTCTTGATCTAGCTTTTTTCTAGTAGCTGACTTGCCTGTTGGATCGCCTATTTGAGCGGTAAAATCGCCTATCAAAAACTGCACTATCGCGCCATGTTTTTGAAGCAAAGCCATCTTGTTTAAAACGACTGTGTGACCTAGGTGAAGGTCTGGAGCTGTTGGGTCAAAGCCTGCTTTTACGTAGAAATTTTCGCCTTTTTCATAATAATTTTTAACCAAATTTTCAACTCTCTCAGCATCGATCATCTCGGCAACGCCGCGGTTTATCTCTTGTAAAATATCGTCTATATCTTGAACCATTTTTCTCTCCTAATTATGATATGGATCGCTTTGCGAAACAAAATTAATAATCTTATATCTATCTTTGATCTTCTCTTTGATCTCGTTTGCGTCGATGTTTTCTGCTATTTCGACGCTTATTTCAAACGTATCTCCGCTAAGATCATTTGCTTCGTTTAGCGAGATTGTAGCTAAATTTATATCAAGTCTAGCAAGATATGTTAAAAATTCAGCCAACGCACCTTTTCTGTTTTCTAAATTTAATAAAATTTTATACCTATGCGGGGCATTTCTCGTCCATTTGACAAAGATGATCTCATCGCCTTTATCCATTAGCTTGCCAGCACGCTCGCAAAGCTTGTGATGCACCGTCACGGTGTGACCATTTTTAAAGCCAACTATACTATCGCCCCTTTTTGGATTACAACAATAATCAAACTCGACATTTGAAATTTTGTGGTTTGAGTAGATCACTATATTTTCAAATTTTTGCTTTTTGATCTGGTACTTGTCGCCCAAAGAGATCATAAATGGACGCTCTTTTCTGATGTATTTTTTAAGCATATTTGCCACTTCTTGCAGATACTCGCTATCGGTTGCTGCACGAAAGACCTTTTTGCCTAAATTTTCACTCTCTACCCACTCTAAAATTCTATCTTTTGAGACGTTAAATACTGATTTTAAGATATCTATCGCCATTTTGTAGTTTATATCTCTTATCTTTTGCTTACAAAATGACCTTATCGTCGCCTTTGCCTTGCCTGTTCGCACGCTATTTATCCACGAACAGCGAAATTTAGCCTCTTCGCCAGTTACTATCCTAACGATGTCGCCATTTTTTAGCTCTGTTAGAAGTGGCATTCTAACGCGGTTTATATAAGCTTCTTTTGCGTAAAGTCCGATCTCTGAGTGTATCTCATAAGCATAATCAAGCGCCGTTGCACCTCGTGGCAAAGTAAAGACCTCGCCCTTTGGAGAATAAACTGCGATATCTTCGATATAAAGGCTATCTTTTGCATATTCATATAGCTCTTCGACATTGCTCTCGTTCTCGCTATTTTGCATGCTGATGTCATTTAGCCAGTCAAGCTTTGGATTGAGTAAGCTACCCTCGCCGTTTTTATATTTCCAGTGAGCAGCGACGCCGTATTCAGCGGTTTTATGCATATCATAAGTGCGAACTTGCGCCTCAAATATGCTTTTGTTATCAAAAATGGTTGTGTGTATCGTTTGATAGCCATTTTGCTTTGGAAGCGCGATATAGTCTTTAAATCTTGAGATGAGAGGATTAAAATTTATATGCAAATTTCCAAGTGCAAGGTAGCAATCAAGCGGCTTTTGCACGATGATCCTAATGGCAAGCAAGTCAAGCACCTCTTCGATAGAAATGCCCTTTCTTTGCATCTTTAGATAGATCGAGTAGTAGTGTTTTATGCGTTTTTGTATCTCAAAAGTGCCTTCAATAAAGCCATTTTCAAGCAAAATCTGACTTACCTTTTCGTGAAAAGCATTTAGTTTTAAGCTAAGTTGCTGCTTATTTTTGTTTAGGTAGCTATCGATCTTTGCGTATTCTTCTGGCATCGCGTATTTAAAGCTTAGATCTTCAAGCATGTTTTTGATCGATGAAATTCCCAGCCTATGAGCGATCGGAGCATAGACCATAAGCGTCTCTTCGGCTATGCGTTTTTGCTTTTCAGGCCTTAGCGCCTCAAGAGTTAGCATGTTGTGAAGTCTGTCGCAAAGCTTTACGACAAGGACTCTGACGTCTTCTATAGAGATTAAGAGCATCTTTCTAAAAGTTAGCGCTGAGCTTGCTAGTTTTTCGTTG
Organism: Campylobacter concisus; assembly: GCF_002913545.1. GTDB lineage: Bacteria > Campylobacterota > Campylobacteria > Campylobacterales > Campylobacteraceae > Campylobacter_A > Campylobacter_A concisus_AV. The sequence continues at coordinate 22,210 of NZ_PPBR01000049.1, read as the reverse complement.
CTATCTGAGCTTGCGAGCTTGTTTTCTCTAATGGCAACTATCTTTGTAAGCCCCTCAACCAGCTTTGCCACCTCATCGCCAAATTCAGCCTGAAGCTCACCTAACGTTACATCGGTATCTTCGACCACATCATGAAGAAGTGCAGCTATGACCATGCTCTCATCGCCGCCCATATTTGCTACGATAGAGGCTACTAAGATGGGGTGGATGGCGTATGGTTCGCCACTTTTGCGGTATTGTCCAGCGTGAGATGTGACGCAGCTATCTACGGCTTTGTCTAAAATTTCACTTCTCTCACAAAGAGAAAAGAGCAGTTTTATCGCTTCAGAAACGTTTTTACAAGCTAAAATTTGCTCTATCAACTGCTCTAAAAAAAGACTATTTTCCTTCAACTATTGCCTCTAAGCCTATTTTGCCCTCAGCCACTTCAAGTAGTGCGATGTCGGCAAATTTCATCTTTGAAGTATCAGCATCGACTAAAGCTATTGCACCATTTGCTAGCGCTTCTGCGCGCTTTGCAACGATAAGTGAAAGCTTATATCTGTCATCTCCTACTTGTTTTAGTGCTCTTGCTGTGATTTGTTCTGTTCTCATTTTTATCCTTTTTGAAATTTATTTTACAACTGAGTATAGGGCTGCTTCTTCTTCATTTATTATTTTTAATAAATTTCCAGCCTTAAACATATTACAAACTAAGATCGGCAGTGCGTTGTCCTTTGCCAAAGCTATGGCAGTATCGTCCATAACCTTGATATCATCGCTCATCGCCTTTTCATAGTTTAGTGATTTTAAAAGTTTTGCATCCTTGAATTTTTTTGGGTCTTTGTCAAAAACGCCATCAACTTTTGTCGCTTTTATGATCATATCTGAGCCGATCTCGATAGCTCTTAGCGTGGCTGCTGTATCTGTTGTGAAGAATGGATTGCCCGTGCCTGCTGCAAAGATAACAACTCTGCCCTTTTCTAAATGACGCTGCGCACGTCCCACGATAAACGTCTCACAGATCGCTTCCATCTTGATCGCGCTTTGCACTCTTACTTCAAGCCCGCTTCTCTCAAGCGCTTCACGCATCGCGATCGAGTTGATAACGGTTGCTAGCATGCCCATGTGATCGCCGCTCGTTCGTTTGATGATACCGTCTTTTGCAGCACTCACGCCGCGCACTATGTTACCACCGCCGATGACGATGCCAACTTCGATTCCATTGTCGATGAGCTCTTTTATCTCGCTTGCTATAAATTTAAGTACAGCTGTGTCTATACCAAAACCATTTTCCCCAGCCAAGGCCTCGCCTGAAAATTTGACCAATACGCGTTTTCTCTTACTCATTGTCATGCTCCTTGAAATTCACGCATTTTAGCCAAAAAGGCTTTAAATTTAGCTAATAACGCTTACAAAGTGACTATTTTGAGATCATTTCAAGCGGGTCGATATGGTAGTTTCTTTGCGTTACTTCAAAGGTTAGATCGTTCCTTACCCTACCTATAACATAGCCTTTTTGCACGACTGAGCCGACCTTTACAGTTGGCGCGATCTGGCTTAGGTGGGCGTAGATCGTGTGGATGCCGTTTTCGTTTTCGATGATGACGACATTTTCAAGCATCGGAGTTGCTTTTGCAAAGACGACCTTGCCATTTAGCACGCTTTTAACCTTCGCATCTGGCGTGCTTGAGCGAAGTATGACTGATTCGTTGAAAATTTTGATGTTATATATCGGATCTACGTAGTTGCCAAATTTTTGCTTTACAGAGTAGCTATCAAGCGGAGCGATCGTCCTTGCACCTGAGTATCTTTTAACCGAGCTTGTCTGATAGCCCCCACCCATTGGCTGGCTCTTTTCGCCCTTTTTGCCACCTTTGCTAGCTGCTCTTTCTTGCTTTTCTCTAGCTGCTCTGGCTGCTTCATCCTCTTGCTTTTGCATGATAGCAAGCTGCTCAAGTGTCTTTCTTAGCTCGTCTTGTTGGGCTTGAAGCTTGGCTAGCTTTTTGCTGTAAATTTCTTTATCACGTTTTAGCCCGTTTATTGTATTTTTCTGCGTGCTCTCTAGGCTTTGTAGATCATTTTGCTTGCGCCTATAGTTTTTTATGCTTGAGTTTATCTCGTTTATCTTACTTGATTTATTTTTTATCTTTTCTATCGTGTCTTCGTAGTTCTCACTAAGCCTTTTAAAGTCCTCTTTTGCTATGGCGTTTAGCTTGGTTAAAATTTGCAACGAGATGATGCTCTCTTCGCTTTGTTTGCCCTCGCTTGCTGACATCATAAGATCAAATGAGAGATCTTCTGCGATGATCCTTATCATATTTTGCTCTAGCTCTTTTTGGGTGCGCTCTAGCTCTTTGTTTTGCTTTGTTAGATCATCAAGCTCAAGAAGCGCTTTTGAAGCATTTGTCTCAAGAACTGAAATTTGACCTTTTAAATTTGTGATATCGCCGCTTATGCCGCGCAGTTTTTTCTCGCCATTTACGATATCTCCAGCCAAGTCATCAAGCTTTTTACTAAGCTGCTCGCTCATAGCCTGCGTCGATCTTAGCGAGTTTTTGGAGTCTTTTATCTTCTCTTTAGTATTTGATGCAAAAGCTAGACTAAATGCTAGCAAAAGTGTAAAAATTCCTTTTTTCATATCGTGCTTTTTCTAGCCTTACTCATCACTAAACTAACAGCAAAAATGCTTAAAACCACAGCCACGCCAAATAAGATAAAAATATCTCTTGAAAGATCAAGGCTAGGCAAGACTACATCGATGCTTGCGGCATTTTCTCTAAAAATTTCAATACTAGGCAAGAAAAAGAAAAACGCGCCAACAACAATGGTCGCAACTATGCTATCAACCATGGCTGATTTATAAAGCATGGCTGATTTTAGCCAAAATGGCGCGCCAAAAAGCGTCATGATCTCGATGCGCTCTCTATGCTCAAATAGCCAAATTTTAGTCTGTTTAAGCATAAGCATAAGCCCAACGACGCAAAGTATCGCCATAAATGCATAAGATATGCTTTTGGCTAAATTTAGCATCTTAAAGACCTTATCATGGGTCTTTGAAAATGTCTCAACCTTGCTTATACCATCAAATTTCAAAAGCTTTTGCTTTATCTCCTCCATATACTCTGGCGATGGAAATTCGCTAAGTCTTAGCGAGTAAAATTTAGGCAAGGCATTTTGAAGGATGGATAAATTTTTAGCCGAGATGTCGTTTGATAGGCGGTCTATGATCTTTTGCGGGCTTAGTGGTTCGACACTTGCTAGCGTGCTAACCACTGGCTTTAGCACTGGCTCGCTTAGCTCTTTGTTTGAGACCACCACGATGTTGTAGTCATTTCCCATAAGCCTCTCATACTCTCTTACGATCTTGTCCGCTGTGAGGCTAAACTGCACTGAAAATAAAAGTGCAATTAACGGCAGGATAAATCCAAGGTGGTTTTTAAGCGATCTCATGCACGCCTCCATTTTCTATGACGAAGTGGCGGTATGGGATGCGAAGCGTTGATGGGATGTGGTGTGTAACCACGACAACGCTTGTGCCTAGAAATTCTCTGGCTGATTTTAGAAGCGACCAGATGACGTCGCTTGAGTATTCGTCTAAATTTCCCGTTGGCTCGTCACATAAGAGCAAATTTGGATTATGCGCGAGTGCTCTTGCCATGGCAACCCTTTGCTGTTCGCCGCCACTTAGCTCGCGAGGGTATTTATCGGCTTTGTGAAGCATATTTACATGTTTTAAAAGTTTAGCCACCTGCTTTTTGCTCACATTTTGATTGACGCCTTTGATGATGAGTGGCAGCATGACGTTTTTTTCGACATTCCATTCATTTATCAAGCGATAGTTTTGAAATATAATGCCAACTCGCTGCCTAAGTTCGCAAAGTCTTTTGTCATCGATATCGTCCATTTGCGTCATGCAGACATTTAGCTCGCCAGCTAGAGGCGAAATTTCTCCGTAAAATGACTTTAAAAGCGTGCTTTTTCCGCTTCCACTCTTGCCTGTGATAAAGACAAAGTCATTTGCGTAGATGTCTAAATTTACGCTATTGATCACAACCTCGTTGCGCTCATAAGCTAGGCTTAAATTTCTTGCGCTAATTATCTCTTGCATCAGCCAAATACTCCTTCAAAAGCTCGTGTGCTGCTAAATTTTCACGTATTAAGATCGGTTTTTTTATAAAATATTCGCTTTTTTCATCGCTTATTTTGATGAAACATTGCTCTGGTTTGTTAAACGCTCCAAAGGCGACTTTTAGCAAAATTTCACCCTCGTTTATGGTATAAATTTCTTCAAAATGTAAAAAATAATCCTCTTTTTTTATGATGAAATTTTTGAAATTTTTAATGATATTTTTTACGCTTGTCTTTTCTTTAAAGCTAAAATCCCCAGCCAAAACGCTCTCATCGCTTTTAACTTCACAAGTATAAATGACATCGTAAATGTCCTTATCTTGGCGTCTCCAGCGGTCTTCATACTTGCTAGTTACTTCTAAATTTCTATTTTTAAAAGCCTCTATCTTTGAGTTTGTAGGCTCTAAAAATTTACTCAAACTAAAGTCGCAATACTCATTACTATCAGTCCTTAGCTCAAATTTACCGCCAAGCTTTAGTATCCTCTCGCACTCAAGCGCAAACGCCGATGAGACCACGCGTCTATGCTCAGCCTTATCCCACGGCACTGGAAAGTGTAAAAATACTTTATCAACCAAATTTGATCCAACAAGCGAGAGTAAGAGCCTTGCGTCGGTATTTATCAGACGCACGTTTTCTAGGGCATTTGCCCTAGCTAGCTTTGCTACTTGCTCGATGCTTGGTTTATAGACCTCTATGCCGATAACTAGGGCATTTGGGTTGTTTTTAGCCTGATAGAGCAAGTGTCTGCCAGAGCCAAAGCCGATCTCGATAAAAATCTCTTTAAATTTATCTTTTAGCTCACAAAAAGCTGACACAAACTCTTCAAGGCTTAAAATTTCGCTCACTTTTTTGGTCAAATTTGTCTTTTTTACAGCAAATGCTTGACTGATGATACCGTTACAACTTTGCTCTTTAAAAAGCTCCAGTGCCTCTTGCAAAAGTCCGACTTTAGCAGGCTTTGTAAGCTTTTCTCCCTTTACGACGACGCCAGTTTTACCAGGCTTTACGACTAGAAAAAAACCTTCATCTTCATTTTTTGTGTAGATGAGCCTCTCGTTTCGGCCATTTGCCTGCCAAAGGAATTTGATCTTATCGTTACCAAATGGAAACGAGAGCTCTTTTAAGGACGAAGCGATGAAATTTGGCATTATTTTATGCTAACTTCTGCTTTTGATGACTTATCAGAGGCGATGCCGTATTCATCGACTGCTACGACGCTGTAAGAGTAGCTAGCACCCGCTTGGACGCTGTCATCTCTAAGCCCAGTATCACTTATACCGCTAAAGACTTTCTCGCTAGCACCACTTCTATAAACTGTATATGAGCTAGCTCTATCAACTGCGCTCCAGCTTACATTTACGCCGCTACCATCGTAGCTAGCGCTTATGCTTGGAGTTTTTGGTGCGCCAAGTGTGCTACCAACGATCGGCTCATCTTGTTTTAAGCTCTCAAGACCGTCTTTATCAACAGCTGTCACTCTATAATACCTTGTCGCCGCGTTTGTATTTATGAGGTCCTCATAGGTGTTGCTAGTCGTTTTTGCTAGGTATGTGTAAGGCAAAATTTTACTTGTCGTTCTATAAACCTTAAAATAAGCAAAATCCTCAGCCGGTGCGTAATCCCACGTTAAGATGATCTTTTTTGGTGCATTTTTGGTCGCTTGGACATTTGTTACTGATTTAGGGTAACTCCTTTGTTGTGGCGCTTATGTTTTGGCTTGGTTTTGAGATGACGCCAGAAGAAGTTTTAACTAAGATCCTATACTCATAAGACCTGCCAGGTTTTACCTCAGTGTCGATATACTCGGCGTTTAGTCTGCCATTTACCTCTGCGATCTGGCTAAATTTATTAGCTCCTGCATCGCTTCTTTGGATGATGTAGCTTGCTACTGTGCTATCAGGATGTGGTCTCCAGATCACTTTTACACGGCCTGGAAGCCCTGTGATAGCTTGCGCAAATGGTACAGACTCAAGCAGTGGCTTAGTTGTCGCAGTTGCGATCGCACCTGGTTGAGAGATGGCGTTACTTGAGTAGGTTCTCATTTGGTATGAGTAAGTCGTCTCTGGAGCTAGGTCGCGATCTACGTAGTGCGTAGCAAAGCGGTCTTTTATGTTTGCAACTAGTTGCATTTTTGAGTTTGCATCGTTTGGATTTGAGCGGTAAAGGTAGTAGCCAACGACGCTCTCATCGGTCACTGGGTTCCACTCGAAGCCAACTTCTGTCATATCTGAAATGGTTTTTAAGCTTGTAATCGTTGGTAGTGACGTGCTTTGCTGGGTCGGTACGCTAGAGCCGCATCCCGCTAAGAAAGCTACTAAAAATGGTGTCAATATGCGTAGGGCAAATTTTTTCATCAAAAATCTCCTTGGGAATTTTTTTATAAATTATTTGGTTAAAGTCATCATACGTTTTTGCGGTAAATTCTACCCTTTTGCCAGTTCGCGGATGGATAAAATAGAGCATATAAGCGTGAAGCATAACCCTGCTTATTTTATCGCCTTGGCTCTTAAATCCGTATAAATCATCGCCTAAAATGTGGCGATTTATGCTAGCAAGATGCACTCTTATCTGGTGCGTCCTGCCTGTAAAAAGCTTTGCCGCTATCAAATTTACTCCGCCTTCACTTAGCAAATTTACAAAGGCGCTTTTTGCAAATTTAGCGTCCGCTACGATCGCTTTTTTTAGGCGGTTGTTTGGATTTCTGCCGATTGGCTTATCGATGACGACGTCCTCTTTTAGGGGCAAGTCGGTGAGCGCTAGATAAATTCGCCCCATGCTCTTATCGCTTAGCTGCTCGCTTAGTTTTGCGTGGGCGAAGTTGTTTTTAGCAACGACGATAGCGCCACTCGTGCCCTTATCTAGGCGGTGGACGATGCCAGCTCTTACGTCGCCGTTTAAATTTGAGAGCATAAAGCCCTTTTTGTTTAGCCACTCAACAAGTGTCGCCTCTTTGACGCTTGGGGCTTGGTGAACGACGATTTGCGGGGGCTTGTTTAGCACTATGAGATCGTCGTCCTCGTAGATGATCGGGATGTCAAAATTTACTTCGTATTCGTTTTGCACCTCTTTTTTTGGGGCAAAATTTACGCAAATTTCATCATTTTCGCTCAGTAAAAAGCTTGGTTTTGAGACTGGTTTTAAATTTACGCTTACAAGGGAGTCTTTTATCAAATTTAAAGCTTGATTACGTGAAATTTGAAGCTCTTTGGCCACTGCAACGTCTAGTCTTGAGCTATTTAAAACATTAAATTTAACCAAAATAAAAGCCTTGTTTGTGATATAATCTAGCCCAAAAATTAAGGTTTGCTTCTTGATAAAACTAGATCGGCGTATTTTAACACATTTTGATTTTATTCAGCCGTTTTTGATCATCCCAATCATAGCCATCTCATACATCTTAGTCTCCGAAGCAAACGACATTTTGGCAAACAAACAGCTTGTATATTTTGGTATAGGATTTGTCTCATTTTGCATCGCATTTTTGCTGCCTATTAGACGCATTGACTGGATCATCCCGATGTTTTACTGGGTCTGCATCGTGCTGCTTTTAAGCGTTGATATATTTGGCGTTAGTAAGCTTGGAGCTAGGCGCTGGCTTGAAATTCCTTTCGTTCACTTCACGCTTCAGCCCTCAGAGCTCATGAAGCCAGCCTTTTTGCTGATGCTAGCCTATCTAGTTAAGCAGCGCCCGCCAGAGGTCGATGGGTATGGGCTAAAAGACTTTTTAAGGCTTAGTTTTTACATACTTTTGCCATTTGCGCTCATCATGAAAGAGCCTGATCTTGGCACCGCGCTCATACTTTTAATAGTTGGCTACACCATCCTTTTTGTCATCGGCATAAATAAGAAAATTTGGATCTGCATCATCCTTGCCATAGGATTTTTGGCGCCAGTTTTATATGAAAATTTGCATGATTATCAAAAAAAGAGGATCCACGACTTCATCGCCGAAGAGCCAAGCTATCACGTCAAGCAAAGTATCATCGCCATAGGTAGCGGCGGGCTAAAAGGCAAGCCAAAGGACGAGGCGACGCAAACGCACTTTAAATTTTTGCCAATCGCCACAAGTGACTTCATCTTTGCCTACAATATCGAGCGTTTTGGCTTTTACGGGGCGCTTCTTTTGCTGGGGCTTTATGGAGCGCTTATAACGCACCTACTTAGCCTAAACTACGGGCTTAAGAATGATTATTTCACGCAGGTGACCGCCACTGGCATAGCCGCGCTCATCTTTGTCTACGTGGGGGTAAATGTTTCGATGACGATCGGTTTTGCGCCGGTTGTGGGCGTGCCGCTGCCGTTTTTTAGCTACGGCGGAAGCAGCTTCGTCACCTTCATGGTACTTTTTGGGATACTGCAAAATCTGCTAACATTTAGGTTTGATCAAACCTACCGCTCGGTGAAATTTAAATTTTAAAATTTATCTCATCTTTTTTATATTTTCTAAGCAGCTCATTTATCTGGTTTTGAAATTTACCCCACCTTGCTTCGCCACCGTGTTTTGCGAAGAGTCTTTTGGCATGAGAGATCAAAATTTCACCTTTATCTTTTATCAAAAGATATTCATAGAGCTGATTTATCGCTGCAAGGCCGTTTTGTTCGAGCATTAGCTCTATTAAATTTGCTTCAGAGTTAGTTTGCTCAAAAAATTTAAAAACAAAGCCAAGGTCGTTTGCCACATTTTCATAAATTTTAGCCACGTCACTATCTGGCTCTAGCTCGTAGTATGCAGCAGCTGTGCGAGTGATTTCATTTGCTCTAGCTCTAAAGTGGCACTCATACTCTTTTGGCTTGCTAAGCGCTTCTTTGCCAAGAGTAGCCTCTATAAAAGGGGTGTAAATGCCGCAATTTATATAAAATCTCGTGCGCTCTGAGCTATTGCCGCTGCTTTTTTGAAAATTTACAACATAGATAAAATTTGGAGTATTTTTGTAGAAATTTAAAGCGCTCTTGCTAAAGCCATTATCCTTAAATAGCGGCTTTAGCAGAGCGATAAGCTCGTCAAATTTCTCTTTCATAAATTTAACGCGCCAGATGTATGATTATTTATTTGCGCGCTCAATGTACTCACCACGAACGGTATCAACGCGGATGACCTCGCCTTCTAGTACGTGAAATGGTATCTGAACTACCGCGCCACTCTCAAGAGTAGCTGGCTTTTTGCCGCCTTGTGTGTCGCCCTTGAAATTTGGTGGAGTTTCAACTATCTTGAGCTCGACTACTTGTGGCACTTCAACGCCGATTGCGTTGCCGTTGTGAAATAAAATTTCAACCATCATGCCATCGATCATCCATTTTTTAACATCGCCCACATCCTCGTCGCTGATCGCAACTTGCTCGTAAGTAGTCGTGTCCATAAACTGGCAAAACTCACCATCATCATAGAGGTACTGCATCTCTTTTTCTTCAAGATGCGGTTGCTCGCACTTATCGCCTGCGTGAAAAGTCTTTTCAAGAACCTTTCCGTCGACAAAAGATTTGATCTTTGCACGAACAAAAGCTGCACCCTTGCCCGGTTTAACGTGTTGATATTCTACGATTTTATAAGGAACGCCATCGATCTCGATCTTTAGTCCCTTTTTTAGATCGCCCATTGAATATGAAGCCATTTTTTATCCTTTCGTAATTTGTTATATAACTGCGTATTGAGCCCAAACACAAGCTTCAAGTGCGTTTAATCTCTCTAGCGTTTCTGTTTTTATATGTTCATCAACCAAGATGACCGCAAGTGCCATGCCGTGTTCATCTCTACCAAGACGGAAGTCAGCGATATTTATCTTCTCATCAGCTAAAATTTTACTGATCTGAGCGATAACACCTGGTACGTCGTGGTTTTTAAAGATGATCATCTTGCCTTTTGGCTTGAAGTCAGTTTTAAAGCCATTTATCGTCACGATGCGTTGCTGATTTTCACCAAATACCGTGCCGCCAACCGTTGCGATGCCTTTTTCGGTTGTGATGCGAACGGTGATTTTGTTTTTGAAAATGCTATCTCCGCCAGCAATGGTTTCTGTGACTATGCCTTTTTCATCGCATAAAAATTTAGCATTTACATAGTTTATCGCATCACCCAGACTCTCTTTTAGCGCGCCAACTATAGCAAATGTTAGAAGCGAATTTGCATATTCGCTAATCTGCCCGTGAGTTTCTATGCGGATAGCCTTGATAGCGCTTTTGTTGATCTGAGCTGCCAAGAAAGCCATCTTGCTTGTAAGCTCGATATAAGGCTCAACAAATGGCGGTAGATCTTCTGTTTTGATCGGTAAATTTAGAGCGTTTGGATAGCTTATGCCGCGTGCTGCCAAGATAGCCTGCTCGACTGCCTCAACTGCGATATTGCGCTGTGACTCGAGTGTGTTTGCTCCAAGGTGCGGTGTGACGCTTACATTGTCTAGATCAAGAAGTGGATGGCTTGTCGCTGGCTCTTTTGTAAAAACATCGATACCAGCAAAAGCTACCTTGCCACTTTTTAGCCCCTCATAAAGCGCCTCTTCATTATAAAGGCCGCCTCTAGCGCAGTTTATAAGCCTTACGCCATCTTTCATCTTCGCTATCTCTTTTGCGCCGATAATGTCGGTGGTCTCTTTTGTTTTTGGAGTGTGGATCGTGATGAAGTCACACGCCAAGATATCATCAAAATTTTTAGTGTAAGTGCCGCCCATATCGATAACTTTAGATGGATCGATATATGGGTCGTACGCAATGATATCCATGCCAAAAGCTTTTGCGCGAGCTGCTACTCTTGAGCCGATGTTGCCAAAACCGATCACACCTAGCTTTTTCTTAAACAGCTCAACTCCATACCACTTCTCGCGTTTCCAAATTCTATCTAGCTTTAGGTCGTTGTGAGCGTATTCAAGTGATCTTGCAGCTGCTAGCATGTGTGCCATAGTTAGCTCAACTGCTGCGATAGTATTTGCAGTTGGGACGTTCATAGCGATGATGCCTCTTCTTGAACAGCCATCTATATCAACGTTATCCACGCCAACACCAGCTCTAACGATAGCTTTTAGCTTCTTGCCAGCTTCTAAAAACGCTTCATTTACCTCAGTCGAGCTTCTAGTGATCGCGACATCAGCCTCGCCTAAAATTTTTAAAAGCTCGTCTTTTGGGGTATTAACTGCGTCTATTACATTTATATCTTGTTCTTTTTTTAAAAGTTCAAAACCTACTGGGTGTATCGCATCGCAAACAATGATAGTTTTCATAATTTTACCTCTCTCACACTTGAGTGGATATCGTAAACTCTTAGCTGCAAAATGATATTTTGCAAAAGCCTTGAGTCTTGGGTATTTAAAAAGATCTGGCTCTTAGCCCCATCTCTTACTACAGTAAAATCAACCTCGCTATTTCGCAAAGTCTGCATCAAGCAGAACATAGAGTAGATGTCGTTTTTATCTATCAAAAGTTCGTATGCTGTGATCTTTGGCTTTTCTATCTTAGGTCGGTTGTATTCTATAAAAATTTCATTTACGGGCAATACGTAATCTTTTTTCTTAATAGTTGCCAGCTCATTGATCCAGTTTTCACTGCCAGCTGTGTTTTTGGTTATATTTTGCTCACTTGTAATATTTTTTTCAGTAGTTTGGCTGAAATTTACACTTGCAAATTTAACAAGATAAACTCCAACCAAACCCAACATCACAAAAAGCAGAACAACTACTAATAAAAGCGTGCGTCTGCCCATTTATACTAGCGTAATTGTTCTTTTATGATGTCGCCAAGTGTTACTTTGTCGTCGTTGTCATTGATCTCATTTAACACTTCACGCTCTTTTTGTTTTGCTAAACGGCGTATGCTTAGGCGAATTCTATTTTTCTTCTCATCGATAAATGCGATAGCAGCTTCGATCTCATCGCCGATCTTTAGCGTGCTAGCATCTACGCTACCTAGATCTTCTTTGCGGATTAACGCATCGACATTATCGCCAAGCTCAACAAATACGCCAAAGTCTTTAATGTCACGGATCGTTCCTTTTACGATGTCGCCTACACTAAATTTATTAGCAAATGCCTGAACTGGACTTTGTTTTAGATCTTTTAGGCTTAGAGAAATTTTTTGCTCAGCGCTGTCGATTTTGACGATCTTTACTTCTAGCTCATCGCCAGCTTTAAACATATCTTTGCACTTGTCATTTCTATCCCAAGATGCATCTTCGTTGTGTAGCAAGCCCTCAACGCAGCCTACTCTAACAAATGCGCCAAAATTTGTGATAGTCGTCACAACGCCTTTTACTACGTCACCCTCTTTGAATTTAGCTTTAAATTCATCAAATGGCTTTGGAAGTAAATTTTTAAGACTCACTCTTAAGCGGTGTCCTTTTGCGTCTATTTCGATAACCTCAACATCGATCTCTTGGCCTTCGCTAATGTGATCTTTTGGATTTTTGATATTTTTATCCCATGAAATTTCAGATATATGTAAAAATCCTTCAATATCATTTCCAAGATCGACAAATGCGCCATAAGGCTCGATATTGCTAACTGTTACTTTGATAGTGTCGCCAACTTCTAGACCATCATTTATGATCTCTTCCCAAGGATCTGGAGTAGCAGCCTTGATAGATAGAGATAGATGGCGTTTTTCGTTGTCATAGCTGATAACTTTAACTAAAACTTTATCGCCTTCTTTGTATAAAGAGCTAGGATTTACTGGACCTTTGTAGCTTATCTCGCTGTAATGCACAAGTCCGTCTACACCGCCTACATCAACAAACATACCATAAGTTGTGATTTTCTTAACTGTGCCCTCTATAACACTATCGTTTTCTACTATGTTTGATAGAGCTTCTTTACGTTTTTTGCGATCGTCATCTAAAATTTTCTTTCTTGAGACAACGATGCTATTCTCTTCTTTATCAACTTTTATAACTCTTACTTTGTATGATTTTCCAACTACACCATCAGCGTTTTTAAATCCGCTGTGCGTTCTTGGCAAGAAAAATTCTACGCCATTTGCATCTTGAGTGATAAAACCACCTTTATTTTTTCCAACTACTTTTACGTCGATTTCGCCAGAATTTTCAGGATCGTAAGCTTCGATGAAAGCTTTAACTTTCTCTTTTCTAAGTGCTTTTTTGTGCGACACTATAGGTCTTCCATTTCTTGATCCAGTTATTACAACTTTGATCGTATCGCCAACTTTATGCGTCAGGTTGCCGTTTGCATCAGTGATCTCAGAAACATTTAAAATGCCTTCTGACTTCTTGCCAACGTCGATTAAAACCTCATCGCCATTGATACTGACGATCTTTGCGTCACTATCTTCTTCAGTCTTTTTAAAAGACTCCTCTAACATCGCAGCAAAATCGATATCTTCGATATCTTCGTCTTTTGCTTTTCCTAATTGAACACTTTTGTTCACAGCCATCTTGATCCTTTAAATTTTATTATGCCAGTAGAGGCAAATTGGCTTATTATAGTTAATTGTGGCTTTAGCTAGGATAAATTTTATACTTTTTTGATTCTGTCAACGACTTTTTGTATGATCCAGTCAGGTGTGCTAGCACCCGCACTTATGCCACACAAATTTTTACCGTCAAACCATGATCTTTCAAGCTCTTCTTCGCTTTCAATGAGATAGCTATCTTCGCAGAAATTTTTAGATATTAGGTAGAGTTGTTTTGTGTTTGAGCTGTTTTTGCCGCCGATTATTATCATGACGTCGGCTCTTTTTGCTAAATTTTTAGCAGCCTCTTGGTTTTCAAATGTCGCGTTGCAGATCGTATTAAAAACGCGTAGCTCTTTTGCATGAAGCATGAGATAGTTTGCGATCTGCATAAATTTCTCAACTTTTCTAGTAGTTTGGCTAACGAGCGCGACCTTTTGCTTAAATTTAATGCCCTCTAGCTCGCTCTCTTCAAGCACGACATAGACATTGCCCTTGGCATACGACTTCACCCCTTTTACCTCTGGGTGGTGCACGTCACCAAAGATCACCACATCATAGCCCTCTTCGCTCATTTTTTCGCAAATTTGTTGTGGCTTTGTTACAAACGGACAAGTTGCGTCGATCACTTTTATATCGGTCTTTTTTAGCTCTGAAAGGTCGTTTTTAGTGATGCCATGAGTGCGGATGATCGCCTTTTTCTCATCTTTTAGCTCATCTATACCCTCAAGTGTCTTTACATTGTAGTTTTTCTCAAGCCTGTTTATCTCTTCGTTGTTATGGATGAGCGGGCCGATAGTTGCAGCATCTCCAGCATTTTCAGCTATCTTTATCGCCCTTTTTACGCCAAAGCAAAAGCCATAACTACTAGCAAGCTCGATCTTCAACTCTAGCTCCCATTTTCTTTAAAATTTCAGCAAAATTTGGAAACGAAGTGGCAATAAATTCGCTCTTTTCTATCTGCATGCCACATTTTAGTCCAAGTATGGCAAAGCTCATGGCGATCCTGTGATCTCCGTGGCTATCTATCGTGGCAAATTTAGCCTCAGAGCCATTTATGATAAAGCCATCTTCAAGCTCGCTAGCGTCGACACCGCACTGCTTCAGCGCATTTATCGTGACAGCTATCCTGTCACTCTCTTTTACGCGAAGCTCTTTTGCGTTTGTTAGCTTGCTTTGACCCTTTGCGCAGGCAAATGCGATTGCTAAAGCTGGGGCTTCGTCGATGAGCCACGAGATATTTTCGCTAACCTCTACACCTTTTAAATTTGGCGAGTACTTAACTTCAATATCACCGATATCTTCGTATTTGCTTGAGGTTTTGTGAAATTTTATCTCAGCACCCATTTTCTCTAAAACTCTGTAAGCTTCGATGCGAGTTTTATTTAGCAAGATATTTTTTAAAATGATATGCGAATTTGGGATGATTAGAGCTGCAACTGCAAAGAAAAATGCCGAGCTTGGGTCATTTGGCACGTCTATGTCAAGTGGCGCAAGTGGGCCTTTCATCGGCTCTAGAGTGATCTCTAGCTCGTCACGCTTTATATCAGCTCCCATGCCAGCAAGCATGCGCTCAGTGTGATCTCTGCTTAGCTCTGGCTCGCTAAATTTGCAGCCATTTGAGTAAAGAGCCGCTAGCAAAAGCGCGCTTTTTACCTGGGCTGAAGCGATCTTACTATCAAAACTAAATCTTTCAAATTTAGTCCCTCTTATGCAAAGAGGAGCGTTGTTTGCGTCGTTTGCACCATCTATCTTTGCACCCATATCATTTAGAGGCTTTGCTATCCTTGCCATCGGACGAGAATTTAAGTATTTATCGCCACTTAATACAAAAAAGCCCTCCTGTGCAGCTAGTAGCCCCATAAAAAGCCTCATTGCCGTGCCAGAGTTGCCACACTCTAAAATTTCATTTGGCTCTTTTATCTTTTGTGGTGGAGTGATCGTTATCTCAGCTCCGTTATCTTCGATCTTTGCGCCAAGGAGCTCGACGATCTTTAAGGTATTTAGCGTGTCGCCTGCTCTTAGGTAGTTTCTAACATGAGATGGCTTGTCGCTTAAAAGCGAAAACATCGCGCATCTATGCGAAATAGACTTATCAGCCGCGATGTCATCGATAGTTAAATTTAGACTTTTTTCTAGTGGATAAATTCTCATCTTATTCCGATATTTAGTTTCTCTTTTAGCTCACTTAAAATTTTATCCATAAGCGCGTTTATATCGTCATCTTCGAGCGTTTTTTCCATATCTTGGAATGTAAATTTAAGGCTAAGGCTAATCGCGCCATTTAGTTTTGCATCTTTATAGATATCAACTGGCAAGAACTCTTTTAACTCTTTTAAATTTAGCCCTCTTATGCACTCATAAATTCGTCCAGCCTCGAAATTTTCAGGCACGATGAGGCTAAGATCCCTTATAGTGCTTTGAAATTTTGAGTATGACACTGCTAAGATCGGCTCAAATTTAAGCTTTGCAAAATCAATCTCGCAGACATAAGTTTTTGGCAGATCCCTTTTTGCCTCTACTCTTGCATCGACTCTGCCGATATAGCCGATCTTTTCGCCATTTTGGTAGAGATGTGCCTGCTCGTATGGGCTAAGATATGAAATGCCCTGGCAAGGTTTTAGCTCAAATTTGCCTATGACATTTTGAACCATCGCTGCAAATGCGTAGAAATTTGCCTCCTCGCCCTTTGCGCCATTTATAAGTGTTGGCTCTTTTAAGAGACCTGATACGACAAAGCCTAAATTTAAGCCTTGGTTTGCATTTTCATCAAAAACTTCGCCAAGCTCAAAAAGCCTAACTAAGCGTTTTGAGTTTTTGATATTTTTCTCGCTTGAGCTTAGAAGGTGATTAACAAGTGCCGGTCTAAGCGTGTTTAGCTCGTTGTTTATAGGATTTAGTATCTTGATCTTGCAAGGCTTGAAATTTAGCTCACTTAGCTCATCAAGGCTGTCAAATACGTAGTGCACGCTTTCAAAAAAGCCATTGTCAGCTGCACGGTGCCTTAAATTTAAAGCATTTTTATAGTCAAAATATGTCTTATTTAGCCTATTTTTCTCAGAGAAATTTAGCGGCGTTGAGGCGATATTGTCGATACCTATTATCCTTACGATCTCCTCGCAGATATCATGAGAATTTACGATGTCATGGCGAAATAACGGCACTTTTACGTTAAAGCTCTCTTGCTCAACATTTACCGCGATCTCAAAGCCAAGTTTCTTTAAAATTTTAACGACATCGTTTCTTGCAACCTCTTGACCGATCATATTTTTAAGCTCGCCAAGTGAGATGCTAAGCGTGATAGGCTCGGTGCCAAGTAGCGACTGCTGCGAGCCCGCAAAAAGACTTAGGCTATCTTTAAAGCTAGCTAGTCTTTTAAAAAGATAGTCCGCCCCATAAGCTAAATTTGGCTCACTACCACGGCTTGAGCGATAAACTTGATCGCCTTTTGGTAAATTTTTATTTTCAAAAATAGCTTTTGAGACAACATCTGGTTTTACATAGCTAGCCTCTATCAAGATCACCTTTGAGCCCTCATCAACCCTAGCCTCATCGCTTTGGTAAATTCCAGCAACACCTAAATTTTTATCCTCGCAAAAAACCACGCACTCGCCATTTTCGCCATTTTTGATGTCAAAAACTGCTTTTTCGCCCTCGTCCACAAGCTTAGCGTGATCATAAGCTCTAAATAAAACGCCCGTGCAAAATGTCGCGTATTCAAGCAGTCTTTCTACTAAATTTGTCTTTTGGCACTCAATTAGAGCTAGCCTCAACCTAGTTAATAAATTTTCACTTAATGCATTTTTTAGCTCAAATGCTTTATATAAAAATGAGCCATTTACCTTATCTTCAGTCCGCACAGATGCGATCCTGCCGATGCCTAGTAAATTTTCACTATCTTCATTTTCGTGGCTATCTTTCATATTTATATCAAGCGCAGTGCAAATTTCTCTTGCGATGCCGTGTAAATTTTGGCAGTCGCCTCTGTTTGCTGTGACATCAACCTCGATGATCACATCTTTAAACGCTTCAAATTCACCAAGGCTTGTGCCAAGTTTTAGTTTGCCGATACTCTCATCAAGTGGCAAGATGCCGTCATTTGTCTTAGGTAGCCCTAGCTCAGTTGAAGAGCAGATCATACCGCAAGACTCGATGCCTCTTAGCTTTGCCTTTTTGATCTCAAGACCATTTGGCATCGTTGTGCCAATGAGCGCAACTGGCACAAACTGACCAGCCTCGACGTTTTTAGCCCCACACACGATCTGAAGCGTTTCGCTACCAACATCAACCTGACAAACGCTTAGCTTATCGGCGTCTGGGTGCTTTTCTCTGCTTTTTACATAGCCCACCACAACGCTTTTTGGTAAATTTATCTCTTTATAGCTATCAACTTCTAAACCGATTGAATTTAATGTCTTTGAAAGTGTCTCGCCGCTAACCTCGCCAAGGTCGATCCACTCGTTTAACCAATGCTTTGAAATTATCATTTAAACTGCTCCAACAATCTTAAATCTCCCTCAAAAAGTGACCTTAGATCAGGCACTCTATGAAGCAACATCGCAAATCTCTCAACGCCAAGGCCAAAGGCATATCCACTTACATTTTTATAGCCAACCGCCTTAAATACATTTGGATCAACGACGCCGCATCCAAGCACCTCAAGCCATGTAGTCTGCTTACACACCCTGCAGCCCTTGCCATGGCAGAATATACAACTAATATCAACCTCTGCGCTAGGCTCCGTAAATGGGAAAAAGCTAGGGCGAAAGCGCACTTCAACGTCGCCAAACATGTGCTTTAAAAAGCCCTCTAGCATTGATTTTAAATTTGCAAAGCTAACTTTGTCTGCGTCCTCCACCACAAGGCCCTCAACCTGGTGAAACATCGGTGTATGCGTTAAGTCCATATCACGTCTAAAGACAGTGCCTGGCGCTATCATGCGAATAGGCGGCTTTTGATTTAACATAGTTCGCACCTGAACTGGGCTCGTATGCGTCCTTAAAAGTCTAAAATCATCTAGGTAAAATGTATCTTGCATATCCCTTGCTGGGTGGTATTTTGGTAAATTTAGCGCCTCAAAGTTGTGAAAATCATCTTCTATAAGCGGTCCAGTTTCAAGTGAGAAATTTAGCGCCAAAAAGTATTCAATTATCTTATCCATCGTGGCCATCACAGGATGCAGCGCCCCGCTAGCAACAGGCTCGTTAAAGAGCGTGATATCAGCGGCCTCTTTTTTCATCTTGCTATCTATCTCTTGCTCGCTAAGCTCGGTCTTTTTCGCCTCGATAAGCGCGCTTAGCTCATCTCTTTGCTTATTTAAATTTGCTGCAAATTCCTTTTTCTCATCCTCGCCAAGCTCTTTTAGCTTCGCAAAGCCTTGCGCCAAGATGCCCTTTTTGCCAAAAATTTCTACCCTGACCTTCTCAAGATCATCAAGAGTTGAAATTTCATTTTTGATTTTGTTAATGAAATCTTGCAATTTTTTACCTTTATGAATTTTTGCATCGATTTTATAGAAAAAGAGTTAAAATCAAGATAAAAAGCGCGAAATTTAAGCACACTTTGATATAATTTCTCAAACTTTCAAAGGAGCTAAAATGACCATATTTGAAAAGATCGTTGCTGGTGAAATTCCTTGTAACAAAGTGCTTGAAAGCGAGAAATTTCTAGCTTTTAACGACATCAACCCAAAAGCGCCGATCCACATCCTCATCATCCCTAAAAAACACTACAAAAACTTCCAAGAGATGGATCCAGTTTTGATGGGTGAGATGACCAAATTTATCCAAGAAGTGGCGAGCTTAATGGGCGTTGATAAGAGCGGATACCGCCTTATAACAAACTGCGGCGAAAACGGCGGTCAAGAGGTTATGCACCTACACTTTCACCTACTTGCTGGCGCAAAACTTGGCTGGAGCGAAGGCGTAGCTGATCCACAAAGCACATTTTAAAAATAAAATTTAGACTCTTTTTGAGTCTAAATTTCACTTCAAATTTTTACTTTTAAAACATCTAAATTTAAATAAATTTATTTCCTAGCAGCTTTTACCGCTTCAAGTAGCTCTTCAAAGCCTGCTTTACTTGAGTGCTCGACATCTTTTAGTATCTCGACACCTGCTAAATGTCCATTATCTTTGTCAGCAAAAATCGCCATAGCCTTATCTAGTCCGTGATGGACATTTTCGTGGTGCGCAGCTATGCTTGAGAGAGTTTTTGGATCTTTTATGATGGTATTTTTCACATCTTTTTCATACCACTTTCCAAATCTACACTCATGCACGTCTTGAATTTTATTTATCTCGCCAAGCAAGACGCCTCGGTAGCCATTTAGCTTCATGTTGATGTGATCTATCTTGCCGTTACTTACATTGACCTCGTTTGTTACGTTTAGGGCTTGATTTAGGATGTTTTGCGTGTTGGCATTTACGCTTGAGATGTTGCCCTCAAAACCGCCTAAAATTTGCATCGCATTTGCTGAAATTTTAGAGAAACTCTCACTCATTTCGATCATTGTGTTTGCACTTTGCTTAAGGCCATTTATATTTACTTCAACCTCAAGCGTCGCCTTTTGCGTGCGCTCTGCAAGCTTTCTAACCTCATCTGCAACGACAGCAAAGCCTCGTCCATGCTCACCAGCACGAGCCGCCTCTATAGCAGCATTTAGCGCTAGCAAATTTGTCTGATCTGAGATGTCTTTTATGAGATTTATGATCTCAACGATAGAATTTACGCTTCCATCAAGCGAAGAGGCGTCGTTTGAGAGATCGCCGCTCATCTGGCTCACTTGCTCGATCGAGCTTAAAATTTCAGCCGTTTGAGACTTTAGCTCGCCTGTTTCTTTAAAAGTTTTCTCATTTAAATGGTTTATATTTTCAAGCATTTTTAGGTTTTCTTCAATGGTTGATTGCAAGAAATTCATACCATCTTGATAGCTAGTAAGCAGCAAATTTACAGCCTCTTGCTTATCCTTAGCTTGCTCTTTTGGCTCGCAAGTTTTGGCATTTTTTAGCTCATTTTTAAGTGCTAAAATTTCAGCCCTTAAAGCTTCATTTTCTCTCTCTAAAGCTTCATTTTTACTACCAAGCTCTTTGCTTTTGCTGTCAAAAAACATTTTTCACCCTTTAAAATTTGTAAATTACACGTAATTATAACTCTTTTTACTTAAGCCAGTCGTCTAAAATTTGAATTTGCTCTTCAACACTTTTATTTGCCGTGCCACCTTTTGAAGTGCGAGCCTCTTTTGAAGCGTGCAGATCTAGAAATTTGATGGCATTTTCATCTAAATTTTCATCGACACTTTTTAGCTGCTCTTTGCTTAGCTCACTTAGATCAAGCCCCAAGCTTTCTGCCTTTGCAACAGCCTTGCCGGTGATAAAGTGCGCCGTTCTAAATGGGATATCTTTCTCACGCACTAGGTAGTCCGCTAGATCAGTGGCACTTAGATGCCCTGTTTTTGTCGCTTTTAGCATATTTTTTTCATTAAATTTAGCAGTTTTTATCATCTCGTTTAGGATAGTAGCCGAGCTTAAAATGGTCGCAACACTATCAAAAACGCCCTCTTTATCTTCTTGCATATCTTTATTGTAAGCAAGTGGCAAGCCCTTCATCGTAGTTAGCAGCGCTACTAAATTTCCATTTACACGCCCAGTTTTGCCGCGTATGAGCTCAGCGACGTCTGGATTTTTCTTTTGAGGCATGATGGAGCTACCCGTGCTGTAAGCGTCACTAATGCTTACAAAGCCAAATTCCTGCGAGCTCCAGAGTATGAGCTCCTCACAAAGCCTAGAAGCGTGCGTCATAAAAACGCTAATGTTAAATAAAATTTCAAGCGCAAAGTCGCGGTCGCTCACACTATCCATCGCATTTTGCGTGCAACCTGCAAAGCCAAGCTCGCTTGCAACGATAGTTCTATCTATCTTATGAGGCGTGCCTGCAAGGGCTGCTGAGCCAAGCGGACTTAGATTATTTCGCTCATACGAGCTGACAAATCGCTCAAAGTCCCTTTTAAACATAAACGCGTAAGCTAGCAAATGGTAGCTAAGGCTTACTGGCTGGGCGTGCTGAAGGTGCGTGTAGCCTGGCATTAGCGTATCTTTGTGGTTTTTGGCTAAATTTGCAAGCGTGGCGATGATCTCTTTAATGAGAGATGAAATTTCTAAATTTTTCTTCAAAACATAAAATTTAAAATCAAGCGCGACCTGATCATTTCTGCTTCTAGCTGTGTGAAGTCTGCCACCAAGCTCAGCTCCGATGATCTCGCTAAGGCGCTTTTCAACCGCCATGTGGATATCCTCGTCCTCTATCTTAAAAGCAAATTTACCAGCTCTCATCTCAGCCAAAACCTCATCAAGCCCTTTTATGATCGCCTCTGACTCGTCTTTTTTCAAAATTCCGCAAATTCCCAGCATTTTAGCGTGCGCTTTACTGCCAGCGATGTCCTCTTCAAAAAGATTTTTATCAAAATTTATAGAAGCGTTAAATTCCTCAAGCAACTTCGAGCTAGCCTCGCTAAATCTACCCTCCCACATCTTTTTGTGAGTATTTTCATCTTTTTTCATAGCTTTGCCTTTGATTAGTTTTGCGTGATTTTAACAAAATGGTGCTTAAGGCGCTCAATTAGCTTTAAAATTAATGTAAATGCTTTGAATTGACTTTATTTTTATAAGCTTATGATATAAATCAAGATAAAAAGTTATATTAAATTTTATAT
>NZ_PPBR01000048.1:0-429 GCF_002913545.1 Campylobacter concisus | reverse complement strand
TGCCTAAATTTAGCTCATCTTTTGCATCAAGCACGCCAAGAGGCATAAGCGTCTCGACCGCTGGGATGCCAGTTTTTTTCATAAATTTACGTATGATCTCGCTGGCATTTGACGCGGCCGCACCGCCACCGATGTAAAGAAGCGGTCTTTTTGCTTCATTTATCGCAGCTGCGGCTTTTTTGATCTGCTTAGAGTTGCCTTTTTATGTCGGCTTGTAGCTTGGGATGGAAATTTCTTTTGGATAGACTAAGTCGCCAAGCCTTGAAGTGCCGTTTTTTTGGCTATCGATATGAACTGGTCCTGGGCGGCCTGATCTTGCGATGTAAAACGCCTCTTTTATGATGCGAGGTAGCTCCTCGACGCTACTTACTCAACAGTTTTGTTTGACACAGGGGCGTGGAATACCGACTGCATTCACCCCCTGAAAGG
>NZ_PPBR01000047.1:0-465 GCF_002913545.1 Campylobacter concisus | reverse complement strand
CGCAAGCAATATCCAAACTCAACTGTCGTTGTCGCTACAAAGATGATGCCATCACGTAACGCGACTTGTATGGCAGAGGGCGGTATAAACGGCGTTACTGACTTTAGCAACGGCGACAGCTTCAAGCTTCACGCGTATGACACTGTAAAAGGTGCAGCATATCTTGCTGATCAAGATGCAGTTGTGAAATTTTGCGAAGCAGCAGGCGCAGTCATCCACGAGCTAGACTACAACGGCATGCTCTTTTCTCGTAAAGATAACGGCGACGTGGCATTTCGTTTCATGGGTGGCGCTAGCAAAAAACGCTGTAACTATGCAGCTGATAAAACCGGCCACGTTTTGATGCACGCCTGTCTTGACGACGCTATCACAGCTGGCGTTAAATTTCTAATGGATCACGAGCTACTTGAGATCGGTCTTGAAGATGGCAAGGTCGAAGGCGTCGTTCTTCGCAACATCCAAGAT
>NZ_PPBR01000046.1:0-14850 GCF_002913545.1 Campylobacter concisus | reverse complement strand
TACTTGTTTTCTCTTCATATGTGTGTTTGCGTCGTGCTCTTGATTGTATTCATCTGTGATTTCATTCGGATTTCTGTGTTTTTTTTTTTTGTTAACATCGAGCAACTACCTTAGTCTTATTTTCTGTTCTTTGTGTGGTGTTTATGTTTTAATAAAGTACTGTTTTTTTACAAAGTTTTTTTTTTTTTTTTTTTTTTTTTTTAAAATTTTAAAATTCCCTTTTTTAAAATTTTTTATTACCTAATTAAAAACATTTTTAAGGGGGGGGGGGGGGTAAATTATCCACTAAAAACAAAAAGGATAAATACATGCTACTCCACTATAAAAATATACTAAATGACTTCCTGGATTGTTCTAGTAAAGAAATTTATGATTTAGTAAATGAGAATAATGCTAAAGAAATAATTTACTATACTTTGCCTTTTTTAAAAGAACATTGTAAAGAAGAAGATAAAACAGCAATAGAAGACGTAGATAATAATTTAAACTTCACTATCTACTCCTTGAATGACATTAGCAACAATAATATATGCGGATGCATATTAAATAAAGCAAATTTGATATCTGATGGAAATATATGTTCTAGTTTGTGTATTGTGTTTTCTTTAACTATTTTAGTAGCTATTGCTAATAAATATAATTTGCTTAATAATGCTGAGGAGATTATTGAACTTTGTAAAGATAAATGGGAAAAATGCTTAAATGATTATGAAGAAAAAAGTAGAGATGATCAAAGTAAGATTGAAGCTTTTATATCAAAACACAAATGTTTTGTAGATTATGATAAAAAGATTTTAGGCTATATAAAAAATAAATATGACAATAAACATATAAAAATCATGCAAGATATAAAATTACTTCCAGAGTATATTGAAGCTGATGGCAGTAATATATCAAACATTTTTGACCCATTTAAGAATTTAAAGATACCGACCTATTTAAAGCCTTATTATTTATTATGTGTTGCTTTAGAAGTTTGTGACAAATATGATTTTAAAAGAGAATGTGAAAGTATTTTAAATAAATATGGAGCTAAAAATGATTGAAATGAATAACTTGTATTTTTGGATTGACTCTGTATTTGGATTTTTAATAGTTGGCTTGTCTGTAGCAATTTATTCTGAAATAAAAAAAGATAAGGACAATGTGCTAAACAATAATAAAAAAGAGATAGAAGATCATGAAATAGTGGAAATAGAATTAAGTGAATTAGAAGAAATAGAAATACTACCGTCCAATAACAACAAGCGATAAAGTCATAAATAGTCACGAGAAAAAAGATGGAAAAATCTGAATTAAAAGAATATGTAAAACATCTACTCAAAGGTATCTTAATGTATTTTATGATCATGCTATTTGTACGTGGATTTGATATAAATATAAAAGAAATTTTTGGTCATTTTTTATTTTCAATAGTAATGGGAGCAATCTGGTATTTTATATTAGTTAAAATACTTGGTTTCATTGCTGGGGTATTTAAAATAGGCGCTGATGCTACAATTCTTACTATAGCATCTACAAAGCAGTATTTTGATGAACAAAAAGAAAAACGAGAAAGAGCTTTACAAGCTGAAATAGACGAAATGGCTAGACAAGATCAAATAAAGCGCGAAAAAATCATAAATTCATACGAATACCAAGAGCAACAGCGAAGAGAAAAGCACATCGAGGATATAAGACGATATGTGAGAAGGCTTACTGATGAACTTATAAATATTCCTGCTTACGATCATGATAAAAGAGCAGAGTATGAAAAATCACTAAAGGAAGCAATAGATCGTCTTGAAACTTTAGAAAGAGCAGAAAAGGCTTTTAAACACATAGACCTACCATAAGATAAAAACCATATGCTTTGATTGTTTCTTAAATTTAGCTTCAATAAAGCCAAGTTTCAATATAATCCAAGCTTTATTTCACACACGACAATCCTAAATTTGGTTGCGCGAAAGCATTAATGGTCGTGGAGGATAAAACTAAATTCAAGGCAAAATGCCTAAAACAAGGAGAAACTCATGGTAACTATGAGAGATTTATTAGAGTGTGGCGTACATTTTGGTCACCAAACACGCCGCTGGAACCCAAAGATGAAAAAATTTATCTTTGGTGAGAGAAAAGGTATCTATATTATAGATCTACAAAAGACTATCCGCTACTTC
This sequence comes from Campylobacter concisus, assembly GCF_002913545.1. Lineage (GTDB taxonomy): Bacteria > Campylobacterota > Campylobacteria > Campylobacterales > Campylobacteraceae > Campylobacter_A > Campylobacter_A concisus_AV. The sequence goes on along the minus strand of NZ_PPBR01000046.1, from coordinate 12,694 downwards.
CGCTACACTTACAACATCGTTCGTGACGCAGCTGCTGAGGGCAAGTCAGTTCTATTTGTCGGTACTAAAAAACAAGCTATCGACGCTATAAAAGAGTACGCTGAAAAATGTGGAATGCCTTATGTAAATCACCGCTGGTTAGGTGGTATGATGACAAACTTCGGTACTATCCGCCAGTCTATCCGCAAACTAGAAGTTATCGAGACTATGGAAGAAGATGGTTCGATAAATTTATTAACTAAAAAAGAGGCTTTGATGCTTCGCCGCAAAAAAGAGAAGCTTATCGCAACTCTTGGTGGTATCCGCAATATGAAAAGCCTACCTGATATGATATTTGTTGTTGATACAGTTAAAGAAAAAATCGCCGTTCAAGAGGCAAATCGCCTAAAGATCCCAGTTGTAGCACCGATCGATACAAACTGTGATCCTGACGTTGTTGATTATCCTATCCCAGGAAACGATGACGCGATCCGCTCTGTTCAGCTTTTCTGCCAAGAGATGGCTGAGGCGATCAACGAAGGCAAATCACTTCTTGAGCAAGATGGTGGCGAGCAAGCTGCTGGCGAAGAAGTAAGCCAAGACGAGAAAGACGCAGTTGTAGCTGAGGCTATGAGCGAAGAAGACTTTGGCGAGGACGAAGAGTAATGGAAATAACTGCACAAATGGTAAAAGAGCTCCGCGAATCAACCGGAGCTGGCATGATGGACTGCAAAAAGGCACTTGGCGAAGCAAATGGCGACATGGAAAAAGCTGTTGACATCCTTCGCGAAAAGGGCCTAGGTCAAGCTGCTAAAAAAGCTGACCGCCTTGCAAGCGAGGGCTTAGTAAGTGTTGAAGTTTGCTCAAAATGTAAAAAAGCAACTATCAGCGAGATCAACTCTGAGACTGACTTTGTTGCTAGAAACCCACAGTTTCAAGCACTTGCAAAAGATACAACAGCTCACATCCAATCAAGTGGCATAAAAACAGTTGAAGAGCTAAATACAAGCACTTTAAACGGTGTTAAATTTGAAGAATACTTCAAAACTCAGATCGCAACTATCGGTGAAAACCTTGTAGTTCGCCGCTTTGAGACTATTAGCGCTGATGATAAGGGCGTGGTAAATGGCTACGTTCACTCAAATGGCCGTGTTGGCGTGCTTATCGGTGCAGCTTGCGAAAGTGCTGAAGTTGCAAACAAAGCAGCTGAATTTATAAGAAATTTATGTATGCATGCAGCTGCTATGAAGCCAAGCGTTATAAGCTACAAAGATCTTGATAAAGATTTTGTTGAGAAAGAATTTATCGCACTTCGCGCTGAGCTTGAAAAAGAAAATGAAGAGCTAAAACGCCTAGGCAAGCCACTTCACCACATCCCTGAGTATGCTAGCCGCTGCCAGATAGGTGAGGCAGAGCTTGCAAAAGCTACAAAAGCGATCGAAGAAGAGTTAAAAGCTGAGGGCAAACCTGAGAAAATTTGGGACAAGATCATCCCTGGCAAAATCGAGAGATTTTACGCTGATAACACAGTGCTTGATCAACGCCTTACACTTTTAGGTCAGTTTTATGTAATGGACGATAAAAAGACTATCGAACAAGTTATCGAAGAGAAGAGCAAAGAGCTTGGCGGCAAGATCGAGATCGTAAAATACGTTCGTTTCGAGCTTGGCGAAGGCTTAGAGAAAAAAGTAGATGACTTTGCTGCAGAAGTTGCTGCTCAAATAGGCTAATGGAAATTTTAAGAGCGTCTAATCTAGGCTTTGCGTATGATTATACGCTCTTTAACAATATAAATTTAACTCTCAATCAAAAACAAAGCATCGCGATAACCGGCGTTAGCGGTTGTGGCAAATCAACACTTTTACACATACTTTCAACACTTTTAAAACCAAATTTTGGTGAGGTTATCTATCAAGATAGATTGATCTATGAGCTTTCTCAAAACGAGCTTTTGGCCATTAGAAGGCTTCATTTTGGCATCATTTTTCAGTCGCACTATCTTTTTAAAGGTTTTAGCGCTTATGAAAATATTGAGCTTGCAAGCATCTTATCTGGCGAAAATATAGAAAAAAATGATCTTGAAGCGCTTAAAATTTCAAGCGTAATAAATCAAAAAGTTGGTGAGCTAAGTGGCGGCCAGCAGCAACGCGTCAGTATCGCTAGAGTGCTTACAAAAAAGCCAAAGATCATCTTTGCAGACGAGCCAACGGGCAACCTTGACAAGCAAACAGCAAATGAAGTGATGCAAGTTTTATTTGACTATATAAATGAAAACAATGCTGCCCTTGTTCTAGTCACTCACGACAACGACCTAGCCGCGAAATGCGACAACTCATACAAGCTTGAGAACAAAGAGCTTGTGCAAATTTCTTAAAATTTAGCTTCAAATTTCTAAAAACTATCGCTTAAATTTAAAAACAAAGTAAAATTTTGTAAAATTAGTAAAAAATTTAAAAGAGCAAAATGGAACTAGTAGAATTTTTTGGAGCCGATAAAGTAATAGTTTTTATGCTTTTGTTTGCACGCCTAAGCGGTCTCATCGTCTTTTTTCCATTTTATTCACACAACCAAATTCCTCTTAGCGTAAAAACGCTTTTAGTTTTTGTCCTTTGCGTCGTGCTATTTCCCATCTCAAAAGCTCATGAAAACTCTATAAATTTCTTAATCGGCGAGATCTTAGGTGAGGTCATGCTGGGTCTAAGTGCAGGACTTATGCTAACCATCATCTTTGCTACACTTCAAATGGCAGGCGAGCAAATTTCCATGGTCATGGGCTTTTCGATGGCCTCTGTGCTTGATCCGCAAACTGGCACAAACTCTCCAGTCATAGCAAACCTTATAAATTTCATCGCGTTACTAACATTTCTAGCCTTTGACGGTCACCATTTGCTCCTTCAGTTTTACGCTAGCTCGCTTGCTGTTGTGCCTCTTGGCGATTTTTATCCACGCTTTGGCATCATGAGCTATGCGATAAATTTATTTACAAATTTGTTTATGTTTGGCTTTATCATGTCATTTCCCATCATCGCCCTCTCTTTGCTCTCAGACTCTATCTTTGGCATGCTAATGAAGACGATGCCACAGTTTAACCTACTAGTCATCGGCTATCCTATCAAAGTGACGATCGGATTTTCCGTTTTGATAGCTATTTTAGCAGGCATTATGAAGATAATGAGCGACCTACTTTTAAAAGTGATAAATGATCTGCCGGCTCTATTTTTTTAAGAAAATAGCAATGAAATTTATCATAAAATACAGCTTCAAGTGCTTCAAGGAGGGATTATGAAAGTCGCGCTCGTAAACAAAAATCCAGCAGTTTCACGTCTCATAACACTAAGTCTAAATAAAATAGGTGTAGAGTATGTAGAATTTGATGATGTTAATGCAGTAAGTGGTGAATTTGACTATATTATTATTGACAGCGATATGGAGAGCGCTGATATAAAATTTGACCAAAAAGTGATGTATCTAGCCCCAAGAGGCGGCATAAAGCCTGATTTTGCTGACATTATGCTTGAAAAGCCATTCCTCCCTACCGAATTTATAAATTTATTTGAAGAAAGTAAGGCGGTTAATGTGGCTGGTGATGATACAAAGGCTGAACTAGGACTTGATGATTCCGCAAACTTCGATGATTTTGAACATATTGATGAAAATTATGAAGAACTACAAAATTTTGAGTTGCCAGAAATTGACACAGATTTTGAAAATTTAGCAAAAGAAGATGAAACCGAAAAATTAGATGATAATGTTTTAAATGATGAGCTTTTAAAAGAGCACTTAGAAGATTCTAGTGTTGGAGATTTAGAAGATGAAGAGATCAGTTTGGATGAGGCTGATACTGAGCTAATTGACGAAAATAGTGAAGAAACTGAAGCGGCTAATGAAAATGTAGATGATGAATCTAGTAAAACGCCAAAAGTAGAAGAAACTATCGAAGATGGGTTAAGCAGTGATTTTGGGGATCTTAGCGCACTTGTTGATGAGATAGAAAATATGGACGAGAGCAGCCCAGTAGATGAAGAAGCTAGAGACGAGCTTGAAAAGATCGTTGAGCAAAATACACAAAATTTAAAAACAGACGAGAATGATGAAGAGTTAGATGATATTAGTCAAAGTAAAAAAGAGCTTAGTGAGATCGATTCGCTTGATGAAGAGCTAAATAGTGAAGAAGCTGATGAGGAAAATAAAAATTTAGAGGATACTGAGCTAGATGTTCAAAATTTAGAGCAAGAAGAGCTAAATATAGATGAGCTAGCTAAATTTGATGATGAAGATAGTCTTGAAAATGAGATAAATTTGGAAGATGAGCCTAAAAATGATGAGAATTTAGATGAGAGCTCTGAGGCTGATGAAGAGCAAATTCAAGTAGATGATGAAAAAGCAGAAGAAGATATAGAAGAAGAGGCTCTAGATGAAATTTCAAGTGAGGAGCTAGAAAATTTAGAGCCTAGTGATGGCAAAAACGCTTCTAGTGAGATGTCAGTAGAAGAGCTAGAAGATGTGAGTGAGCCAGAAGCCAAAGAATATCTAGGCCTTGCGGATGAAACTTTTGAAGAAGAAAATGCTCAAGAAGAAGACACGAAAGAAGAGAGTAAAGACGCAGCATCAAGTGAGTTAAATTTTGACATGGCATCGATAGATGATATAGATGAAAACACGATGTTAGCGGCATTTGGGCTAAAAGATATGCCTCAAACAAGCTCAAAAAATGAGACAAAAGAAGACTATAAAGAAGAGCTAACTAAAAAGATCACAAAACACGTCCGTGAGTCACTAAATGAGAGCTCGCTAAGAGATGTGCTAAAAGATATGAACATCAAGATAAATATAAGTTTCGAGGAAAAGTAGTTGCAAGGACAAATTTTAGTAGTTTCGGGACCTAGTGGAAGCGGTAAAAGCACGCTTTTGGGCCGTCTTTTAAAGGAGGAGAAAGACCTATATTTTTCTATCTCAAGCACAACAAGAGCCAAAAGAGAAGGCGAAGTTGATGGGGTGGATTATTATTTTATAAAAGAAGATGAATTTAAAAGCGGTATAGAAAAAGGTGAGTTTTTAGAGTGGGCGCAGGTGCATAAAAACTACTATGGCACAAGCTTAAAGCCAGTCTTAGCAGCACTTGAAGCCGGAAAGATAGTGATATTTGACATCGATGTGCAGGGCTTTCACATCGCACTTGAGAAATTTAAAAGCTATATCACTTCAGTTTTTATAACAACTGCGAATAAAAAAGAGCTAAAAAGGCGCTTGAAAAACCGCGGAACAGATAGTGATGAGACGATAGAAAATCGCTTAATGAACGCAGTTGGTGAGATGGAGCATATTTTAGAGTATGATTATTTTTTAGTAAATGATGATATAGAAAAGAGCTATAAAGGGCTAAAATCAATCCTTCGAGCGATGAGGTTAAAAAGCGCTAAGATAAACTTAAGAAATGTCATCGACGAGTGGATAGATTGTTAGAAATTCAGGAATTTATGATAATATTTTGAGAAAATTTGATAAGGAGAAAAAATGGGTTCTTTTAGTATTGGCCACTGGTTGATCGTTTTGGCGATCATTGTATTACTTTTTGGAGCAAAGAAGATCCCAGAGCTTGCAAAAGGACTAGGTAAGGGCATAAAGACTTTTAAAGCTGAGATGGAGGACACAACACCTGAAAAGAGCGAGAAAGTCGAGCATAAAGAAGAGAGCGCTGCTAGTCATAAGATAGAAGAAACAACTAAAAACGCATAGGTTTTAGAGTTGAAAAATAAAATAAAAGCTGAAATTTCAAAGGTTTTAGAGCGTAAATTTGTGCTTGAAAAGCCAAAGGATAAAAATTTAGCCCACTATGCGACGCCGCTTTTTAGCCTCGCAAAAGAGTTAAGAAAGTCGCCAGCTATGATAGCTAGCGAGTTTGCTGATAAATTTAGTGATAGCAAGATAGTTGAAGCTAGCGCGGTAAATGGCTACTTAAATTTCAAGCTTAAGAGCGAATTTTTAGATGAAATTTCAAAGCAAATTTTGCTAGATAGTGAAAATTTTGCAAAAGAAGATGCGAAAAAAGACAGCTATTTAATAGAATACATCAGCGCAAATCCGACTGGGCCGCTTCACATCGGACACGTTAGAGGCGCAGTTTATGGCGATACGTTGGCAAGACTTGGCAAAAGACTTGGCTACGCTATCTCAACAGAATACTACATAAACGATGCTGGCAATCAAATAGATATGCTTGGCACTTCGATATCACTTGCGGCTAAAGAGCAGCTTTTTAACGAAAGTGTCGTCTATCCAGAGAAATATTACCGCGGGGATTATATTTTAGATATCGCTAAGCTTGCAAATGAGAAATTTGGTAAGGAAATTTTTTATGACGAGAGCAGAAACCTTGAGCTTGCTGAGTTTGGCAAGGATATCGTGCTTGAGATCATCAAAAAAGACTTGGCTGATGTTGGCATTTTTATAGAGAGCTGGGCTAGCGAAAAAGCTCTTTACGACCGCCTGGAGCCAACTATAGAAAAGCTAAAACGCTCAAATCAAATGTATGAAAAAGAGGGCGCTATCTATATCGCTTCTACCACACTTGGTGATGACAACGATAGGGTTGTGGTTAGAAATGACGGCAGACCGACATATCTAGCTGGCGACATCATCTATCATAACGCTAAATTTGAGAAAAATTTTGACCACTATATAAACATTTGGGGCGCGGATCACCACGGATATATCGCAAGGCTAAAGGCTGCGATAAATTTCCTTGGATACGACGAAAATAGGCTTGAAGTGATACTTATGCAGATGGTTAGCTTACTAAAAGAGGGCAAGCCATATAAAATGAGCAAGCGTGCTGGCAATGCGGTGCTGATGAGCGATATCGCGAGTGAGATCGGTGCTGAGGCGCTTAGATTTATCTTTATAAGTAAAGCAAATACGAGTAGTTTGGAATTTGACGTGGATGAGCTTAAAAAAGAGGATAGCTCAAACCCTATCTTTTATATAAATTACGCTCACGCTAGGATAAATCAGGTCTTTGCAAAGGCTGAAAAAAGCGTTAGTGACGTGATAAATGCAGACTTTGAATGCCTAGATGAAAATGCTAAAAATTTACTTTTTGAAGCGCTTATCTTGCCTGAAATTTTAGAGGATGCTTTTGCTTCAAGGCAGCTTCAAAAAATACCAGACTATCTGAAGTCGCTGGCTGCTAGCTTTCATAAATTTTATAATGAAAACCGTGTGGTTGGAAACGAAAACGAAGATAGCTTGCTAAAAGTTTTTGCAGTTGTCGCTATCTCGATAAAAACAGCATTTAATATAATGGGAATCAAAGCTAAAGAAAGGATGTAATTACTATGTTAAGTTTTAATGATTTTAAAGAAATGGCCCAAAATACTTCTCTAAATAATATAGAAAAAGTTGGGTTTTCTAATTTACATAGAAAGGAAACAGAGGCAAATATTTTTCCGGATATTTTAAACAAATTAAAAATAAAGCAAGAATCTAAAGGATCAAAAATTATAATGGATATTGGGTGTGGTTGTTCTGGTCCTGTTAGATCTCTCATAGAATATTCTAAGCAAAATAACTTCATTTTATATTTAGTTGACTCGAAAGAAATGCTAGATAATTTACCAAATGAACCTTTTATAAATAAAATTCCATATGAATTTCCATACAATTACGATTATGGTCAGTTGTATTCAAAAGTTGACTATATTATTGTTTATTCTGTTTTGCAACTAGTTGTTTATCATTCTAACTATGTAAGATTTTTGGATGAATGTATACAGCTTCTTAAAGATACAGGAGGGAGAATGCTGATTGGAGATATTCAAAATATAAGTAAGAAAAAGCGGTTTCTCTCATCTGTGTCTGGTTGTGAATTTCATAAAAAATGGTCACATTCTGATTCTGTACCAGATATTTGTTGGAATAAGCCAGAACCACTTTGTTTTGACGATAGTATGGTTTTTTTTATACTTCAAAGGTATCGCTCTATGGGATGTGAGACTTATTTGCTAGAACAGTCGGATGATCTACCTTTAAATCATACTAGAGAAGATATTCTAGTAGTAAAAAATATATGAATATTTTAGACCTAATAGGTAGAAAAAATCATCTTTTTTTACAAGATTTATTGAAACTAGGAAATGAGTTAAAAAAAATAATTAATACTTCTTCCTTTCTAGTTATCGGTGGGGCTGGCTCGATAGGCTCCGCCGTGACAAAAGAGATCTTTATAAGAGATCCCAAAAAACTCTACGTCGTTGATATCTCTGAAAACAATCTTGTTGAGCTAGTGCGTGACATAAGAAGCGAGTTTGGATATATAAGTGGCGAGTTTAAAACTTTTGCTATAGATGTTGCAAGCGCCGAATTTGACGCACTTTTAGCGCAAAGCGGTGGATTTGACTACGTCTTAAATTTATCAGCGCTAAAGCACGTTAGAAGCGAAAAAGATCCGTTTACGCTTATGAGGATGCTCGAAACAAACATCTTTAATACCGACAAAACGCTAGCACAAGCCTTTAGCATGAAGTCAAAAAAATACTTTTGTGTTAGCACTGATAAGGCAGCAAACCCTGTAAATTTAATGGGAGCTAGCAAGCGTATCATGGAGATGTTTGCGTTTAGGCACTCCTTAGAAATCGACGTCTCGATGGCTAGGTTTGCAAACGTGGCATTTAGTGACGGCTCGCTTCTTTTTGGTTTTCAAAAACGCATAGAAAAGGCTCAGCCCATAGTCGCTCCAAACGACGTCAGGCGCTACTTTTTAACGCCAAAAGAGAGCGGTGAGCTCTGCCTTTTAAGCACCATTTTTGGCGAAAATAGAGATATATTTTTCCCAAAATTAGATGAAAATTTAGACCTCATAACATTTAGCGAGATAGCCAAGCGATACTTAGCAAATTTAGGCTATGAGCCATTTTTATGTGAAAATGAGGAGGAGGCTAGAAAGCTTGCGAAAGTGCTTCCAAAAGATGGCTTTTACCCTTGTCTTTTTGCGCCTAGCGACACGACTGGAGAGAAGGATTATGAGGAGTTTTTCGTTGATGGCGAGAGACTTGACATGCAAAGACTTCAAAATATCGGCATAGTTAAAAATGATGCAAATTTTGACAGCAAAAAGCTAGAAATTTTCAAAAACAATATCTTAAATTTAAAATCAAGCTTGACATGGAGCAAAGAGGAGATTTTGCGCGAAGTTTTCGAGCTCATACCAAATTTTATGCATAAAGAAACAGGAAAGTATCTCGATGAAAAAATGTGATTTTGACGAGGTTTTGAAATTTATAAAAAGTACCTTTGGCAAGGATAAAGTCCCGCTTCACGAGCCTAAATTTATAGGCAATGAGAAAAAATATCTACTTGAGTGCATCGACTCTAGCTTTGTCTCAAGTGTCGGCAAATTTGTCGATGAGTTTGAGAGCAAGCTAGCTCAAATGGTCGGTGCTAAATTTGCAGTTGCCACGACAAATGGCACCTCGGCGCTTCACATCTGCCTAAAACTAGCTGGCGTAGAGCAAAATGACGAAGTGATCACGCAGCCAGTTACTTTTATAGCCACTTGCAACGCCATTAGCTACCTTTTTGCAAAGCCGGTTTTCGTGGATGTTGATCTTGATACACTTGGTATGTCACCAGCGTCACTTAGTGCATTTTTAGAGAAAAACTGCGAGCTAAAAGGCGGCAAATGTATCAATAAAACTAGCGGCAGGATAGTGCGTGCTTGCGTGCCTATGCACACTTTTGGACTGCCTTGCAAGATAGATGAGATAGCTGAAATTTGCAAGCGTTGGAACATCGCTTTAGTAGAAGACTGCGCCGAGAGCCTTGGTAGCTACTATAAAGGCACTCATACGGGGAATTTTGGCAATCTTGCAGCGATGAGCTTTAATGGCAATAAAATAGTCACAAGCGGAGGTGGCGGAGCTATCATCACAAACGATGAGGAGATAGCAAAGCACGCTAAATTTATCACCACAACGGCCAAGGTGCCACATCCTTTTGAGTATCGTCATAGCGAGATCGGATACAACTACCGCTTACCAAATTTAAATGCAGCTCTGCTTGTGGCGCAGCTTGAAAATTTGGAGCTATTTTTAAAGAGCAAACGCGAACTTGCGATGATTTATAAAGAGTATTTTTCTAAATTTGATGATGTGAAATTTATAGATGAGCCAGCGGACGCTAGGTCAAATTTTTGGCTAAATGCGGTGCTCTTTGAAAGCAGTGAAAAACGAGATGAGTTTTTGAAATTTAGCAATGAAAATGGTGTTTTCACGCGTCCTATATGGCAGCTCATGAATGAGCTTGATATGTTTAAGAACTGCCAAAGAGATGAGCTAAAAAATGCTAAATTTCTAAGCGATAGGATAGTAAATATCCCAAGTAGTGCAAGAGTTTAGCCGTGCAAGATATAGTTTTAGTAGGTGGTGGCGGGCACTGTAAAAGTGTGATAGATGTCATCAAGAGCGAAGCTAAATTTAATATAATTGGTATCATAGATACGGCAGAAAATATTGGTAAAAAGGTGCTTGGCTATGAGATCATCGGTAGCGATGATGATCTGGCTGAGGTTTTTACATCATGCAAAAATGCTGTGGTGACGGTTGGGCAGATAAAAAGTAGCGAGCCTAGAAAAAGACTGTTTGCACTGCTAAAAGAGATAGGTTTTATACTTCCAACCATAGTCTCGCCACTTGCGTATATCTCAAAGCATGCAAGTGTAGGTGAGGGAAGCGTGGTGATGCATCATGCCTTGATCAACGCTGGTGCAACTGTCGGTAAAAACTGCATCATAAATACAAAGGCGCTTGTCGAGCATGACGCAACTATCGGCGATCACTGCCATATCTCAACAGCAAGTGTGGTAAATGGTGGCGTTGTCGTGCAAGATGAGACATTCTTTGGCAGCAATGCAACTAGCAAAGAGTATATAGTGATAGGCGAAAATTCTATCATAGGTGGCGGAACTAGCGTGATGAGAAGCTTGGAGAAAAACGCTTTTATAAAGGCGTAAAACTAGCATTTTAAAGGAAGTTTGATGTCAAATAGAGTTTTTATCATAGCTGAGGCTGGGGTTAATCACAATGGCGATATAAATTTAGCTAAAAAACTGATCGACGTGGCAGCCAAAGCCGGCGCTGATGCGGTGAAATTTCAGACTTTTAAGGCTCAAAATCTTGTTTCAAAAAACGCGCAAAAGGCTAGCTATCAAAAAGAAACTACCGATAAAAATGAAAGCCAGTTTGAGATGATAAAAAAGCTTGAACTAGACGAGAACACGCATAAAGAGCTTATAGCCTACTGCAAGCAAAAAAATATCACTTTTCTCTCAACTCCTTTTGATAGCGACAGCATAAAGCTTCTTGATGAGTTGGGGCTTAGCACATTTAAGATCCCAAGTGGCGAGATAACAAATTTACCTTATCTTAGGCAGATAGGTGGGCTTAATAAAAAGATCATTCTCTCAACTGGCATGGCAAATTTAGGCGAGGTGGAAGCTGCGATAGAAACACTTGTAAAAAGTGGCACGAAACGTGAAAACATAAGCCTTCTTCATGCAAATACGCAGTATCCAACGCCAATGGAGGATGTAAATTTAAAGGCGATGGTAACTCTTAAAAATGCCTTTGGGCTTGAGGTCGGATATAGCGATCATACGCTTGGCATCGAGGTTGATATCGCAGCGGTTGCCATGGGCGCAAAGATCATAGAAAAGCACTTTACGCTTGATAAGAGCCTGCCCGGACCTGATCATAAAGCTAGCCTTGAGCCAGATGAGCTAGCGGCTATGGTTAGGGCTATTAGAAATATCGAGCTAGCGCTTGGAGACGGACTAAAGCACTTTAGCAAAAGCGAGAGTGAAAATATCAAAATAGCTAGAAAGTCTATCGTGGCAAAACGAGATATAAAAAAGGGTGAAATTTTTAGCGAGCAAAACATCTGTGTAAAACGTCCAGGAGACGGCATAAATCCTATGAGGTGGGATGAGGTAATCGGGCAAATTTCACAAAAAAACTATAAACAAGATGAACTGATATGAGAAAAATTAAGAATGTATAAGGGTGGTGACATAAATTAAATTGTTTAATAGTTTTTAGTATTATGGTTTTGTTTTTGGGATTACTAGAATACAATAATTAATTTGGCACACCAAAAAAGGAGTTAGTATATGGCAGTTTTGATAATAGGTGGAAGTGGTTTTGTGGGCAGTAATTTAACAAAACACCTATTGTCTAAGAAATTAAATGTTATTGTTTATGTACATCAAAATTTTGGTTTTCTAGATAATTTTGAGCATGTTAACTTAAAGTACATTAGAAACTTCGAAGAGCTGGGTTCTAAAAAGGAGCAAATAGATTGTATATACCATTGTGCATCTTTAATAAGATCAAAGATACAAGTTTTTGAATGCTTCTATGAGTCAAACGTAAGACTGACACTGGAGGTTATTTCTTTGGCAAAAAAGTTAAATATAAAACAACTAGTATATGTTTCTACTGCAAGTATATTTTCAAGGCCTGAGAAAGCTAGAATTTTTAATGAAGATTCAATACCAAATCCATCTTCGTATTACGGATTAACAAAATATATCTCTGAAAAAATTCTATATACAGAATTTAAAAATACTGATATTAAAATATCAATAGTCAGATTTCCTTCAATATTTGGAAGGAATGATATAGATGGAATTGTTAAACTATTTTATGATAATGCTATTAGTCAT